>NZ_JBKBQX010000003.1:0-151400 GCF_046292505.1 Tepidimonas sp. | reverse complement strand
ATGGAGCACGGCAAGAAGGCCGCCGATGCCGCGCTGGAGGCGGCGCGGCTGCGGTTCCGGCCCATCGTCATGACATCGCTGGCCTTCGTGCTGGGCGTGGTGCCGCTGGTGCTGGCCACGGGGGCCGGCGCGGCCGCTCGGCAGTCGATGGGGACCGGGGTGTTTGGGGGCATGCTGGTGGCCACCTTCGTGGCCCCGATCTTCGTGCCGCTGTTCTTTGCGTTGCTGGCGCGCAAGCCGCGGCCGCAGCACACCCACACCCCGGCCGAGACCGAGGAGTTGCCGGTATGACGACGTTTTGCTCGCGCGATGGCGCCTTGCGCCGACCGGCGGATGGTGCAGTCATGGTGCGCAAGGCACCGGGGGCTGTCCGGCCGGGTGCTGGGTTGGCCGCCTGGCTGGCCGTGGGGGCCTTGGCCGGCTGCGCCGTCGGCCCCGACTACCAGCGTCCGCAGGTCGCGCTGCCGGCGCAGTATCCGCAGGCGCTGGACGATGCGGTCCCAGCCCAGACCCCGGCAGCGGCGACGGTGGCGCCCGATTGGTGGACGCAGTTTGGCGACCAGCGGCTGACGCACCTGGTCGAGCGCGCGCTGGCCCACAACGCCGACATCCTTCAGGCGGTGGCCCGGGTGGAGCAGGCCGAGGCCCTGGGGATGCAGGCCGACGCCGCCCGCTGGCCCGCGGTGGAGGCGCAAGGCAGCGCCACGCGCAGCCGCACCAGCGCCACCACCGGACAAGCGGGGGGCGGCAGCACCGTCGATCGGCAGCGGCTGGCGTTGTCCACCGGATTCGAGCTGGATGTTTGGGGGCGGCTGCGCCGCGCGTCGGAGGCCGCCCGGGCCGAGGTGCTGGCCAGCCGCTACGCGCAAGAGGTGGTGCGGCAGACCGTCGCAGGGCTGGTGGCGCAGGGCGAGTTTGCCCTGCGTACGCTGGACGAACAGATCGCCCTGACGCGTGAGACCCTGCGCACCCGCGAGGAGTCGCTGCGGCTGCTGCGGTTGCGCCTGGAGCATGGGCTGGGCAGCCGGCTCGAGATTGCGCAGGCCGAGGGCGCACGCGCCGAGGCGGCCGTTCAATTGAGTGAGCTGCAGCGCCAGCGCGCCGAGGTCCAGGCCCAACTGGCGCTGCTGGTGGGCGAACCTGGCCTGGTGCTGGATGCGGCCCCTGTGCGCGACCTGCCGCGGCCGCCCGTGCCACCGGCCGGGCTGCCCTCAGCCTTGTTGGAGCGGCGCCCGGACGTGCGCCAGGCCGAACAACAGCTCGTGGCGGCGCAGGCCCAGATCGGCGTCGCCAGGGCCGCGCTGTTCCCCTCGATTGCCTTGACTGGACTGGCGGGGGGCGAGAGCGCGGCGCTGTCCGACCTGCTGCGTGGCGCATCGCGCATCTGGACGCTGGGGGTGGCGCTGGACTGGCCGATTTTCGACGCCGGACTGCGGCGCGCGCGGGTGGAGCAGGCCGAGGCCCGCCAGCGCGAGGCGCTGGCCGCTTACCAGGGAGCCGTACAGGCGGCGTTCAAGGACGTCGCCCAGGCGCTGGCCAATCTGCGCGCGGCGCGCGAGTCGGAGCCCGAGGTGCTGGCCGCCGCCCGAGCGACCGATCAGGCGCTGGACTTGGCGCGCCGGCGCTTCGATGCCGGCTATGTGGGGCATTTGGAGCTGCTGGACGCGCAGCGTAACGCCCACGCTGCCCAACTGCAGGTGCTGTCCAATCGCCGGGCGCAGCTGGCGGCGACGGTGGAGGTGTTCAAAGCCCTGGGCGGCGGCTGGACGCCGCCGGATGCCCCGGCCATGGCGGCGCGCTGACCCGCGAGCCCCGGTCTGGGTGCTGCCCGGGGGCACCCTTTGATCCCCCCGTTTGGTCCCCCGTTCAGTGCGCCGTGCTGGCGCGGATTTCGTCGATGGTCGTGAGGCCCTGCAGCACCTTCAGGATCCCGTCCTGGCGCAAGGTGCGAAAGTGCCCCTGCGCCACGGCCGTGTGTTGCAGCGCCTCGGATGGGGCCTTGGTCTGGATCAGACGGCGTAAGGCGGCGTCGATGGTCAGCAGTTCGTGGATACCGGTGCGTCCCTTGTAGCCGCTGTGGTCGCACGCGGGGCAGCCCACCGGGCGGCCGAGTTGGGGTGTCTCGCCCTCCCCGAGGTGGGTGCGCCATTCCGCCCGCACCGCCTCGGCCGGGGGACGCAGATCCTCGGGGAAGGCGTGCCGGTAGTCCTGGAGTAGCTCCTCCAGCTCCGCGTCGGTGGCGGGCTCCCGCCGCATGCACTGGGGACACAGGCGGCGCACCAGCCGCTGCGCCAGCACCGCCACCAGCGAGTCGGCAAAGTTGAACGGATCCATGCCCATGTCCAGCAGCCGCACCACGGTTTCTGCCGCGCTGTTGGTGTGCAGGGTGGACAGCACCAGGTGGCCGGTGAGCGACGCCTCGATGGCCATCTGCGCCGTTTCCTCGTCGCGGATTTCGCCGACCATGATGACGTCTGGATCCGCCCGCAGCAGGGCCCGCAGCGCCTTGCCAAACGTCCAATCGATGCGCGGGTTGATCTGGATCTGGCGCAGGTCGGGGTTGGCGATCTCGATCGGGTCCTCCGCCGTCCAGATCTTGCGGTCCGGGGTGTTGATGTGCTGCAGCAGCGAGTGCAGCGTGGTCGTCTTGCCCGAGCCCGTCGGCCCGACGCACAGCACCATGCCGTGCGGCCGTTGCACGGCCTGCAGCAGCTGCGCGTGGTTCTCGCGGGTCAGCCCCAGTTCATCCACGGCCACCGGTTTGGCCGACGACAGGATGCGCAGCACCACGTCCTCGGCCCCGCCATAGGTGGGGATGGTGGCCACGCGCAGCTCCAGCCGGTGCTGCGGCGAGAATTTGGCGAAGTCGATCTTGCCGTCTTGCGGCTTGCGGCGCTCGGAGATGTCGAGGTCGCACATGATCTTGAGGCGCGCGACCAGCGCCGCTCGGTAGGTGGGGGGCAGCTCCATGTAGGGGCGCAGGCGCCCGTCTTTGCGCAGGCGGATGCGCACCTTGCGCCGGTTGGGGTGGGTCTCGATGTGGATGTCCGACGCCCCCTGCTGGTGGGCCTCGATGATGATGGTGTTGATCAGGCGCACCAGCGAGTTGTCGGACTGCTCGACCGGGGCTTGGGCATCGGCATCGTCCTCGGCGCCCAGCTCCAACGACTCGAGCAGTTGTTCGGAGGACGTTTCGCCCGCGCTGGGGGCGTCGGCCACTGGGGGCGCACCGGCGTCCAGACCGAAGCGCGCGTAGGCCTCGCTGATGGTGCGGTTGTCGAGCGTGCTGCTGGAGAGGACCGGCACCACTTTGCACTGCAGCAAAAACTCCAGCTCGTCGATGGTGGCGCGGCGCGAGGGGTCTTCGGCCGCGATGATGAGTGTGCCGGCGCGCCACAGCAGCGGCACGATGCGCAACTTGCGCGCGGTGGCCAGGGGCACCCGACGCAGCACGTCGGCATCGATGGGAAACTGCTTCAGATCGACGACCGGGTAGCCCATCTTGCGCGCCAGCGCCACGCGCAACTGCTCGCGCGTGAGCTGGCCGCTTCGCACCAGCAGTTCGCCCAGGGGGACGCTGCGCTCCTTTTTCTGCTTCTCCAACGCCTCCTGCAGTTGGTCTGGGCTGATGAAGCCGAGCGCCGTCAGCGCCTCGCCGATGCGCACCAGCGGCATGCGGTGCTGCTCCTCCAGCGCCATGAGCAGCTGCTCGGGCTTGACGACCTCCTTGATCACCAGATAGTCGCCCAGTTTGCGCTGGCGCATGGCCTCCTGTTCGCGGGCGGCGATTTCCACCTGCTCCGGGGTGAGGGCCTGCTGCTCCACCAGCACGCGGCCGATGGCCTCGCCGACGTGCAGTTCGCGGTAGGCCTCGCGCGGCAGGAAGGTCCGCCGCACGCGATCATCGTCGTCGATGGGCTCGAACAGAAAGACCCCGGCCTCCGATTCCACCTGCCCGATGGTGACCCCCTCGCGCGTGGAGCCGTCCGCGAGCGTGAGGCGGTAGGGCAGGCGGGGCCGGTAGCGCACCAGAGCCTCGAAGGTGCTGTCCGGCGGCTGGGTATCGGTCAGCTCCACGGGCGCCAGCGGCTCGGTCAGCGTGAGGCGTCGGAACATGTCGAAGCGCAGCGGCATGACCGTGCGCGACGGCGGCACCTGGATGTGCGCGACACGGCGCTCGGGCTCCAGCGCGACCAACAGGCAGGTCCGGGTCTGGCCGTTGACGCCTTCCACCTCGCAGGCCTGGGGCTGGTCCGCCGCGTCGGTGCCGCCGTAGCCGATGTAAGGCGGCGTGGGCCAGCGCAGCGGGGGCAGGGGCTTGCCGTCGGCGGCGGTCGGGTGGGGGGCAGGGTCGGCCGAGGCGGCGGCAAACATGGGGGCTGCGTCGTGGTCAAGGCGGTGCGAGCGATTATGGCGGCATTCCCGCTGCGGCGGGACGGTACTGCAGCGCTTCGGCCACATGTGCCGGCTCCACCTGCGGACAGCCCGCCAAGTCTGCAATGGTGCGCGCCACACGCAGCGCGCGGTGCGTGGCGCGGCCGGACCAGCCCAGCCGGGCGGCCGCCTGTTGCAGCAGTCGGCGTGCGGCCTCGTCGGCTGCGGCATGGCGCAACAGCGCATCGCCCTGCAAGGCGTGGTTGGGATGGCCCTGGCGCGCCTGGGCCCGGTCGCGGGCGGCCCGCACCCGCTCGCGCACGGCGGCCGAGGGCTCGCCCGCGGGCGCGGACAGCAAAACGTCGGGTGGCAGCGCCGGAACCTCGACCTGCAAATCGATGCGGTCGAGCAGCGGGCCACTGAGCCGGTTGCGGTAGCGCTGAATTTGATCCGGCGTGCAGCGGCAGGCGCGCGTGGTCGATCCCAGGTAGCCGCAGGGGCAGGGGTTCATGGCGGCCACGAGCTGAAAGCGTGCCGGATATTCAACCTGCCGCGCGGCGCGCGACAGGCGCACCGTACCGGTTTCCAGCGGCTCGCGCAGGGCCTCGAGCGCGCCCCGCGCAAACTCCGGCAGTTCGTCCAGAAACAGCACCCCGTGGTGGGCGAGCGAAATCTCGCCGGGCCTCGGTGGCGAGCCGCCGCCGACCAGCGCCGCCGCGCTGGCGCTGTGGTGCGGGGCGGCCATCGGGCGCCGGCGCCAGGCCTCGGGCCGAAACCGCCCCACCAGCGAGGCAATCGCGGCGGTCTCCAGCGCCTCCTCGTCGCTCAGCGGGGGCAGCAGACCCGCCAGCCGATGCGCCAGCATGGACTTGCCGGTGCCCGGTGGACCAGACAGCAACAGGCTGTGGCCGCCTGCGGCGGCAATCTCCAGGGCGCGGCGGGCTGCCGCCTGCCCTTTGATGTCCGCGAGATCCGGGTCGGCGGTGTCGTCGTGCACCGATGTGGTGCATGGCGCGGCCCGCTGCCACCCCAACCCGGTGCCATCCGCCGCGGCGGAGCCGGCCGCCGGATAGCGCCGCACCACGTCGAGCAAATGCGCCACCCGATAGACCGTCACGCCGGGGACGAGCGCGGCCTCCTCCGCGCTCGCAGCGGGCAGGACCAGCGAGGCCTCGGCGGCACCGCGGGCCGTCTCGGTGCGCAGCGCCAATGCCATGGGCAGCGCCCCCCGGACGGGGCGCAAGGCACCGCTGAGGGACAGCTCACCCGCAAATTCGTGGGTGGCCAGGGCCTGCGGATCGAGTTGGCCGCTGGCCGCCAGGATGCCCAGGGCGATGGGCAGATCGAGGCGACCGGACTCCTTGGGCAGGTCGGCAGGTGCCAGGTTGACCGTGATGCGGCGGGAGGAGGGCCACTCCAGCCCGCTGTTCTGGATGGCGGAGCGTACGCGCTCGCGCGCCTCTTTCACCTCGGTGTCGGCCAGCCCCACGAGGGTGAAGCTGGGCAGGCCGTTGGCCAGATGCACCTCGACGTGCACCGGCTGCGCCGCAAGCCCCACGAGGGTGCGGCTGCGCACCACGCACAAGCCCATGGTCGGTCGTCCTCCCTGTCCGTTCGATTGCCGTTCGCCGACATGATGCCACGCCATGGGGGGCAGGTGGGCACTCGGTGGTTGGCACGGCTTGTGCTTGACGGATTGCGGAGCCAAGCAGCAAGGCGAGCAACCCCAAGGAAAGGACAGCCATGAAACTGGTCACCGCCATCATCAAGCCCTTCAAGCTGGACGAGGTGCGCGAGGCGCTCTCGGCCATCGGTGTGCAGGGCATCACCGTCACTGAGGTCAAAGGCTTCGGCCGCCAGAAAGGCCACACGGAGCTGTACCGCGGCGCGGAGTACGTGGTCGACTTCCTGCCCAAGGTCAAGGTCGAGGCGGCCGTGGCCGACACCCTCGTCGATCGGGTGGTGGAGGCCATCGAAGGGGCCGCCCGCACCGGCAAGATCGGCGACGGCAAGATTTTTGTCTTCCCGATCGAGCAGGTCATCCGCATCCGCACCGGCGAGACCGGCGCCGACGCGCTCTGATTTCACTGAACCCTCACGTTCCCAAAGCCTCAAGGGGATTCCCATGAAAAAACTGCTGATGAGCCTGTGTCTGGGCCTCGGACTGATGTGGGGCGGCGCTGCGCTGGCCCAGACGGCCGAGGCGCCCAAAGATGCGCCGGTGGCCGCCCAGGCCGCGCCGGCCGATGGCGCGGCGGCCGCACCGGCGGCTGCGGAGGCGGCTCCCGCCGCGGCCGGCGCGGCAGCGGCCTCGCCGACGGTGGACAAGGGCGACGTGGCCTGGATGATGACCTCCACGCTGCTGGTCATCATGATGGTCATTCCGGGCCTGGCGCTGTTCTACGGCGGCCTGGTGCGCAGCAAGAACATGCTGTCGGTGCTGATGCAGGTGATGATGGTGTTTTCGCTGATCAGCGTGCTGTGGGCGATCTACGGCTACAGCCTCGCGTTCGGCGGCGAGGGGGCCATCATCGGGTCACTCGACAAGGTGTTCCTGATGGGGGTGACGACCGCGTCGCTGGCGGACACCTTTACCGAGAACGTCAAGATCCCCGAGCTGATCTTCGTCGCGTTCCAGGCGACGTTTGCGGGTATCACCTGCGCGCTGATCGTGGGCTCGTTCGCGGAGCGCATCAAGTTCGGCGCCGTGCTGCTGTTCAGCGCGATCTGGTTCACCTTCAGCTACCTGCCGATCGCGCACATGGTCTGGGGCCCGGGCGGCTACCTGCTCGGCAAGGGCGCGCTGGACTTTGCCGGCGGCACCGTGGTGCACATCAACGCCGCGATGGCGGGCCTGGTGGGCGCCTACATGCTGGGCAAGCGCATTGGCTACGGCCGCGAGGCGATGCCGCCGCACAGCCTGACGCTGACCATGGTGGGTGCCTCGCTGCTGTGGGTGGGCTGGTTCGGCTTCAACGCCGGCTCCAACCTGGAGTCCACCGCCGGCGCGGCGCTGGCCTTCCTGAACACGCTGCTGGCCACGGCCGCCGCGGTGCTGGCCTGGTCGATCGGCGAAGCGCTGCACAAGGGCAAAGCGTCGATGCTGGGCGCGGCCTCGGGTGCGGTGGCAGGCCTGGTGGCCATCACCCCGGCGTGCGGTTCGGTGGGCCCGATGGGCGCGATCGTGATCGGGCTGGTGGCGGGCTTCCTGTGCCTGTGGGGCGTGACGGGCCTGAAGAAGATGCTGGGCGCGGACGATTCGCTGGACGTGTTCGGCGTGCACGGGGTGGGCGGCATCGTCGGCGCGCTGCTGACCGGGGTGTTTGCCGCACCGGGCCTGGGCGGCACCGGGGCCGAGGACTTCAGCATCGCGCACCAGCTCTGGGTGCAGGCCGAAGGCGTGATCATCACCATCGTGTGGTCGTCGGTCGTGGCCGTGATCGCCTACAAGATCGTGGACATGATCCTGGGCCTGCGCGTGACCGAAGAGGAAGAGCGCGAGGGTCTGGATATCACCAGCCACGGCGAGTCGGCCTACAACCGCTGATCGGTTTCGTATCGCCAAACACCCATCGTCTTTGGGGGTTGGGCCCGGGTTGCCGCAGGCGCCCGGGCCTTTTTTGTGCGCGCGACACGGGGCGTCGAGGGCCGCCGGCGACAATCGGGGGGATGGAATGGCTGATCTTGACGAGCGCCTCGCTGCTGGCGGGCTTTGTGGATTCCATCGTGGGCGGCGGCGGGCTGATTCTGGTGCCTGCGCTGTTTGCGGTGTTCCCGCATGCGCCGCCGGCGACCTTGCTGGGCACCAACAAAAGCGCTTCGGTCTGGGGCACGGCAACGGCCACTTGGCGCTATGCGCGGCGGGTGCAGATGCGCTGGTCGGCGCTGCTGCCCGCGGCGGCCGTTTGCCTGGTCTGTGCCTGGCTGGGTGCGTGGGTGGTGACGCAGGTTTCGGCGGAGCTGCTGCGGCGGGCCTTGCCGTTCATCTTGGGGGCCGTGCTGCTCTATACCCTGGCCAAAAAGGATTTGGGCCTCCATCACCGGCCCCGTTATGCCGGCCGGGCCGAAACGCTGGCCGCCTGTGCGGTGGGCGGCACCATCGGGTTCTATGACGGCTTCTTCGGCCCGGGCACGGGAAGCTTCTTCGTGTTTTTGTTCGTGCGCTGGCTGGGCTACGATTTTTTGAGCGCCAGCGCCTCGGCCAAGCTGCTCAACACCACGTCCAACGTGGCGGCGGTGGCGCTGTTCGCCTGGAAGGGGCACGTCTGGTGGCATTACGGTCTGGCCATGGCCGCCGCCAACGTGGCCGGCAGCCTGCTGGGGACGCGGCTGGCGCTCAAGCACGGCACGGGCTTCGTGCGCGGGGTGTTCATCGCCGTGGTCGCTGCCCTGATTGCCAAAACCACCTGGGACGCTTACGGCGCCGTGCCGTGATCCGCGGGCGGCCAGGGCACGTCCTGGATGCGGCGCGGCACGCCGATGGGCGCGGCACTCTGGCCCCGTTGCGTGGCGGCGATGTCCTCCTCGCTCGGGTACAGGCCCAGCAGCAGATAGTCGAAGACCCGGCGCGCGATCGGGGCGGCATGGGCTGCACCAAAGCCGGCGTTTTCCACGATGGCGGCAAGCGCCACCCGCGGGGACTCGGCCGGCGCGAAGGCGACGTACAGCGAGTGGTCGCGCTGAAATTCGGCGAGCCGGCGGGCGTCGTACTTCTCGCGCTGACCGATGGTGACGGCCTGCGCCGTGCCCGTCTTGCCGCCGCTGCGGTACGGCGCGCCGGCGAATACCCGCGCCGACGTGCCTTCGGTGGTCACGGCGGCCATGGCGTCCAGCACGGTTTGCACATGCGCAGGCCGGTAGCCCAGCGGCCGGCCCGGCGGCTGCACCCGCGACGAGGTCACGCCCCCGTCCGGGCCGGGGGCGAGCGTCTCCAGCACGACGTGCGGCGTCTGCCGCGTCCCCCCGCTGGCCAGCGCGGCCATGGCGGTGGCCAGTTGCAGCATCGTGAAGCTGTTGTAGCCCTGGCCGATGCCGAGCGAGATCGTTTCGCCCGGGTGCCAGCGCTGCTGCTCGGCCGTGCGATAGGTGGCGCGCTTCCACGCCGGGCTGGGCAGGATGCCGCGCACCTCGCCGGGCAGGTCGATGCCGGTGAGCTGCCCAAAGCCCAGCGGCGCCATGAAGTCGTGGATGGCCTGCACGCCCATCTCGTGCGCCAGCGTGTAGTAGTAGACGTTGCTGGACAGGACGATGCTGCGGCGCAGGTCCACCATGCCCAGCGCATGCTCGCCATGGCTGCGGAAGCGGTGGTTGCCCAGCATCCAGTAGCCGGGGTCGTGGATGGCGGTCTGGGGCGTGCGCAGGCCCAGCTCCAGCGCCGCCAGCGCCATGAACGGCTTGTAGGTGGAGCCGGGCGGGTAGGTGCCGCGCAGCGCGCGGTTGAGCAGCGGGCGATCCAGCGATTCGTTGAGCGCGCGCCAGTTGTCGACGTCGATGCCATCGACGAACAGGTTGGGGTCGAAGCTGGGCATGCTGACCAGGGCCAGCACCTCACCGGTCTGGGTGTCCAGCGCCACCAGGGCCCCGCGGCGCTCGCCGTACAGCCGCTCGATCAAATGCTGCAGGCGCACGTCGATGGACAGCCGCACGGTTTCGCCTGCCTGGGGGGGGGTCACGTCCAGGCGGCGCACGGCGCGTCCCGACGCGGAGGTCTCCACCCGCTCGAACCCGGTGCGGCCGTGCAGCCGCTCCTCCTGCGCCAGCTCCACGCCCAGCTTGCCGATGTGCGTGCTGCCCCGGTAGTTGGCCACCTTGTCCTCGGGCCAGTCGTCCATCGCCTCGCGGTCGCGCTGGCTGATGCGGCCGATGTAGCCCAGCACATGCGCCGCCGTCGGGCCCAGGGGGTAGCGTCGCAACTGCCGCGCCTGGATTTCCACGCCCGGCAGCATCCACAGGCGGGCGGCGATCCGGGCCATTTCCTCCTCGCTCAGGCGGGTTTTGAGCGGGATCGAATCGAAGCGTTTGGATTCTGCGAGCAGGCGGCGAAAGCGCTGCACGTCGCGCGGTGTGATCGAGACCCATTCGCTCAGACGCTCGATCGTGCCGTCCAGATCCGGGGTGCGGGCGGGCACGATTTCCAGTGCATAAACGGGCAGGTTTTCCGCCAGCACGATGCCGTTGCGGTCGACGATGCGCCCGCGTGGCGGGGTGATGGGCAGCACCGCCGTGCGGTTGCCCTCGGCCTGGGCGGCGTAGCGTTCGTGCTCGCGGATCTGCAGATGCCACGCGCGCAGCGCCAGCAGACCGAACGCCCCCAGCACCGCCGCCAGCGCCACCCACGCGCGCCAGCGAAAGCGCGCGATGCGGATATCGGCGTCTTGGTACTCGGTCATCGCCGGTCGCAGGGGGTGAGGGTGAGCGAGGTCAGAGGGGACGGGTCTCGTCCGGGTCGTGCGCGCGGCGCTGCGGGGCCAGCAGGACCCAGGTCGCGGGTATCCACAACGCGGCCGTCAGCAACGGGGCGAGCCAGGCCAGCGCAGGGGGGGCGCCGTGGCCGGCGAGCAGCCGCACCAGCGCCTGCACACCAAAGGCCGCCCCAAACAGCGGCAGCACATGCAGCGTCTGGCCGCGCAGATCGAACCACAGCACCCGCCGGTGCAGCGTCACCGCCAGATAGCCCATGGCGGTGTAGGCCAGCGCATGCTGGCCCAGCAACACCCCTTGGTGCACATCCACGCACAGTCCGGCGACGAACGCCACACCCACGCCGATGCGCAGCGGCTGGTGGATGGTCCAAAACACCAGCACCAGCGCCACCCAGTCCGGCAGCCATGCCGCGGCCGTGAGCTGTCCCTGCAGCACCAGCAGCACAAACGCCGCGGCGAGCGACCCCCAGATGAAGGCCGGGTTGGCTGGCAGCAGCAGCGCCTGACCGCGTGGCAGGATCATGGATGGCGCTCCGTCGTCGGCGCTGGCGCCTCTCCCTGCGCGGGCTGCAGCACCAGCACGTGCAGCGCGTCGCGCATGCGGGCGGCGGGCTGGGCCAGTACCTGGGCAAAGCCCTCGCGTCCTTCGGCGCTGACCGTGCTGACCGTCGCCACCGGCAGACCCGGCGGGTACAGGCCATCGATGCCGCTGGTCACCAGCGCGTCCCCTGCTCGGGTGGCCGTCTGCACCGGCACGAAGCGCAGGCTCAGCCCCGGCTCGTCGCGGCTGCCGTTGCCATACGCCAGATAGCGCTCGCCGGTGCGGGTGTTGAGCACGGGGATGGCGAGCTGGCGGTGGGCCAGCAGCGTCACTTCGCTGGTGCCGGGATAGACGCGCGTGACCTGTCCCAGCACGCCAAAGCCGTCCATCACCGGCGCTCCCTCGCGCACACCTTGCAGCGCGCCGCGGTCGATCACCACCGCGGGCACGTAGGGGTCCGGCAATGCATACAGGATCTCGGCCCCCTGCGCCGATGGCGAGACGCGCTCGCGCAGGCCGAGCAGCCGCCGCAGCTCGCGGTTTTCCTGGGCCAGGTGTTCGACCAAGCCGGCGCGCTCGGCCTGCTGCGCAAGCTGCGCGCGCGCCTCGCTGGCGTCGCGCTGAGCGGCCTGCAGCGACGCCAAGTGCTGCCCCACCCACTGCACGGCGCGCACGGGTTGCAGCGCCAGCCACTGCACCGGGTACAGCACCGTCGCCACCCCTGCACGCAACGGAGCCGCCCAGCGCAGCCGGGCGTCCACCACCATCAGCAGCACCGCCAGGGCGCTCAGGACGAGCAGCTTCGTCAGGGCCGGCGTGCCCTGCTTGAAAAACGGGGGCGGCGTGCGGTCGACGGTGCCCAGCGGCATGGCGGATGGCTAAGCGGCGGTCGGCGACGGGGGCCGCGAGCGGTCCGTCACTCGCTGGTGAAGATGCTGTGGCCCAACCGGTCCATCTGCTCCAGCGCCATGCCGCAGCCGCGCACCACGCAGGTCAGCGGGTCCTCGGCCACGAACACCGGCAGGCCGGTTTCCTCATTGAGCAGGCGGTCCAGGTCGCGCAGCAGCGCGCCGCCGCCGGTCAGCATCATGCCGCGGTCGGCGATGTCGGCGCCCAGCTCCGGCGGGGTCTGTTCCAGCGCAGTCTTGACGGCGCTGACGATGTTGTTGATGGGGTCGGTCAGTGCCTCCAGCACCTCGTTGGAGCTGATCGTGAAGCTGCGCGGCACGCCCTCGGAGAGGTTGCGGCCTTTGACCTCCATCTCCTTGACCTCGGAGCCGGGAAAGGCGCTGCCGATGGTCTTCTTGATCGACTCGGCGGTGGGCTCACCGATCAGCATGCCGTAGTTGCGGCGGATGTAGTTGATGATGGCCTCGTCGAACTTGTCGCCGCCGACGCGCACGCTGCCCTTGTAGACCATACCGCCCAGGCTGATGACGCCGACCTCGGTGGTGCCGCCGCCGATGTCCACCACCATCGAGCCGGCCGCATCCGCCACCGGCAACCCGGCGCCGATCGCCGCGGCCATCGGTTCCTCGATCAGGTAGACCTCCGAGGCGCCGGCGCCCAGTGCCGACTCGCGGATGGCGCGCCGCTCCACCTGCGTGGAGCCGCACGGCACGCAGATGATGATGCGCGGGCTCGGTTTGAGCATCGAGCGCGGATGCACCATCTTGATGAACTGCTTGAGCATCTGCTCAGTGACGGTGAAGTCGGCGATCACGCCGTCCTTCATCGGGCGGATGGCCTCGATGTTGCCTGGCACCTTGCCGAGCATGGCCTTGGCGGCTTTGCCGACGGCTTGGATGGTCTTTTTGCCGGTGGGGCCGCCCTCGTGGCGGATCGCCACCACCGAAGGTTCGTCGAGCACGATGCCCTTGCCGCGCACATAGATGAGCGTGTTGGCCGTGCCCAGGTCGATGGCAAGGTCGGTCGAAAAATGCCGACGCAGGGATTCGAACATGGTGTGTGAGGTCCTGTGCAGCCTGCCTGCAAGGGGTGGGCGCCAGGAAGCGGGCAGGCCGTATCGCGAAACCCGGGATAATACCGCAAGGCACTTCTTACCCGCTTTATCCACGCGCCGCGTTACACCATGTCACTGACCCTACAGGATGTCGACCGCCTCGCGCATTTGGCGCGGCTGGCGCTCGACGGCCCGACGGCCGAGCGCATGCTCGGCCAGCTCAATGCGTTTTTCGACATCGTCGAGCAGATGAAAGCCGTGGACACCACGGGCGTCGTGCCGCTCGCGCACCCGGTGGAGGTGTTCACCGACGTGGCGCTGCGGTTGCGCGACGACGTCGTGAGCGAGCCCGACCGCCGCGAAGCCAACCAGGCGAGCGCCCCCGCCGTCGAGGACGGCCTGTACCTCGTGCCCCGGGTGATCGAATGAGCATGGAACTGCACCAGATGGGCGTGGCCGAGCTGGCGGCCGCGCTGGCCGCGGGCCGTGTCTCGAGCGTCGAAGCCACCCAGGCACTGCTGCAGCGCGTGCGCGCGCACGAGGGGCTGGGTGCGTTCCTGGCCGTGGACGAGGCGGCCAGTCTCGCCCAGGCGCGCCAAGCCGACGAGCGGCGCGCGCGCGGCGAGCACACCCCGCTGCTGGGTGTGCCGATTGCGCACAAGGACGTCTTCGTCACGCGCGACTTCCCGACCACGGCGGGCAGCCGCATGTTGGCCGGCTACCGCAGCCCGTTCGATGCCACCGTGGTGGCCCGGCTGGGCGGGGGCGCCGACGGGCACCCCGGGGCCGGCGCGGTGACGCTGGGCAAGCTCAACTGCGACGAGTTCGCCATGGGCTCGGGCAACGACAACTCCGCTTTCGGTCCGGCGCGCAACCCCTGGGATCCTGCGCGCGTGCCCGGGGGGTCGTCCGGTGGTTCTGCCGCCGCGGTGGCCGCGCGCCTGGTGCCGGGCGCGACGGGCACGGACACGGGCGGCTCGATCCGCCAGCCGGCCGCATTTTGTGGCGTCACCGGCATCAAGCCGACGTACGGCCGCTGCTCGCGCTACGGCATGGTGGCCTATGCCTCCAGCCTGGATCAGGCCGGGCCGATCGCGCGCTCGGCGCTGGACTGTGCGCTGCTGCTGTCGGCCATGGCCGGGCCCGACCCGGATCGAGATTCCACCAGTCTGGACCGCCCGGCCGAGGACTACACCCGTGGACTGGACGAGCCGTTGCCCGGGGCCAGCGCGGGCCGCCCGCTGCAGGGGCTGCGCATCGGTCTGCCGACGGAGTTTTTTGGTGCCGGCTGCAGCGCCGATGTGCAGACCGCCGTGCGCGCTGCGCTGGCGGAGTTCGAGCGCCTGGGCGCCACGCTGGTGGACGTCAGCCTGCCGCGCACCGAACTGGCCATCCCGGCCTACTACATCATCGCCCCGGCCGAGGCCAGCTCCAACCTCGGCCGCTACGACGGGGTGCGCTACGGTCACCGCGCGGCCGAGTACACCGATTTGCTCGACATGTACCGTCGCTCGCGCAGCGAGGGGTTCGGGGCCGAGGTGCAGCGCCGCATCCTCATCGGCACCTATGTGCTCTCCCATGGCTACTACGACGCCTACTACCTCAAGGCGCAGCAGATACGGCGTCTGATCGCGGAGGACTTCCTGCGCGCTTTCGAGCAATGCGACCTGATCGCCGGGCCGGTGGCGCCCACCGTCGCCTGGGCCATCGGCGACAAGGCGGACGATCCGCTGTCGGCCTACCTGGCCGACATCTACACCCTGCCGGCGTCGCTGGCGGGGTTGCCGGGCATGAGCGTGCCTGCCGGCTTTGGCGCGGGCGGTCTGCCGGTGGGCCTGCAGCTCATCGGTCCGCACCTGGCCGAGTCGCGCCTGCTGCACGCGGCCCATCAGTTCCAGCGCGCAACCGACTGGCACACCCGTGCCCCGGCCAGCATCACCCTCCCGCGTCAGGCCTGATCCATGACCAGCGCATCGTTTCTCGTTCAGGGCTACGAGGTCGTCATCGGCTTCGAGACCCATGCCCAGCTCGCCACCCGCAGCAAAATCTTCAGCCGCGCCGCCACGGCCTTTGGCGCCGCGCCCAACACCCAGGCCTGCGCCGTCGATCTGGCGCTGCCGGGCACGCTGCCGGTGATGAACCGCGCCGCCGTCGAGTGCGCGATCCGCTTCGGACTGGCGGTCGGGGCGCATGTCGCGCCGCGCAGCGTGTTCGCGCGCAAAAACTACTTCTACCCGGATCTGCCCAAGGGCTACCAGATCAGCCAGTACGAAATCCCGGTGGTGCAGGGCGGGGCGATCGAGTTTTACCTGGGCGACGAGCGGCGCACCGTGCGCCTGGTGCGCGCCCATCTGGAGGAGGACGCGGGCAAGTCGCTGCACGAGGACTTCCACGGCATGAGCGGCATCGACCTCAACCGCGCCGGCACCCCCTTGCTGGAGATCGTGACCGAGCCCGACATCCGCTCCAGCGCCGAGGCCGTGGCCTACGCCAAGGAATTGCACAAGATCGTCACCTGGATCGGCATCTGCGACGGCAACATGCAGGAGGGGTCGTTCCGCTGCGACGCCAATGTGTCCGTGCGCAAGCCCGGCCAGCCGCTGGGCACGCGGCGCGAGATCAAGAACCTCAACAGCTTCAAATTCATGCAGCAGGCCATCGACTACGAGGTCCGCTGGCAGATCGAGCAACTGGAGGACGGTCACGCCATCGAGCAAGCCACGGTGCTGTTCGACCCCGACACGGGCGAGACGCGCGCCATGCGCACCAAGGAGGATGCGGCCGACTACCGCTACTTCCCCGACCCGGACCTGCCGCCCCTGGTGATCCCCGCCGAGTGGGTAGCGCGCGTGCAGTCCGAGATGCCCGAGCTGCCGCGGGCGATGGCCGAGCGCCTGGTGCGCGAGCACGGTCTGCCCGACTACGATGCCACCACCTTGACCCAGAGCCCGGCCATGGCGGCCTACTTCGAGGCCACGGTGCGCGCCGGCGCCGCGCCCAAGGCCGCGAGCAACTGGATCATGGGCGAGGTCTCGCGCCGACTCAATGCGGCGGAGATCGGCATCGAGTCTTGCCCGGTGGCGCCCGTGCTGCTGGGGGCGCTGCTGCAACGCGTCAGCGACGGCACGGTGTCCAACAATGCGGCCAAGCAGGTGTTCGATGCGCTGTGGGCCGAACCGGGCGACGGGCTCGACGGGCCGTCGGCCATGGCCCGGGTGGATGCGGTCATCGCGGCCAAGGGCCTGCGGCAGATGAACGACACCGGCGCGCTGGAGGCGATCATCGCCCAGGTGATCGCTGCCAACGAGAAGAACGTGGCCGAATACCGCGCGGGCAAGGACAAAGCCTTCAACGCGCTGGTCGGGCAGGTGATGAAAGCCACTCAGGGCAAGGCCAATCCGCAGCAGGTCAACGAACTGCTCAAGCGCGCGCTGGGGTGACGCCCGGCTCGCGCTGCCCGCCGCCCCCGGCGGGGGTCAGCGGGTGACGGCGGGTGCGGCACCCCGCGCTGATCCGTCCGCTGCGGGCGCGGCCCACAACCGGCGCAGCGTGCGCAGTTCGGCGTCGTAGCGTTCTTCGATGCGGGTCTTCTCCCGCTCCTGATCGGCCAGGAACTGCGCCTGCAGTTGCCGCTGCTCGGCGTTTTGGGCCAGGCGCTGCTTGAGCGCCGGCGGTGCGCTGTGCGGGTCGCGGCGGTAGAACTCCAGTTCCTCGTCCAGCCGTTGCTTTTCGCGCTCGAGCTGCGCGGTGTGCTGCCGGGCGCTGTCGATGACGGCCTGCACCTGCTGCAAGGCGGTGGCGCGGGCGCGTTGATGCGCAGCCTCGTCCGGGTAGCGCGTCAGCAGCAGTTGTTCGCGCCGGCGTTCTTCCGCTGCGCGTGCGGCGGCCTCGGCCTCGCTGCGCTGACGTGCGGCCTCGCGCTCGCGCTCGCGCTCCTCGGGCGTGGGCGGGGGCGGGATGACCCGCCGCACTGTGCCGGTCGGGGTCAACTCGCGTTGCACGCGGTCGCGGCATTCGGCAATCGGCCGGTCCGACGACAGCAGCCGGCCTTGGGCATCGATACAGGTGTAAATGGTTCCGTTGGCGGGCCGAGGCGCGGTGCTTTGCGCCCATGTCGTGCACGGCAACCCCAACGCCACGGCCGCGGCGATCAACCAACGGCGGGATGCGCGGACATGGACCGGGCGGGACGGACAGGGCATGGGCATGATCGGCGGGCGGGGTGCTACCCCGTTGTCGTTGTGTAAACGGGTGAAAGGGGCCGATCCCGCCGACGGCGCACCGGATCACGCCACGCCGTATCGCGCGCGGTAGGCCTGCACCCGTTCTCGGTGGGCCCGCACGGCAGAGTCGTCCTGCTGCAGCAGATATTGGAGCAAATCGTCCAACTTGGCAATGGCGTACACCGCCAGGCCCAGCTCGCGTTGCACATACTGTACGGCGCTGTAGGGCACGTCGCGCACGGTGCCGTCGGGGCCCACTTCGGTGGCCATCTCCTGCCGATCCAGCGCGATCGCCATGGCGTGCGGTGTGGCCCCCGCACCGTGGATGAGCGCGATCGACTCGCGCGCCGCGGTGCCCGCGCTCATCACGTCGTCGATGATGAGCACCCGACCGCGCAGCGGGGCGCCGACCAGCGTGCCGCCCTCGCCGTGGTCCTTGGCCTCTTTGCGGTTGAAGGCAAAGGGCTTGTTGTGGCCGCGCCGCGCCAACTCCACCGCCACCGCCGCAGCCAGCGGAATGCCCTTGTAGGCGGGGCCAAAGATCATGTCGAACGCCACGCCGCTGGCCAGAATGCGCTCGGCGTAATACTCCGCCAGCCGCCCGAGCTTGGCCCCATCGTCGAACAGGCCGGCATTGAAGAAATAGGGGCTCAGCCGCCCAGCTTTGGTCTTGAACTCGCCAAAGCGCAGCACACCGGCTTCCAGCGCAAATTGCACGAAGCGCTGGGCCAGCGGATCCGGGGAAAGGGAAGGGGTTGTCATCGCGAAGAACGGGTCAATGTCGGGGAGGGGTTGATCACAGGGCGCGCCACCAGGCGTAGCTGGCCATGCCCAGCGCCGTCAGCATCAGTGATCCCCCCACGTGCAGGGCGATGCCGGCCAGACCCCAGAGCAGCTTGCCGTCCTGCAGCAGCGAGGTCATTTCGATGGAAAAGCTGGAAAACGTCGTCAATCCGCCCAGCAGGCCCGTGACGGCGAACAGCCGCCATGCCGGCGCGATGTCCGGATGGTGCAAAAAGAACGCCGCCACCACCCCGATCGCATAGCCGCCGACCCAGTTGGCGGCCAGCGTGCCCAAGGGCAAGTGCGGCAGCACGGCGTTGAGCGCAAGCCCCAGCCACCAGCGCACGAGGGCCCCCACGCTGGCGCCGGCGGCAATGGCCAGAACCGAGGTGATCATCCGGGCATTATCCCACCGCGACGCTGCCCGCCACCCCTGCGGCCACATGCCCGGCCGGCACGTGCTCGGCGGCGCTGTGCACATGGCGTGTCTGGTCGTCGAAGAAAAAATCCGGCTCGAACTCGCGTAGGAACTCGCCTTTGGGCAGACCGCCCAGAAACAGCGCTTCGTCCACCTCGATGTGCCAGTCCATCAGCGTGCGAATGGCGCGCTCGTGCGCGGGGGCGCTGCGCGCCGTGACCAGTGCCGTGCGGATGCGCATGGTGTCGGTGCCCTCCTGCTGCAACCGGTGCAGCGCCTGCAGCAGCGGCTTGAAAGGGCCGCCCGGCAGGGGTTGCGCGGCCTTGGCGCTTTCGTGCGCCTGAAAGGCGTCCAAGCCCTGGGCCTGAAACACGCGCTCCGCCTCGTCCGAAAACAGCACCGCGTCGCCGTCGAACGCGATGCGCACCTCGTGCGGGTGTGCCTCCGACGCGCGTTGCGCGTGTGGATACACCTGCGCGGCCGGCACGCCCGCATCCAGCGCCGCGCGCACATCGTCCAGGTTGGCCGACAGGAACAGGTTGGCCCGCAATGGGCGCAGATAGCGCCACGGCGGCGCGCCGCGCGTGAACACGCCGCGCTGGATGGGCAGCCCGTAGTGCGTGGCGGAGCGAAACACCCGCATACCCGATACCGGGTCGTTGCGCGACAGGATCACCACCTCCACCCGCTGCGCCCGCGCGTCGTTGAAGCCCAGAAGCTTGCGCACCAGCGAAAACGCCACGCCCGGTGCGGCCGGCTGGTCCAGCCGCTGCAGTTGCAGTTGCATGTAGGCGCGGTCATCACCTTCTTCGAAGACGCGGTTTTCGGCCTCGAAGTCGAACAGTGCACGCGAGGAAATGGCGACGACGAGGCGGCCTTCGAGGGGGGAGGTCATGGGCATCCTGGCGCGGGTTCGTGGATGGTTGCTGGATTACCCCAACCCCATGCGCTGCATCCAGTAGCGCAGCTTCGCCAGCGTCCAGCCCAGCTCGCGCGCGGTGCGCGATTGGTTCCAGCGGTTGCGGTGCAGCAGGGCCTCCAGTTGAGCGCGCGGCAGGGGCGCTTCGCTGTCGGAACCCGGAGTCGGGTCGGTCCCGGGTGGCTGCGGGGGTGTCGAGTACGGGCTTGGGGCCGTGCCCAAGGGGTCCGCGGCGGCCTCCAGCTCGAACGCCGGGGCGTCCAGCGTGGGGCCGGGGTGCAGCGCCAGTGCGCGCTCCAGCAGATTTTCCAGCTCGCGCACATTGCCGCGGAAGGGGTGCGCCTGCAGGCGCTGCAGCGCCGCAGGGGTGAGGGTGGGGGGGGCGGCAGGCCGTCGCGCAGGGCCAACTGGGCCAGCAGGGCGGTCACCAGCGCCGGCAGGTCCTCGCGGTGCTCGCGCAGCGCGGGGGCGTGGATGGGGATGACATTCAGGCGGTAGTACAGATCGTGCCGAAATTGCCCCGTCTGCACCAGGCGGGCCAGATCTTTGTGGGTGGCGCTGACGATGCGCACATCCACCGCTTCTTCCGAGGTGGCACCGACCGGGCGCACGGCGCGCTCCTGTAGGGCGCGCAGCAGCTTGACCTGCATGGGCAGTGGCAGGTCGGATACCTCGTCCAGAAACAGGGTGCCGCCCGCTGCGGCCTGGAACAGGCCAGGTTTGTCGGCGCTAGCGCCGGTAAAGGCGCCGCGGCGGTGGCCGAACAGTTCGCTCTCCAGCAGATCGGCGGGGATCGCACCGCAGTTGACGGCGACGAAAGGGCCGCCGGCGCGGTGGCTGCAGGCGTGCAGGGCGCGGGCGATGAGCTCCTTGCCGGTGCCGGATTCGCCCGTCACCAGCACCGGCGCCATGGTGCGCGCGACGCGCTGGATGGTCTGCCGCACCGCCTGCATGGCGGGGGAGGAGCCGATCAGCCGCTGCAGGGCGGCCGGTCCGTCGCCGGAGGGCAGGATGGCCTTGCCACCCGCCGCACTCGCGAGTCGCTGCGCCGGGTTGGCTTGCCCCGCCGTGCCCCCGCCCGGTTGAGCGGCATCCAGGGCGGTGGCGATGGCCTGCCGCAGCCGGGCGGGTGCCACCGGTTTGGTCAGGTAGTCGAAGGCGCCGGCCTTGAGTGCTTCCACCGCATTGTCGGCCGAGCCGTACGCCGTGATCACGATGGCGCGCTCCCCCCGGCCGTCGCGCGCCAGGTCGCGCAGCAGATCCAGCCCCGTGCCGTCGGGCAGACGCATGTCGGTCACGACGGCGCTGTAGCGCCGCCGGGCCAGGTGGGCGCGTGCCTGCGCCAGATCGCCCGCTGCGTCGACGGCCAGCCCCACCTTGACCTGCGCCAGTTCGTACAACTGGCGCAGGTCGGGCTCGTCCTCGACGATGAGCAGGGTTGGGGCCTCGCGGGGAGTCATGGGGTGGCGTCGGCGACGGGCAGGCGGATCACGAAAGCATTGCCGGGGCGGCCGTCGCGCGGGCTGCGTTCGTGGCTCAGCTCCGCATGGTAGCGCTGGCAGAGCTCCCGCGACAGATACAGCCCCAGCCCGCTGGAGCGGCTGTAGGAGGAGGCAAACGGCTCGAACAGGTGTTCGCGCACCGGGGCGGGAATTTCGTCGCCGTCGCTCCAGACGGTCACGCGGGCCCGTCCGTCATCGGTCGAGGTTTCCACCCGAATGGCGCCTGCGGCGGGGCTGGCGTGCCGGTCCGCGTTGTCCAGAAGGTTGACCAGCACGCGCCGCAGGTGTTCCGGGTCGAAGGCGATGGTAGTGTTACCCGCCCGGGCGTCGCGCTGCAGCCGCGTCCCCTGGGGCCGTTGGCGCAGCCAGTCCGCCAAGGCGTCGTCCACGGTCCTGTCCAGGGGCAGCGCTGGCAGAAGCGGCTGGTGGTCGGGCCAGGGGATGCGGGCGGTCTCCAGCACGTCGTCCACGGTGCGGTTCAGACGCCGCACGTTCTGCTCGATCAGGCCGATGAGGTGCCGTTGGGTCGGCGTGGCCTCGTCCTCTTGCAGCAGGGCGCTGGCCTGGGCGATGGCGGCCAGCGGGTTGCGGATTTCGTGCGCGACGGCGGCGGAGATGCGGCCCATGGCGGCGAGCTTTTCGGTGCGCACGCGCTGCTCGATGTCGTGCAGGTCTTCCAGGAACAGCACGGCCGCCTCCAGCCGCTGGGGCGTGCCCAGCGGGTGCAAGCGCACCCGCACGCGCCGCTGAGCGCCGCTGGGCAAGGGCAGGGTCAATTCGCTCGTGGGGACGGGGCGACCGTTTGGGTGAGGTGCCGCCAGCCGGCGCAAGGTCCCGCGGGCCCAGGCCGCCAGCGGCGGTCACGCCGGGCTTTGGCGCAACCAACGCCCGGCGCCCGCGGCATCGTCGGCCTCGCGCTCTGGATCGGGCGTCGGACGGTCCACCCCCACCATGCGTGTGGCAGCGGGGTTGGCGTACCAAATGGCGCCGCCCGCCTCCATGACGACGATGCCTTCGCCCAGACCGGTGGCGATGAGGCGATTGATTTGGCGGTGCAGATCGGCCAGTTGCCGGCTGCGCCGTGCGGCATCGTGCTCGCCGACCAAGCGCGCGGTCAGGTGGCTGGCCAGCCAGGCCACGATGAACAGGCCACTGCCGGTCACGCCCGCTTGCATCCATTCCGCGGTGCCCAACGCGCCGCGGCCATCGTGCCAGGCGGCTGCCAGCAGCGCGAGCGTGCCGGCGGCCGCGCACCCCAGCGCAAGCAGCCGCGGCCCGATGACGGCGGCCAACAGCACCGGCCACACGAACAACGGCGTGAAATTGAGGTTGCCCGGCGCAAAGACCTGCAGAACCGCGAATACGCCCAGATCGGCCCACACGGTCAGCAGCCAGCGTGGCGCGCCCACCCCGCCGCGCGTCGACACGGGCGGCAGGGTGACGGCAGCCGCACTGACCAGCGCCAGCGCGCCGCACACGGCGACGATCCAGCCCGGACCGCTGCCGTACCACCAAGCCGCGGCTTGCAGCAGGAGCAGCGCCGTGGCCACCAGCAGCCGCGCGCCCATCAGCAGCCGCCACAGCCGGGGCGAGACGGGGCCGTCCTCCCCTGTCGAATACTGGGGCCACGGTTGTGTTGCGGCGTCCGGGTCCGCCGGCGCGTACCACGACGGGGCGAAGGGGGGGCTGTCGGTGTCCTCAGCCTTCGGCGAGGCGGCGGTGTTCATCGCTGCAATAGGGGCCGAGGCCGCCGCGCACCGCGTCGGCGGCCGGCAGGTGTACGCCGCAGTGGCGGCAACGGACCATGGTGTCGGGCTGTGCCGCGCCGGGGCCAGCGCCGTTTTGTCGGGCGCTTTCAGCAGCCCGTTCAGCGGTGCGTTCGTGTGCCGCCAGTTGGCGTTGGTGTCGCCACCAGACATACCCCAGCACGACGACGGCGATGACGAGCAACCACTTGAACATGGAAACGGGCGCGGGGGGTCAGCCGCCGCGGCGCAGGATGACCTCGAGCACAAAGTGCGAGCCGACGTAGCCGAGCAGCAGCAGCGAGCCGGCCGCGTACAGCATGCGCACCGCCAGCCGGCCGCGCCAGCCCCAGCGCCAGCGGCCCCACAGCAGCACCGCCAGCACCGCCCACGACAGCACCGTAAAGACCGTTTTGTGGGTGATCCAGCCGGCGGTTGGCTGCAGCAGTTCGGTGAAGTACCACCCCGCCAGCAGCGTCAGCGTCAACAGCACGAAGGCGCCGGTGACGAAACGAAAGGTCAGCCGCTCCAGCGCCAGCAACGGCAGCGCGGTGGGCTGGGCGCCCCCGCGCCGGATGGTCTGCTCGGTGCGCTGCATCATCCAGGCGTGGGCCACGGCCGCGCCCAGCAGCCCGTAGGACGCAAAGCCCAGCGCCCAGTGCAGCGGCAGCCAGGGCGACGCCAGCGCCGGGTAGGCCGTGCCGGGAAAGATCAGCGCCAGCAGTACCGCGGGCACCCCCAGGCCGGCCAGCGTCCAGCGGGTGCCCAGTTGGGGATACAGCCGCGTTTCGAGCGCATAGACCGCCAGCACCAGCCAGGCGGTGACCGACAGGGTGAGCGCAAATCCAAAGCGCACCGGTGTCGCCGAGAACGCCGCCGCCAGTGCCAGGCCATGCAGCAGCACGGTGCCGAGCGTCAGCCACGCGACGGCGGCGCGGCCCAGCCGGGCCGCGCCGGCGGCCAGCGCGGCATAGCCCGCCGCAGCGCCCAGCGCGGGCGCCACCGTCCACCAGGGGCTGACCGGTACAATCATCCGCCTAGTGTAACGAAGCCCCGCCATGGCATCCGCCCTTACCGAAAAACTGTCGCGCCTGGTCAAGCAGATCCGCGGCCAGGCCCGCATCACCGAGGCCAACGTGCAGGACATGCTGCGCGAGGTGCGCCTGGCGCTGCTGGAGGCGGACGTCGCGCTGCCGGTGGTGCGCGACTTCATCGCCCGTGTCAAGGACAAGGCGCTGGGGCAGGAGGTGGTCGGCTCGCTGACCCCGGGGCAGGCGCTGGTGGGCATCATCCACCGGGAGCTCGCCGCCACGATGGGCGAGGGCGTGGCCGACGTCAACCTGGCCACGCAGCCGCCGGCGGTGATCCTGATGGCCGGCCTGCAGGGCGCGGGCAAGACGACGACGACCGCCAAGCTCGCCAAGTGGCTGATCGAGCGGCGCAGGAAAAAGGTGCTCACCGTCAGCGGCGACGTCTACCGCCCGGCGGCGATCGAGCAGCTGCGCACGGTGACGAAGCAGGCCGGGGCGGAGTGGTTCCCCAGCTCGCCGGACCAGAAGCCGCTGGACATCGCGCGCGCGGCGCTGGACCATGCGCGCAAGCATTATTTCGACGTGCTGATCGTCGACACCGCCGGGCGCCTTGCGATCGACGAGGCGATGATGCAGGAGATCCGCGCGCTGCATGCCGAGCTCAAGCCCGTCGAGACGCTGTTCGTCGTCGATGCGATGCAGGGGCAGGATGCGGTCAACACCGCGCGCGCCTTCAAGGAGGCGCTGCCGCTGACCGGCATCGTGCTGACCAAGCTCGACGGCGACTCGCGTGGCGGGGCGGCGCTGTCGGTGCGCGCCATCACCGGCGCGCCGATCAAGTTCGCCGGTGTCAGCGAAAAGCTCGACGGGCTGGAGCTGTTCGACGCCGAGCGCCACGCCGGCCGCATCCTCGGCATGGGCGACATCGTCGCGCTGGTGGAGCAGGTCACGGCAGGCGTGGACCTGCAGCAGGCGCAGAAGCTCGCCGCCAAGGTCAAGAGCGGCGGCTTCGACCTGGAGGACTTCCTCGAGCAGATCCGGCAGATGAAGAAGATGGGGGGGCTCTCCAGCCTGCTCGACAAGCTGCCGACGCAACTGGCGGCCAAGGCGGGCGAGGCCGACCTCGACCGCGCCGAGCGCGACATCCGCCGCAAGGAGGGCATCATCTGTTCGATGACGCCCGAGGAGCGGCGCAAGCCCGAGCTCATCAAGGCCAGCCGCAAGCGCCGCATCGCCGCCGGCGCCGGTGTGCAGGTGCAGGAGGTCAATCGCCTGCTGAAGGAGTTTGAGCAGATGCAGGCGATGATGAAGAAGATGAAGGGCGGCGGCCTGATGAAGATGATGAAGCGCCTGGGCGGCATGAAGGGCCTGCCCGGCGGGTTGCCGGGCCTGTGATCGCGGCCGGGATCCGCGGGCACGGGCAGGGCCATTGATCCATCGCAAGCCCTGCCAGCGTTCGGCGGCGTACCATTCGGCCGCTGTGGTCACGTTCGAACTCCTGCTGACGGGGGTGGCGCTGGTGGCCGCCTTGGCCGTGCGGCCCTGGCGGCTGTTGCGCGGCCCCTTGTTCACGCCCACCCTGGCGTCGGCGGCGCTGCTGCCGTGGTTCTGGCTGTTGCCCCAGCATTTGCCGCAGGGCATGGCCGTGCAGTTTTCTGGGGCCAGTCTGCTGGTGTTGATGCTGGGTTGGCCGCTGGCGGTGCCGGTGCTGCTGCTGGTGGCGCTGCTGGTCTGGCTGCTGGGGCAGGCGGGCTGGGAGGCGGTGCTGTCGCAGTGGGTCTGGGTCGGGCTGGTGCCGGCCACCCTGGCGCTGCTGATCGGCTGGGCGCTGCGGCGCTGGCTGCCGCCCAACGTGTTCATCTACACGCTGGGGCGCGGCTTCCTCGGCACCGCGGTGGCGCTGTTTGCCTCCGGCGCGCTGTACGAGGGCATTCATCACCTCATGGAGGGCGTCACCGTGCACGAGGCGCTGGTGGCGCGCTGGCTGATGGCGTGGGGCGATGCGTTCCTGACCGGGCTGTTCGCGGCGGTGTTCGTGGCGTTCGCCCCGCAGTGGCTGGCCACCTGGTCCGACGAGCGCTACCTGCGCCCGCCGCCCCAAGGGTGACGGGCCCGCGCACCAAGACGCCTTCCGGCGTCCTACAATGGCTGCCATGGGTACCTTGGCCGGCTGGAGCGGCCTCGATCCGCGCGATCGGGCCGTCATCCTCGGGTTGCTGAAGCCTGTGGCGTGCCGCCACGGGGCGCAGCTCCGTCTGTTCGGCTCGCGGGCGCGAGGGGACGCGCGCCCGCAGTCGGACATCGACGTGGCGTTGTGCTCGGGCAGCCCGCTGCCGCTGGACGAATTGGCCGCGCTGCGCGAGGCGCTGGAGGAATCCAGCATTCCGTTCCGTGTCGACCTGGTCGACCTCGCCCGTGCAGCACCGGCGTTGCGGCAAGCGATCGAGCGCGAGGGTGTCGCATGGACCGACTGATCCGGCGGCTGGAGGTGGCCAGCCGGGCGCTTGCGACGCTGGAGGAGCTGGCCGCCCTGCCGGTCTCGCCGCTCGTGCGCGACGCCTCGATCCAGCGCTTCGAATACACCTTCGAGGCGGTCTGGAAGGCGGCGCAGGCCGTGCTGCAGCAGCACTATGGCGTCGAGCTGGCCTCACCAAAGCCGGTCGTGCGGGCCTGCTTCGAAAACGGTTTGCTGACTGAGGACGAGGCGCGGCAGGCGCTCGCGATGGTCGACCATCGGAACTTGACGGCGCACACCTACGATGAAGCCTTGGCCGAGGCGATTTTCTCCGCGCTGCCAAGCTACCGAGCCTTGCTGAGGCAGTGGCTGCAGCGGCTGGCGCAGGCTGACGCTCAATCCCGCTCGTAGGTCACGAAGGCGAACGGCAGCCCGTCGGCGCTGACGTGCGCCTCGCGCGCCGTCTCGCGCCAGCCGGGGCCGAGCACCGGGGCGAAGGCGTCGCCGTCGAAGGCGCGCGCGATCTCGGTGACGATGGCGCGGCGCGCCAGCGGCTCAGCCTGCACATAGACCTGCGCGCCGCCGATCACCCATGCTTCCGCGGGTGGCTGCCCGTCCGGCCCGCGCAGCGTGCGGCAGTGCGCCAGCGCCGCCTCGAGGCTTTCGACCGGCACCGCGCCGGCGGCGGCCAGTTCCGCCGCCCGCGCCGAGTCGCGCGTCAGCACCAGGTTGACGCGCCCGGGCAGCGGGCGAAAGCGCGGCGGCAGCGACGCCCACGTCGTGCGGCCCATGATGACCGGACAGCCCTGTGTCAGCCGGCGGAAGTGCGCCAGATCCTCCGGCAGATGCCAAGGCATCGCGGGGTGGCCGTCGCGGGTGCAGCCGATGACGCCGTTGGCGGCGCGGGCCAGAATCAGATTGAGTCGCGGCTGGGGCAGGGTCATGCGGGCAGCATAGCGCAGCCGGGGCGGGCCGACGGCGGCAGCCCGTGTGTGTTCTATGGGATCGTCGTGTGCCTCACAATGGGGTCATGAACGATTGGCTCGACCGCTTGGGCTTGCGTCTGCCCATCATCCAGGCGCCGATGGCAGGTTCGCAGGGCAGCGCCTTGGCGCTGGCGGTCACGGCGGCGGGGGGCTTGGGCTCGTTGCCGGCCGCGACGCTGTCGCCCGATGCGCTGCGCGCGGAGCTGCAGCGGCTGCGCGACGGGGCGCGCGGGCCGTGGGCGGTGAACTTCTTTTGCCACGCGCCGCCAAGGCATGATGCGGCGCGCGAGGCCGTGTGGATGGCGCGGCTGGCGCCGCATTACCGTGCCGCGGACCTGACCCCGCCTGCCGGGCCGGCGGTGGCCGCGCGTGCGCCGTTCGACGCCGCGGTGGCGGAACTGGTGGCGCCTTTCCGGCCACCGGTGGTGAGCTTTCACTTCGGTCTGCCGGGGCCGGAGCTGTTGGCCCGGGTAAAGTCGTGGGGCGCGGTGGTGCTGTCGTCGGCCACCACGGTGGAGGAAGCCCGTTGGCTGGAGGCGCACGGCGCCGACGCCATCATCGCCCAGGGCCTCGAGGCGGGCGGCCACCGCGGCATGTTCCTGACCGAGGATATGTCCACGCAGCTCGGCACGATGGCGCTGCTGCCGCAGGTGGTGCGCGCGGTGCGGGTTCCGGTGATCGCTGCAGGTGGGATCGCGGACGCCGCCGGGGTGGCGGCGGCACGGGCGCTGGGCGCGGCCGCGGTGCAGGTCGGCACCGCCTACCTGCTGTGTCCGGAGGCGACCCCGCATTCCCTGCACCGCGCCGCGCTGCAGGGCCCGCGCGCGGCGCACACGGCGCTGACCAACGTCTTTACCGGACGGCCGGCGCGCGGCATCGTCAACCACGCGATGCGTGCGCTCGCCGACGGGGCAGTGGGCTGGTGCGCCGATGCGCCGGACTTTCCGCTGGCTGCCCATGCGCTGGCGCCGCTGCGCGCGCAAGCCGAGGCGGCCGGGCGCGACGACTGGTCGCCGCTGTGGGCGGGGCAGGCCGCACCGCTGTGCCGCCCGCAGCCCGCGGCGGAGCTGACCCAGGCCCTCGCGGCGGGCTGGGCCCCGTAAAATGAAGGGTTACCCCAACGCTTCCCGACCGACATGAGCCAAGCCGCCGACCGACCGTTCTTTTCCGTCGCCGACATCCGGCGCACGTTCCTGGACTTCTTTGCCCGGCGTGGGCACACGGTGGTGCCGTCCAGCCCGCTGGTCCCGGGCAACGACCCGACGCTGATGTTCACCAATTCGGGCATGGTGCAGTTCAAGGACGTGTTCCTGGGCACCGACAAGCGTCCGTATGTGCGCGCGGCGTCGGTGCAGGCCTGCCTGCGCGCCGGCGGCAAGCACAACGACCTGGAAAACGTCGGTTACACCGCGCGGCACCACACCTTCTTCGAGATGCTGGGCAACTGGTCGTTCGGCGACTACTTCAAGCGCGAGAGCCTGAAGTGGTCATGGGAGCTGCTGACCGAGGTGTTCCGGCTGCCGCCCGAGCGGCTGTGGGCCACCGTCTACCACGAGGACGACGAGTCCTACGACATCTGGACCAAGGAGATCGGCCTGTCGCCCGAGCGCGTGGTGCGCATCGGCGACAACAAGGGCGGCAAGTACCAGAGCGACAACTTCTGGATGATGGCCGACACCGGCCCCTGCGGGCCATGCTCGGAGATCTTCTATGACCACGGCCCGGAGGTGGCCGGCGGCCCGCCCGGCAGCGCGGAGGCCGATGGCGACCGCTACATCGAGATCTGGAACAACGTGTTCATGCAGTTCGACATGCAGCCGGACGGCTCGGTGCGGCCGCTGCCGGCGCCGTGCGTGGACACGGGCATGGGCCTGGAGCGGCTGGCCGCCATCCTGCAGGGCGTGCACAGCAATTACGAGATCGACCTGTTCCGCGCGTTGATCGCCGCGGCCGCGCGCGCCACCGGCACCCGCGACCTCGACAGCCCCAGCCTGCGCGTGATTGCCGACCACATCCGCGCCACGGCTTTCCTGGTGGCCGATGGGGTCATCCCCAGCAACGAGGGACGCGGCTACGTCCAGCGGCGCATCATCCGCCGCGCCATCCGCCACGGCTACAAGCTGGGCTGCACGGCGCCCTTCTTCCACAAGCTGGTGCCGGACCTGGTGGCGCAGATGGGCGAGGCCTACCCCAACCTGGCCGCCAACGCGCAGCGGGTGATGGAGGTGCTCAAGGCGGAGGAGGAGCGCTTCTTCGAAACGCTGGCCCACGGCATGGAGATTCTGGACGGCGCCCTGGCCGGTGGTCAGGGGACGCTGCCGGGCGAGGTGGCGTTCAAGTTGCACGACACCTACGGCTTTCCGCTGGATCTGACCAACGACGTCTGCCGCGAGCGCGGGGTGAGCGTGGACGTGGCGGGTTTCGAGGCGGCGATGGAGCGCCAGAAGGCGCAGGCGCGCGCCGCGGGCAAGTTCAAGATGGACCGCGTGCTGGATTATGCGGGTCCGTCGAACGCCTTCGTCGGCTACGAATCGCTGCAGACCTCGGCCAAGGTCGTGGCGCTGTACGTCGAGGGCACGCCGGTGGCGGAGCTCAAGCACGGCCAAAGCGGCGTCGTGGTGCTGGACACCACGCCCTTCTACGCCGAAAGCGGGGGCCAAGTCGGAGACGCGGGCGTCATCACCAGCGGCTCGGCGCGCTTTGCGGTCGCCGACACCCAGAAGATCAAGGCCGATGTGTACGGCCACCACGGCACCCTGGAGCAGGGCACCCTGGCGGTGGGCGACCATGTGCAGGCGCAGGTGGATCTGGCGCGGCGCGCGGCGACGATGCGCAACCACTCCGCGACCCACCTGCTGCACAAGGCGCTGCGCGAGGTGCTGGGTGAGCATGTGCAGCAAAAGGGTTCGCTGGTGAACGCCGAGCGCACGCGCTTTGACTTTGCGCACAACGCGCCCGTCACCGCCGAGCAGATCCGCGCGATCGAGGCGCGCGTCAACGCCGAGATTCTGGCCAACACCGACACGCAGGCGCGCGTGATGGATCTGGAGTCCGCCAAATCGGCCGGGGCGATGATGCTGTTTGGCGAGAAGTACGGGGATACCGTGCGCGTGCTCGACATCGGCAGCAGCCGCGAGCTGTGCGGCGGCACGCATGTGCGGCGCACGGGCGACATCGGTCTGTTCAAGATCGTCGCCGAAGGCGGGGTGGCGGCCGGGGTGCGGCGCGTGGAGGCCGTCACCGGCGAGAACGCGCTGGCCTATCTGCAGGGCCTGGAGGCCCAGGTGCACGAGGCCGCCGCCACGCTCAAGGCGCCGGTGCCCGATCTGGTCGGCCGCATCGGCCAGTCGCTGGAGCAGATCCGTGCGCTGGAGAAGGAAGTCGCCGCGCTCAAGGGCCGGCTGGCGTCGGCCCAGGGCGACGAGCTGGCCGCGCAGGCGGTGGAGGTCAAGGGCATCCGCGTGCTGGCCGCGCGCCTGGACGGCGCCGATGCCAGGACCCTGCGCGAGACGGTGGACAAGCTCAAGGACAAGCTGGGCCACGCCGTGGTGGTGCTGGCCAGCGTGGAGGCGGGCAAGGTGCAACTGGCCGCGGGGGTGACCCCCGACGCGGTGGCCCGGGGACTGAAGGCGGGCGAGCTGGTCAATGCGGTGGCGCAGCAGGTGGGCGGCAAGGGCGGCGGCAAGCCCGACATGGCCATGGCCGGAGGCACCGACGCCAGCCGGCTGGGTGAGGCGCTCGCTAGCGTCGCAGCCTGGGTCGCCGAGCGCGCCTGACGGCTGGGCCTGGCCTAGCGCCTGCGGTTTTTGCCCGTGGGGGCCGCGTCCGCGTTGGGCGGATGGTCCTGCACGTGCTCGACGAAGCGGCGCGCGGCCAGTGACAGGCGCCGGTCGCTGCGCCAGACCAGCAGCCAGCGCCGCTCGATCGGAAAACCCGCCACGGGCAGCACGGCCACGCCGTCCTGGGCCGGGTCCTCGGCCAGGGCGTGCCGCGACAGCACGGCGAGCCCCAGGCCCGCGGCCACGGCGTGCTTGATGGCTTCGTTGCTGCCCAGCGTCGCGCGCAGCTTCGGGGTCAGGCCGTGCGTGCGCAGATAGGCCTCGGTCGCCAGACGGGTGCCGGAGCCGGCTTCGCGCATCAGCATGGGCTGGCCGTCCAGCGATTGGCGGGGCACGCGTCGGGCGCCGGCCCACGGATGCCCGGCCGGCCCGATCAGCACCAGCGGGTTGCGCATCAGGGGTACGCTCTGCAGGGGCAGGTTGTCCGGCGGCATCATCATCACGGCCAGCTCGGTCTCGTCCTGCCGCAGGCGGCGCACCACGGCATCGCGGTTGTCCACGGCCAGCTCGATTTCGATGCCCGGGTGGCTGTCGGTGTAGCGGCGCAGCCAGCGGGCGATGAAGTACTCGGTCGTCGTCACGCCGGCGATGCGCAGCAGCCCGCGCTCCAGGCCGTGTAGGGCCTGCAGATCCTCCTCGAAGCGCTGCCAGCGCGCAAACATGTCCAGCGCCGCTGCCTGCAACAGGCGCGCGGCCTCGGTGGGGCGGATACCGCGCCCGACCGGCTCCACCAGCGCCGTGTCCAGCGCCGATTGCAGCTCGTGGATTTGGGCGGAGACGGTGGGCTGCGTCAGATGCAGTTCGCCCGCCGCACGGGTGATGGAGCCCAGCCGAACCACGGCCTCCAGGGTGCGCAGTTGGTGGAAGGTGACGCGCGGGGGGCGAATCTTATTCATTCAAAAAAATCAATGTAAAAAAATCAGAAATGATGATTTAAGTCGATGAAATGATCGGCCACGCTGCGCCCATCGTCAACCCCTCGAGAAGGATCGAGAGGAGCCAACCGGTCCCCATCACCGTCGCGCGCATCGCGCCCGAAGCCGGGGACAGCCTGCGCTGCACCCGCGTGTTCCTCAAAGGTCCGATCAACACGCCGCACCCAGGGTGCGAGCGGATCGTGCGCTACGCCTTCGGGTACGCGCGCCGCCACGGCCGCAAGAAGGTGACCTGCAGGACCAAGGACCACACCATGAAGATGACCGATGGGCTGTTCCATCGCGTCGCAACCCATGCCGACGTCAGGGGTCCGCTGCAGGCGCTGACGGCGCGCGGCTATGCATTCGGCCAGGGGCAGTGAGGCGCTGGGGCGGGGTGCCCGGTCAGCGCAGCCGCCGCGCCAACGGGCGCTCCACCGCGCGTTCGAACGCCCAGGCCAGCAGCAGGCTGGCGCCCCAGCACACCGCGGCCAATGCCCACGCGTGCCCGGTCAGCGCCGGCCAACGCGCCAGCGCCGCATTGCCAGCCAGCACCGCCGTGTAGTGGGTGAGGAACAGGGCATACGAGCGCTCCGCCCCGGCGGCCAACGCGGCGGCCAACCGGGAGGTCAAACCGCGCGCCAAGTTGGACGCCGCGCCGGGCGCTTGGATGCTCGGCGCGGGCGACGCCGGATCGGTTGATGCCGGGCCGGGTGCCGCCGGGCGCGCCCACCCCGCCAGCAGTACGGCCACTCCCAGCGATAGGGCGATACGGTCGCGCCACTCCACGGCCAGGGCCGCGGCACCGATGGCGACGATCCCCATCAACCACGGCCAACGCGGCCCGCGTACCGCCTGGGCCGCCAGCACCCCCAGTCCGTAGCTGCCGATGAAGTAGAGCGCCCACAGGTCCAGGTCCGGGTGGCGGTTGACGTGCAGCAGCGAGACGGCGATGCAGCCGATCAGCAGCGCCAGGGCCAGCGCGTTTCGCCGTGGTGCAGGCGCCACTAGGGTGGCGATCCAGGCCAGCCCCGCCACCAGCGCGTAGAGCTGAAAATCGATGGCCACATACCATGCACCGGCGGCGATGGCCGGTACGTCGACGATGTCGTGCAGCAGCAGCGCATGGGCCAACCAAGTCCCCGGCGTGGCCGACTGCAAGCGCAGATCGTCGGACAGCCAGGGGTGCAGCACGGTGGCCAGCCCCGCCGCCAACATCATTGCGACCAGAAACGGTGGCACCAGACGCCGGTAGCGCTGGAGCAGCGCGGTTCGCAGCAGTCGCCCATCGGTGGCGCGCAGCAGCGTGCCCGCCGCCAAAAAGCCGCCCACCACCAAAAACACCTGCACCGCCTTGCGGGCGTGGTCGTACAGGGCGTCGGCCAGGGCCGGCGCCTGGGTCCACAGGGCATCCGACAGGGGGCCGTAGGCCGACAGGTGGTGCCAGACGATGCATTGCGCGGCCAGCACTTTCAGCGCATCGACCAGGGGTTGGCGCGCACGGTTCATGCCTGGGCGCTGGCGGGTGGAAGGTTGTGCGAATCGAGCCGCAGGCGGCTTTGAAAGTGCCGCCGCTGGCCGGTGACCGGATCGTCGAATGCGAGGACCTGGGCCAGCAGTTGCAGCGGTTGCGTGTAGTCCTCGGGGTCGTCGGGGCCACGCCGGGCCACGGGGTAGAACTGGTCGCCGACGATGGGCAGCCCCAGCGCATGCAGATGCACCCGGAGCTGGTGGCGCTTGCCCGTGACGGGGCGAAGCCGGTAGCGGGCGTAGCGGCCGTCCGGGCCCAGGCGCTCCAGCGGCTCGATCCAGGTTTCGCTGTTGGGCGGCAGGGCTTCTTCGGCGGCGGCCTCGCGCATGCGGTAGAAGGCGGTCTCGTCCTCGCGCAGGTGACTCACGCGCCGCTGAGGCCAGGCCAGATCGTCGCGCCACGGGGCGATGGCCTCGTAGATCTTGTCCACCCGGCGTTCGCGAAACAGCCGCTGGTAGGCATCCCGCTCGGCGGCGCGCACGCTGAACACCACCAGCCCCGCGGTCTCGCGGTCGATGCGGTGCAGCGGACTGAGCTCCGGCAAGCCGAGCGCCTGCTTCAGGCGCACCAGCAGCGTCTCGCGCACATAGCGCCCGCCCGGCGTGACGGGCAGGAAGTGCGGTTTGTCGGCGACCAACAGATGCGCGTCGCGAAACAGGACCACTTCCCGAAACGGAATGCGCGCTTCCTCGGCCAGCGTGCGCCAGTAGTACACGCGCTGACCGTGCAGGTAGGGGGTGTGCTCGTCCAGCGCACGCCCATCGTCATCCACCACCTCGCCCGCGCGCAGGCGGGCCCGCCATTCGTCGCGAGGAATGCGCGGCAGCCGCTCGGCCAAAAACTCCAGCAGCGTGGGCCAGGGGCTTTGCCGCAGCCGCGGCAGCGCCACGCAACTGGGCGACACCCCGTCGCGCATGGGAATGTCCGCATTCTTGGGCAGCCGGGCCATCGCGGGGTGGCAGGCGTCAAAACGGGGTGCGGCCCGGCACGCGCGCCAACACGCGCAGGTCTGGCCCCACCGGTTGTACCGAGGTGAAGGACAGGGACCAGCCATCCTCCAGCCGCGTCAGCGGCCCCAGGTCGGTCAAGCCGACGCCGGTGCCCAGCAGGCGTGGCGCCAGATACAGCAGCAGCTCGTCCACCAGCCCGGCGCGCCACCACGAGGCATTCAGTTTGGCCCCGGATTCGATGTGCAGCTCGTTGACCTCCCGCGCGGCCAGATCGGCCAGCACCGCGGCCAGATCCACCTTGGGCTGCCCACCCGCCGCCTTGGGTGGACCGGGGCGGTCCACCACGGTCACCCCCAGCGCCGCCAGCGCAGCCCGCTTGTCGACCTGGGCCGCGGCGGTGGTCGGATCGCTGGCGGTGTAGACGATCACCGTTCCTGGCGGTTGCAGGATGCGCGCTGCGGGGTCGATCTCCAGCGCCGAGTCGAGCACCACGCGCAGCGGCTGCCGGGCCGTGGGCACGTGCCGCACGTCCAGCCGCGGGTCGTCGCTGCGCACGGTGCCGATGCCGGTGAGCAGCGCCCCGGCCCGGCGCCGCCAGGCATGGCCGTCGGTCCGCGCGGCCTCGCCCGTGATCCACTGACTGACGCCATTGGGGAGCGCGGTGGTGCCGTCCAGCGAGGCCGCCACCTTCATGCGCACCCAGGGGCGGCCGTGGCGCATGCGCTGCCAAAAGCCGATGTTGAGCTCGCGCGTCGCCCGCGCGGCCGGGTGGTCGTCGGGCAGTTGGTCCACCACCACCCCGGCGGCGCGCAGGCGCTGCAGGCCACTGCCGGCCACGCGGGGATTGGGGTCGATGGCCGCCACGACCACGCGCGCCACGCCGGCGGCGATCAGCGCATCGCAGCACGGTGGCGTGCGCCCGTGGTGGCTGCAGGGCTCCAGCGTCACATAGGCGGTCGCGCCGCGCACATCGGCACCGGCGGCCTGCGCGGCGCGCAGCGCCATCACCTCGGCGTGGGCGTCGCCTGCGGCCTGGGTGTGGCCGTCGAAGGCGCGGCCATCGGGCAGCACCAGCCGGCAGGCCACACGCGGGTTGGGGTCCGATAGGCCCACGGCGCGCTCGGCCAGCGCGGTCAGGTCGTCCCAGACCCGGGCCTCATCCATGGCGGCGCACAAAGACCAGATCCCACACGCCATGGCCCAGGCGCAAGCCGCGTTGCTCGAACTTGGTCAAGGGGCGGTAGTCGGGGCGCGGCGCGTAACCCGCCAGCGCAGGATCGGTGCTGGTGTTGGCCAACCGCGGTTCGGCCGACAGCACGGCCAGCATCTGCTCGGCGTAGGGCTGCCAGTCGGTGGCGCAGTGCACATAGCCGCCGGGCTTGAGCCGGCTGGCCAGCAGCGCGACGAACGGCGGCTGGATCAGCCGGCGCTTGTGATGGCGCTTTTTGTGCCACGGGTCGGGAAAGAAGATGTGCACCCCGTCCAAAGACGCCTCGGGCAGCATGTGGGTGAGGACCTCCACCGCGTCGTGTTGCAGGATGCGGATGTTGGCGATGCCCTGCTCACCGATGCGCTTGAGCAGCGCCCCGACGCCGGGCTCGTGCACCTCGCAGCACAAAAAATTGTCGTCGGGCCGCACGCGCGCGATGTGGGCCGTGGCCTCGCCCATGCCAAAGCCGATTTCCAGCACCAGCGGCGCGTGGCGGCCGAAGGCCGTGTCGGCATCCAGCGGCGCCGGGGCATAGGGCAGCAGGTAGCGGGGACCCAATGTCTGCAGCGCCTTGGCCTGACCGGTCGTGGTGCGGCCGGCCCGCAGCACGAAGCTGCGGATGGTCTTGGGGTGGGCCACACCGGGTGGGGCTGCGGGCGTAGGGGGGAGAGGCGGGGATGCGGTCACGGGCCGAATTGTAGAGAGCGCTCCCGCCACGCATCGATCCAGCCCTGCAGGCTGTGAGGCACCTCGGGGGCCGCCGGACCCGGCAGCCCCAGCACGGCGGCAGCGGCTGCGAGCGCGGCGAGCGGATCGCGCAGATCCAGCGCCTGCGCGCCGTTTTGCTTGGAGAGCTTCTCGCCCCGGGCGTCGCGCACCAGCGGGGTGTGCAGGTAGCGTGGCGTCGGCATGTCCAGAGCCTGCTGCAGCACGATCTGACGCGCGGTGTTGTCGGCCAGATCCTCGCCACGCACCACGTCGGTGATGCCCTGCGCCGCATCGTCCACCACCACCGCGAGCTGGTAGGCCCACAGGCCATCGGCGCGTTTGAGCACGAAGTCGCCCACGGCCGCCTCGACGTCCTGGGCCTGAGGGCCCAGGCGCCGGTCGCGCCAGGTCAAAGGCACCGGCAGGCCCCGCTCGGCGATCACCCGCCCGACGTGCAGCCGCCATGCGCGCGGCGCGCGGCCGCGCAGGCCGCCGTGCTCCGGCCGGCAGGTGCCGGGGTAGGGGCGGGCGCTGTGGCGCGCGCGCGGCACGCCGCGGGCGAGCCAGGCGGCTTCGATGTCCTGCCGCGTGCAGGCGCACGGGTACGCCCATCCCGCGTCGATCAGGCGCTGCAGGGCGGTGGTGTAGGCGGCCTCTCGCCGAGACTGCCACCACACGGGTTCATCCGGCGTCAGACCGCAGGTGCGCAGTTGCTCGAGAATGGCGGCATCCGCCCCCGCCACGCAACGCGGCCGGTCCACGTCTTCGATGCGCACCAGCCAGGCGCCACCATGGGCGCGCGCATCCAGCCAACTGGCCAGGGCCGCGACCAACGAGCCGGCGTGCAGCAGACCCGTGGGCGAGGGGGCAAAGCGTCCGCGATAGGCCGTGCCGGGCCGCACCCTCAGCCCTCCAACACGGTGAGCGCCAGTTCCAGCCCGGACAGGAATGCGCTCTCCACCCGGTGCCCCAGACACCAGTCGCCGCACAAGCCCAGCCCGCGCCGGACATCCCAAAGGCAGGGCTCGCCCAGGGGCCGCTGGGTCTGCGCATACCGCCAGCGGTGGGCGACGGCGTGGGTGGGAGTGGCGTGGATGCCGGTGATCTCGGCAAAGCCCTTGAGCAGCTTGGCGGTGATGCGGTCGGGGTCGTCCTCCAGGTGCTCGGCCGACCAGGCCGGACTGGCCTGAACCACCCAGCGCTCGACGGGATCGCGCCCCGGCTTGCTGGGTTCGCGCGCTACCCAGGCGATGCGGTGGTGGTCGCTGCGGGCGGCGTGCCAGCGCGGCCCCAGCCCGTTCAGCCCGGGCTGCATGGCCTGGGGCCAGGCCGCCATCAGCGTCCAGCAGGGGGCCATGGCCACGTCCTGCGCCAAGCGCGCCTGCCAGTCGGCGGTCAGGTCGCTGGCTCGCAAGAGTTCCAGCGCTTGCGGCGCGGGGATGGCCAACAGCACGGCATCGAAGCCGCCATGCACGGCGGGGGTGTCATCGGGGCCTTCGACCCGGATTTGCCAGTGCGCGGGGGCGATGGCGTCCGGCTCCAGTCGCACGACGCGGGATTCCCAGTGGCACTTTCCGCCCGGGCCGTCCACCAGCGGCTCCGCCCAGGCCTTGACCAACGCACTCATCCCCGGGGTGGCGACCCAGCGCGTCTCGCGCGGCAGGGGTGCAGCGACGACGTGACGGCCCAGATCATCGAGCACACGCACCAGGCTGGCGTCCCATGGGGCCACCGGTGCGTCGGTGGCATCGAGGGCGAGCCGAAAGCGCGCGTCGCGCACCGTGAAGAACTGCGCCCCGTGGTCGAAGCCGCCGAACGCGGTGCGGCGCGTAGCCATGCGACCGCCGGCGCCCCGGCTTTTTTCGAACACCGTCACCCGCCAGCCCGCCTGCGCCAACGTGCGCGCCGCCGTGATGCCGGCGATTCCCGCCCCCACCACCGCCACGTGCCGCGGCGCGGCGGGGGTCGGGGCGGTCGGTTGGGGGGCCGTGACTGGCCGGCGCAGATGCCGGGTGCGCGATGGGGGGGTGGGCGGGGCGGGGCGGCGGGGCATGGCAGGCTTTCGGGTGGGGGATGGGGTGCAATCTAGCAGACCCTGAGGCCGCAGCGGCCGGCGCAGGGGGAACTGACCGGCACGGGGCACTCCGGGGCTAGCCACGCGGTCGTCGCATCAGCAGGGCCTCGCGGGTGACGGGTTCGGCCAGTCGTTGCAGCCACCACTGCAGCGCCGGCCCCACCGGGCGGCTGGCGCCCCGCCGGGCCGCTGCGGCCCGCCAAGCATAGGCGGTGCGTGCGGTACGCGGCGGCAGCGTGGTCTGGCGCAGGACCAGATGGCCGGCGTCCAGATACGGCTGCACCAGGGGCTGGGGCAGCCAGCCACACCCCAGCGCGCGCAGTTGCGCCTCCAGCTTCATCTGCATGGTGGGCACGGTCAGCACATCCTGACCGGGCAGCAGCCCGAGGGTCAGCCCGCCACGCGGGGCCGAGTCGGCCACCGCCACGATGCGGTGCTCCCGGATCAGATGCGGCGTCAGCGGCTCGGGCGCGTCGGCGAGCGGATGGCACGGTGCCACCACGAACCAAAAGGCCACCTCGCCGAGCAGTTCCATTCGCACATCGCCGCCCGGTGGCCGATCCAGCGCCACCCCCAGCGCCAGATCCGCTTGGCCGGTGAGCAGTGCCTCCAACGTGCCCGACAGCGTTTCGCTGCGCAGCCGCAAGCGGGTGGGCGCGCCCAGCGCATAGAAGGCCTCGCACAGCTCCAGCAGGGTGCGCGGGTCGATGACGGCATCGGCGGCGATGGTCAGCTCGGATTCCCACCCCGTGGCGACACGGCGCACGCGCTGCGCCACGGCGTCCCACTCCCGCAGCAGGTGTTCGCTGGCGCGCAACAGCTCTTCGCCAGCGGGGGTGGGCTGGGCGCGGCGCGCGCGCCGGTCGAACAGCAGCACGTCCAGCGCGTCCTCGATCTGCCGCACGCGGTAGGTCAGCGCGCTGGGGACCAGGCCCAGTTCGCGGGCGGCTGCGGCAAAGCTGCCGCAGCGGGCGATGGTCGCCAGCAGGGCGAGCTGGTCCGGGCCGAGGGCGGCCCGCGCCGCACGGGCGGTTGGGGTTGGGGGCTGGGCGCGCATCAGGCCTTCGATATTCAAACGATTTGAATGATGCCATCAAACCTCATGCGCTGTAGGTCCATGTCTGTCACCCTACAGTTCACCCAACGCCATCCCCATCGGGAACATGCCATGATCGCCAAGCGCGCCAGTCAGGAGCGGGGCTACGCCGACCACGGTTGGTTGCAGACCCACCATTCGTTTTCGTTTGCCGGTTATTTCGATCCCCGCTACATGGGCTGGGGCAACCTGCGCGTGATCAACGAAGACGTCATTGCGCCGGGGGCCGGCTTCGGCATGCACGGGCACCGGGACATGGAGATCGTCACCTATGTGCTCGGGGGCGAGCTGGCGCACCGCGACAGCATGGGCCATGTCGAGACGATCCGCGCCGGCGAGGTGCAGCGCATGAGCGCCGGCCGTGGCGTGATGCACAGCGAGTTCAACCATGCCCAGGGCCCGACGCATCTGTTGCAGATCTGGATCGAGCCCCATGTGCGCGGTATCGAGCCCGGCTACGAGCAGAAGGCCTTTTCCGCGGCCAGCAAGCGCGGGCGGCTGTGGCCGATCGCGGTGCCGGTTCAGCGGGCCGAGGCCTTGGCCAGCGCCGACGATCCGCCGGTGCGCATCCACGCGGACGCGGCGCTGTACGCCGGCCTGTTCGACGGTGCCGAGTCGGCGACGCATGCCCTGGCCCCCGGCCGGCTGGCTTATGTGCACGTGGTGCGCGGGCGCATCGCCATCAACGGTCAGCCGTTCGGCCGCGGGGATGCGGCCATGGTCGCCGACGAGGCGGCCGTCACCCTCGCCGATGGCGAGGATGCCGAGGTGTTGCTGTTCGATCTGGCGCGCTGATGGTGGCGCGCCGGCGCCCGTTGTTTCCGATCACCCCCCGGTGATCGTCCACCCCCCCCTGCTGGGGGCCGTTCATCGACCTCAAGGAGTTTTCTCATGCCTCACATCGTCGTCGTCTACCACTCCGGTTACGGCCACACCCAACGCATGGCGCAGGCCGTCGCCGAAGGTGCAGGCGCCCAACTGCTGGCCATCGATGCCGACGGCAACCTGCCCGAAGGCGGCTGGGAACAGCTCGACGCGGCCGATGCCATCGTCATGGGCAGTCCCACCTACATGGGCAGCGTGAGCTGGCAGTTCAAAAAGTTTGCCGATGCGTCCAGCAAGGCCTGGTTCGTGCAGAAGTGGAAGGACAAGGTCTTTGCCGGCTTCACCAACAGCGCGACCATGAACGGCGACAAGCTCTCCACCTTGCACTACCTGTTTACGCTGGCCATGCAGCACGGCGGCATCTGGGTGGGCACCGGCCTGATGCCGTCGAACGCCAAGGCCGCCCAGCGCAACGATGTCAACTATGTCGGATCGTCGGCCGGCGCGATGGCCACCACCCCATCGGATGCCAGCGCGCAGGAGATGCTGCCAGGCGACCTGGAGACCGCCCGCCTGTTCGGCCAGCGCGTGGCCGAGGTGACGGCCCGCCTGCGGGGCTGAAGACCCGGGGGCGGCGGCGGTCCGCTCCCTACAATCGGGCGCATGTTCGTCCACCTGCGCCTGCACACCGAGTTTTCCGTCGTCGATGGCACGACGCGCATCGACGACGCGATCGAACGCGCCGCCGCGGACGGCCAGCCCGCGCTGGCCATCACCGACCTCAACAACCTGTTTGGGGGCGTCAAGTTCTACAAGGCGGCGCGGGCGGCCGGCGTCAAGCCGGTGCTGGGCGCCGAGGTGAACCTGGAAGGGCTGGAGGGTGACACCCGCGTCCCCCCGCCGGCTGGCGGGCCCGCGCCCGCTCCGCAGCGCGTGCTGTTGCTGGTGCAAACGCACCAAGGCTACCTGAACCTGTGCGAGCTGCTGGCCCGTGCCTGGACCCAGGGCGTGGTGCGTGACCAGGCCTTCGTGCGCTGGTCGTGGCTGCAGTCGCTCTCGGAGGGACTGATCCTGCTCTCCGGCGCCGCGGCGGGCCCGGTCGGGCATGCCCTGCTGGCCGGCGACGAGGCACGCGCCGCCGAATGCGCTTTGCGTCTGGCGCAGGCGTTCCCGCACCGTTTTTATCTGGAGGTGCAGCGCGCCGGCCGGGCGGACGACGAGCGCCACGTACAGGCTGTGGTGCCGCTGGCCGCGCGGCTGGGCCTGCCGGTGGTGGCCACACACCCGATCCAGTTTCTGGCCCCCGGGGATTACGAGGCGCACGAGGCCCGTGTGTGCATCGCCGAAGGCGAAATCCTGGCCAATCCCAAGCGCGTGCGGCGCTTCACGCGGGAGCAGTACTTCAAATCCGCGGCCGAGATGGCGACGCTGTTCGCCGATCTGCCTTCGGCGCTGGCCAACACAGTGGAAATCGCGCGCCGCTGCAACCTCACGCTGACGCTGGGCAAGCCGCGCCTGCCGGACTTTCCCATCCCGCCGGTGGACGGTCGCCAGCTCGACACCGAGGCGTACTTTCGCCACGTCTCGCGCCAGGGGCTGGAGGAGCGGCTGCTGCACCTCTACCCGGACGAGACCGAGCGCGACCGCCAGCGCCCGCGCTACCTGCAGCGGCTGGACTTCGAGCTCGACACCATCGTCAAGATGGGATTTCCGGGCTACTTCCTGATCGTGTCGGACTTCATCCAGTGGGCCAAGACGCATGGCTGCCCGGTCGGGCCGGGGCGGGGTTCCGGCGCCGGGTCGCTGGTGGCGTATGCGTTGAAGATCACCGACCTCGACCCGCTGCGCTACAACCTGCTGTTCGAGCGCTTCCTCAACCCCGAACGGGTGTCGATGCCGGACTTCGACATCGACTTCTGCCAGACCAACCGCGACCGCGTCATCGACTACGTCAAGGACAAGTACGGCAAGGACGCGGTCAGCCAGATCGCCACCTTCGGCACCATGGCGGCGCGCGCGGCGATTCGCGACGTCGGCCGGGTGCTGGACTTCGCCTACGGTTTTTGCGACGGTATCTCCAAGCTCGTGCCCAACAAGCCGGGCATGAGCGTCACGCTGCAGTACCCGCCCAACCCCAAGAAAGAGGGCGACAAAAACAACTACGCCATCGAAATGGAGCCGCTGCTGGCCGAGCGCGTGCAGAAAGAGGAGGAGGTGCGCCAGCTCATCGAACTGGCGCAAAAACTCGAAGGCCTGACGCGCAACGTGGGCATGCATGCCGGTGGCGTGCTGATCGCGCCCGGCAAGCTGACCGACTTTTGCCCGCTGTACCAGCAGCCCGGCAGCACCTCCACCGTCAGCCAGTACGACAAGGACGACGTGGAGGCGGTCGGCTTGGTCAAGTTCGACTTTCTGGGGCTGGCGACGCTGACCATCCTGGAGCTGGCCAAGGATTTCATCGTCGCGCGCCACCCGGATCAGCGCGACTTCGCCTTCGAGCGCATTCCCCTGGACGACGCCGCCACGTACGAGCTGTTCCAGCAGGGCCGCACGGAGGCAGTGTTCCAGTTCGAATCGCGCGGCATGCAGGGCATGTTGCGCGACGCCAAGCCCACCCGGCTGGAGGATCTGATCGCCCTCAACGCCCTGTACCGCCCGGGCCCGATGGACCTGATCCCCAGCTTCGTCGCGCGCAAGCACGGCCGCGAGCCGGTGGAGTACCCGCACCCGCTGGTGGAGCCCGTGCTGGCCGAGACCTACGGCATCATGGTCTACCAGGAGCAGGTGATGCAGACCGCCCAGGTGCTGGGCGGCTACAGCCTGGGCGGCGCCGATCTGCTGCGCCGCGCCATGGGCAAGAAAAAGCCCGAGGAGATGGCCAAGCACCGCGAAATCTTTCGCGAGGGCGCGGCCAAAAACGGCATCAGCCAGGACAAGGCCGACGAGGTCTTCGACCTGATGGAGAAGTTCGCCGGCTACGGCTTCAACAAGTCGCACGCGGCGGCCTATTCGCTGCTGGCTTACCACACGGCGTGGCTGAAGGTCCATTACACGGCCGAGTTCTTCTGCGCCAACATGACCATCGAGCTCGACGACACCGACAAGCTCAAGGTGCTCGTCGAGGACGCGCAGGGCTTTGGCATCCGCTTCGAAGGGCCGGACATCAATCGCGGGACCTACCGGTTCGAGCCGGTCAGCGACCGCGAGATCCGATACGGGCTGGGCGCAGTCAAGGGCACGGGCCAGCAGGCGATCGACGCCATCGTGGCGGCGCGCGAGGGCCGCGGCGTGGGGCCCAGCGGGCAGGTCGCGGGGCCGTTCACCAGCCTGTTCGATTTTTGCTCGCGCGTGGACCGCTCCCGCGTCAACAAGCGCACGGTCGAGGCGCTGATCAAGGCCGGCGCCTTCGACCGCCTGCACCTCAACCGCGCCGCGCTGCTGGCCTCGCTGGACCGCGCCTTCGAGTGGGCCGCTGCCCAGGAGGCCAACGCCCAGCAGGGCGGGTTGTTCGATGCGCTGGGCGACGGGGGGCACGGCTGCGCCGCCGAGGCGCCGCCGCTGGTCGATGCGCTGCCCTGGGGGGTCAAGGAACGCCTGGCGCACGAAAAGGCTGCGCTGGGTTTTTACTTCTCCGGCCACCTGTTCGACGAGGTGGAGGCCGAGGTGCGCCGCTTCGCCAAGGTGCGTCTGGCGGATGTCGTGGATGGCCGCGAGCCGTTCCTGGTCGCCGGTATCGTGGGCGATCTGCGGATCATCAACGGTCAGCGGGGCAAAGTGGCCATCTTCAAACTGGACGATAAGAGCGCCGTGCTGGAGGCCACCGCCGACGAGGGGCTGATCCAGGCCCACCGCAACCTGCTCAAAGACGACGAACTGGTCGTCGCGCAGGTGCAGGCGCAGCCGGACCGATTCTCGGGCGGGTTGCGGCTGAAGGTGCAGCAATTGTGGGATCTGCCGACGGCCCGCTGCCGTTTCGGCAAATACCTGCGCGTGGCGGTCAATGGCCGGGCGCCGGACATCGCCGCGTTGGTGCGGGACTTTCCGCCGCAGCGCGAAATGACCGAGCACGGCGAGCTGCTGCGCGCGCTGCCGGTGCGGCTGGCCATCTGGCGCGAGACGGCGCGCTGCGAGCTGCAACTGGATGACCGTGCCAGCTTCTACCCGAGCGACGCTGCCCTGGCGCGCTGGATGGCCCAGGCGCACGAGCAGCGGGCCGAAGTCGTGTACGACTGATCACTCGTTGGGCCGAAAACCCAGGATCAGCGTCGGGGGCACGCGGCCGTTTTCATCGCGCGGCAGCCGCGCGGTGCGTTCGATCGCGCGCAGCACGGCGTCGTCCCAGGCGCGGTGCCCGCTGGACTTGAGGAGCCGGCTGCTCAGAATCGTGCCGTCGGGCAGGGTGCGGACTTCCACCTCGGCGCGCGGATTGCCCGGTACGGTGTCGGCAAACACGATGTTGGGGCGGATGTGCGCCACCAGCCGCCCGGCGTAGCTGGCCGACGGGCCCGCGTCGCGCTCCGCCGTGCCTCGGGCCTGCGCGCCACCGGTGGCGTTGGCCTGGCCCAACATGCGCTCCAGATTGCGCTGGCGCTCAGCCTCCAGTTGCGCCTGCTCGCGCTCGGCGCGCTCACGGGCGGCCTTCTCCTGCGCCGCTTTGGCCTTCGCAGCCTGTTCGCGTTGCGCTTTTTCGCGTTCGGCCTTGTCGCGTTCGGCTTTCTCCCGCCGGGCTTTTTCCTGGGCGGCTTTCTCCTGGGCCAGCCGCTCGGCTTTCTCCTGCGCGGCGCGTTGCTCCGCCAGGCGGCGGGCTTCGTCGCGGCGCCGCTGCTCCTCGCGCTGGCGCTGCACGGCGATGTCGGCGTCGCGGCGGGCCGGCTCTGCCGCCGGCGGGGGCGGCGGCGCGGGGCGGGCGGGGGGGACAGGCGCGGGTGGGGCTGGGGGCTCGGGGGGCGGCTCCTGCGCACGCGGGGCGGCCACCTGCGGCAGCGCCGACCAGAGTTCGGCCGAGGCGACGGTGGTCGTCTCGCGCTGCCACGCCAAGCCCCAGGCCAGCGCCAGCGCCAGCAGCCCGTGGGCCAGCAGTGCCAGCGCCCAGGGCGCCCAGCCGCCCGGGGTGGGCGGCGGGCTCAGGTCCAACTCGTCGACGGTGGCCTGCATGGCAAGGATCGGGTCAACGGAGCGCGGCGTCGGTCTGCACCGACAGCCCGATGCGGGCCACGCCTGCGCGCTGCAGGGCATCCATGACCTGCATCACCTGTTCGTAGGCGACGCGCTTGTCGCCGCTGATGATGACCGGCACGCTCACCGACCCGTCAGCCCCCGGCGCGCCCTGAATGGCCTGCACACGGGCGGGCAGGTCCTTGAGAGTGACCACGTCGGCCTCGCCGCTGCTGCGGGCGCTGTCGCGCAGCCGCAGGCGGCCGTCGCGCTCCACGATCACCTGCACGAAACGGTCTGGCTGGCGTGCTGCCTGACCGACGCTGGGCAGCTCGACCTGGCTGGGCACGATCAGCGGGGCGGTCACCATGAAGATGATCAACAGCACCAGCATCACGTCGATGAAGGGCACCATGTTGATCTCGGTGATCGCGCGGCGGCCTTGTCCGCGAGGGGCGATGGCGGGCATGCGAGCGGTCCTCCAGTCGGGAAAGCGGTGCCCGTATCAGTGGCCGGCCGATGCCGCGCCGGCGTGGCGGTGCAAGATGTTCGAGAACTCTTCGATGAAAGTCTCGAGCCGGTTGGCCAGGCGGTCGATGTCGTGCGCGAACCGGTTGTAGGCCAGCACGGCCGGAATGGCCGCGAACAGCCCGATCGCGGTGGCCACCAGCGCCTCGGCGATGGCGGGGGCCACGGTGGCGAGCGTCACCTGGGTCAGCGCCGCCAGCCCGGTGAAGGCGTGCATGATGCCCCAGACCGTGCCAAACAGGCCGACGTAGGGCGACACGGACCCCACCGAACCCAGGAAGGACAGATTGACTTCGAGGGCGTCGAGCTCGCGCTGATAAGCGGCGCGCATGGCGCGGCGAGCGCCGTCGAGCAGCGCGTCGGGCTGGGTGATGCGCCGCTCGCGCAGCTTTTGGAATTCGCGCATGCCGCTGGCGAAGATGCGCTCCATCGGGCTGCCCTCGCGCGCGTTGCGCGCCGCGGCGGCGTACAGATCCTGCAGATTGCCGCCGGACCAGAACTCGCGCTCGAAGTCATCCGTCAGGCGCCGCACCCGCTTGAGGGCGAACACCTTGCGGAAAATCGCCGCCCAGCTCGTGACCGAGACGCCGATCAGCAGCAGTACCACCGCCTGGACCACCCAGGAGGCGTTGAGCATCAGCTCGATGACGGAAAAGTCATGCGTCATGCGCAAAGGTCCTTGTCGGAGGCGGCCTGCCGGCTCGATGCCCAGGCCGGGGCCAGGGCCGCGGTCACCTCGGCGGGCAGGCGGCCCGGGCGCATCGCCTCGGCCTCCACCCAGCCGATGCGCACCGTCCCCTCGCACAGCAGCACGGGCGTCGGGTCGGTGCGCCACGCCTGCTGTTGCAGTGTCAGCGAGGCCCGTCCGAGTTCCCGGATGCGGGTGCGGATGTCCAGCCGGTCGTCCAGCCGCGCGGGGCGCAGATAGCGGGCCTCGGCGGCGCTGACGACGAACATGCCCCCCGTGCGCTCGCGCAGCGCCTGCTGCCCCAGGCCCAGCCCGCGCAGCCACTCGGTGCGCGCCCGCTCGAAGAACTTCAGGTAGTTGGCGTAGTAGACGATGCCGCCGGCGTCGGTGTCTTCCCAATAGACCCGAATGGGCCAGGAGTGTACCGATGCGGTATCCATCGCCTCAGCCGCGGCGGGCAGGGTCACGGGCCACCTCGTCGCCGCGGATTTGCGGCGCCAGCCGGTTGAGCACACCGTTGACGAATTTGTGCCCATCGGTGCCGCCGAACGACTTGGCCAGTTCGATGCATTCGTTGATGACGACGCGCCAGGGCACGTCCACGCAGTGCAGGAATTCGTACGCGCCGATCCACAGCACCGCGTGTTCGATGGGCGACAGCTCCGCCACAGGGCGGTCCAGCAGCGGGGCGAGCCGAGCATCCAGCTCGGCCCCTTCGGCGATGCAACCGTGCAGCAGCGCGTCGTAGTGGGCGCTGTCGGCTTTGTGAAAACCGCTGAGGTCGCGCGTGAACAGGTCGATGTCCTGCGCGTCGTTGCGGCCCACCAGGTGCTGATACAGCCCCTGCAGGGCGAACTCCCGCGCGCGGGTGCGGGCGGATTTTTCGGATGCTTTGGTCATGGGCCGTATTGTCCCAGACCGCGCGGGCGCCGTGCGCGTCAGTCCGCCGGGTAGCGCCGCAGCAGGGCCGCCATCTCCACCGCCACGCGGGCGGCGTCGCGCGCCTTCTCGTCCTGCCGGGCCACGGCCTGGGACAGGTTCTCGGTCGTCAGGATGGCGTTGGCGATCGGAATGTGGTGGTCCAGCGCCACGCGCGTGATGCCGGCGGCCGACTCGTTGCACACCAGCTCGAAGTGGTAGGTCTCGCCGCGGATCACGCAGCCCAGCGCCACCAGCGCATCGAAGCGATCGCTCTGGGCCATCGCCTGCAGGGCCAGGGGCACTTCCAGCGCGCCGGGCACTTGCTCGATTGCGATGTCGGCCTCGGCCACGCCCAGCGTCCGCAACTCGTCGCGGCAGGCGGCCGCCAGCGCGTCCGTGATGCCCTGGTTGAAGCGGGCTTGCACCATGCCGATGCGCAGGCCGCGGCCGTCCAGCGCCGGGCCATCGCCCTTGTGGGCTCCCATCATGTCGGGTTTCCTTCCGTGGTTGGGGGGTGCAAAAAGCCCACCACCTCCAGCCCATAGCCGGTCATGCTGGGCATGCGGCGGGGGTGGCCGAGCAACTGCATGCGATGGATGCCGCAGTCCCGCAGGATTTGGGCGCCCACGCCGTAGGTGCGCAGGTCCATGCGGCCACGCTCCGGCGCCTGGGCCGAGCGGGCCGTGCCCTCGAACTGGGCCAGCAACTGGTCTGCCGATTCGCCGCAGTTGAGCAGCACCGCCACCCCGCGGCCGGCCTGTTGCAGATGGCGCAAGCTGGCCTCCAGGCTCCAGGAGTGCATGCGGCGGCCGGTCTCCAGCGCATCCAGCACCGACAGCGGCTCGTGCACACGCACGGGCACCGCCTCGTCGGGGCCCCACTGGCCTTTGACCAGCGCCAGATGCACCCCACCGCTGGTCTGGTCGCGGTAGGCGTGGGCGCTGAATTCGCCAAAGGCGGTGGCCAACGGTCGGCTGCTGACCCGTCGCACCAGGCTTTCGGTGCGGCTGCGGTGTTCGATCAAATCGGCGATGGTGCCGATCTTCAGGCCATGCTGCGCAGCGAAGCGCTGCAGATCCGGCAGCCGGGCCATGGTGCCGTCGTCGTTCATGATCTCGCAGATCACGGCGGCCGGCGTGCAGCCCGCCATCGCCGCGAGGTCGCAACCGGCCTCGGTATGACCGGCGCGCATCAGCACGCCGCCGTCCACCGCCTGCAACGGGAACACATGGCCTGGCTGCACCAGATCGTCCGGGCGGGCGCCGGCGGCGACGGCGACACGGATGGTGTGGGCCCGATCCGCGGCCGAGATGCCCGTGGTCACGCCCTCGGCCGCTTCGATCGATACGGTGAAGGCCGTACCCATCTTGGTGCCATTGCGCGGCACCATCGGCGGCAGGCGCAGTTGCTCGCAGCGCTCGCGCGTCAAGGTCAGGCAGATCAGGCCACGGCCGTACTTGGCCATGAAGTTGATCGCCTCCGGGGTCACATGGTCGGCGGCCAGGACGAGGTCGCCCTCGTTTTCGCGGTCCTCCTCATCGACCAGGATGACCAGCCGGCCGGCGCGCAGCTCGGCCACGATCTCTTCCACGGAGGCGATGGGGGCCACCGCATCGGCAGCGCTTGGGTCAGTGCTCATGGTGGGGGTTTGCGGGGAGGCGGCGCAGCAGGCCGCGGGGTCGGCAGGCGACGCGCGGACACTGTCAGAGGGGCGGTGGCACGGTGGCGAGGGACAGCATCCGCTCGACATAGCGCGCAATCATATCGACCTCCAGATTGACCTGTGCACCGACCGTCAACGTGCCCAACGCCGTGTGCTGCATCGTGTGCGGGATCAGGTTGATGCTGACCTCGCAGCCATCCGCCCGGTCCGTGACGTGGTTGACCGTCAGGCTGACCCCGTTGACAGTGATCGACCCCTTGTAGGCCAGATACTTGGCCAGGGCGGGTGGGGCCAGCACGCACAGGTTCCAGGACTCGCCCACGGCGGCCAGCCGGGTGACCGTGCCCACGCCGTCGACGTGCCCGCTGACGATGTGCCCCCCCAGACGGTCGGCGGGGCGCATGGCCTTTTCCAGATTGACCGCCCCGGGGCGATCGAGCCCCGTGGTGCGGGCCAGCGATTCGGCCGACACGTCCACGGTAAAGAGCCCCTGCGACGGATCCAGCGACGTGACGGTCATGCAGGCGCCGTTGATGGCAATGCTGTCGCCCAATGCCACGTCGGCCAGATAGTCGGCCCCGGCGGCCACGTGCAGCCGCAGGCCGTGGTCGGCGCCGGTGCCGAGGGGCTGGTGTCGCTCGATGCGCCCGACGCGGGTGATGATGCCGGTGAACATGACCGGATTGTCGCAGTTTCGCCTGGGGGTGGTCGGCGCGGGTGGTGGGCGTTACCATCGGGTCGGCCGGGCACGAATGGCGCGCCGCCGTCACGGCCCTTCCCGCTGCCCCTTTGCCATTGCCGACCCCGGAATCCGCACCCCATCCATCGTATGGCCGCCGCGCGGTTTGTCATCCCCGACTTCCGCAACCTCGGGGCACAGTGGCGCTTGCTGCTGCTGGCCGAGGGGCTGCGTGCTCTGTGGTGGGTGCTGGAGGCATCGCCCACCGACGCCACCCTCCAGGGCTGGCTGACTGCCGGCGTGCTGTTCGAGCCGACGCTGTTGTCGGTGGCCGCCGCGCTGGCGCTGCTGTCGCCGTGGTTGCGGCGCTGCCCTCCCTGGCGGGCGCTGCTGATCACCGCGCTGATCGCGGTCCTGGCGGCGCTGGCTTGGCGCGCGCTGCTGCAGGGCTGGGGTTTGGCAGTGCCCGCCCCGCCCACCGTCGTCGTGGCCACGCTGGCCGTTTGGGGCGGCATCGCGGGCTACTTCGACTGGCGCCACCACCGCCTGTCCCCTGCCTTGTCGGAGGCGCGGTTGCAGGCGCTGCAGTCGCGTATGCGCCCGCACTTTTTGTTCAACAGCCTCAATGGCGTGCTGGCGTTGATCCGCCGCGATCCGGCGCGTGCCGAAGCCATGCTGGAGGATCTGGCAGAGCTTTACCGCGCCCTGCTGGCCGAGCCACGCACGCTGGTACCCTGGCGCGAGGAGCTGGCCCTGGCGCAGTCCTATCTGGCCGTGGAGCAGGTGCGCCTGGGCGAGCGGCTGCGGGTGGCGTGGCATGTGGACACGGCGCCGGCCGATGCGCTGCTGCCACCGCTCACCCTGCAGCCGCTGGTGGAAAACGCCGTTCGCCACGGGGTCGAGCCCCGCCCCGAGGGGGCGTGTGTCACGGTGGAGGCGTTCCGCGACGACGACCACCTGGTGCTGTTCGTGCGCAACCCGCTGCCGCCCGCCGATGCGGACACCCACGGACACGGTCTGGCGCTGGCCAACCTGCGCGAGCGGCTCGATCTGCACTACGACACGCAGGCCCGTTTGCGCGTGTACGAGTCGGAGGGCGAGTTCGTCGCCCAGGTGCGTCTGCCGATCCGCGCCGGCGCCGACACCGCGGTCAGCCCCGCACCTCGTCGATCAGCGATCTGAAGGCGTCCACGTCCTCGAAGCTGCGGTAGACGCTGGCAAAGCGCACGTAGGCCACCTGGTCGAGCTCGCGCAGCTCCTGCATCACCCATTCGCCCAGGCGCTGCGACGGCACCTCGCGCGCGCCCTCGGCCAGCAGCCTCTCCTCGATGCGGGCGATGGCGGCATCCAGCCGCTCGGTGCTCACCGGGCGCTTGCGCAGCGCCAGCGCCAGGCTCGCGCGCAGCTTGGCGGCGTCGTAATCGACCCGCCGGCCGTCCTTCTTGACCACCTGCGGGAACGTCACCTCGGCGCGCTCATAGGTGGTGAAGCGCCGGTCGCACGCGCCGCAGCGGCGGCGCCGACGCACGAACACCCCGTCGTCGGACTCGCGCGTCTCCACCACCTGGGTGTCGGCGTGTCCGCAGAAGGGGCACTTCATCGCATCACCCGTAGACGGGGAAGCGCCGCGTCAGCTCCGCGACCTGCGCGCGCACGCGCTCGATGGTGGCCGGGTTGCGCGGATCGTCCAGCACGTCGGCGATCAGGTGGGCGGTCTGGCGCGCCTCGGCCTCGGTGAAGCCGCGCGTGGTCATGGCGGGCGTGCCCAGGCGGATGCCACTCGTGACCATCGGCTTTTCGGGGTCGTTGGGGATCGCGTTCTTGTTGACCGTGATGTGCGCCTGGCCCAGCACCGCCTCGGCCTCCTTGCCGGTGATGCCCTTGGCGCGCAGATCCACCAGCATCACGTGGCTTTCGGTGCGGCCGCTGACGATGCGCAAGCCGCGCTGCTGCAGCGTCTCGGCCATCGCCTGGGCGTTGCGGACGACCTGCTGCTGATAGGCCTTGAACTCGGGGCTGAGCGCCTCCTTGAACGCCACCGCCTTGGCTGCGATCACGTGCATCAGCGGGCCGCCCTGCAGGCCGGGGAAGACGGCGCTGTTGATCGCCTTTTCGTGCTCGGCCTTCATCAGGATGATGCCGCCGCGCGGCCCGCGCAGGCTCTTGTGCGTGGTGGAGGTGACCACGTCGGCGTGCGGCACCGGGTTCGGGTAGACCCCGGCGGCGATCAGCCCGGCGTAGTGCGCCATGTCGACCATGAAGATCGCGCCGACCTCGCGCGCCACGCGCCCGATGCGCTCGAAGTCGATGCGCAGGCTGTAGGCGCTGGCACCGGCGATGATCAGCTTGGGCCGGTGCTGGCGCGCCTTGGCCTCGAGCGCCTCGTAGTCGATCTCTTCGCGCTCGTTCAGGCCGTAGGAGATGACGTTGAACCACTTGCCCGACATGTTCAGCGCCATGCCGTGCGTCAGGTGCCCGCCTTCGGCCAAGCTCATGCCCATGATGGTGTCGCCGGGCTTGAGGAACGCGAGGAACACCGCCTCGTTGGCGCTGGCGCCGCAGTGCGGCTGCACGTTGGCCGCCTCGGCGCCGAAGAGCTCCTTGAGCCGGTCGATCGCCAGCTGCTCGGCCACGTCCACGTGCTCGCAGCCGCCGTAGTAGCGCTTGCCCGGATAGCCCTCGGCGTACTTGTTGGTCAGCTGCGTGCCCTGCGCGGCCATCACCGCGGGCGAGGCGTAGTTTTCGCTCGCGATCAGCTCGATGTGGGCTTCCTGGCGGGCATTTTCGGCCTGGATGGCGGCCCACACCTCGGGGTCGGTCTGTTCGATGAGGATGTTGCGGCTGAACATGGCAGTCCTGACGTGGTCGGTGGACCCGCGGCGGCGGTCACGCCTCACGGGCTGCCCAGGCGAACGGCGAGGCGGCATACCGCAGGTGACGGTGTGCTGCGCGCTCCCCCGTGGTGGTCCACGTCGGCCCATGTATCGTGTCGGAGCCGCAGCCAGCCCCGTGGCCTATCGCCAGTCGCGCGCAATTCGATTTTATCAGGACGCCCGAGCGGCCACCGGCGTGTCCGTGGCGCGCGGCGCGGCGTCCGCTTCGATCTGCGGGGGGCTGGCGGCCTCGCCCGGCGGCACCGGTGCCGCCGGGCCGATCGATGCTGGCAACGGCATGGCAGCCTGAAAACCCACCTGCTGCCCGCCCGAGACGCGCTTGAGCCGCTCGTACTCGGACAGCACCTTGACGATGTAGTCCCGACCGTCGTGGGTGACCGCGCCGACGTACAGGCGCAGACCGCCCGGGACCGAGCCGGCGCGCCGCACGGCGTCCTGCAGAATTTCGGCGCCGACGCGCAGGTTGCTCAAAGGGTCGAAGGCCGCCAGCGTGCCGCCAAAACCTTCGAACTTGTCGGCGTGCACGCGGGTGTCCACCTGCATCAGTCCGTGCGCGCCTACGGGGCTGGCCGCAAACGGGTTGAAGCGGGATTCGATCGCCATGACGGCCAGAATCAGCGCGGGATCCAGCCGCAACTGCGGGCCGAGTTGGTAGGCCTCGGCGACCAGCGCCCCGATCGGTTCGCTGGCTACGCGGTATTTGCGCGCCAGCCAGTGCGCCACGCGCACCTGTTCGGGCGGCAGATCCTTCAGATTGGCGGCCAGCACGCGCTCGGGCGCGGTCAGCTCGTCGTCCTCGACCGTGACGGCCTGTCGGCCCAACAACCAGTCGGTCGCGCCGCGCTCCAGCTCGGCGCGCAACTGCGGCTGGGTGGCCAGCAGCACAACGGTGGCCAGGGTCGCGACGCCAAACAGCGCCATGCCGTGGCGAGCAGCCGCCCAGGCGCGTGCCGCGATCTGCACCAGCCTCTCGGAGGGTACGACGCGCACAGCCCGGCCTGGGGCGCAGGCCGGTGCGCGATTCTGGGTGTCGATGCACGTCGTGATCATGCACACACTCCTTTCTGTTGCTGAACAAGCCGTTCGGCGGTCCCGCTCTCGGGGCGGGTTGCGTCGGGCGGTCGATCGGCCGTGCCGCGGCGGGCAGCGGGGATCGAGCCGGAGGCGCCCCTTGGGGCACGCTCCGCGGCACGGCTGTCACGAAGGCAGCGGCGCGCCGGCTCTGGCGGCTTGCGGAAAGGTCGGTGGCATCCAGGGGCCATCGGCGGTGCCGACTGGCGGGATGCCAGACTGCCGCGCACTGCGCGGCGGATGGAGCCGGCCTTTCACGGGGTTGCGATGAACGAAACGGCCGCGATGGTAGGGGGCTCGTAATGACGAGTCAATACTTTAGATCAAAGTTTTTATAACGTTTGAGCATGAATATGGCATCCTCGGGGCGGTTCCCCTGAGGCGAGTCGGGCCATATTTTTTGTCCAATGGCGGGGCGGCCGTCATCGAAAAAATTCAGTCCACAGGGCCTCAGCCTGGCGTACAGTGGAACCGTCGCGATCGGAAACACGGCGGCCATGTTGCCCATCCGGTCCGACAGGCCCGCCTTGGCGGCAAACGCCTTGGCCCGGCAACCCCCAATGGAAGCAATCCGTTGCTTCCGGCAGTGTGTGACAAGACCCTCCACGCTGCCTCGGCTGGCACGGTGAACCCCGTGCCAAGGCCTCGACGGGTGCAGCCCGTCGGGGCCTTTTCGTTGGGTCGTTGGGATTGGGTTGGCCCGTGGGGTCAATCGGCGGTCGCCCGGCGCCGCACCTCGGCCAAGTAGGCCTGTCCATCCGGTGGGCGTCCGTGGACCTGGCTTTCCCACAGCATCCGGCCCAGGCAGTCCATGACCTCGTGGTGCGCGTCGTGCAGCGAGCCGCGCCGGGCGGCGAGCAACTCCACGGCCTGGCGGATGCCGGGCGGCTGATCGATCGAGCACTGCTCGCTGATGCTCAGGTGCATCGACAGATGCAGGAAAGGGTTGTCCCGCGCGGGGTCGACCGTTGCCATGGCGCGCAATGCGGCGTCCAGGTCGCCCAGCTCGGCATGGTACTCGGGGTGGCGCAGCATCCACTCGTAGGCCAAGGTTTCCAGGGGCTCGAGCGGCAGGCCGCGGCGGCCTTTGTCGAATGCGCCGCAAAAGAAACGGCGCACATCGGCTTGCGAAGGGGTAAACATGCCCGCATTGTCGCCGCCGCTGGGCTACCATGATCACACCCCGGCCGGAGTTTGCCCATGCCCGTGCTTGCCATCGTCAACCCCAAAGGCGGCGTCGGAAAAACGACGCTCGCCACCCACATCGCCGGCCATTGGGCGCGGTGCGGACACGCCGTCATGCTGGGCGATGTGGACCGGCAGCAGAGCTGTGCCCGGTGGCTGGCGCTGCGGCCTGCCGCCGCGCGCCCAATCGCGGGGTGGGACGCCAGCCGCGACGATGTGCTCAAGCCGCCGCGCGGCACGACGCACGTGGTGCTGGACACGCCGGCCGGCTTGCACGGCCAGCGCCTGCGCGAGGTGCTGCGGCGCGCCGATCGCCTGCTCGTGCCCGTGCAGCCGGGGGTGTTCGACATGTTCGCCACGCACGATTTTTTGCAACACGTGCGCGAGCGCGGGCGCGACGGGCTGCGCGTGGCGGTCGTGGGGATGCGCGTCGATGACCGCACCTTGGCGGCGCGGCAGCTGCAGGATTTTTTTGCCGCGCTGGGTCTGCCGGTGGCCGGCTTCGTGCGCGAGGCGCAGGTGTACCGGCATCTGGCAGCGCACGGCCTGACCCTCTTCGACGTGCGGCCGCGGCAGGTGGAGCGCGAACTGGCCCCGTGGCAGTCCGTGCTGGCGTGGGTCGATGGTTGAGGTGCAGCCTGTCCGCTGGCGGACACGCCCATCCCGTCCGCGCCGCTACAGTCACGCCCCATGAAGACGTTCGACTCTTTCGACGCGCTCGAGGCCGCCGTCGGCACCGAGGTCGCCATCACCGACTGGTTGCAGATCACCCAGGAGCGGGTCGATCGCTTTGCCGATGCCACCGACGATCACCAGTGGATCCACGTCGATGCCGAGCGGGCGGCGCACGGCCCCTTCGGCGCGCCGATCGCACACGGCTTTCTGACCCTGTCGCTGCTGTCCAAGTGGTTGGGCGAGTCGGTGCACATCGCCGGCGTGCGCATGTCGGTCAACTACGGCACCAACCGCGTTCGCTTCACCGCGCCGGTTCCTGTCGGCAGCCGGGTCCGCGCGCGGCTGCAACTGCAGTCGCTCGAGCGCATCGCGCCCAACGGCGTGCATCTGTGCTGGCACGCGACGGTCGAGATCGAAGGGCAGTCCAAGCCCGCCTGCGTGGCGGAAATGCTGGTGCGCCACTACGCCTGAACGGTGTCGTTGCCCGGCACCGCGGCGCCGGCAAAGCCGTGCTGGCGCCACGCCTCGAAGGCGACGATGGCGACAGCGTTGGACAGGTTGAGGCTGCGCTGTCCGGGCCGCATGGGCAAGCGCAGGCGGCGGGGCGCGTCGAAGTCTTGCAACACGTCGGCTGGCAGACCCCGCGACTCGGCGCCAAAGACGAACCAATCCCCGGGCTGGTAAGCGGTGGCGAATGCCGACGCGGTCCCGTGCGTCGTGAAGGCAAAGCAGCGCTGGGGGGCGGGGTGCTCGGCCGCCAGAAACGCCGACCACGAGGCATGGCGGCGCACCGTCGCGTACTCGTGGTAGTCCAGCCCCGCACGGCGCAGCAGCTTGTCGTCCATGGAGAAGCCGAGCGGCTCCACCAGATGCAGCGCGCAGCCCGTGTTGGCGCACAGCCGGATCACGTTGCCCGTGTTGGGCGGAATTTCGGGGGTGACCAGGACGATGCGGAACATGGGGCGCCGATTATTCCATGGGGGGTGGCGTGCGGGCCACCACGAGCGCATCGACAGCGGCGGCGCCCGCCTCGAGCAGGGCATGGGTGGCCGCGCGCAAGGTTGCACCCGTCGTCATCACGTCATCGACCACCAGCACGCGCCGTGCGCGCACCCGGGCCCGCGCAGCGGGCGATACGTGGAACAGCCCCTGCGCCTGCGCCAGCCGTTCGCGGCGGTCCAGGTGATGCAGCACCGGCGCATCCGGGGCCCGCTGCAAGCCCTGCGGCAGCGCTGGCGGGGTGTCGAGGTGGCGGGCCAGCGCCCGCATCAGTGACCATGCCTGGTTGTAGCCGCGCTCCGCCAGCCGCGCGGCCGTCAGGGGGATGGGCAGCCACGTATCGGCATCGGCCAGCAGCGCCGGCACGGCGGGGTCGTCGAGCCACAAGCGCGCCAGCGCGTCCGACAGGCCGGGGCGACCGGTGGATTTGAGTGCCCGGATCCAGGCGTCCCAGGGGTGGTCGAAATCGACCCGCGCCACCACCGATCGCCACGGCGGCGGGTCGTGCTGGCAGGCTTCGCAGCGCGCCTGCGCGTTGGCGTGCGGTAGGGCGCAGCCGGGACAGCGCGCAACTCGTGGGGCCAGATCGTGTCGGCAGTCGGGGCACAGCGGCCCGTCCGGCCAGCGACCGCAGGCCTCGCAGACTGCGGGGCACAGGGCGTCGAGCGCGCGCCGCAGGCCGTTCCTCCACCCTGTCGTCGGCTTCGATGGCATGTCCTCCCCCTCCACGCGGGCATCGGCACTCACGGCCTGTCTGCCCTGGCCCACCACTATACTGCGCGGCCCATGGCTCCTCCCTCGCGCCCCGACGACGATGGCGTGCCGGATCTCGATCCGGTCGCGGCGGCCCGTTGGCGCACCCGTGTGCCCCCAGGCAGTCCGTGGCTGCACGAGACGATCGGCGCGCGCATGGCCGAGCGTTTGGACTGGATCAAGGCCCGCCCCGATGCCTGGATGAGCTGGTCCCCGCTGCTGGCTGGCGAGCAGGCGCATCGGGCGGTGGCGCAGCGCTACCCGCAAGCGCGGGTTTGGCTGGCGGGGGAGTTGGCCCAGGCAACACTGGCGCGCTGGCGGACCCCGGCCCCGCCGTGGTGGCGGCGCTGGATGGCGCGCCCTCGGGCGTCCGGCGAGGCGGCTTCCCCGCTGGTCGGCGCGGTGGAGGCTGGGGAGGCGGTGCCGGAGTCCGTCGGGCTGGTGTGGGCCAACATGGCGCTGCACGCCGCCGCGCAGCCCCGCGCGCTGTTGCGGCGATGGTACGAGTGGCTGGCCGTCGACGGGTTTGTGATGTTTTCGTGTCTGGGTCCGGACACGGCCCGCGAACTGCGCGCGGTGCATGCGGCTCACGGTTGGCCGCCTCCCGCGCCGGCCTATGTGGACATGCACGACTGGGGCGATCAACTCGTCGAGCTGGGCTTTGCCGAGCCGGTGATGGATATGGAGCGGCTGACATTGACCTATCCCAACGCCGAGCGTCTGCTGGCCGACCTGCGCGAGACCGGGCGCAACTGGCATGTGGGGCGGTTTGCCGCCCTGCGCGGGCGCGGCTGGCGCGAGCGTTGGCTGCGCGCCGTCGAGCACGGGCTGCCGCGCAGCCCAGACGGCCAGCTTTGCCTCACCGTGGAAGTGGTGTATGGCCACGCCTTCCGCCCGCGGCCGCGGGTGGCGGTGTCGGGTGTGACCACGGTGCCGCTGGAGCGGCTGCGCGAGTCGCTGCGGGGCGGGTCGGGTCCAGGCCGACCCCAGGCGACCGACGGCGTCTGAAACCGCACTACAATTGATCTAAGTCAAAAGCGCGGGCGGGCCTGGGTCCGCCGACTGTTCGTGTGGTGAAGTGGCCGGGCCACGGCTCCGGAGTTGACGGTGGCACCGATGGATGCATCTCCTGGCGGCGTCGCGTTCCAACTGGCCCAGCGGGGACCGGACGGCTTGCGGTGGCTGCTCAAGCGCAACTGCGCCTTGACGCCGCGGCAGTGTCTGTGGGCGTCCTTGCTGGCGTGCGCGGCCGCGCTGTCGGTGGCGGCGGCGTTCTGGGCGATGGGGGCGAGGTTGGTGCTGCCCTTTGCAGTGCTCGAGTCGACCGCCGTCGCGCTGGCCTTTCTGTGGTATGCGCGCCACGCGACCGATCGGGAGACCCTGGTGCTCGATGGACAGCGCCTGGTGGTGGAGTGGGAGCAAGCGGGTGCGGTGAGGCGGCGCGAGCTGTCCCGGCACTGGCTGCGGGTGGAGGACGCCGGCCATGGGGCCGGGTTGGTGGAGCTGCGCGCCGGAACGGCGCGGGTGCATGTGGGGCGTTATGCCCGTCCGGAGCAGCGGCGCCAGTTGGCGCGCGAGCTGCGCTGGGCACTGGCGACAGCGCCGGCCGCTCCGACGGGATGAGCGCCGCGCCCGTGTCGCCCACCCCCGGGATTGCCCGCACCGCCAAGAGTGCAGAAGTTTGGTGTAATCGGTGTTGACATAAATCAACGCTTATATTCGAGGCAAACGACGTGAGCATGATGAAGCATTCAGGTCAAACGTGGCGCAGGCACGGGGTCGGCGCCTGGAGGGGCGCCAAGGACGCCATGGGCGCTGCCCTGTTGGGCCTTGGCGTGTGGGTCTCGAATGCGGCCCATGCCGCGGTCAACGACCTGCCGGGTGGCCCGGCGGTCAATCAACTCAACTTCCATCCCCCCGCCACCCGCATTGCCGAAGAGCAGCACTGGCTGCATTGGTTCATGCTCGCCATCTGCGCGACGATTTTTGTCGTCGTCTTCGGCATCATGTTCTATTCGATCGCCAAGCACCGCAAGTCGGTCGGGCACCAGTCGCAAGAGCTGCCCGAGCCGATCTGGGTCGAGCTGGGCTGGACCATCGTTCCGCTGCTGATCGTCATTGGCATGGCGCTGCCCGCCACCAAGGTGCTGGTCGCTCAGAAGGACACCACCAACAGCGACCTCACCATCAAGGCGGTCGGCATGCAGTGGAAGTGGGGGTACGAATACCTCAAGGGCGAAGGGGAGGGGATTCAGTTTCTGTCCACCCTGGACCCCAAACACCGTGTGATGTCGGACAGCGGCAAGCCCGAAGCGGTGGACGACTACCTGCTCAAGGTGGATAACCCGCTGGTCGTGCCGGTCGGCAAGAAGATCCGCATCATCACCACCGCCAACGACGTCATCCACGCCTGGATGGTGCCGGCCTTCGGCGTCAAGCAGGACGCCATCCCCGGCTTCGTGCGCGACACCTGGTTCCGCGCCGAAAAGACCGGTGACTTTTATGGCCAGTGTGCCGAGCTGTGCGGCAAGGAGCATGCCTACATGCCGATCCACGTCAGGGTGGTAACGCAGGAGGAGTACACCCAGTGGGTGGAGCAGCGCAAGAAGGCGATGGCTGCGCTGGCCGACGATCCGAACAAGGAATGGACCCTGGCCGAGCTGGTCAAGCGCGGCGAGTCGGTGTACGCCGCCAATTGCGCGGCCTGCCACCAGGCCAGCGGCAAAGGCGCAGGCCCGATCAAACCGCTGGACGGCTCCGCCATCGTCACGGCCGCCGACCACGGCAAGATGATCCAAATCATGCTCAACGGCGTCAATGGCGCGGCGGCCCAGATGCCGGCTTGGAAGCAGCTCTCCGACGTCGAGCTGGCTGCCGTCATGACCTACGCGAAGAACAGCTGGTCCAACAATACGGGCCAGGTCGTGCAGCCCAAGGAAGTGCTGGCAGCGCGTCAGTGACAAGGATTGAAGCCACGAGGAAATCGCCATGAGTGCAGTACTGGACCATCACGGCGCGCACGCGCACGATCATGAGCACCATGCGCCGGCCGGTTGGCGGCGCTGGGTGTTCGCCACCAACCACAAAGACATCGGTACCCTGTACCTGCTGTTCAGCTTCACCATGCTGATGGTCGGCGGGGTGCTGGCGCTGGGCATTCGGGCCGAGCTGTTTCAGCCCGGCCTGCAACTGGTCAACCCCGAGCTGTTCAACCAGCTCACCACCATGCACGGCATCATCATGGTGTTCGGGGCCATCATGCCGGCCTTCGTGGGCTTCGCCAACTGGATGCTGCCGCTGCAGATCGGTGCATCCGACATGGCCTTTGCCCGCATGAACAACTTCAGCTTCTGGCTGATGGTGCCGGCGGCGATCATCATCGTGCTGTCGTTCTTCATGCCCGGCGGGGCGCCGGCGGCCGGCTGGACGCTGTATGCGCCGCTGACGCTGCAGATGGGCCCGTCCATGGACGCCGCGATCTTCGCGATGCACATCCTGGGTGCCAGTTCCATCATGGGCTCGATCAACATCATCGTGACCATCCTGAACATGCGCGCGCCCGGCATGACGCTGATGAAGATGCCGATGTTCGCGTGGACCTGGCTGATCACGGCCTATCTGCTGATCGCGGTGATGCCGGTGCTGGCCGGTGCCATCACCATGACGCTGACCGACCGCCACTTGGGCACCAGCTTCTTCAACCCGGCCGGCGGCGGTGACCCGGTGATGTATCAGCACATTTTCTGGTTCTTCGGTCACCCCGAGGTGTACATCATGATCCTGCCGGCCTTCGGCATCATCAGCCAGGTCGTGCCGGCGTTCGCCCGCAAAAAGCTGTTCGGCTACACCTCGATGGTGTACGCCACCGCCTCGATCGCGATCCTGTCGTTCATCGTCTGGGCGCACCACATGTTCACCACCGGCATGCCGGTGACGGGTCAACTCTTCTTCATGTACGCGACCATGCTGATCGCCGTGCCCACGGGCGTGAAGATCTTCAACTGGATCGCGACCATGTGGAAGGGCTCGATGACCTTCGAGACCCCGATGCTGTGGGCCGTGGGCTTCATCTTCGTGTTCACCATGGGCGGATTCACCGGGCTGATGCTCTCGATGGCGCCGATCGACATCAACTTCCAGGACACCTACTACGTGGTGGCGCACTTCCACTATGTGCTGGTGGCCGGCTCGCTGTTCGCGATGTTCGCGGGTGCCTACTACTGGCTGCCCAAGTGGACAGGGGTCATGTATTCCGAGACGCGCGGCAAGATCCACTTCTGGTGGTCGATGATCTCGTTCAACGTCACCTTCTTCCCGATGCACTTCCTCGGCCTGGCGGGCATGCCGCGCCGCTACGCCGACTACCCGATGCAGTTTGCCGACTTCAACGCGATCGCGTCGGTGGGGGCGTTTGCCTTCGGTCTGGCGCAGGTGTACTTCTTCCTGGCCGTGATCCTGCCGGCCATGCGTGGCCAGGGCGAAAAGGCCCCGCAAAAGCCCTGGGAAGGCGCCGAAGGCCTGGAGTGGGAAGTGCCGTCGCCGGCGCCGCACCACACCTTCGAGACCCCGCCCAAGCTGGACGCCACCGCAACCCGCATCGTGGGTTGATGGCGACCGGGAGAATGCACCATGACCCCTGAGCAGCGTCGCCAGAATGTGCGCCTGGGTTGGATCCTGGCGTCGGTGGCCCTGGCGTTTGCCCTGGGGTTCGTGGTCAAGCACATTCTGCTCGGGCCCTGATCGGCCATCGCATGCCGAACGCCATGTCGTCACGCCGTCTCGACAACCTGCGCATGACCGGAAAGCTGGTCGTCATCGCCGTGGGCATGTTTGCCTTCGGCTATGCGCTGGTGCCCATCTACCGCGCCATTTGCGAGGTCACCGGGATCAACATCCTGGCCCTCGGTGAGCGCCAAGTGCCGGGCAAGTCGCGGGTCGATCCGGCCAACACCCAGGTCGACACCTCGCGCACGATCACGGTGGAATTCGACACCAATGTGCGGGGTCCGTGGCACTTCAAGCCCGCGGTGCGTTCCGTGCAGGTGCATCCCGGCGAACTCACGACCGTGATGTACGAGTTCCAGAACGTGCAGGGCCGCACCATGGCGGCACAGGCCATCCCCAGCTACGCGCCGCGGCAGGCGGCCAACCACTTCAACAAACTGGAGTGTTTCTGCTTCAATCAGTACACGCTGGCGCCGGGCGAGCGAAAGGAGTGGCCGGTGGCGTTCGTCATCGATCCCAAGCTGCCCAAAGACGTCAAGACCATCACGCTGTCCTACACGTTCTTTGAGGTCGGCGCGCCCACACCCGCAGCGCCGACCGCCGCGCTGGCTCGATCCGGAGACGCCTCATGACCCCTTCCCCCCACCGGCGGCCGGTGGCGGTGCTCGATACCGTCAAAGCGGTGCTGTGGAGTTTCATTGGTTTGCGCCGCCGCGCCGACTTCGAGCACGACGTCCAGAAACTCAACCCGGTGGCCGTGTTGGCGACTGGGGTGGTGATGGCCTTCGTGTTCATCGGTGTCCTGATGCTGATCGTGCGCTGGGTGGTGTCGTCCTGATGGACGGCGCTGGTCCCGGCCCCGTCCATAAGATTCAACGAGGAGTGAGTATGTCCGCAACCACACACGGCAGCACGCCGTACTACTACGTGCCCGGTCTGTCGCGGCACCCGTTCATGGCGGCCTTCGGGCTGTTCTTCGTCATCCTGGGCGCTGGCCAATGGATCAATGGCACCGACTGGGGCATGTATTCGCTGGCCTTCGGGCTGGTGTGGTGGCTGGTGGTGCTGTACCAGTGGTTCCGAGACGCCGTAACCGAGAGCGAAGGCGGCCTCTACGGGCGCAAGATCGACATCTCCTACCGCTGGAGCATGAGCTGGTTCATCTTCTCGGAGGTGATGTTCTTCGGCGCGTTCTTCACCGCGCTGTGGTGGGCCCGCAGCCACTCCGTCCCCGCCCTGGGTAACTTGGAAAACAGCCTGATCTGGCCGAACTTCCAGGCCATTTGGCCGTCGGTGCAGGCCGGTGCCACGGCGTCGCCTGCGGGCATCGTCGAGCCCTTCCAGACCGTCGGGCCGTTCTGGCTGCCGACCATCAACACTGCGCTGCTGCTGACGTCGGGTCTGACCCTGACCATCGCGCACCATGCGATTCAGGACGGCAACCGCACCAAGACCATTGCCTTCATGTGGCTGACGGTGCTGCTGGGCTTCGTGTTCCTGCTGGTGCAGGGCTACGAATACTTCCACGCCTACACCGACCTCAACCTCAAGCTCAGCTCTGGCATCTTCGGCTCGACGTTCTTCATGCTGACCGGCTTCCACGGCTTCCACGTGTTCGTCGGCATGCTGATGCTGCTGGTGATCACCCTGCGCCTGCAAAAAGGGCACTTCACCAAGGACCGCCACTTCGGGTTCGAGGGGGCTGCCTGGTATTGGCACTTCGTGGACGTGGTCTGGCTGTTCCTGTACGTGCTGGTCTACTGGATGTAACCGACACGGTCGGATCCCGGAAAGCGCCTGCGGGCGCTTTCTTCGTTTGGGCGGCAGGGCAGGCGGGGGTCAGTGCACCGGCAGCCCGGTCGGCTGAATCCAGCCCATCCAATGGCTGAGAATGATGAACAGGAACAGCAGAATGGACAGCCCGATGCGCACGGTCAGCGCTCGGGCCATGCGGCGCGAGCGCTGCGCGTCGCCGCTGCTGGAGTCGCCCTTCATCATCGCGACCAGCGCCGCTGCCAGACTGCCCACGATGCCGACGAAGGCGACCACGACGAGGTATTTCATGCGGGACATTATCGGATGAAGGCGCAACGCGCGCGGCGGTTTTGGCTGGTGACCCTGGCGGCCGCGGTGGGGGTGTTGGTGACGGCGTCCCTGGGCGTCTGGCAGTTGGGGCGGGCGGCGAGCAAGCGCGCCTGGCTGGCCGAACGGGAGGCACAGGCCGCATTGCCCGCCGCCGACTGGGAGGCGCTGCGCGATGCCCAGGCGCGTAGCCAGTTGACCGCGTGGGCGGGGCGCGCGGTGCGGCTGCAGGGCCGCTGGGTGGCGGATGCCACGGTGTGGCTGGACAACCGGCCCATGGGGGGCCGGGTCGGCTTCGTGGTGGTGACCCCGTTGGTGCCGGACGGCGGTGGGCCGGCGGTGCTGGTCCAACGGGGGTGGCTGCCGCGCCGCCCCGATGACCGTCAGGCCCTCCCCGCGCTGTCGACGCCTGCGGAGCCGGTGATCGTGGAAGGGCGCCTGGCCCCGCCGCCCTCGCAGCTATTCCAGTTGGGGCCCGACGCGCCGGGGCCGATCCGGCAAAATATCCAGTTGGATGCGTTTGCCACCGAATGGCGTCTGACGCTGCTGCCGGTGTCGGTGCAGCAGACGGCGCCACCCGAAACCGCGGTGGACGGAACGCCGCTGCAGCGTGCCTGGGCGACGGTGGCGGTCGAGCCGGCCAAGCACGTTGGGTATGCGGTCCAGTGGTTCGGGCTCGCCGCCCTCATCTCCGCCCTTTATGTCTGGTTCCAAATCCTCTCTCCCAGGCGACGTGCCCGCTGATGCTCAGGCTTTGGCCCGGGTGGACGAACCGCTGACGATGACCGTGCACAGCCTGCCCACGCCGGATCAGGGGTTGGCGCGGGATGCGGCCGCCACGCGCCGAGGGCGCTGGAAGATGCTGCTGCTGTTTTTGATCAGCGCCTCGCCCGTCATCGCGTCGTACTTCACCTATTACGTGATCCGCCCCGAAGGGCGGCGCAATTACGGCGAGCTGATCGAGCCGCAGCGCCCGTTGCCGGCCTTCAGCGGCTGGGATGCGCAAGGCCGGCAGGTGCCTCTGACGTCGTTGGCTCACCAGTGGCTGTTCATCAGCGTGGCGGACAGCGCGTGCGATGCGCAGTGCGAGCGGCATCTGTATCTGCAGCACCAGTTGCGCGAGGGGCTGGGCAAGGACAAGGACCGTATGGATTGGGTGTGGCTGCGCACGGGGGCGCGGGAGTTCCCGCAGCGGCTGCAGCCGGCGCTGCAGACCGCCACCGTGCTCTGGGTGGACGAGGCGCAGCTGGCCACCTGGTTGCAGCCGGCGCCTGGGGGCCGGCTGGCCGACCATCTGTATGTGGTGGACCCCATCGGCAACTGGATGATGCGCTTTCCGAAAGACGCCGATCCCGCGAAGATGCGGCGCGACCTCGAGCGGCTGATGCGGGCGTCGAGTTCGTGGGACCGGCCCGGGCGTCCGTGAGGTGACCATGCAACCGTCGTATGACTGGACGCCGGTCTTCCGGCTGATGATCGTGGGGCTGCTGCTGGCGGCCGGGCCGCTGATGTGGGTGTGGTTGCGCAGCCGCGGGGCCAGCCCGGTGCAGCGGCTGCGGGTGCTGGCGGGGTTGACGTTGTTTTTGACCTTCGATCTGGTGCTGTTCGGCGCCTTCACGCGCCTGACCGACTCCGGCCTGGGCTGCCCGGACTGGCCGGGCTGCTATGGCGCGGCCAGCCCGATCGGCGCCCACGCCGACATCGCTGCGGCGCAGGCGGCGATGCCCACCGGGCCGGTGACGTTTTCCAAGGCATGGATCGAGATGATCCACCGCTATCTGGCCACCGCGGTGGGCGCGCTGATCCTGGTGATGGCGGTGGTCAGCACCATCGAGCGTCGCCGCAACCCCGCCACGCCGCTGCTTTGGCCGTGGCTGTCGCTGGTGTGGGTGTGTCTGCAGGGGGCTTTTGGCGCCTTGACGGTGACCATGAAGCTGTTCCCCGCCATCGTTACCCTGCATTTGCTGGGGGGGCTGGCGCTGCTGGCGCTGTTGCGCCTGCAAGCGGTGCGCTATGGCCAGGCGGACGCGCTGACCTGGCAGGCGGCCCGGCTCCATCCCGGGCTGCGCGCTGCGCTGTGGGTGCTGTTCATCGCCGTCTGGCTGCAGGTGGCGCTCGGTGGCTGGGTCAGCACCAACTACGCCGTGCTGGCGTGCCGCGACTTCCCCACCTGTCAGGGCAGTTGGTGGCCGCCGATGGACTTTGCGCGTGGCTTCGAGCTGTGGCGCGAGCTGGGTGCGCAGGGCAGCGGTGAGGCGCTGCCGTTTGCAGCGCTGACGGCGATCCACTATGTGCACCGATTGTTTGCCTATGTCGTGCTGGCTGCCCTGGTGGGCGTCGGCTTGGCGCTGCGCCGCGCCGGTATGGCAGGCCACGGCCGCTGGCTGCTGGCGCTGGCCGGCTGGCAGTTGCTGACGGGGCTGAGCAATGTGGTGCTGGAGTGGCCGCTGGTGGCGGCGGTGTCCCACACCGGGGGGGCGGCGGTGCTGGTTGCGCTGCTGGCGGGTTGGTTGGCCGCGACGGCGTCGGTCCCGGTGAGCGGGGTCCTGACGCCGGGGTCTTCGGTGGCGACACCGGTTTGGCGGGAGCGCCGCGCATGAGCACCCCCTCCTCTGCTGCGGCGTCGCCGCTGCCGCCGACGTGGCGGCAGTACTACGTGCTGATGAAGCCGCGCGTCATCCAGCTCATCGTCTTTTGCGCGCTGATCGGCATGGTCCTCGCGGTGCCGGGGTGGCCCAGCCCCGCCCAGTGGTTGACCATGGCCGTCGCGTGCCTGGGTATCTGGATGGTGTCCGGTGCGGCGGCGGCGTTCAATTGCCTGATCGAGCAGCAGATCGACGCCCGCATGCGCCGCACCGCCTGGCGCCCGACGGCTCGGGGCGAACTCAGCCAGCGCCAGGCGCTGGTGTTTTCGGCGCTGCTGTGCACGGCGGGCTCGGCCCTGCTGTATGCGGCGGTCAATCCGCTCACCATGTGGCTGACGCTGGCCACCTTCGTCGGCTATGCGGTGATTTACACGGTGATCCTCAAGCCGCTGACGCCCCAGAACATCGTCATCGGCGGGGCGTCCGGCGCCATGCCCCCGGTGCTGGGCTGGGCGGCGATGACCAACGCCGTTACCGCCGAAGCGCTGGTGCTGTTTCTGATCATCTTCCTGTGGACGCCACCGCACTTCTGGGCCTTGGCGCTGTACCGGGTGGAGGACTACCGCAAATCGGGCTTGCCCATGCTGCCCGTCACGCATGGATCGGACTTCACGCGGTTGCAGATCCTGCTCTACACGCTGATCCTGCTGGCGGCCTGCCTGTTGCCGTATCTGCTGCGCATGAACGGCTGGCTGTACCTGCTGGCGGCGCTGGGGTTGAATGCGGGCTTCGTGGTCTATGCGTGGCGTCTGTGGCGGTCGTACTCCGATGCCCTGGCGCGCAAGACCTTCCGTTTTTCGCTGATCCATCTGTCGGCGCTGTTTGCGGCCATGCTGGTGGACCACTATCTGATCATGACGCCATGACCCGTCGTCGCTCCGAATCCGTGCCGTCCGATTCGTCGCCCACCGCCCGCCGCGGAGCCCTCGCCCGTCTGTTGGGTGGCGCCGGCGCTGCGGTCTTGACCCTGGGGGTCGGGTGGCTCGGGGGGTGTGGCGAGCGGCCCGCCGCCTTCAGTGGCATCGACATCACCGGGGCCGACTACGCGCAAGGCTTCGACCTGCCGGATCAAAACGGGCAGCGCCGCACGCTGGCGGATTTTCGCGGCAAGGTGGTGGTGGTGTTCTTTGGCTACACGCAGTGCCCCGATGTGTGTCCCACGTCGCTGGGCGAGCTGGCCGAAGCCAAGCGGCTGCTCGGCGCCGATGGCGAGCGCCTGCAGGGCATCTTCATCAGTGTGGACCCGCAGCGGGATACCCCGGACGTCATGCGGGCCTACATGGCCAGCTTCGACCCGAGCTTTCTGGCGCTGCGGGCCACGCCCGAGGAGCTGCCGGCGCTCGCCAAGGCCTTCAAGGTCTATTACAAAAAAGTCGAAGGCCAGACGCCGACCAGCTACACCATGGACCACTCGGCGGGCAGCTATGTGTACGACACCCAGGGGCGCGTGCGCCTGTATCACCGCTACGGCAGCGGGGCGCAGGCCTTGGCGGACGACGTGCGCCGGCTGCTCGCGCAAGGCTGACCGCCCAGGGCGTCACGAGCCGGCCGTTCAGTCGACTTGGGCGCAGCCGGGTGGGGCATCAGCCCTGCATTTTGTCGGCTTCCGAGGTGAAGGCGTCGGCGTAGAACGCCTCGGCCGGCAGACCGGCGGCCGCGTAATCGCGCCTGGCGGACTCGACCACCACCGGGGCGCCACAGGCATAGACCTCGAAACCGGAGAGGTCCGGATGATCGGCCAGGACGGCCTGGTGAACGAAGCCGGTGCGACCCGTCCAGTGGTCTTCGGGCAGGGCATCCGACACCACAGGGACATAGGTCAGATGGGGCAGGCTCGCGGCCGTCTCGCGGATCCAGGCGTCCTGGTAGAGGTCCTGTGGGCGTCGGCCGCCCCAATACAGCCAGACGGGGCGGGTGATGCCCTTGTGCTGCAGGTGTTGCACGATCGCTTTGATGGGCGCGAAGCCGGTGCCCGAGGCCAGCAGGATGATCGGCTTGTCCGAGCCTTCGCGCAGATAGAAGCTGCCGTACGGCCCTTCGATGCGCAGGATCTCCTTCTCCTTCATGGCGCCGAAGACGTGGTCGGTGAACTTGCCACCCGGCATGTGACGAATGTGCAGCTCCAGCATGGGCACGTCGGTTTTGACGTGCGGTGCGATCGCCATGGAGTAGGCGCGGCGTGCGCCGTCGCGCAGCAGGAATTCGACGTACTGCCCGGCGTGGTATTGGAAAGTGTCATTGGCCGGCAGCTGCAGGCGCACGATCATGACATCGGGCGCGGCGCGTTCGAGCTGCAGCACGCGAACGGGCAGCTTTTTGACGGGAAAGGCGCCGGCCTCGGTCACCTGTCGCGATTCGATCACGATATCGCTGTGCGCGGTGGCGCAGCAGGTGAGGATCAGGCCGGCAGCCTCTTCTTCGTCGGAGAGCGCCTTGGACTGGTGCGGGCCGTGCGTGACGGTGCCGGAGAGCTTGCGGCACTTGCACGAGCCGCAGGCGCCGTCCTTGCAGCCGTAGGGCAGGCCGATGCCTTGCCGGATGGCCGCGGCGAGCAGGGTTTCGTTCTCGGTGGCCGTGTAGGTGCGGCCGCTGGGTTCGACGGTGATGGTGAATGTCATACTTGCGGGGCGGGCCAAAGGCCTGCATCAAAGGCAGAGCAGGATTGTCGCAAATGCCGTGCCGTGGCGCGCATAAGGCGCGCATGGCCAGTGTGCCGCGCAGGATGTGAACCGATGTTGAATGGAACGGGTGGGGCGCTGCCGGCGCGGTTTCGGCGGCAGCGGGTGCTGATCGTGGGCTGCGGTGACGTGGGGCTGCGCGCAGCGCGCGTGCTCGGGCAGCGGGTGCGTGTGCTGGCCTTGACATCCAGCCCCGAGCGCGTAGAGGCGCTGCGAGCGGCCGGCATCACCCCCCTGGTGGGCGATTTGGACCAGCCGTGCTCGCTGCAGCGGCTGGCGGGACTGGCCGACCGCGTCCTGCACCTGGCCCCGCCGCCCAGCGAGGGGCTGAGCGACTGGCGGCGCGACCCGCGCTCGCGCGCTTTGGCGGCGACGCTGGCCCGCCGACGCGCGCCGGCGGCGTTGGTGTATGGCTCGACCAGCGGGGTGTATGGCGATTGCGGGGGTGCGTGGGTGGACGAGACACGCCCCCCCGCCCCCGAGACGCCGCGCGCCTGGCGACGGCTGGACGCCGAACAACAGTGGCGATGGTGGGCGCTGCGCACGGGGGCGCGGGTGAGCGTGTTGCGCATTCCCGGCATCTATGCCCATGACCGCGCTGGCGGTCCGGCCGAACGCCTGCATCGGGGCATGCCCGTGCTGCGTTCCGAGGACGACGTCTACACCAACCACATCCACGCGGACGATCTGGCGCGGGCCTGTGTGCGTGCGCTGTGGCTGGGGCGGCCGCAGCGCACGGTCCATGTGTGCGACGACAGCCACCTGAAGATGGGCGACTACTTCGATTTGGCGGCCGATCTGTTGGGGCTGCCGCGCCCGCCGCGCATTGCCCGCGAGGGGGCCGAGCGGCAACTGCCGCTGATGGTGCTGTCGTTCATGAGCGAATCCCGCCGCCTCGTAAACCGCCGCCTGCATCGGGAGTTGCGCCTGCGCTTGCGCTATCCGACGGTCCGGGAGGGGTTGCTGGCTGGGGCGCGCGCTATGGCGCCCAGCAGGCCGACGGCGTGATCCTCGGCGCTGCCCCAGCGGCTGGGCTGGGGTTTGCGGGGGAAGTCGGGGATCGCGCGTTGTGGTGCCGGGGGCCGGACTCGAACCGGCACGGTGTCTCCACCGGCAGATTTTGAATCTGCTGCGTCTACCAATTTCGCCACTCCGGCGCGCGAGACGAAAATTATGGCACAGTCAGCGGTCTGTTTCGCCCCCACTGGGCTTTGCGCACGCCCCTTCCGTTCATGATCCCGCCGTCCGAATCCCCCCGCTCCCCCGCCCGCGCCGCGGGCACCCGCCGCCGCGCCCCGCGCCGCTACCCCACCATCGAGGATGCCATCGGCCACACGCCGCTGGTGGCGTTGCAGCGCATCGGCGAGCCAGACAACCGCGCGCGCGGCAACGTCGTGCTGGGCAAGCTGGAGGGCAACAACCCGGCCGGCTCGGTCAAGGACCGCCCGGCGCTGTCGATGATCCGCCGCGCCGAGGAGCGCGGCGAGATCCGCCCCGGCGACACGCTGATCGAGGCCACCAGCGGCAACACCGGCATCGCGCTGGCGATGGCCGCGGCCATCCGCGGCTACCGCATGGTGCTGATCATGCCGGAGGACCTCTCGATCGAGCGCGCGCAGACGATGAAGGCGTTCGGTGCCGAGCTGATCCTCACGCCCAAGAGCGGCGGCATGGAGTACGCGCGCGACTTGGCGGAAAAGATGCAGCGCGAGGGCAAGGGCAAGGTGCTGGACCAGTTCGCCAACCCCGACAACCCGCGCATCCATTACGAGACCACCGGCCCGGAGATCTGGAAGCAGACCGGCGGGCGCATCACGCACTTCGTCAGCGCGATGGGCACCACCGGCACCATCACCGGGGTGAGCCGCTTCCTGAAGGAAAGGAACCCGGCGATCCGGGTGATCGGCGCGCAGCCGAGCGAAGGCTCGCGCATTCCGGGCATCCGCAAGTGGCCGCCGGAGTACCTGCCGAAGATCTACGACCCCTCCGGCGTGGATGAGCTGGTCTACGTCAGCCAGGCCGACGCCGAGGCGATGTGCCGCCGTCTGGCACGCGAGGAGGGGATCTTTGCCGGCATCTCGGCCGCCGGGGCGTGCTGGGTGGCGCAGCAGATCGCGGCGCAGGTGGAGAATGCCACGATCGTCTTCGTCGTCTGCGACCGCGGCGACCGCTATTTGTCCACCGGGGTGTTTCCGGCCTGACGGGGGCGCCGGTCCCCGGTCCCCGGCCACCGGGTATCGCCTTGGGGTTTTGCCGGATACAGGGGTACGGGGCGCGAAGGCGGCCGTACAATCGCGCTTCCCTGAAGGCTAGCCACGACCATGCAAATCGACCGTGAACTGGACGCGCGCGGGCTGAACTGCCCGCTGCCCATCTTGAAAGCCAAAAAAGCCCTGGCCGAAATGACCAGCGGCCAGGTGCTCAAGGTGATTGCCACCGACGCCGGATCGGTGCGGGACTTTCAGGCATTCGCCAAGCAGACGGGCAACGAGCTGCTGCACCAGGAAACCGCCGGTCCGGACTACGTGTCCGTGCTCAAGCGCCGCTGAGGGCAGGGAAGAGCGGTTGCGGCCGCTTGGGCGCCTGTCGGATCGGCGTGCCCAAGCCAGACGGCCCCTTGCGGGGCCGTCGTCGTTTGGGGCGCGGGGCAGGGGTGCCCGCCCGCGCCATCCGCAGGGTCAGCCGCCCAGCCGCTGTAACTGCGCCTGCACCTTAGCCAGCGTGGCGGAAAAATCTGCCAGCCGCTGGCGTTCCTGCTCGATGACGGCCGGCGGGGCCTTGGCGACGAAGGCCTCGTTGGCCAGCTTGCCCTGTGCCTTGGCGATCTCGCCCTGCAGGCGGGCCACCTCCTTGCCCAGGCGGGCCTTTTCGGCGGCGATGTCGATTTCCATGAACAGGCACAGCCGGGCTTCGCCCACCACGGCCACTGGGGCGGCCTGCGCGGCGGCGGCCCAGTCGGCTTCGTCGGCAAAAACCTTGACCTCGCTCAGTTTGGCCAGCGCCTGCAGCACCGCTCCCCAGCGACCCAGAAAATCACCCGCCCCCACGGCATACAACGGCAACCGTTGCGCGGGGGAGACGCCCATCTCGCCGCGCAGGCGGCGGCACGCCTCGACCATGGCCTTGAGCTGGGCGACCTCGGCCTCGGCTGCGGGGTCGATGCGCTCCGGCTGCGCCTCGGGGTAGGCGGCGACGCTGACCGAGGGGCCGGCCCGCCCGGCTACCGGGGCCACCTTCTGCCACAGTTCCTCGGTGATGAAGGGGACGATCGGGTGCGCCAGGCGCAGGATCGTCTCCAGCGTGCGGATGAGGGTGCGGCGGGTGCCGCGCTGTTGGGCGGCGTCGCCCGTTTGCAGTTGAACCTTGGCGATCTCCAGATACCAGTCGCAGAACTCGTCCCACACGAAGGCGTAGATGGCGTTGGCGACGTTGTCCAGGCGATACTCGGCAAAGCCCTGCGCCACCTCGGCTTCGACGCGCTGCAGCGCCGAAACGATCCAACGGTCCGCGGCCGAGAAGCTCAGGTAGCCCTGGAATGGTCCGCCGGGCGCGCACTGCTCCTTGGTGTGTTCCGCCAGCCCGCAGTCGTGGCCCTCGCAGTTCATGAGCACGAAGCGCGTGGCGTTCCAGAGCTTGTTGCAGAAGTTGCGGTAGCCCTCGCAGCGCTTGCTGTCGAAGTTGATGCTGCGCCCGAGGCTGGCCAGCGCCGCGAAGGTGAAGCGCAGCGCATCCGCCCCATAGGCCGGGATGCCATTGGGGAATTCCTTTTCGGTGGCCTTGCGCACCGCGGGGGCGGTCTCGGGCTTGCGCAGGCCGGTGGTGCGCTTGTCCAGCAGCGCCGGCAGGTCGATGCCGTCGATCAGGTCCACCGGGTCGAGCACGTTGCCTTCGGACTTGCTCATCTTGCGGCCCTGCGCGTCGCGCACCAGGCCGTGGATGTAGACGTGGCGGAACGGCACCCGGCCGGTGAAATGGGTGGTCATCATGATCATGCGCGCCACCCAAAAGAAGATGATGTCGTAGCCCGTCACCAGCACGGTGCTGGGCAGGTACAGGTCGTAGTCGCTGAGGGCGGCGGTGTTTTTTTCGCTGGCGGGGCCGGATCCGTCCGGGCTCATCCGTCCTGCGGCCGGGAAATCGCCCGGGCCCGATCCGGCACCGCCAGCGGCCTCGGGCCAGCCCAGCGTCGAGAACGGCACCAGCGCACTGGAGTACCAGGTGTCCAGCACGTCCGGGTCGCGGGTCAGGCCCGCGGCCAACAGCGGCGCGCGCTGTTCCGGCCCCAGACGGGCGACGTAGGCCTCGAACTGCGCACGCGCCTCGGCCTCGCTGCGCGCGACGTAGACGTTGCCCTCGGCGTCGTACCAGGCCGGGATCTGGTGGCCCCACCAGAGCTGGCGGCTGATGCACCAGTCCTGGATGTTGGCCATCCACTGGTTGTAGGTGTTGACCCAGTTCTCCGGCACGAAGCGCACCTGGCCGCTGGCCACGGCGTCGATGGCCTTCTGCGCGATGCTCTTGCCGGTGGGGTCTTGCGGGCTGACCCGGGTCATGGCGACGAACCACTGGTCGGTCAGCATCGGCTCGACGATCTGGCCGGTGCGCGCGCAGCGCGGCACCATCAGGCGGTGCTTCTTCACCTCGACCAACAGCCCGGCGGCGCGCAGGTCCTCGACGACGCGGCGGCGCGCCTCGAAGCGGTCCAGCCCGCGGTAGGCGGCCGGCGCGTTGTCGTTGACGGTGGCATCGAGGTGGAAGATGTTGATCAGCGGCAGCTGGTGGCGCTGGCCGACCGCGTAGTCGTTGGGGTCGTGCGCCGGCGTGACCTTGACCACCCCGGTGCCGAAGGCCGGATCGACGTAGGCGTCGGCGATGACGGGGATCTCGCGCTCGCACAGCGGCAGCCGCACGCGCTGGCCGACCAGGTGGCGGTAGCGCTCGTCCTCGGGGTGCACCATCACCGCCACGTCGCCCAGCATCGTCTCCGGCCGGGTGGTGGCCACCACCAGCTGCCCCTCGCCGCTGGCCAGCGGATAGGCGATCAGCCACAGGAAGCCGTCCTCTTCCTCGCTCTCCACCTCCAGGTCCGACACCGCGCTCATCAGCACCGGATCCCAGTTGACCAGCCGCTTGCCGCGGTAGATCAGGCCCTGCTCGTACAGCCGCACGAAAGTTTCGGTGACGACCCTGGAGAGCCGCTCGTCCATCGTGAAGTATTCGCGGCTCCAGTCCACGCTGTCGCCCATGCGGCGCATTTGCTGGGTGATGGTGTTGCCGCTTTTCTCCTTCCACTCCCACACCTTGGCGACGAAGTTCTTGCGCGCTTCCTCGGGGGTGGGGCCCATGGCGTGCCGGCTGATGCCCTGGGCCTGCAGTTGCCGCTCCACCACGATCTGCGTGGCGATGCCGGCGTGGTCGGTGCCCGGAATCCAGACCGTGTTGAAGCCGCGCATGCGGTGGTAGCGCGTCAGCGAGTCCATGATGGTCTGGTTGAAGGCGTGCCCCATGTGGAGCGTGCCCGTGACGTTGGGGGGCGGCAACTGGATGGCAAACGATGGCGCATCCGCCCGGGGCTGGCCGGTGCCGCGCCAGCCGGCGCGGCCGTAGCCGCGCGCTTCCCACTCGGGGCCCCAGCGCCGCTCGACGGCGGCGGGCTCGAACGATTTGGACAGGCTCTGCAGGCCCGGTTGCTGGACGGGTTCAGACATGGATGATTCTCGGGTGCGGAAAGGGGACCCCGCGGGACGCGGCCGGGCCCCGGCAATAAGCGTGGAATTGTAGGCGTGGGTCCCTCCGACCAGGGGTTTACCCGAAACATTGACGGATTCAATGCGATGCATTGAACACGCTGACTGGACGGCACGGGCAAACGGCTCTAAGGTTGACGGGTCTGCCGTGCCGACCGAGCCTGCAGGTTGGCGGACACGGTGGCGTTTTCGTGAACCACCTGACCAGGAGATGACCATGCCGCAACTCAAGGGTTCGAAGACCGAGCAGTGCCTGAAGGATGCCTTCGCGGGCGAATCGATGGCCAACCGTCGCTACCTGTACTTCGCCAACAAGGCCGACGTCGAGGGCCAAAACGACGTGGCGGCGCTGTTCCGCTCCACTGCCGAGGGCGAGACCGGCCACGCGCACGGCCACCTGGAGTTCCTGGAGCAGGCCGGCGACCCGGCCACCGGCATGCCGATCGGCTCCACGCGCCAGAACCTGGAGTCCGCGATCGCCGGCGAGACGCACGAGTACACCGACATGTACCCGGGCATGGCCAAGACGGCGCGCGAGGAAGGCTTCGACGAGATCGCCGACTGGTTTGAGACGCTGGCCAAGGCCGAGCGCTCGCACGCCAACCGCTACGCCAAGGCGCTGGCCGAGTTGGTCGACTGACCCGACCCGATTCGGTTGTCCACCGGCGGCCCCGCGCGGGGCCGCCCCCCGCCGCCCGAACAGAGGTGAGGAGACCGACGATGGCCCGCGAAGGCAACCTGGAAGCCCCCACGCGCCACCCGCTGGACTGGCGCAACCCCGACTTCTACGACGAGGCCAAGTGCTTCGCGGAGCTGGAGCGCATCTTCGAGATCTGTCACGGCTGCCGCCGCTGCGTCAGCCTGTGCCAGGCGTTTCCGACCCTGTTCGACCTGATCGACGAGGGCAAGACCGGCGAGCTCGACGGCGTGGCCAAGGCCGACTACTGGAAGGTGGTCGACCAGTGCTACATGTGCGACCTCTGCTACATGACCAAATGCCCGTACACGCCGCCGCACGAGTGGAACCTGGACTTTCCGCACACGATGCTGCGCGCCAAGGCGATCAAGTTCCGCAAGGGCGAGGTCAAGGCGGCGGAAAAGTTGCTCGCCTCCACCGACGTGCACGGCAGCCTGGCCGGCATCCCGGTGGTGGTGCAGACGGTCAACGCCGTCAACCGCACCCAGCCGGCGCGCGCGCTGATGGAAAACGTGCTGGGCGTGCACCGCGACGCCTGGATGCCGGAGCTGGCCACGAGGACGCTGCGCCGCGCCGCGCCCGAGTCTCGCGCCGCGCAGGTGGTCGACGGCGAGCGCACGCCGGGCAAGGTGGCGATCTTCGCCACCTGTTACGTGAACTGCAACGAACCCGGCATCGGGCTGGACCTGCTGGCGATCCTGGAGCACAACGGCATTCCGTACACGCTGGTGGAGAAGGAGCGCTGCTGTGGCATGCCCAAGCTGGAGCTGGGTGACCTCGAGTCGGTGGCGGCGGCCAAGGAAGCCAACATCCCGGTGCTGGCGCGCTACGCGCGCGACGGCTTCGCCATCCTGTCGGCGGTGCCCAGCTGCACGCTGATGTTCAAGCAGGAGATCCCGCTGATGTTTCCGGACGACCCGGACGTGCAGCTCGTCAAGGAGGCGATGTGGGATCCGTTCGAGTACTTCAGCGCCCGCCGGCGCGACGGGCTGCTGCGCACCGACTTCCAGCGCGGGCTGGGCAAGGTTAGCTACCAGGTGCCGTGCCACAGCCGCGTGCAGAACATGGGGCGCAAGACCGAGGAGATCCTCAAGCTCATTCCCGACACCGAGGTGCAGACGTTGGAGCGCTGCAGTGGCCACGCCGGCACCTACGGCGTCAAGAAGGCCACCCACCCGGTGGCGATGAAGATCGGCAAGCCGGTGTTCAAGAACATGGCGCAGCACAAGGGCGGCGGCACGCCGGACGTGATCGGCTCGGACTGCCCGCTCGGCGGCCACCACATCGCGCAGGGCTTCGAGGTCAACCAGCTCGGCGCCCCGAAGCTGATGCACCCGTTGACCATGCTGGCCACCGCCTACGGCCTGAAGAACCCCTGACCCCCTCTCTGCTTCGCGAGTCACCATGATCACCACGATGCAACTGACCGGCAAGATCACGCGCGAGACGCTGATGCCGCTGGAGGCCTACGCCAAGTGGCGCAAGGCGCACAAGGGCGAGGTGATCGCGCACCGCAAGCTGCGCACCGTGCACCTGGGCGAGCACGTCACCGTGCAGTTCGAAAGCGAGCTGTCGATGCGCTACCAGATCCAGGAGATGCTGCGCATCGAGAAAATCTTCGAGGAAGAGGGTATCCAGGACGAGATCGACGCCTATGCCCCGCTGGTGCCGGACGGCTCCAACTGGAAGGCGACGATGATGATCGAGTACCCCGACATCCACGAGCGCCGGCGCGAGCTGGCGCGTCTGATCGGCATCGAGGACCGCATGTTCGTCGAGGTCGAGGGGCACGGCCGCGTCTACGCCATCGCCGACGAGGACCTGGACCGCGAGACGCCCGAGAAGACCTCGGCGGTACACTTCCTGCGCTTCGAGTTCACCCCGGCGATGCGCGCGGCGATCCAGGCCGGTGCCGCGGTCAAGCTCGGCTGTGACCACACCCAGTACCCGGCGCACGTGACGATCGCGCCGGAGACGCTGGCCAGCCTGGCGGGCGATCTGGCGGACTGATCCGGCGCCGCTATCATCGCGGCCCGGAGGCCCCGCACCGATGCTGTTCATCCTGTCCCCCGCCAAGGCGCTCGATTACGAGACACCGCCCACCACGACGGTGGCCACCCAGCCGCTGTTCGTCGAGCAGGCCGCCGAGCTGATCGCCATCCTGCGGCAGAAGTCGCCGCAGGAGGTGGCCGAGCTGATGGACCTGAGCGACGCGCTGGCGCAGCTCAACGTGGCGCGCTACCAGGCGTGGCAGCCCCAGTTCGGCCCGCACAACAGCAAGCAGGCGATCCTGGCGTTCAACGGCGACGTCTACGAGGGGTTGGACGCGCGCAGCCTGGGGTCGGACGACCTCGACTGGCTGCAGCGCCACGTCTGCATCCTGAGCGGCCTGTACGGCGTGCTGCGCCCGCTGGACTGGATGCAGCCGTACCGGCTGGAGATGGGCACGCGGTTGAGCACGCCGCGCGGGCGCAACCTGTACCAGTTCTGGGGCCCGCGCATCGCCGACTACCTCTCGCAGCGGGCGGCAGAAGACGATGGCCTGCTCGTCAACCTCGCCAGCGAGGAGTACTTCAAGGCGGTCGACCCGAAGGCGCTGCGCGCGCGCGTCGTCACCTGCGTGTTCGAGGAGCGGCGCGGCAGCGGCTACAAGGTGATCAGCTTCCTGGCCAAGCGTGCGCGTGGCCTGATGACGCGCTGGGCCGCGCTGCACCGCGCCGCCGACGTCGAGATACTGCAAGGCTTCGACAGCGAGGGTTACCGCTACGCGCCGGAGGTCTCCACGCCAGAGCGGCTGGTGTTCCGGCGCGACGAGCGCGGTTGAAAGCGGCGCGCCCCGCGCTACACTGCGGCGCGATGAGCCAGACCATCACCCCGGAGTTGCGCGCCTGGATCGTGCAGCAGGCGCAGGCCGGCTGCACGCCGGAGTCGGTGCTGCAGGCCATGCTGCAAGCGGGCTGGCAAGCGTCCGTCGCGCTGGACGCGATGGAGACGGTGCTGGAGACGCACCTGGGGGCCGTGGCCGCGCAGGACGCCACGGCGCGCGCGGCGGCGGCCCGCACCGTGGCCCATGCCGCGGCCGGCGCCCAGGCGGCTGAGCGGGCCGTGACCGGTCGGGGCGTGGCGCGGCCGTATCTGGACCTGTCCGGGTCGCCGCGCGCCATCGATCTGGGGGACCGGGTGGTGACGGTGCACGTCAGCCTGCGCCGACCGCGCCTGGCGGTGCTGGGCAACCTGCTGTCGGCCGAGGAGTGCGATGCCCTGATCCAGGCCGCGCAGCCGCGGCTCAAGCGCTCCCGCACGGTCCAGACCCGCACCGGCGGTGAGGAGCTCAACGCCGATCGCACCAGCGACGGCATGTTCTTCCGCCGGGGCGAGACGCCGCTGATCCAGCGCATCGAGGCGCGCCTGAGCCGGCTGGTGCACTGGCCGGTGGAAAACGGCGAGGGCCTGCAAGTGCTGCGCTACGGTCCGGGGGCCGAGTACAAGCCGCACTACGATTACTTCGACCCCAACGCTGCCGGCACCGCCCGCATCTGCGAGCGCGGTGGGCAGCGCGTGGCCACTGTCGTTATGTATCTCAACGAGCCGCTGCGCGGCGGCGGGACCACCTTCCCCGACGTGGGGCTGGAAGTCATGCCGCAGCGCGGGCATGCGGTGTTCTTTGCCTACGACCGGCCGGAGCCCGCCACCCAGACGCTGCACGGCGGCGCCCCCGTGCTGGAAGGCGAGAAGTGGGTGGCCACCAAGTGGCTGCGCGAAGGCGAGTTCACCGTTTGATCGCCGTTTGATCGCTGGCGTGCCGCGCTGGCTTTTTCACCTGTCCATGGCTGCCGATTCCACCGCTTCCGTCTCCACCGTCGATCCTGCTCAGGCCGCTGCCGTACCCGGCTTGGCCGATGCCCCCCTGGGCCGCGCGAGCGCCTACACCGACACCTACGACCCCACGCTGTTGTGCCCGCTGCCGCGCGCCCCGAAGCGCGCCGAGATCGGCATCACCGGCACCCTGCCGTTCACCGGGGCCGATCTTTGGACAGCGTTCGAGCTGAGCTGGCTCAACGACCGCGGCAAGCCGCAGGTGGCGCTGGCGCACGTCACCATCCCGGCCGAGACGCCCCACCTGATCGAAAGCAAGTCGTTCAAGCTCTACCTGAACAGCTTCAACCAGACGCGCTTCGCCGACGCCGAGCAGGTGCGCGAGCGGCTGCGCGCCGATCTGGCCGAGGCCCTGTGGCGCGGCAGCGAGCGCGCCGGCAGCGTCGGCGTGCGCCTGCGGTTGCCAAACGAGTGGGCGGCGGAGGCCGTGCGGCCGCTGCCCGGTCTGAGCCTGGACCGTCTGGACGTGGAGTGCACCCACTACCAGCCCGCGCCCGAGCTGCTGCGCGCCGACCCCGAGCAGCCGCCGGTGGAGGAGGTGCTGACCAGCGACCTGCTCAAAAGCAATTGCCTGGTGACGGGGCAGCCGGACTGGGGCAGCGTGCAGATCGCCTACAGTGGTCCCCCGATCGACCAGGAGGGCCTGTTGCGCTATCTGGTCAGTTTTCGCCAGCACCAGGAGTTCCACGAGCAGTGCGTGGAGCGCATCTTCATGGACATCTGGACACGCTGCCGGCCGGTGCGCCTGAGCGTGTATGCGCGCTACACGCGCCGCGGCGGGCTGGACATCAACCCCTGGCGCACCAGCCATCCCCAGCAGCCGCCGGTCAACGCGCGCACGGCGCGGCAGTAACGGTGCGGCGACGGGGCGTGAGTATCAGTCCAGGGCGTCGAACAAGTCCGGGATGCGCGGGCGGGCTGCGGCCGCCGGGCTTGCGCGGTCCGGCCGGGCCAGATTGCCCACCCGAACCCCCAGCAGGCGGATGGGCCGCGTCAGGTCCACCCGCTTCAGGCACAGCCCGGCGGTGCGGCGGATCACCGCGGCATCGGCCGTGTGCATGGGCACGGTCTGGTCGCGGGTGACGATGCGAAAGTCCTCGTAGCGCAGCTTGATGCCGATCGTGCGTCCGACGTAGCCCTTGCGCTGCAGGTCGGCGGCCACCTGCTCGCACAGGCGGGTGAACAGACGCCCCAGCTCCACGCGGTCGTGCACCGCGTGCAGGTCGCGCTCGAAGGTGGTTTCCCGGCTCAGGCTGACCGGCTCGCTGGCCGTGACCAGCGGGCGTTCGTCCCGACCCCAGGCGGCGTCGTGCAGCCAGGCGCCGTGGCTGGCGCCAAAGCGCTCGATCAGCGTCTCGCGCGGGCAGGCGGCCAGCTCGCCGATGGTGCGCAGACCCATGGCCTGCAGGCGCTCGTCGGTGCGCGGGCCGATGCCGTGGATCTTGCGGCAGGGTAGGGGCCACAAGCGGGAAGGCACGTCCGCCGCGTCCAGCAGGGTGATGCCACCGGGTTTGTCCAGGTCGCTGGCGATTTTGGCCAGCAGCTTGTTGGGTGCCACGCCGATCGAGCAGCTCAGCCCCGTGGCGGCGCGGATGGCGCGCTGCAGCCGCTCGGCGAGCACACGCCCGCCTTCGAGCTGTCCGTCAGGGGCGTGGGTGAAGTCGATGTAGACCTCGTCGATGCCGCGGTCCTCCATCACCGGCGCATGGCGCAGGATCACCGCCTTGAAAGCGCGCGAGGCAGCGCGGTAGGCGTCGAAGTCCACCGGCAGCAGAATGCCGTCCGGGCACAGCCGCGCGGCTTTCATCAAGCCCATGGCCGAGCCGACGCCGTGTTGCCGGGCGGCGTAGTTGGCGGTGGTGATGACGCCGCGCCCGCGGTAGTCGCGCAGCCGGGCGAAGGCCGACAGCGGGATGCGATCGCGCGGCAGGTCGTCGGGCACGGGCTCGCGCCAGCGGGACTGCCGCCCGCCGATGACCAGCGGCACGTCGCGCAGTTGCGGGTAGCGCAGCCCCTCGACGGACGCATAGAAAGCATCCATGTCCAGGTGCGCGATGCGGCGCGGCGGGCGATCCATGGTTGCTGAAAAAATGGGCAGTCTGTTCCAGGGCTTGGGGGTACGGGCTTTCCCGAATTCTCCCGCAGCTTGTCCACAGCATCGCCCACAGGGGCCGGGGACAAGGGACGGTCGCGCTATGCTGCCGCCCGCCGATCCCCATTTCACAGGAGAGCCGCCATGGACACCCCCCCGAACAAAGATTTCGAAGCCGGCCTGGCCATGCGCCGCCGCGTCATGGGCGACGATTTCGTCGACCGCGCCTTTGCCCACCTCACGCCGTTCACCGAGCCGCTGCAGCACTACATCACGCGCAACGCCTGGGGCGACGTCTGGCAGCGCCCGGGTTTGGACCTCAAGACCCGCAGCCTGATCACGGTGGCGATGCTGACCGCCTTGGGCAAGCAGCACGAGCTCAAGGGCCATGTGCGCGGGGCGCTCAACAACGGCGCCACCCCGCAGGAGATCCAGGAGGTGCTGCTGCACGCCAGCATCTACTGCGGTCTGCCGGCCGCGGTGGAGGCCTTCCGCGCCGCGGCCGAGGTGGTGGACGGGCCCAAGGGCTGATCCGGCGTCGTGCGGCACCGGCCGGGCACCACGCGGCGCCATCACCCCGTCAACAGCCGCTGCACCAAGTCCACCGAGCTGCTGGCGCCGTATTTGCGCATCAACCGTGCGCGGTACACCTCCACCGTGCGCGGACTGATGCCCAGCGCCTTGGCCGTCTGCTTGGCGGTCAGGCCTTTCATCACCAGGCCGGCCACCTCGCGCTCGCGCGCGGTCAGCTCGGCCTTGACGGGGCGCCGCGAGGAGAGGTCCTCGAAGCTCCAGATGCCCGCGGCGTGCGGATCGGCGCGGTCGAGTGCGCGCCCGGTCACATGGCACCAGAATGTCTGGCCGGCGAAGCGGCCGCCCACCCGGCGCATGATGCGCTCGTCGCTGTAGTGCCCGTGGGCATTGAGGATGGGTGCGATGCGCTCGCCGATGCGCTCGAATTCGTCCGCGCTGGGGTAGAGGATGCGAAAGCTCTGGCCGATGAGCTGGTCACGGCTGGCGCCAAACATCTCGCACACCGCCTGGTTGCAATCGACCATGGTGCGGTGGCGCGACAACACCAAGCCCACCGGCGCCAGTTCGAAGGCCAGCCGATAGTCGTCCAGAGCAGGCGCAGCGATCACGACCTAGGGTTGGACAGTAGGCAATACTACGTATGCGGTTACGTAGTATCGTACGGCTTTCCCCCACCTTTGGACAGGAGCGTGCGAGCATGAACAAGGTCTACCCCAGCGCGGCCGCGGCCCTCGAGGGCGTGGTCGCCGATGGGCAGCTCATCGCGGTCGGCGGCTTTGGCCTGTGCGGCATCCCCGAAGCGCTGATCGACGCGCTGCGCGACAGCGGCGTGAAGAACCTCACGGTCATTTCCAACAACGCCGGCGTGGACGGCTTCGGGCTGGGCAAGCTGCTGGAGACGCGCCAGATCAAAAAAATGATCTCCAGCTACGTCGGCGAGAACAAGGAGTTCGAGCGCCAGTACCTGGCCGGCGAGCTGGAGCTGGAATTCACCCCGCAGGGCACGCTGGCCGAGAAACTGCGTGCCGGTGGCGCCGGCATTCCCGCGTTCTTCACCAAGACGGGCGTGGGCACCATCGTGGCCGAGGGCAAGGAACACCGCGAGTTCAACGGCGAGACCTACATCCTGGAGCATGCCCTGTTTCCGGATGTGGCGCTGGTCAAGGCCGACGTCGCCGACCTGTCGGGCAACCTGCGCTTTCGCCGCACGGCGCGCAACTTCAACCCGGCCGCCGCGACCGCGGGCAAGCTGTGCATCGTCGAGGTCGAGCGCATCGTGCCCACCGGGGCCATCGACCCGGACGATGTGCACCTGCCCGGCATCTATGTGCACCGCATCGTGCACAACCCCTCGCCCGAAAAGCGCATCGAGAAGCGCACCACCCGCGACCGCAAAGTTTGAGGAGCCCGATCATGCCTTGGACCCAAGACCAAATGGCCGCGCGCGCGGCCCAGGAACTGCAGGACGGCTTCTACGTCAACCTGGGCATCGGCATCCCGACGCTGGTGGCCAACCACGTGCCCGACCACATCGAGGTCTGGCTGCAAAGCGAAAACGGCATGCTGGGCATCGGCCCCTTCCCCTATGAGGACGAGGTGGACCCCGACCTGATCAACGCCGGCAAGCAGACCGTCACCACCATCAAGGGCTCGTCCATCTTCGGTTCGGACCAGTCGTTCGCCATGATCCGCGGCGGCAAGATCAACCTGTCGATCCTGGGCGCGATGCAGGTCACGCACAAGGGCGACTTGGCCAACTGGATGATCCCCGGCAAGATGGTCAAGGGCATGGGCGGCGCGATGGACCTGGTGGCCGGCGTGCCGCGCGTGATCGTGCTGATGGAACACGTCGCGCGCAAGAAGGACGGCACCGAGGACCTGAAGATCATCCCTGAGTGCACGCTGCCGCTGACCGGCAAGGGCGTGGTGGACCGCATCATCACCGATCTCGGCGTGATGGACGTCACGCCCGAGGGGCTCAAGCTCGTGGAGCTGGCCCCCGGCGTGACGCGCGAGTTCATCCAGAGCAAGACCGGCGTGCCGCTGCTGTGACGCCGCCCTGGCCGGCCCGATGAGCGCGATCCCCACCCGCCCCCGCATCGGCCTGGCGCTGGGCAGCGGCGCCGCGCGCGGCTGGGCGCACATCGGCGTGCTGCGCGTGCTGCAGGAGGCGGGGCTGGAGCCCGACATCGTCTGCGGCACCTCGATCGGCGCGCTGGTCGGGGCGGCCTACGCCGCGGGCGAGCTGGATCGGCTCGAGCCGTGGGTGCGCTCGCTGGACTGGCGGCAGGTGGTCGGCCTGATCGACCTGCGCTTCGGCGGCGGGCTGATCGAAGGTGACAAGCTGGAGACGTTTTTCCGCAGCCGCTTCGCCGACGGCGGCATCGAGGCGTTGCCCAAGCCGTTCGGCTGCGTGGCCACCGACCTGGCCACCGGGCGCGAGGTCTGGCTGCGCCAGGGGCTGGTGATCGACGCGGTGCGCGCCTCGATCGCCATCCCGGGCGTTTTCACCCCGGCGCGGCAGGACGGGCGGCTGCTGGTGGACGGCGGGCTGGTCAACCCGGTACCGGTGTCACTGGCGCGGGCGATGGGGGCGGAGTTCGTCATCGCGGTGGACCTGAACTGGGACCTGATGCGCCGGCGCCAGCGCGTGGCCAGCCGCGCGCGCGGGCCGCGCCGTGGGCTGCTGGAGGGGGTGCTCAAGCGCCTGCGCGGCGGGGCGTCGGAGGATGCCGACGGGTCGGCGCAGGCCGCGGAAGCCGCGAGCGAGGCCGCCCTGCCGTCGCTGCTGGACGTGCTGACCACCAGCATGGCCATCGTGCAGTGGCGCATCACGCAAAGCCGCCTGGCCGGTGAGCCGGCCGACGTCGTCATCCGCCCGGCCTTGGCGGACGTGGCGGCGATGGACTTTCACCGCGCCGCGCCGGCCATCGCCGCTGGTCGCCGCGCGGCCGAGCAGGCGCTGCCGGTGCTGCGCGATGCGCTGGCGCTGCTCGATCCGAGGACGGTTGCGCTCGCCGACCCGGCCGCCTGATGGGCGGCGTGTCGCTGCAAGCGCTGCCGCCGCGTCCACACCCAGCCGCGACGTAGCAGCAAGCATGTCCCCAGCACCACCAAGCCCGAGGCCAGGATGTCGGTTGGAAAGTGCGCGCCCTGCAGCGCGCGCGCGGCCCCGATCCCGAGTCCCGCCGCCATGCCGATCACCAGCATGCGATGCCAGCGCCGGCGCCTGGCCAGCGCGCCGATCGCCATTAGCGTGAAGCCCGCTGCGGCGTGACCACTCGGCAGGCTGCAGTTGCTCGCACAGGTCTGCGCGGGTTGCCACACGGCGTGGTAAGGGTGTGGGCCGCCGAACGCCTCCACCGATCGCGGGCGCGGCCGACCCCAGTGTTCCTTGAACAACAAGTCGATCACAAGGCCGTTGGCCACCAGCGCCACCAGCCACACGCTCAGTGCTGCCCGCCGCCACTGCGGCCGTCGGCGCCAAGGCGGCAGCGCCAACACCAGCAAGGCCGCAAGCAGCATCAGCCAGCCGGTGGGCGGCACACCACGGTACAACGCCTGTGCCCAGGCGAGGTCGTGTCCGATGAAGACGCGGCGCGCCGGGTCGTAGCCCAGCTTGGACAGCGCCAGATCCAGGCCACTCAGCTGCACCAGCCCCAGCGCAAGGGCCAGACCGAGCCACACCCATACCCCTATGTTCCGCCGCAGCCGTTTCACGGTTCATCCCCCAAGGGGGTCCGCAGCCGCCAAGCCCAGAGTGTGAGGCGGCGCCCGCCGGCGTCCACCCAGTGGGCCACGGCCGCCGGTTTGTCCTGTGCCATTCCATTGGCGACCAGTGGCCGTACCGCGTCCGGGCTGTCGGTGATCAGCCAAACCGGTCGGTTGCCGTTGGCACGCAGGTGTCTCGCCAGCCCTTGGTCGTCAATGCCGAGCCGCCACGCGAAATGGTGGCGAGCTTGCCGCGCGGGATCCCAAGCCAGCCACTGCACCTTCCGGTCACGCCAGTGGTATTGGCCATGCGCCAGCACCGCACGCGAGCTGCCGATGACCACTGCGGGATCCGGTGGCAGCTGCTGCCCGAGGTTCGCCCATACCGCGTCCCAGCCGCGCATGCGCGCCCAAAGGTCCAGCGCGCGCGGCCACGGCTGTCCAGCGGCGGCGGCTGCCCCCGGCGCGTGCACCAGACCCGCGACCAGCAGCACCTGCGCGCCGAGCAACACCGCCACCGGCCTCGCACGCAGCGGCGCGCGCAGCGCCAGCCACGCCAACCCGCCGAGCAGCGCCGGGGCTGCCCAATTCACGTTGGCGCCGCCACGGGCGGCCTGCATCAGTCCGAGCAGCAGCAGCGGTGTGGACAAGGCCAGCGCAAAGCGAGCAGCCCGTCGCCGCCCATCATCCCCGTCCGGCGTCCGCTCAGTGAGGGGCGTTCGGCTCGATTGCCACGTCAGCAGCGCCAGCGCCATCGGCCCGAGCAGCAACAACTGCCCCAGCGCAAACGCGAGCAGGCCGAGCGTGGCTGCCTCGTCGCTGCGCTGCAGCGTGATGTCGGCGGTGTGACGCCAAGTTGGCCAGCCCGCCTGCACGTTCCAAGCGATGTGAGGGGCCACGATCAACGCGGCGATACCGGCGGCCAACAGACCGCCACGTAACACCTGCGGCCAGCGCGCGCGCATCGGCCGGACCAGTGCCACGGCCAGCAGCGCACCGGGACCGAACGCCAGCATCGTGTACTTGGACAGCATGCCCAGACCTGCTGCCAAGCCCAGCAGACCCCATCGCCAAGCCGACGCCGGCCGTTGCAGCGCCTGCCACAGCGCCCAGGCCGCCCACGTCCACATCAGCAGCAGCGGCACGTCGGTGGTGGCGGCGAAGCCGAGCAGCAACAACAGCGGAGAGGCCAACGCCAGCAGCGCTGCCAGCGCTCCGCGGCGTGCCTCGCGACTCATCGCCGCCACCCATCCGCCCAACGACAGCGCGGTCAGCGCCGTCAGCGCCAGCGTCAGCGCCTTCACACCCCATTCGCCGTCACCAAACAGCGTCGTCGAGGCCGCGATCAGGGCTGCGATCGCCGGTGGCTTGGAGTAATAACCCCACTCCAAGTCACGAGACCACGTCCAATACTGCGCTTCATCGACATGCAGCGTCGCCCCGAGCCAAGGCCACGCCATGGCATGCCATGCGACAAACAGAACCGCACCCCCTAAGGCGGCAGCCCACCAGGGGCGCGGCGTGGCAACGACGGAACTCAAGGCGTGTCGGAGAAGCGTTGCGTGCTGTAAAGCTCCAGCGGCAGGCGCGCAACGCTATCTCGGCCCCGGACATATTGCAAGAACGAGTCGGCGTAGTCGAGGAACGTGTCCTCGCGGTTGGCACCGGTGATGGCCTTGAGCGTCGCGTAGCCGTCGCCGCCGCCGGCCATGAAGTCGTTGGTGATCACGCGGTAGGTGGCGTTGAGGTCCAGCGGCACCCAGTTGCCGGCAGGGTTGCGCCATTGGAGGTTGCTCACGCGCTGACCGGCGGGTTGGTTGAGATCCACTTCAAAGCGCAAACCTGCGGCGTAGGGGTAAGCTCCGGTGTTGCCGGCAGCGGCCAGCACGAAGCCGATCCCATCCTCCAACGCAGCCTTGACCTGCGAGCCGGTCATGCGCAACCGCACCAACGTATTCTTGAATGGCAGCAGCGTGTAGATCCGTCCTACCGTGATGTCGCCCGGCGCGATGTCGACGCGCACGCCGCCGGCATTCTGCAACGCGATGTCAGCTCCGCCAAAGCGCTGACCCTGTTCCAGAAACGCCTGCGCGACCAGCTGCTGGGCGTCGCCACCGTGGGCGTTAACGCGCTCGCTCTTGTTGCAGACATCGCCCAGCGCCGAACGCGTCACGTCCCGCTTGGTACCGGGTACGCGGCGCAGGCAAAGTTCCTCGGTGGCGGTGCCGGCCTTGGTCTGACCGAAGGCCATCTTTTCGGCGGCCAATGGTGCCAATACCTGCTCGGCTTTCGCCAGCGGCGCCTGCACACGCAGGCCCGGCTGGGCACGCAAGTCGGACACCATCGCGGCGCGGTCGACCTCGCCAAGCGCGGGGGACGTGCGGCGCACGTTGTCGCTGACGAGAATGTGCGGCTGGCCGGCGCACTCGTTTACCACGCCCGAGCTGTCGAAGCGGATGCGCAGCTCACCGACTGCGTAGGCGTACTGCCACGCTTGCACGATGCAGACCGGCTCGCCGTCCTTGTTGCGCGCCCCGGTGGGGTAGGGGCCACTAGGGGTCAAGCCGACGTCCGCCAGGCTGGCTGGACCAATCAGCGTGTGCGAGTCACCGCCGACGATGACATCGACTCCGCTCAGGCGTGCAGCCAGCTGCTGGTCGGCCTGGTAGCCAAGGTGGGTTAGCAGGACGATTTTGTTGACGCCCTGCGCGCGCAGCGCGTCGATCTCACGCTGGGCGGCGCTGGCCTCGTCTTCGAACGTGGTGCCAGCGTCCGGGCGCGAGCTGTCGCGTGTCTTGGCTGCCACCGTCAGGCCGACGATGCCGATCGGCTGCCCGCCGCGCTGCACGATGGTGCTGGCGCGCACTTTCCCGGTCAACGGGCTGCCGCTGCGCGGCTTCAGGTTGGCCGACAGCACCGCAGGGCGGCAGCTTCCCTTGGCCAGTTCGTCGATGAACTTGGCGGCGCCGGCATCGCCGTTGTCGAATTCGTGATTGCCCAAGGTCAGCGCATCAAAGCAGACAGTGTTCATCAAGGTCGCATCGGCGCGGCCTTCGGTCAGCGTGTAATAAAGGTCGCCGGTGATGGCATCGCCCGCGTGCAGCGTCAACACATGGGGTTGGCTGCTGCGCAGCGCTTCGATGGCGCCAGCCACGCGCGCAAAGCCGCCCAGATCGACGGTGACGGCCTCGCGCGTGCCGGCTGCATTCTTCAGCCGTAGGGTGAGGGTTTCCGCATCCAGCCGTGAATGATGATCGTTGACGTGCAGGATGGTCAATTCAAGCGGGGCTCCATCCGAGGAGCCCAAGCAGCCTGCCAAGGCAGTGATCAAAGCAACGGCGGCTGCACCGCGCAGCGCGCGGCAGAAAGCAAGCCCTCGCTGGCTTACCGTGAGCTTCTTCTTGAACATCTCTTTCCTTCGCTTTGGCAAAGAGCTCGACCCACACCAAGCGTTGATCATGGCTATGGCGCCGGAGACCGCTAGCATGGTGCCGTACGTCCTTGACGGTTCCATGACCACCCGCGCCAGCGCACAGCGTCAGGCGGCTGGCCCAGGTCTTCTGGGTGTCGCCGGCCAGCTCCTTGGAGGAGCCGGCGCAGTTGCGTGGCGATGGCCAGCGGGCGTTGGCACGCGGCAGGGTAACCGTCCCAGGTGTCGAGGTCGTAGCCAATCTGCGGGTGAAGAGCGGGGTCGAGCAGCGCGCGCCGCGTGTCGGTCAGCGTCGCAAGGGTTGCGCTGCCACCGTCCTTGCTGGCCGAACACCGGTCACGTGGCATGGGAAGCTGCCAGCTGGCCTTGCCGCGTCGATTGCAGCGGCTGCGCTTCCCGCAAGGTGCGTTGCGGAGCCATCACGCCATGCTGGGCGCGCACCGCCATGGCCGGACTGGCCAGGACGACGAACTCGATCGGTTCGTCGCGCGCCAGAAGACAGGTTTCCAGCATGTGCAGCGTTTGGCTGTCGGGGTCGCGGCGGTGCTGCGCGATGCGCTGGCGCTGCTTTACCCGGAGGTGGCCGAGAACGTCGCCGGGCAGACCCAGCGGCACGGCTGACCGTTGACCGGATGCGTGAGCGCCAGCTCCGCCGCGTGCAGCAGCAGGCGTGGGGCGGCCTTCCGAGCGGCGCCTTCGGCGTAGAGCGGGTCACCCAGGATCGGGTGGCCGAGCGCCGCCAGATGCACGCGCAGCTGGTGGGAACGGCCGGTGAGCGGCTGCAGCTCCAGCCGCGTGGCCCACAGCGGCCCCCAGCGTTCCAGTGCCAAGGGGCGCCAGCGCGTGTGGCTCGGTTTGCCGTGGCGGAAATCGACCTTGCTGCGCGGGCGACGCGGCCAATCGACGATCAGCGGCAGGCGCACGTCGCCACAGCCGTCGGGGGCCTCGGGCGGCAGCGGCACGCCGGCCACGATGGCCACGTAGGTCTTGTGCACGCGGCGCTCGGCAAAGGCGATCGACAGCGCCCGCTGCGCCGCCGCGCCGCGCGCCAGCACCATCAGGCCGGAAGTGTCCATGTCCAGCCGGTGCACGATCCGCGCGTCTGGCACGTGGCGCTGCACGCGCGCGGCGACGCAGTCGGCCTTGTCGGCGCCGCGGCCCGGCACGGCAAGCAGGCCGGCGGGCTTGTCCACCACGATCAGCGCGTCGTCCAGGTGCAGGACGGGGATGCCATCCCACACCGCCCGCGGCGGCGTCACGTCTGCGCGCCCTCGACGATCAGGCGCAAGCGCCGCTGGCCCTGCCAGTCGTCGGCGTCGAGCCGCCACGCCAGCGTCACGCGCGCCGGCAGTGCCTCGGTGTGGCCGAACCAGATGCCCTCCAGTGGCTGACCCTGCACGCGCAGGCGCAGCGCCAGATGCCGCTCGCCGACCAGCCGCTGGCCCAGCACCTCGACCTCGTCGCTGAACACCGGCGCGGCAAAGCCCTGGCCCCAGACCTGGGCGTCGATCAGCTCGGCGGTGTCCGGGTGCAGCCGCTGCGGCTCCAGCGCCCCGTCGGTCGGCAGCCGCCGCTGCAGCGTGGCCTCGTCGAGCCACGCGGCGGCCACCGCCTGCAGCGCGGCGTCGAACGTCGGCCAGGCGTCGGGTCCGATCGTGCAGCCAGCCGCCATCGCGTGGCCGCCGAAGCGCAGCAGCAGCCCCGGGTGGCGCTTGGCGATGGCGTCCAGCGCATCGCGCAGGTGAAAGCCGGCGATCGAGCGCCCCGAGCCCTTCAGGCACGGCGCGCCATCGTCCAGCCGCGCCGGGGCGAACACGAACACGGGCCGGTGCAGCCGATCCTTGAGCCGCGAGGCGACGATGCCCACCACCCCCTCGTGAAACGTGGGGTCGAATACGGTCAGCGCCGGGGGCGCCGTGTCGGGGTCCATGCTGTCGCCGTGGCGATCGGCCACGGCCAGCAGGGCCTGCTCGCGCATGGCCGATTCCACGGCCCGCCGCTGGCGGTTGATGTCGTCGAGCAGATGGGCCAGTTCCTGCGCGCGTGCCGGATCGTCGGTGATCAAGCACTCGATGCCCAGCCCCATGTCGCTGAGGCGCCCTGCGGCATTGAGCCGAGGCCCCAAGGCGAACCCGAGGTCGAAGGTCGATGCGCGTGCGGCCGGCCGTTTGGCCATGGCGAGTAACGCCGCCATGCCCGCCGGCATGGCCCCCGCGCGGATGCGCCGCAGCCCCTGGGCCACCAAACGCCGGTTGTGCGCGTCCAGCCGCACCACGTCGGCCACCGTGCCCAGGGCCACCAGCGGCAGCAGGCTGTCCAGGCGAGGCTGACTCGCGCCGTCGAAGACGCCGCGGCGCCGCAGCTCGGCGCGCAACGCCAGCAGCACGTAAAACATCACGCCCACCCCGGCCATCGCCTTGGCGGGGAAGTCGCACCCGGGCTGGTTGGGATTGACGATGATGCAGTCCCGCGGCAAGCGGACTTCGCCCCCTTGAACCAGCGGCAGATGGTGGTCGGTGATCAGCACCTGCAGGCCCAGTGCCCGGGCCCGCTCCACCCCTTCCAGGCCGGCGATCCCGTTGTCCACGGTGATCAGCACATCGGCACCCAAGGCGTGCACACGATCGGCCAGCGCAGGGGTCAGGCCGTAGCCGTCGCGCACCCGGTCGGGTACCAGGTAGCGCACCCGGTCCCAGCCCAACGGTGCCCCGAGCAGCCGCAGGCCGCGCCACGCCGTCGCGCAAGCCGTGGCACCGTCGCAGTCGTAGTCGGCCACGATGCAGGCGGTGTGGCCGCGCTGCAGCGCATCGGCCAGCAGTTCGGCCGCCTCGCGTGCGCCGCGCAGGCGCTCGGGCGGGGGCAGGTGGGTCAGAGCGTCGTCCAGCTCGTCCGCTTGCTGGACGCCGCGCGCGGCAAACAACCGCGCCAGCAGTGGGTGCACACCCGCCTGTTCCAGCGTCCAGGCGGCCCGCGGGGGCACGTCGCGCGGGGTGATGTTCACAGGCCGCTCCACCAGTCCAAAGCGGGCGACGTGGCGGGGCGAGGTTGCCCCCGCAGCCGGTGCCACAGATCGCGCCACTGCCGCCGGGGCGGGGGCGGTGGGGCGGCCCCGGGGTCCAGCCGCCACGAGCGCCAGCCGCGCTCGCCGCACAGGGTCAGCCAGCGCGGCTGGCCGTCCGCGTCGGCAGCGGCCAGCCAGGGGGTCAGCAGCGTCTCGTCCAGCCGCGCCCAGGCGGCGGCCCAGGCCGCGCCGTCGCCCTGGGTGGCCGGCGCCGCCAGGTCGTCCACCAGCCGCACGCCGGCTTGCGCCGCGGTAGGGCCGTGACCGTCCCAGCGGCCGGCGCCCGCAATCCACAGGCCGTTGACCGGCAGCGCACCGCGCGCGGCGCGGGCCGCGTTGACGGGGTGGTCGTGGAAGAGCATCTGGGCCTCGTTCAGCAGGCGCAGCAGCGTGCGGGCGGCGGGGTGGTGACCCGCATCCCGCCACCAGCCGTCGGCGCGTCGGTGCGCCACGCGGTCCAGACTGGCGCCCACCCAGCCCTCGAACAGCGCCCCACGCGCCAGCCAGCGCAGCGGGTCGTCGCCATGCAACTCGATGCCGTCGCCGGCCGCGTAGGGCGCAAAGGCGTCGCGCAGCGCCGCGGATTCCTCCGCGCGCAGATCGAGCGCGTGCGGGGGCACGATGGTGATCTGGTCGATGCCGGCCTGCCAGGCACATGGCCACAGCCAGGCGCAGCCCACATCCACCACTCCCGCATGCCAGGCGGCCCACGGCAGTTGTCCATCGGTCACCGTCCACCCCAAGGCGCGTGCCAAGGCGTGTTCGTGGGGCGGCGTCAGGCTCCAGGGGCTGCCGTCGTGCTGGTCGTGCGGGGTGGCGCGTGCCAGCCAGCGCTGAAGGGCAGGCAATGGGGGAAGAGGCGGGAAGGGGAGGGTGCCCGGCTCCGCCGCGGCGTCGGTGGGCGGCGGGGCAGCGTAGGCAATGATCAGGTGGTGGGCCTCGGGCATGGCGCGATTGTTGCGCAATCCCTGCGGCACAATCGGGGCAGCCTTTCGACACACCCATGTCTTTGCCCTACGAATTCGTGATCGGCTGGCGCTACACGCGCGCCGGCCGGGCCACCCGCCGCAACGGCTTCATTTCCTTCATCAGCGCGGTCTCCATGGTGGGGATCGCGCTCGGGGTTGCGGCGCTCATCATCGTGCTGTCGGTGATGAACGGGTTTCAGAAAGAGGTGCGCGATCGCATGCTGGGCGTGCTGTCGCACATCGAGGTGCTCGCCGTCTCCGGTGACGCCTTGGCCGACCCAGCGGGCACGATGGCGCGGGTGCGCGAGCATCCGCGCGTGCGCGCGGTGGCGCCCTTCATCGCCGAGCAGGGCCTGCTCGCACGCGGGCAGGATATGAAAGGGGCGGTCATCCGCGGCATCGACCCCGCGCAGGAGCCGGCCGTCACCGCCCTGGGGGCGGATTTGGCGGCGCAGGCTTTCGGAGCCTTGCAGCCCGGGCGCTTCGGCATCGTGCTCGGGGCGGCGCTGGCGCGTTCGCTGGGGGTGACGACGGGGGACCCGGTGACGCTGGTGGTGCCCAGCGGCCAACTCACGCCCGCAGGGGTCGTGCCCCGCATGCGCCAGATGACCGTGGTGGGGCTGTTCGATTCCGGCCACTACGAGTACGACGCGACGCTGGCGCTGGTGCACCTGGAAGACGCGCAGCGGCTGTTCCGGCTGGCGGGGCCGACTGGCATCCGCGTGCGGCTGGATGACCTGCATGCCGCGCGCGAGGTCGCCATCGAGCTGGCGGCGCGGCTCGAGCCGGCGCTGGGCCCGGGGGGTCTGGTGCGCGACTGGACGCGCGCCAATCGCACCTGGTTTGCCGCGGTGCAGGTGGAAAAACGCATGATGTTCATCATCCTCACGCTCATCGTCGCGGTGGCGGCGTTCAACCTGGTGTCCACGCTGGTCATGACCGTGACCGACAAGCGCGCCGACATCGCCATTCTGCGCACGCTGGGGGCCAGCCCGCGCAGCGTCATGGCGATCTTCGTCGTACAGGGGGCGGCCGTTGGCGTGGTGGGGACGGCGCTGGGGCTGGCGCTGGGCCTGGGGGTGGCGTTGCACATCGATACGCTGGTGCCGGCGCTCGAGCGGCTGCTGGGTGTGCACTTTTTGCCCCAGGACATTTACCTGATCAACCGCATGCCCAGCGATCCGCAGGCCGGGGACATCGTGCCGATCGCGCTCATCTCGCTGGTATTGGCCTTCGTGGCGACGCTCTACCCCAGTTGGCGGGCCAGCCGGCTCAACCCTGCGGAGGCGCTGCGCTATGAATGATTCGGCCGACGTGGTGCTGCAAGCGCGCGGACTGGTCAAGCGCTTTCGCGAGGGGCGGCTGGATGTGACCGTCCTGCGCGGCGTGGATTTGACCGTGCGCGCTGGCGAAACGGTGGCCATCGTCGGGGCGTCCGGCTCGGGCAAGAGCACCTTGCTGCACCTGCTGGGTGCGCTGGAGGCGCCGACCGCGGGCGAGGTGCGGCTGATGGGCGAGGACTTGCACCGCCTGCCCCCGGCCCGCCAGGGGATCGCCCGCAACCGGCATCTGGGTTTCGTCTATCAATTTCACCACCTGCTGCCGGAGTTCACTGCGCAGGACAACGTCGCCATGCCGCTGTGGATTCGGCGCGAGCGGCGGCCAGTGGCGGCCAATCAGGCCGCCGATTGGCTGCGGCGGGTGGGTCTGGGCGAGCGGCTGCTGCACCGCCCCGCCGAGTTGTCCGGGGGGGAGCGCCAGCGCGTGGCGATCGCCCGTGCCCTCGTCACGCAGCCGGCCTGTGTGCTGGCGGACGAGCCCACGGGCAACCTGGACCGTGAGACCGCCGGCAGCGTTTTCGAGCTGATGCTGGACTTGGCCCGTTCGCAGGGGACGGCGTTCGTCCTGGTGACCCACGATCCGGAGCTGGCCTCGCGCTGCGACCGCATACTGCGCTTGGCTCACGGCAGCTTGAGCGGCTGATCCCTGCCGGCGTATCCGCCCTCGCCGCCGCGCGGGGCGGGCTTTTCGTGCCCCTGTCAGTTTTCCGTTGGCTTCAGGGTTTACACTAATAAAGATATTCGCAATCAATCATATAGTTTTGGCGTGAGCCGATCTCTGTCTGACCCGCCGTTGCATGCCTCGTCGCCGGACTTCGAGTCGGTGGCGCGACACTTCAGCGTGTTGGGTGAGCCCGCCCGGTTGCGCATCCTGCATGCCGTGTGCCAGTCAGAGCGCTGCGTCAACGACATCATGCAGGTCACCGGAATGGCGCAGGCAAACGTCTCGCGCCATCTGGCGCGTCTGCATCAGGCGGGCTTGCTGGTGCGCCGGCGCGAGGGCTCCCGGGTGTTTTACCGGGTGGCCCCGTCGTCGCACCTGGACCTGTGCCGACTCATCACCCAACAGGTGGTGGCCGGCCAGGCGCACCCGGGGCGGGGGCAGGGGTGCGGGATCGGTCGGCCGACGTCGGTGTTCCCCGTTGAGTCAAAGGAAGAAACCAGTGTCTGAGAACCTCCGCGAAGTCATCGGCCGGGTCCTGCCCGCGCCCGAGAACCATCTGAGCTCGGAGCTGCTTGAGAAAGCCCGCAAGGCCCGACGCAGCTTCATGGGCAAGGCCTTGGCCATGGGGGCCGGCGCCGCTTCTGCGGTGGTCGGTGGCAAAGCCCTGGCCGCCGGCGACGGCGAGGACGCCATCCTCAAGCTGCCCGAGCACACGACCGGCCTGGGACAACCCGTCGCCGCGCGTGGCTACGGTATGCCCAGCAAGTGGGAGAGCAACCTGCAGCGCCGTGAAAGCCCGGGCCTGACCCGGGTCTCGCAAGCCTCGGTCAGCTTCTGCCCGCTGCAGGGGCTGTTCGGCATCATCACGCCCAGCGGTCTGCACTTCGAACGCCACCACCAGGGCTGGTGGGACATCGATCCGTCCCAGCACCGGCTGATGGTGCATGGCCTCGTCAAGCGTCCGCGCGTCTTCACGATGGACGACCTGATGCGCCTGCCGAGTGTTTCGCGCATCCACTTCATCGAGTGCGGCGCCAACACCGCCATGGAGTGGGGCAACGTGGCCGTGCCGACCGTGCAGTACACCCACGGCATGATCAGCTGCTCGGAGTTCACCGGCGTGCTGCTGTCCACCCTGCTGGACATGTGCGGCATCGACCGCAAGAAGGCCAAGTACGTGCTGGCCGAAGGCGCCGACGGGTCGTCCATGACCCGCACCATCGACTTGGAGCGTGCGTTGGACGACGTGATCGTTGCCTGGGGCATGAACGGCGAGATGCTGCGGCCGGAAAACGGCTATCCGCTGCGCCTGGTGGTCCCGGGCGTGCAGGGCGTGAGCTGGGTCAAGTACCTGCGTCGCATCGAGGTGGGCGACCAGAAGTGGGCCACCAAGGACGAGGCGGTGCACTACATCGACCTGATGCCGGACGGCACGCACCGCCAATACACCGGCATTCAGGAGTGCAAGAGCGTGATCACGTCGCCCTCGGGCGGCCAGACCCTGCTCGATCGCGGCTACTACAACGTCACCGGTCTGGCGTGGTCCGGCCGCGGCAGCATCAAGGCGGTCGACGTCTCCTTCGACGGCGGCCGCAACTGGCGCCCCGCGCGTCTGGAAGGGCCGATCCTGCCCAAGGCATTCACGCGCTTCAACATCGATTGGGTGTGGGACGGCAAGCCCGCCATCCTGCAAAGCCGTGCCATCGATTCGACCGGCTATGTGCAGCCCAAGATCAACCAACTGCGCGCGGTGCGCGGCACGCGGTCGATCTACCACAACAACGCGATCCAGAGCTGGCTGGTGTCCGAGAACGGCGAAGTCTCCAACGTGCAGGTGTACTGATGAAGAGCAAGATCCAATCCACCGTCCGTGCGGCGGCCCTGGGCGTCGCGCTGCTGGGTGCGGGTGTGGGCGTCGCGCACGCCAGCAAGCCCTGGCACGACATCGGCCGCGACGCCAAGCCGGCCGAGATCAAGGCCTGGGACATCGATGTTCGCCCCGACTTCGTCGGCCTGCCCAAGGGCTCGGGCTCGGTCAGCAAGGGCGAAGAAGTTTGGGTGAACCGGTGCGCCTCGTGCCACGGCGACTTCGGTGAGTCCAATGAGGTCTTCACCCCGATCGTCGGCGGCACCACGGCCAAGGACATCGAAACCGGCCGCGTGGCCAACCTGCGGCTGGAGGCGCACTACCCCCAGCGCACCACGCTGATGAAGGTCGCCACCGTCTCCACGCTGTGGGACTACATCAACCGCGCCATGCCCTGGAACGCGCCGAAGTCGCTCTCCACCGACGAGGTGTATGGCGTGGTGGCGTACATCCTGCACCTGGGCAACATCGTGCCGGCGGACTTCGTGTTGAGCGATCAGAACATCGCCGACGTGCAAAAGCGCATGCCCAACCGCAACGGCATGGTGTTCTACGAGCCGCTGTGGAAGGTCAACGGCAAAGGCGATGTGCAAAACACGCGCTGCATGAAGAATTGCCCCATCGAGGGCGATATCAAGTCCATGTTGCCCGAGAACATGCGCGACGCGCACGGCAACCTGATCGAGCAAAACCGCATCATCGGGCCGGCGCGTGGCTGGGACACCACCCAGCCCCCGCGCAAGGAACCGCTGACCCGCAAGGTGTCGATGGCAGCGCCCGTCGCCGCCGCCACGGCGGCCGGTGGCGCCGACGCCAAGGGCCTGCTGGCCAAGAATGCCTGCACGGCCTGTCACGGCGTGGCCAACAAGATCGTCGGCCCGGGCTTCAACGAAGTGGCCGCCAAGCACAAGGGCAAGCCCGATCTCGAGAACTACCTGGTCGGAAAGATCAAGGCAGGCGGGCAGGGCGTCTACGGCGCCATCCCCATGCCGCCGCAACCCCAGGTCAGCGACGCGGATGCCAAGGCGATCGCCGCCTGGATCGCCGCCGGCGCCAAGTGAACCGAGACCGATTGCCACGACTCTAACCAGGGGCCTGCTGGGCAGGCCTTACCACCGCCGAGGAGCACAATGATGAACCTGAAGACGATGTTGACGGCTGCGGCCGGGGCTGCCGCCCTGGTCGGTCCGGCGCATGCGCTGGACGCCGCGGCCGCCAAGGCCCTGGCCCAGAAGAACGCCTGCATGGGCTGCCACGCCGTGGACAAGAAGTTGGTGGGACCGGCTTACAAGGATGTGGCCGCCAAGTACAAGGGCATGAATCCGGCCGAATTGGCGGCCTCGATCAAGAAAGGTGGCGCAGGCAAGTGGGGGCCGGTGCCGATGCCCGCCCAGGCGGCGCTCGGCGACAATGACGCCAAGCTGCTGGCGGAGTGGGTGCTGGCGGGGGCGCCCGACAAGTGATGGCGGGTGTGCCCGTCGTCCGAATGACGTTTTCGACAAGGAGTTGCATATGAAACAGAACCGACGTGCCGTGCTGAAGGCCGGCGGGGCGCTGGCGACGCTGGTGTCGCTGGGCGTGGTGACGGCCGAGCAGGCGCAGGCGGCGGGCCGCGACGGCTTTGCGGCCAAGACGCTGGCGGACGCGCTCAAGGCGGTGGGCGGCCAGCCCGCGACGAGCGACCAGGTGCAGATCGTCTCGCCGGACATCGCGGAAAACGGCGCGGTGGTGCCGGTGGGGGCGGTGAGCAAGCTGCCCAACACGACCGAGATTTACCTGCTGGTGGAGAAGAACCCGACGCCGCTGTCGGCGATGTTCATGATTCCGGCGGGCACCGAGGCGGACGTGCAGACGCGCCTGAAGATGGGGCAGAGCACCAACGTGCTGGCGGTGGTCAAGGCCGACGGCAAGCTGTACTCGGCGGTCAAGGAAACGAAGGTGACGCTGGGCGGCTGCGGCGGCTGAAGCGACACAGGGTAACGAACGCGAAGGAGAGACGAAGATGGCAGATCCGATGCGCATCCGGGCCAACGAGGCCGGTGGGGTGACGACGGTGCGGGTGCTCATGAGCCACCCCATGGAGCCTGGTACGCGCAAAGACGCGTCGGGCAACCTGGTGCCGGCGCACCACATCACGGACGTGGTGGCCACGCACAACGGCAAGGAAGTGCTCAAGGCGCTGTGGAGCGGGGCGGTGTCGCAAAACCCGTTTCTGAGCTTCAAGTTCAAGGGCGCCAACAAGGGCGACAAGATCGTGGTCAAGTGGACCGACAACAAGGGCGAGTCTCGCACCGACGAGGCCGTGATCGCCTGATCCCGCACGCCGGGCGCCCCGGGCCGCACCACGGCGGCCCACCCAGGGCCAGCGGACCCGACGGCCCGCTGGCCTTTGCTTTCCAGACGCCCTTCCAGCTTCCACAGGAACCGTCACCATGAGTTTCAGCCGCCGCGAGTTTCTTCAGGTACTGGCCGTCGCCAGCGCCTCTGGCATGACCATTGCCCACGAGGACGTCCTGGCCGCCAAGCCTGGCGCCGTCAGCCGCCTGTACGACGTGCCCAAGTTCGGCAACGTCAGCTTCTTGCATTTCACCGACTGCCACGCGCAGCTCACCCCGGTCTATTTCCGCGAACCGAGCGTCAACCTGGGCGTCGGCGAGGCGCGCGGTCGGCCGCCGCACCTGGTCGGCGAACACCTGCTCAAGCACTTCGGCATCCGACCGGGCACGCACCAGGCCCACGCCTTCACCTATCTGGACTTTGCCCGCGCGGCCAAGACCTACGGCAAGGTGGGCGGCTTTGCGCACCTGGCGACGCTGGTCAAAATGCTCAAGGCCAGCCGCCCGCACGCGCTGCTGTGCGACGGCGGTGACACTTGGCAGGGCTCGGCCACTTCGCTGTGGACCAACGCCCAGGACATGGTCGATGCCTGCAAGCTGCTCGGCGTCAACATCATGACCCCGCACTGGGAGTTCACCTTTGGCGCCAAGCGCGTGCAGGAGATCGTCGAGAAGGACTTCAAGGGCCACATCGACTTCGTGGCCCAGAACGTCAAGACGGCGGATTTCGAGGAGCTGGTCTTCCCGCCGTATGTGATCAAAGAGCAAAACGGCGTGTCGGTGGCCGTCATCGGCCAGGCGTTCCCCTACACCCCGATCGCCAACCCGCGCTGGATGGTGCCGGACTGGACCTTCGGCATCCGCGACGACCACATGCAGAAGATGGTCGACGAGGTGCGTGCCAAGGGCGCCCAGGTGGTCGTGGTGCTGTCGCACAACGGCATGGATGTGGACATCAAGATGGCCTCGCGCGTGCGCGGCATCGACGCCATCCTCGGCGGCCACACGCACGATGGCATGCCCGCGCCGGTCATCGTCAAGAACGCCGGCGGCCAGACGCTGGTGACCAACGCCGGCTCCAACAGCAAGTTCCTGGGCGTGCTGGACTTCGACGTGCGGGATGGTCAGGTGCGCGGTTACCAGTACCGCCTGCTGCCGGTGTTTGCCAACCTGCTGCCGGCCGATGCCGAGATGGCGGCCTACATCGAGAAGGTGCGCGCGCCGTACAAGGCCAAGCTGGAAGAGAAGCTCGCCGTCACCGAAGGCCTGCTGTATCGCCGCGGCAACTTCAACGGCTCGTGGGACCAGCTCATCCTGGACGCGCTGATGGAGGTCAAGGGCGCGGACGCGGCCTTCTCGCCGGGCGTGCGCTGGGGCACCAGCCTGCTGCCGGGCGATGTGATCACCTACGAGCGCATGATGGACCAGATGGCCATGACCTATCCGGCCACCACGCTCAACGAATTCACGGGCGCCCAGATCAAAGAGATCATGGAGGACGTGGCCGACAACCTGTTCAACCCCGATCCGTACTACCAGCAGGGCGGCGACATGGTGCGCGTCGGTGGCATCCAGTACACCATCGATCCCACCGCGCCCATGGGCCAGCGCATCCAGAACCTGACCCTCAAAGGCAAACCGCTGGCGGCGGACAAGACCTACAAGGTGGCGGGCTGGGCGTCGGTGCAGGAGGGCGTGACCGGTACCCCGATCTGGGACGTGGTCGCGGGTTATCTGCGCGACAAAAAGGTCATCAAGCCGGTGCAGATCAACCAGCCCAAGGTCATCAACGTCGGTGGCAACCCGGGCCTGGCGGCCTGAGCCGGCCATCCCGGACGGTTGTGACCAAGCCCGCTTCGGCGGGCTTTTTGCCGTCCAGCCGCTCGCCCGGTGGGGGCGCATCGCTGCGCAGCGCCCGCCTACAATTGCGCCACCATGCTCGATATCGCCACCCTGCGCCGCGACCTCGACGCCGTCGTCGCGCGGCTTGAGACCCGAAAGAATCCCCAACCCTACCTCGACGTCGCGGCTTTCACCGCACTCGAAAACGAGCGTAAGGCCCTGCAGGTCCGCACCGAGGAGCTGCAAGCCCGCCGCAACAGCCTGTCCAAGCAGATCGGCGCGCTCAAAGGCAAGGGCCAGCATGCCGAAGCCGAGGCCGCCATGGCCGAGGTCGTCCAGATCAAAGGGACACTGGAGGCCTCCGCCGCGCGGCTGGAGCAGATCCAGACGGAACTGCAGACGCTGTTGCTGGCCGTGCCCAACCTGCCGCAACCGGAGGTGCCGGTGGGCCCGGACGAAAGCGCCAATGTGGAGCTGCGCCGCTGGAGCCCGGACGCCGGCCTGGGTGGGTCGCCGGGGGCGCTGCCGTTTGAGCCACGGGACCATGTGACTCTGGGTGAACGGCTGGGGCTGGATTTCGAGACCGCAGCCAAGCTCAGCGGTGCGCGCTTTGCCGTGTTGCGCGGGCCGATCGCACGGCTGCACCGGGCGCTCGCGCAGTTCATGCTGGATGTGCAGACCGGCGAGCACGGTTACACCGAGTGCTACACCCCGTACGTCGTGAATGCGCAGACCTTGCGCGGTACGGGGCAGCTCCCCAAATTCGAGGCCGACTTGTTTGCCGCGAAGAAGGGGGGCGCCGAGGGCGACGACGGCGCGATGTATCTGATCCCCACCAGCGAGGTGACGCTGACCAACTTCGTGCGCGACACCATCCTCGCCGAGGCCGACCTGCCGATCAAGCTCACCGCGCACACGCCGTGCTTCCGCTCCGAGGCCGGGGCGGCCGGGCGCGACACGCGCGGCCTGATCCGCCAGCACCAGTTCGACAAGGTGGAGATGGTGCAGATCGTGCACCCGCAGCACAGCCAGGCGGCGCTGGAGGAGATGACCGGCCACGCCGAGGCGATCCTGCAGCGGCTGGGGCTGCCGTACCGCGTGGTGCTGCTGTGCACCGGCGACATGGGGTTTGGCGCCGCGCGCACGCACGACCTGGAGGTGTGGCTGCCGGCGCAGGGCACGTACCGCGAGATCAGCTCGGTGAGCAACTGCGGCGACTTCCAGGCCCGGCGGCTGCAGGCGCGCTTTCGCAACGCCCAGGGCAAGCCGGAGCTGGTGCACACGCTCAACGGCTCGGGCTTGGCGGTGGGGCGCGCGCTGGTGGCGGTGCTGGAGAACTACCAGAACGCCGACGGCACCATCACCGTGCCCGAGGCATTGCGGCCGTACCTGGGCGGCGCCGATCGGCTGTAAAAGCGGTTCAGCGCAGCCCCGCCCCGGCCGCGTCGAAGTCGCGCTGGATCAGCTCGATCTTGTAGCCGTCGGGGTCGGTGACGAAGGCGATCACCGTCGTGCCGCCCTTGACCGGGCCCGGTTCGCGCGTGATGGTGCCGCCGGCGGCGCGGATGCGCTCGCACGCCGCGTAGACGTCGGGCACGCCGATGGCGATGTGGCCGTAGGCGGTGCCCATCTCGTACTTGTCCACGCCCCAGTTGTAGGTCAGCTCGATCTCGGCCTGACCGGGATTGCCCCCGTCAAAGCCCAGGAAGGCGAGCGAGTACTTGTACTCCGGGTTTTCGGAGGTGCGCAGCAACTGCATGCCCAGCACCTGGGTGTAGAACGCGATGGAGCGCTGCAAGTCGCCGACCCGCAGCATGGTGTGCAGGATGCGCATGGTGAACCTCCGGTGGCGTCATTGAATGCGGCCGAAGCTGGTGCGCAGCGGATCGATGCCGCCGCCCCCGCCGCCCCGGTTTTTGTTGCGGTTGCGGCGTCCGCGGTCGTTCAGGGCGTCGATGCCGGTGCGCAGCGGATCGGGTTGGCGTGCTGCCGGCCCCGCTTGCTGGGGTTTGCGCGCACCGGGTGACTGGGGGCCGGGGCGGCCGTCCCGCCCCGCGCCCTCGCGCGGTGGGCGCGGCTGCTGGGCGGCCGGGCCGGCATCCGCGCGGGGCGGTTGCCCGCCACCCGCGGGGTTGCCGGTGCCGCCGCCGGCGCCTTTGGCCTTTCCGCGGCGGCGCCGGTTGCGGTTGCGCCGGCCTTCGGGATCGATGCGGGTGCGCGCCTCGCCATCCGCGCCTCTGTCGCCGTCTTCCGAGTCGGCCCCATCGTCGTCATCGCGCTCGGCCCGCTCCGCCGCCTCGGCGGCCGCGGACGCCTTCGGCGCGGGGCCGGCCTTGCGGGCACGCATGCGGTCCAACATCTCGCGCCGGGCGGCCTTGGCTGCGGCGGCCATGACTTCGCGGCTGGGCGGCTTGCCAGCACCGCCCCACAGCACCTGGCGGCCCATGGCGATGGGTTCGGCCTTCTCCCCGGGCTCGGGCATGAACTCCGGCAGAACCTGCACCGGAATCTGTTGCCCGGTGAAGCGCTCGATGGCCATCATCCAGCCTTCTTCGTCGAGGCTGACGAAGCTCAGCGCCTCGCCCTCGGCCCCGGCGCGGCCGGTGCGGCCGATGCGGTGCACGTAGTCCTCCGGCACGTTGGGGATGTCGTAGTTGATGACATGCGGCAGGTCCTCGATGTCGATGCCGCGCGCGGCGATGTCGGTGGCCACCAGTACGCGCAGTTGCCCGCTCTTGAAGCCGTCCAGCGCCTGCGTGCGCGCGGTCTGGCTTTTGTTGCCGTGCAGCGCCATGGCACTGATGCCGTGCTCGTTGAGGAACTGCGCCACCTGGTTGGCCCCAAATTTGGTGCGCGTGAACACCAGCACCTGGTTCCAGCCGTTGCCGTCCAGCAGGTGCTTGAGCAGCGCCATCTTCTTGGTGCGGCCCACGGGGTGGATGGTCTGTCGGATGCGCTGCACCGTGGTGTTGGGCGGCGTCACTTGAATGTGCCGCGGCTCGCGCAGCAGGCCGGCGGCCAGCGCCTTGATTTCGTCGCTGAAGGTGGCCGAGAACAGCAGGCTCTGCTTGTGGGGCGGCAGCAGCGCCAGCACCTTGCGCACGTCGTGGATGAAGCCCATGTCGAGCATGCGGTCGGCTTCGTCCAGCACCAGGATTTCGACCTTGGACAGGTCCAGGTGGCCCTGATCGACCAGATCCAACAGCCGGCCAGGCGTCGCCACCAGGATGTCCACACCCTTGGCCAGTTTTTCGATCTGGGGATTGAGGCCCACGCCGCCAAACACCACCGCCGATTTGAGTTTGAGGTGCTTGCCGTAGGCTTTGACCGAGTCCTCGACCTGGGCGGCCAGTTCGCGGGTGGGGGCCAGCACCAGGGCGCGGACGGGGCGCGGCTGACCGCGCTTGGGCGTCTCGCCGCGCGTGGCCAGCAGATGCAGCATCGGCAGCGTGAAGGCGGCCGTCTTGCCGGTTCCGGTTTGGGCGCCGGCCAGCAGGTCGTGTCCGGCCAGCACGGCGGGGATGGCCTCGGCCTGGATGGGGGTGGGCGTCTCGTAGCCCTGCTCGCGCACGGCCTCGACAAGGGCCGGCAGCAGTTGAAGTTCTTCGAATGTCATGTGGAGGTCGAGCGCCCATGCCGGGGCGCGCGGCATCGGCCCACGCCGCCGGGTGCCGGATCGGTCGATCCCGTGCACCGGTCGAACGGCTCAGTCAGGGGCAGATGGGGTCAGGGGATGAGCCGGGGCGCGACTGCAGGGCCCGGCCAACCCGAATTGTTGCATAACTGGGATAATTCGAGGGAACCCGGGCCGCGATCCCGGGACATTTTTTTCACGATCCGTTGTTTTTCTGAAGGTAGCCCCCGATGGCCCAGTACGTTTTCACGATGAACCGCGTCTCCAAGACCGTGCCGCCCAAGCGACAGATCTTGAAGGACATTTCGCTGAGCTTCTTCCCCGGCGCCAAGATCGGTGTGCTGGGGCTCAACGGCGCGGGCAAGTCCACGCTGCTCAAGATCATGGCCGGGGTGGACAAGGATTTCGAGGGCGAGGCCGTGCCGATGCCCGGCATCAAGATCGGCTACCTGCCGCAGGAGCCGCAGCTCAACCCCGACCAGACCGTGCGCCAAGCGGTGGAAGAGGGCATCGGCGGTGCGCTGGCGGCCAAGAAGCGGCTCGAGGAGGTTTATGCCGCGTACGCCGAGCCGGACGCCGACTTCGACGCGCTGGCCGCCGAGCAGGCGGAGCTGGAGGCCATCATCGCCGCCGCGGGCAGCGAAAACACCGACCTGCAACTGGAGCTGGCCGCCGATGCGCTGAACCTGCCGCCGTGGGACGCCCAGATCAAAAACCTCTCGGGTGGCGAGAAACGCCGTGTCGCGCTGTGCCGGCTGTTGCTGTCCAAGCCCGACATGCTGCTGCTCGACGAGCCGACCAACCACCTCGACGCCGAAAGCGTCCATTGGCTGGAGCAGTACCTGCAGCGCTTCCCCGGCACCGTGGTGGCGATCACGCACGACCGCTACTTCCTCGACAACGCCGCCGAGTGGATTCTGGAACTCGACCGCGGCATGGGCATCCCGTACAAGGGCAACTACTCCGAATGGCTGGAGCAGAAGGAGCGCCGGTTGGAGCAGGAGCAAAAGTCCGAGGACGCGCGCCGCAAGGCCATGAAGGAGGAGCTCAAGTGGGTGCGCTCCAACGCCAAGGGGCGTCAGGCCAAGAGCAAGGCGCGTCTGCAGCGCTTCGAGGAACTGAGCGACTACGAATACCAAAAGCGCAACGAGACCAACGAGATCTTCATCCCCGTCGCCGAGCGGCTGGGCTCGCAGGTCATCGAGTTCAAGAACGTCAGCAAATCGTTCGGTGACCGGCTGCTGATCGACAACTTGTCGTTCAGCGTGCCGGCGGGTGCCATCGTCGGCATCATCGGCCCCAACGGTGCCGGTAAATCGACCCTGTTTCGCATGATCCAGGGTGTGGAAAAGCCGGACAGTGGCGAGATCATCATCGGCCAGACCGCCAAGCTGGCCTTCGTGGATCAGAGCCGTGACAGCCTGGACGGCAGCAAGACCGTGTGGGAGGACGTCTCCGGCGGGTTGGACAACATCACCGTCGGCAAGTTCGTCATGCCCAGCCGGGCGTATCTGGGCCGCTTCAACTTCAAGGGCAACGATCAGCAAAAGCGCGTCGCCGATCTGTCGGGCGGCGAACGCGGCCGGCTGCACCTGGCCAAGACGCTGGCCAAGGGCGGCAACGTGCTGTTGCTGGACGAACCTTCCAACGACCTGGACGTGGAAACCCTGCGCGCGCTCGAGGATGCGCTGCTGGAGTTCGCCGGCAGCGCGCTGGTCATCAGCCACGACCGCTGGTTCCTCGACCGCATTTGCACGCACATTCTGGCGTACGAGGGCGACAGCCAGTGGTATTTCTACGACGGCAACTTCACCGAGTACGAGGCCGACAAGGTGCGCCGGCTGGGTGAAGAGGGGGCACGCCCGAAGCGCGTGCGCTTCAAGTCGCTGGCCTGACCATGGCGGCCACGACCGTCCCCGCCCCCGGTGCTCCGGCCGCCCCGCCCGCCCCGCCCGACGTGCCCACGGTCGAGGCAGCGATGCGCCGCTGGATCGAGCGCGCCGTCATCGGCCTGAATCTGTGCCCCTTCGCCAAGGCGGTCTGGGTGAAGGAGCAGGTGCGCATCGCGGTCAGCCAGGCGCGGCACCTGGACGCCTTTCTGGACGATCTGGATGCCGAACTGCTGCGGCTGCGCGATACACCGCCCGAGGTGCTCGACACGACCCTGCTCGTGCATCCGACGCTGTTTCCGGACTTCTTCGTGTTCAACGACTTTCTGGATGTGGTGGACCGGGTGATCGAAGAGCACGGGCTGGAAGGCGTGATCCAGGTGGCGCCCTTCCACCCGGACTTCGTGTTCGACGGCGTCGATCCGGACGACATCACCAACGCCACCAACCGCGCGCCCTACGCGACCTTGCACCTGCTGCGCGAGGACAGCGTGGCGCGCGCCGTGGCCTCGGGCGACCCGGTCGAGGCGATCGTCGAGCGCAACGTGGACACCCTGCGCCGGCTCGGGACGCAGGGTTGGCAGCGTTTGTTTGGCGCGGACGAATGAGTAAAAATCTGCATTCTTGTCAGGTTTAGGTCAAAATGGCGGGAATGAAACCGGACGATACCGATTCCGATTTGCCATCCGCCGCCGAGTCGTACTACACGACCCTGGAGGTCGCCCGCATCCTGGGCATGGCCGTGCGCTCCGTCCAGTTGATGGTCGATCGGGGCGATTTGCAGGCGTGGAAAACCCCGGGGGGCCATCGGCGCATCACCGCCTCGTCCCTGCAGCGCTGGCTGGCCCGCAGCCGCGCCGGGGTGGCGCCCCCTGCGGCCTCGCGCGCGGCGCGGCCGCGCCGGGGGGCGGCGCGCAGCGGCCGGCCGCCGCGCATTCTGCTCATCGAAGATTCTTCGCATTTCCAGCACCTGGTGCAGTTGCTGGTGCGCCAGCGTTTCCCCCGCGCCGAGTTGCATGTGGCGGGCGACGGGATCTCGGGCCTGGTGTCCTTTGGTCAGTTGCAACCCGATCTGCTGATCGTGGACATTTTGCTGCCGGGCATCGACGGCGCATCGATGGTCATGGGCCTGCGCCGCCACGAACTGTTCGGCGGTTTCGGGCTGATCGTGCTCACCACGCTGGATGAGGAAGCGCGTCGCGATTATGCGCACGCGCTGGAGGACGTGGCCGTGGTGCACAAGCCCGACCTCGTGCGCGATTTGCCGCCGTTGATCGAACGGGCCCTGGGCGAGCGGTTGCGCGAGACCGCTCCCCCTGCGGCCGCCGCGGCGGGCAAGGCTCCTCTCAGCGCCCCAGCGCAGACCAGTCGCCGGGCACCAGCCACAGCAGCCCGGCGGTCATGACCACATAGCGCGCGAATTTGCCTGCGGCCATGTAGACCACGCAGGGCCAGAACGGAAACTTGAGCCACCCCGCCACCGCGCACAGGGGGTCGCCCACGGCGGGCAGCCAGCTCAGCAGGCAGGCTTTGGGGCCGAAGCGCTCCAGCCAGTCCAGCGCCCGCAGATGGGTGGACGATCCGCGCGCGCGGTCGATGGCGGCGTGTGCGCCGTAGCCCATGGCCCAGCTCACCGCACCACCGAGGGTGTTGCCCACGGTGGCCACCAGGATGGCCGGCCAGAACAATTCGGGGTTGAGCTTGATCAGCGCGAACACGGCCGGCTCCGACCCCATGGGCAGCAGCGTCGCCGAGACGAACGCCACCACGAACACCGTGGTCAGGCCCACCTCGGGCAGGCTGAGGGTGTGCAGCAGGGACGGGATCCAGACATCCATGGCGGTATCGGTCGACCGGCGCGCAGTATAGGCGCTGAAGGTGCGGACGGCGGGCCCAGGGCTGTGGGGTGCGGGTGGGGGTACAATGCTGCCCAATTTTTCAGCATCTCTTTCCTTCTTCCTCCCGCCCGCGTAACATGACCGCCGGCCCCGCGATCGGCCCCTACCGGCTGCCCAACCGCCTGTTCGTTGCGCCGATGGCCGGCGTGACGGATCGGCCGTTCCGGCGCCTGTGCAAGCGGCTCGGGGCGGGCTATGCGGTCAGCGAGATGATCACCTCGCGCCCGGAGCTGCGCGACAGCCTCAAGACCGCGCGGCGCGCCAACCACGACGGCGAGCCGGGGCCGATCGCGGTGCAGATCGCCGGCACCGACCCGGCGATGATGGCCGAGGCGGCGCGCCACAACATCGACCGCGGCGCGCAGATCATCGACATCAACATGGGCTGCCCGGCCAAGAAGGTCTGCAACCGTTGGGCCGGCTCCGCCTTGATGCAGGACGAGGCGCTGGCCGCCGCGATCATCGAGGCGGTGGTGGCGGCGTGCGCGCCGCACGGCGTGCCGGTGACGCTGAAGATGCGCACCGGCTGGTGCGCCGCGGTGCGCAACGCGCCGCGGCTGGCGCGCATCGCCGAGGATGCCGGCGTGCAGATGCTCGTCATCCACGGCCGCACGCGCGAACAGGGCTACGGCGGCGTGGCCGAGCACGACACCACGGCGCTCGTCAAGACGCTGGTGCGCATCCCGGTGGTGGCCAATGGCGATCTGGACGGCGCCGCCGCGGTGCGCGGGGTGCTGGCGCACACCGGGGCTGACGCGGTGATGATCGGCCGCGCGGCGCAGGGGCGACCGTGGCTGTTCCGCGACATCCTGCACGAGCTGCGCACCGGCCGGCCGGCGCCGCCGCCCACCACCGCCGAGCTGCGCGAGTGGCTGCGCGAGCACCTGCTGGATCACTACGCGCTCTACGGCGAGACCGCTGGCGTGCGCAGCGCGCGCAAGCACCTGCTGTGGTACCTGCGCGCGCTGGGCGGCCCGCCGGCGGCGCAGCAGCGCTTGCGCGCGGCGGTGATCGCCGCCGCGCGGGCCGAGCAGCAGCTGCGGGCGCTGGAGGATTTTCTCGACGAGCGCGACACCGCGCCGCCCGGCGAGCCGTGCGCCACCCCTGAACCCGAAGCCGCGCTGCTGGCGGCCTGACGACGTCCCCGCTCACCCGACGATGGCTGACCCGACCCCCCACCTGCCCGACTGCGTGCGCGCCAGTCTCGAGGCCTATTTCGCCACCCTGGGCGACACCGAGCCGGCCAACCTGCACGAGATGCTGATCCGCGCGGTGGAAGGGCCGCTGCTGGAGGTCGTGATGGCGCGCGCGCGCGGCAACCAGTCGCGCGCCGCCCTGTGGCTGGGCCTCAACCGCAACACGCTGCGCAAGAAGCTGCTCGAGCACGGCCTGCTCGACGGCTGACGGCGCGCCCCCGAGAGATTCACCGTAACCGTCCCCGAGGATCCCCGACGATGAGAGCCCTGATTTCCGTCTCCGACAAGACCGGCGTGCTGGAGCTGGCGCGCGAGCTGCACGCGCTGGGCGTGCAGCTGATCTCCACCGGCGGCACCGCCCGCCTGCTGGCCGAGGCCGGCCTGCCGGTGACCGAGGTGGCCGACGTGACCGGCTTTCCGGAAATGCTGGATGGCCGCGTCAAGACGCTGCATCCCAAGATCCACGGCGGGCTGCTGGCGCGGCGCGACGTGCCGGCGCACATGGCGGCGCTGGCGCAGCACGGGATTGCGCCGATCGACCTGCTGGTGGTCAACCTCTACCCGTTCGAGGCCACGGTGGCGCGTCCGGGCTGCACGCTGGCCGAGGCGATCGAGAACATCGACATCGGCGGGCCGGCGATGGTGCGCTCGGCGGCCAAGAACTGGCGCGACGTGGCCGTGCTGACCGACCCGGCGCAGTATGCCCCGGTGCTGGCGGAGCTCAAGGACGGCGGGCGCATCAGCGACGCCACGCGCCTGCAGCTGGCGGTGGCGGCGTTCAACCGCATCGCGCAGTACGACGCCGCGATCAGCCAGTATCTGTCGGCGCTGGACCTGTCGGCCGGCGTGCCGGCGGCGCAGGCCGAACCGGCGCGGCTGCCCTTCCCGGCCCAGTTCAACGCCTGCTGGACCAAGGTGCAGGATCTGCGCTATGGCGAGAACCCGCATCAGCAGGCCGCCTTCTACCGCGACCCGGACGCCCCGGTCGGGTCGCTGGCCACCGCGCAGCAGCTGCAGGGCAAGGAGCTCTCGTACAACAACATCGCCGACGCCGATGCGGCGTGGGAGTGCGTCAAGGGCTTCGAGGCGCCGGCCTGCGTCATCATCAAGCACGCCAACCCGTGCGGCGTGGCCATCGGCGCCACGGCGCTGGAGGCCTACCGCAAGGCGTTCCAGACCGACCCGACCAGTGCCTTCGGTGGCATCATCGCGTTCAACCGGGCGCTGGACGGCCAGGCCGCGCAGGCGGTGGCGCAGCAGTTCGTCGAGGTGCTGATCGCGCCGGACTTCACGCCCGAGGCGCTGGCGGTGTTCAAGGCCAAGGCCAACGTGCGCCTGCTGCGCATCGCGCTGCCGACCGATGTGGCCGCGACGCGCAACCGGCTGCACCTGCAGCGCGTCGGCGGCGGCGTGCTGGTGCAGACCGCCGACCACCATGTGCTGCGGCCGCAGGATCTGCGCGTCGTCACGCGCCGCCAGCCCACCGCGCAGGAGCTGCAGGATCTGCTGTTCGCCTGGGCGGTGGCGCAGTACGTCAAGAGCAACGCGATCGTCTTCTGCAAGGACGGCATGACGATGGGCGTGGGCGCCGGGCAGATGAGCCGGCTGGACTCCGCGCGCATCGCCAGCATCAAGGCGCAGGCGGCGGGCCTGAGCCTCAAGGGCACGGCGGTGGCCAGCGACGCCTTCTTCCCGTTCCGTGACGGGCTGGACGTCGTGGTGGACGCTGGCGCCACCTGCGTCATCCAGCCGGGCGGCTCGGTGCGCGACGCCGAGGTGATCGCCGCCGCCGACGAGCGCGGCGTGGCGATGGTCTTCACCGGCGTGCGCCACTTCCGCCACTGACGGCGGGCGGGCCCGAGTCAGTGGCCGAGGACGAACACGGCCGGCAGATCGAGGGGCAGGGTCGGCGGCTGGCGGCGCCAGTCGGCGACGCGCGCGCTGTGCACGACCTGCGCCGGCAGGCCCAGGCCGCAGGCCAGCGCCAGCCGCGTGTCGGGTGGCAGCACCTGCAGCGCGGTTTGCAGCAAGGCGGCGTTGCGGTAGGGCGTTTCGATGAAGATCTGGGTCTGGCCCAGTCGGCGCGCGGTGGCCTCCAGTTCGCGCAGGCGCGCGGCGCGTTCCCCCGCGCTCTGCGGCAGGTAGCCGACGAAGGCGAAGTGCTGGCCGTGGCAGCCGCTGGCGGCCAGCGCCAGCATCAGCGACACCGGCCCCGTCAGCGGCACCACGCGCAGACCCAGGGCGTGGGCGGCACGGACCACGGCGGCCCCGGGGTCTGCGATCGCGGGCATGCCGGCTTCGCTCACCAAACCCATGGCGTGGCCCTGCAACGCCGGTGTCAGCCATTCGCGCGCCTGGGCATCCGCCCCGCGGTGGCGGTCGCCGTGTTTGTGCCAATCGCGCGGCAGCTCGGCGATCGTGTGCTGTTGCAGCGGGGCCGCCAGGGGCTGCACCGCCTGAACGCGCTTGAGGAAGGCGCGCGTGCTCTTGGCGTTTTCGGTGATCCAGTGCGTCAGGCGGGCCGCCGTCGCCAGGGTCGAGGCGGGCAGGGCGTCACGCACGTCCGGCTGCGGCGTGCAGCCGAAGTCCAATGGCGTTGGCACCAGGTAGAGTGTGCCGGGCACGGCCACGTCGGGCATGGAGGCATCAGGGGTAGCCGTGTTCATGGCAACGTCACCCCGGCCCCGCGCAGCAGCCGTGCCGTGCGGATCAGCGGCAAGCCCACGAGGGCAGTGGGGTCGTCGCTGACGATGGCCTCCAGCAGCACGATGCCCAACCCCTCGCTCTTGGCGCTGCCGGCACAGTCGTAAGGGCGCTCGGCGCACAGATAGCGCTCGATTTCGGCGTCGCTGAGGTCGCGAAAGCGCACCTCCACCACCGCCAGATCCTCCGCCGCATAGCCGCTGGCGTGGCAGACGACGGCCAGCGCGGTCTGAAAGCGCACCGTCCGCCCGCGCATCGCGCGCAACTGCGCCACGGCGCGCTCGTGCGTGCCGGGTTTGCCCAGGGCGGCGCCATCCAGGTCCGCCACCTGGTCGCTGCCGATCACGATGGCCTGCGGGTGCCGTTGGGCGACGGCGTCGGCTTTGGCGCGGGCCAGGCGCTGCGCCAGGCGGGCCGGGGGCTCGCCCGGCCGGGGGGTTTCGTCCACCTGGGGGGCGACGGTCTCGAAGGGCAGGCGCAGCCGTGCCAGCAGTTCACGCCGGTACGGCGAGGTAGAGCCCAGGACGATGGGGCGGGGCAGGGCAGGGGCAAAGGTCTCCATGGCGGTATTGTCGCTGCCGCCGCGCTATGCTTGGCTGAATCAGGTGGGATGAAGCGGGCGCCCGGACGGGCCCCATCGTCACGGTGGAGGGACGGTATGGACGAGTCGATGCGGGACGGCAGCGGGGCACACGTCGGCGCCGCAGGGGCGTCGTGGCATGCGCTGTGCCGCAGCGTGGACTTGGCCGAGGGCGGCGAGGCGGTGCCTTTCGACGTGCGCTACCGGGGTCAAACGTGCCGGGCCTTCGCGATTCGCTATCGGGGCGCCGTCCATGCGTACCTCAACCGTTGCAGCCATGTGGCGATGGAGATGGACTGGATGCCCAACCGTTTTTTCGATCTGACGGGGCAGTTTCTGGTCTGTGGCGCCCATGGGGCGTTGTTCGAGCCGCACACCGGGCGTTGCGTGGGCGGCCCGGGCCGCGGGCCTCTGGTCGCCATCGCCGCGCGTGAGCACGACGGGGTGGTCTTTTGGCAGTCACAATACGACTTGCAACCCGTTGTTTTTTGACCGCCATGATGCCATCCGAATCCCCGCCGCCCGTCCAAGCGGGCGCCTCCGACGCCCCGCCGTCGTCTGTCCCGCAGGCCGATCCCGTCGGCCCCGGGTGGGAACGGGCGCTGTTGGAGAAGCTCGCCTTCGCGGCCCTGCAGGAACAAAGGGCCGCCCGGCGCTGGCGCAACGTCTGGCGGCTGGTCTGGCTGCTGGCGTTCGGGGCCGTGGCGTGGCTGCTGTACCGCGATGTCGTGCCACCGACGCCCACCGCCACCCCGCACACGGCGTTGATCGAGCTGCGCGGCGAGATCGGGGCCGACACCGAGGCCAGCGCCAGCAACATCGTGTCGGCGCTGCGTTCCGCTTTCGAGGACCCGGGCGCACAGGCCGTCGTGCTGTTGATCGACTCGCCAGGTGGCAGCCCGGTGCAGGCCGGCATCATCAATGACGAGATTTGGCGCCTGAAGGCGCAGCACGACAAGCCCGTCTATGCGGTGGTCGAGGAGACGTGCGCCTCGGCCGCCTACTATGTGGCTGTGGCGGCGGACCGCATCTATGTGGACAAGGCCAGCCTGGTGGGCAGCATCGGCGTGCTGATGGATGGCTTTGGTTTCACCGGCCTGATGGAGCGCCTGGGGGTGGAGCGGCGGCTGCTTACCGCGGGCGAGAACAAGGGTTTTCTGGACCCATTCAGCCCGCAGACGGCGCGCCACCGGGCCCACGCCCAGGAGATGCTCGACGACATCCACCGGCAGTTCATCGACGTGGTGCGCAAGGGCCGGGGCGAGCACCTGAAAGAGACGCAGGACACCTTCAGCGGTCTGGTCTGGACCGGCCAGCGCGCGGTCGAAATGGGGTTGGCCGACGACTTGGGCAACCTGGATTACGTGGCGCGCGAGGTCGTCAAGGCCGAGGACATCGTGGACTACACCCAGCGCGAGAGCGTGGCGGAGCGGCTGGCGCGGCGGTTTGGCGCCGGCGCGGCCGAGAGCGCGTGGCGCGCGGCGCGCGGGGCGTGGCCGGCGTGGCGATGAGGCCGGGAGCAGCACCGGGCCGCATCCTCGTCGTCGGCGGCGGTATGGCCGGGCTGGGGGCGGCGCTGGCCTGTGCGCAGGCGCGGCCCGACAGCGACATTGTCCTGCTGGAGCGGGCGCCGACCTTTTCGGAGGTGGGGGCGGGCATTCAGCTCGGCCCCAATGCGGTGCGGGTGCTGCACGACTGGGGCCTGCGCGAGCCGCTGGCGGCCGTGGCCGCCTTCCCGCAGCGGCTGCGCGTGCGCGCGGCGCACGGTGGCGAAGGGCTGGGCGAGCTGGCGCTGGGCGAGCGCGCCCGCCAAAGGTATGGCGAGCCCTATGCCACCATCCACCGCGCCGATCTGCACGGCCTGCTGCTGGCGACGCTGCAGGACACGACGGGCGTCGCCCTGCACAACGGTGAGGCGGTGGTGGCTCACGCCGAGCAGGCCGACGGCGTGGAGGTGCGCACCGCCGCCGAACGTCGCTGGACGGCGGACGTGTTGCTCGCGGCCGATGGGGTCTGGAGCCCGACCCGCCAGCGGCTGCTGGGAGATGGCCGGCCGCTCTTCAGCGGCCATTTGGCCTACCGCGGGCTGGTGCGCATGGCGGATTTGCCTGCGCATCTGCGCGCGTCCGAGGTCGTCGCCTGGCTGGGGCCGCGTCTGCACGGTGTGCATTACCCGGTGCGTGCGGGGCAGTGGCTCAATGTGGTGATGGTAGTCGAGGGGCCGCTGCCCCCAACGGATGCCGAGGGCTGGGACCACGAGGCCCACGCCGTGCACTTGCGCGCCGCGCTGGGGCCGGTGCACGCCGATCTGGAGGCGGTGCTGCGCGCCGTCCTCCACTGGCGCCTGTGGCCGCTGCATGCGCGCGAGCCGATGCGCGGGCCCCATGAGCATGCCCGTGGCCGCGTGGCGCTGCTCGGCGATGCGGCGCATCCGATGCGCCCCTATCTGGCGCAGGGGGCGGCGATGGCTCTGGAGGATGCCTGGGCGCTCGGGCGGCTGCTGCGCGCGCAGCCAACTGGGCCGGTGGATTGGTCGGGATGGCTGGCGCAATGGGCCCAGGGGCGCTGGGCCCGCAATGCCCGCGTGCAGGCACGTTCGCGCCGCAACGGGGTCGTGTTCCACGCCCGCGGGCTCGTGCGCTGGGGGCGCGACCGGGCCATGGCTTTGCTGGGCGAGCGGCTGCTGGATCAGCCGTGGCTCTATGATGGGCCGCCCGATCCGCTTGCATCCCAGCGAGCGCCCTGACACCCCTGCCCGGAGGGTCGCCGTCCATCCCGTTGGTCTCGTATGAAGCCGCTATTCCGCTCCACCCGGATCGCGCTGTGCGCTGCACCCGCCGGACCGTCGCTGGCGCGCCGCCGCCTGCTGCAGGGGGCGGCTTTGGCGGCGGCGGGGCTGCTGCCGCCCGGTTGGAGCATGCCACCTACGCCATCTCCGCCCAGGTGGCCGGTGCGCCCCGTGCGTTTGCTGGTCGGTTTTCCGCAGGGGTCGTCGCCGGACGAGATCGCGCGCATCATCGTCGAGCCGCTGTCGGTCGTGCTGGGCCAGCCGGTCGAGGTGGAAAATCGCCCTGGCTCCGGTGGGCATGTCGCGGCCACCGCCGTGGCCCGCGCGGAGGACGATCACACCGTGGGCTTGATGCCCGGGGGGCATTTGACCGTGGCGCGGCTGATGCAGCCGGAGCTCGGCTACGATCCCTCGACCGATTTGCAGCCGGTGTCGGTGGTCGCGACCGCGCCGCTGGTGTTGTGCACGTCGCCGCAGCTCGAGGTCAGAGGGAATGCGGTGTTGCGCGCCGTGCGCACTGCGGGCATGGCCTGGCAGTACGGCAGCCCGGGCGCGGGCACGCCGTTCCACCTGGGCATGGAAATGCTCAAGGCCGCGGCGGGCTGGCAGGCGCTGCATGTGCCCTATCCCGGCAATCCGCAGGTGATCAACGCGCTGTTGCAGGGCGATGTGCAACTGGCGCTGCTGCCCCCGTCGCTGACCGTGCCGCACTGGCGCGCGGCCAAGTTGCCGGCCGTGGCGTTGACCTCCGCGTCGCGCAGCGCGTTGTTGCCTGGCGTGCCGACGCTGGCCGAGCGGGGCGTGCGGGGATTCGACTTCGAGCATTGGTATGCCATCGCCGCCCCGCGCGGCCTGGCCGGCGCACACGTCGATCGGCTGGCGCAGGCCGTGGGCCGGGTTTTGCGCGACACTCACATCCAGCAGCGGTTGCACGCGCAGGGCTGGCAGGCCTCGGCTTCGACCCCTGCGGCCTTGGCGCGGCGCATCGCCCGCGATGTCGACCGCTTGCGCCCGGTGATCGAGCGCCAGCACATCCGGACCCCGTGACATGGATGCCGTGACCCCCACCCCCGCCGCCCCGGCGCCGCCGGGCGTGAAGCTCTCGCCCTGCCCACCGGTGGAGCACGGCGCCGACGGCCGCGTGCCGCTGAAGCTGCGCCGCGTGGCCATCGACACCTGGCGCGAGAACGTCGCCTACCTGCACCGCGACTGCGACCTCTACCGCGCCGAGGGCTTTCAGGCGCTCAACAAGGTGGAGGTGCGCGCCAATGGCCGCAAGGTGCTGGCCACGCTCAACGTGACGCTGGATCCGCGCATCGTCAAGTGCGACGAAATTGGCCTGTCGATGGAGGCGTTCGCGCAGCTGGGCGTCGAGCCGGGCCACCCGGCCACCATCGAGCAGGCCGAGCCGCCGGTCTCGATCGCCGCGCTGCACCGCAAGATCGCCGGGGAGCGCCTGACGCGCGAGGAGTTCCACGCCATCGCGCGCGACATCGCCGAGCACCGCTACTCCAAGATCGAGCTGTCGGCCTTCGTCGTCGCCACCCACGCCAGCGAGCTGGACCGCGAGGAGGTCTACTTCCTCACCGAGGGCATGATCGCCGCCGGCCAGCGGCTGGACTGGCGCGAGCGGCTGGTGGTGGACAAGCACTGCATCGGCGGCATCCCCGGCAACCGCACCTCGATGCTGGTGGTGCCGATCGTGGCGGCGCACGGGCTGGTGTGCCCCAAGACGTCCTCGCGCGCGATCACCTCGCCGGCCGGCACCGCCGACACCATGGAGGTGCTGGCCGAGGTGGAGCTGCCGATCGAGCGGCTGCAGGAGATCGTGCGCGCGCACCGCGCCTGCCTGGCCTGGGGCGGCACGGCGCAGCTGTCGCCGGCCGACGACGTGCTGATCGCGGTGGAGCGGCCGCTGTCGCTGGATTCGCCGGCGCAGATGGTGGCCTCGATCCTGAGCAAGAAGGTGGCGGCCGGCTCCAACCACCTCGTGCTGGACATTCCGGTCGGCCCCACCGCCAAGGTGCGCTCGATGCCCGAGGCGCAGCGGCTGCGCCGGCTGTTCGAGTACGTGGCGCGGCGGCTGGGCATCTCGATCGACGTCGTCATCACCGACGGGCGCCAGCCGATCGGCCAGGGCATCGGCCCGGTGCTGGAGGCGCGCGACGTCATGCGCGTGCTGCAGAACCACCCGCTGGCGCCGATCGACCTGCGCCAGAAGGCGCTGCGGCTCGCCGGGCGGTTGCTGGAGTGCGACCCCGACATCCGCGGCGGCGACGGCTACGGCATCGCGCGCGACATCCTCGACTCCGGCCGCGCGCTGGAGAAGATGATGGCGCTGATCGAGGCGCAGGGCGCGCGCGGCTTCGACCCCGAGCGCCCGCCGCTGGCGCGTCACCGCTTCGAGATCACCGCGCCGCGCGACGGCGTCGTCACCGGCATCGACAACCTGCAGATCGCGCGCATCGCGCGGCTGGCCGGCGCGCCCAAGGTGCCCGGCGCCGGCGTGGACCTGATGCGCAAGCTCGGCGAGCCGGTGCGCGCCGGCGACGCGCTCTACCACGTCTATGCCGAATACCCGGCCGACGTCGAGTTTGCGCGCGCGGCCAGCGCGCGCGCCAGCGGCTACACCATCGGTGCGCCGCACGAGGTGCCGCAGGTCTACGTGGAGTTCTGAGGGCGATGCCGCTGTTGCTTGCCTTCGACGACGAGGCCGCGCCGGCGCAGCGGCTGCTCGCGGCGCTGCACGCGGCCGCCGCCGAACCGTGGACGCTGGCGTTCGTGGCGCGCCACCGCTTTCCGGACGGCGAGTGGCGGCTGCGCCTGCCGCCCGAGCTGCCGGCCGAGGTGGCGCTGTACCGCAGCCTGCACCAGCCGAACGAGAAACTCGTCGAGCTGCTGCTGGCCGCCCCGGCCGCGCGCGAGCTGGGCGCGCGGCGGCTGTGGCTGGTGGCGCCGTACCTGGCCTACATGCGGCAGGATGCGGCCTTCACCCCCGGCGAGGTGGTCAGCCAGCGCCACGTCGGGCGCTGGCTGGCGGCGGCGTTCGACGGGCTGATCACGGTGGATCCGCACCTGCACCGGGTGGGCACGCTCGCCGAGGCGGTGCCGGTGGCGGAGGCGCACGCGCTCAGCGCCGCGGCGCTGCTCGGCGCGCTGGCCGCGCAGCGTCGCCCCGGCGCGCTGCTGCTCGGGCCGGACGAGGAATCGGCCCAGTGGGTGCAGCAGGCCGGACACGCCGCCGGGCTGGAGACGGCGGTGGCGCGCAAGGTACGCCACGGCGACCGCGACGTCGAGGTCGCGCTGCCGCCGCTCGACGTGCGCGGCCGTGCGGTCGTGATCCTGGACGACATGGCCAGCACCGGCCGCACCGTGGCGCGCGCCGCGGCCGCCCTGCGCGCGGCCGGCACCGCCTCGGTGGACGTGGCGGTGACGCACGCGCTGTTCGTCGGCGACGCGCTGGCCGCGATGCAGGCCGCCGGCGTCGGCGAGGTCTGGAGCACCGACAGCGTGCCGCACGCCAGCAACGCGGTGCCGCTGGCGCCGCTGCTGGGGCCGGCGCTTCAGAGGTCGGTGCGCAGCTTCCAGATTTCGGGGAACAGCACCACGTCCAGCATCTTGCGCAAGTAACCCACGCCGCTGGTGCCCCCGGTGCCGCGCTTGAAGCCGATCACCCGCTCCACGGTCGTCAGGTGCCGAAAGCGCCATAGTCTGAAGGCGTCCTCCAGGTCGGTCAGCTCCTCGCCCAGTTGGTACAGGTCCCAGTGGTGCGACGGATCGCGGTAAACCTGCAGCCACGCGGCTTCCACCGCGTCGCTGGCTTCGTAGGGCCGGGTCCAGTCCCGCTCGCAGTGGCTGGCGGGCACGGGCAGGCCGCGCCGCGCCAGCAGGCGCAGCGACTCGTCGTATAGCGACGGCGTTTCGTAGGCGGCTTGCACCTGCGCCAGCAGATCCGGCCGGTGCTCGTGCGGGCGCAGCATCGCGGCATTCTTGTTGCCCAGCGCAAACTCGATGCAGCGGTACTGGTAGCTCTGAAAACCGCTGGACTGCGCCAGATAGGGGCGGATCGCGCTGTACTCCGGTGGGGTCATGGTCGCCAGTACATCCCAGGCGTGCACGAGCTGCTCCATGATGCGGCTGACGCGCGCCAGCATCTTGAACGCCTCCGGCAGCCGGTCGGCGGCGATGGCCGTCTTGGCCGCGCTCAGCTCGTGCAGCATCAGCTTCATCCACAACTCGCTGGTCTGGTGCTGGATGATGAACAGCATCTCGTTGTGGTCGGGCGACAAGGGCTTTTGCGCGTTCAGGATCGCATCGAGCTGCAGATAGTCGCCGTAGGTCATCGCATCGCGGTAATCCAGCCGGGCGTGTTCGGCGTGGACGATGGACTCGGGGGTGGATGGGGGGCTCGGCATGGTGGCGTATCCGTGGGGCGGGGTCAGGTCACGGCCTGGGGGCGCTGGAAGGCCGGGTCGCGCCAGGCTTGTGTCTGCAGCACATCGCGTAGGTGTTCGACGGCGTGCCAGACGTCCTCGAACCCCAGGTACAGGGGCGTGAAGCCAAAGCGCAGAATGTCCGGCTGCCGTTCATCCCCGGCGCGGAAGTCGCCGATCACCCCGCGCGCGATCAGCGCCTGCACGATGGCATAGGCCCCCTCGGCGCGGGTGAGGCACACCTGCGAGCCGCGCCGCTGCGGCTCGCGTGGCGTGATCAGGGTCAGCCCGTGCCCGGCGCAGCGCGACTCCACCAGTGTGATGAACAGGTCGGTCAGCGCCAGCGACTTGCGCCGCAGCGCCGCCATGCCGCCCAGCGGTTCGGCGGCAAGCACAGTGCGCACCCCCACCTCCAGCGCCGACAGGCTGATGATGGGCTGCGTGCCGCACAGCAGCCGCTGCACCCCCGGCGCCGGTTGGAAATCGGGCGTGAAGGCAAAGGGCGCTGCATGCCCCCACCAGCCGGCCAGCGTCGACCAGTCGTCCGGGCCCAAGGTCGCGCTCAGGCGCGGATGCACCCACGCAAACGCCGGCGCGCCCGGCCCGCCGTTGAGGTATTTGTAGCCGCAGCCCACGGCAAAGTCGGCCTGCGCCCCATTCAGGTCCACGGGTACCGCGCCCGCGCTGTGCGCCAGGTCCCACACCATCCGTGCGCCGGCGGCGTGTGCGGCGACCGTCACCGCAGCCATGTCGTGCATCGCCCCGGTGCGGTAGTTCACATGCGTCAGCATCACGATGCCAACATCCGGCCCCAGTGCGCCGGGCAGCGCCGCTTGCGGGTCGCCATCGATCAGCCGCAGGGTCCAGCCCCGATCGCGGCACAGCGCCTCGGCCACATACAGGTCGGTGGGGAAGTTGCTGCGTTCGCTGACCAACACGCGCCGGCCGTCGCCGCGCCGGTGTTGCAGATGCATGGCCAGGCTCAAGACCTTGAACAGGTTGATCGAGGTGCTGTCCGTGGCCACCGTTTCGCCGGGGCCGGCGCCGATCAGACGGCCGATCAGGTCGCCCACCCGCTGCGGCAAGGTGAACCAGCCGGCGGTGTTCCAGCTGCGGATCAACCCCTGGCCCCATTCGTCCGCAACGACCGCCTGCACGCGGGCAGCGGTCTGCCGCGGCAGGACGCCGAGGGAATTGCCGTCCAAGTAGATGATGCCGGGTGGCAGATCGAACAGGTCGCGCAAGGGGCGCAGCGGGTCGGCCGCATCCAGCGCGCGGCAGTCGTCGAGGGTGGGGCAGGGCATGGGGCAATCCTTTGGGGGCGGCGTGTGAATGTCCGATGGGTCAGGCCAGGGCGCGCAGCACGGCCCGCACCGGACTGGCGTCGGCGCGCATCCACTTCAAGGGCAGGGCGATCAGCTCATAGTCGCCCTCGGGCACGTCGTCCAGGCACAGGTTTTCCAGCACGCGCAGGCCGCGCCGGCGCAACACCTGGTGCGCGTCCAGCGTCTTGCTGGCGGCGGGGTCCACGCTGGCGCTGTCCGTGCCCACCAGGCAGACGCCGCGGTCGGCCAGGCGTTCCAGCAGCGCCGGGTCCAGACCCGGCAGCGCATCGTCGAAGGTGTTCTGTGGCATGCGCGCATAGGTGCGCACCAGCAGCCGGGGCGGGCAGGGCGTGTCATCCGGCAGGCCATGGGCCACATGCGCCCACATCACCAGCGACCCGCAGCCGATGGCATGCACCACCCGGCACGGGCCCAGGTACGGGGTCAGATCCACTGCCCCGATCGGCGCGCCGTCGGGGGCGTAGTGCAGCGGCGCATCCGCATGGGCGCCGATGTGCGGCGTGGTCGTGACCGCGCTGACATTGACCGGGCAGCCCGGCCCGATCCTGGCCACCCACCGCTGCTGGTAGGGCGTGTCGCCGGGAAATACGGGCGCATCGTCATCCACCGGGGGCGAAATGTCCCACAGGCGGCGCGCGGTGGTCGAATCGAGCGATGGAAACGGCATGCGCGCGAAGGTAGCACCGCCCGAAAAGCCGTGGTGTCGGTTTTTTGCGACAGCCGGCAAATATTTCAGGTGTCAAATAAAACATGCCCATCAGGGCGTCGCGTCCCGCTCGCCCATGCCGCCCGCGCCGTCACCGCCCCCGTCCCCCGTGTCCTCCAGGCGGATGCCGACGCGCTCGATGGTGCCGCCCTGGACGCGGCGCACGCTCAGCTCGGCCGGTCCCCAGCGCCGTTGATCGCCCTCGACCGGCGCATGTTCGCAGGCGCGGCCGAACCACTCGCCCACGGTGAGTTGTTCGTCCTCGACCGGCGGCCAGCCGTAGAAGCGGCACAACGCCGCCATGGGGGTGTTCGCCGGCACCTCGAAATCGCCATACACCTGTCGAGCGGCGACCGGATCGTCGCGGTCGGGCAGCGCAACGCCGGTGCGCCGTGCCGCCCAAGGCAGGGTGGTGCCCTGCAGCAGCAGCGACGCCAGCACCACCACGAAGGCGATGTTGAAGAAGGTCTTGGCCCCCTCCACCCCCGCCATCACCGGGAACACCGCCAGCACGATGGGTACCGCTCCGCGCAGGCCGACCCAGGCGATGAATGCCACCTCGCGCGGGGGAAAGCGAAAGGGCAGCAGGCACAGCCAGACGGCCAGCGGCCGGGCCACCAACATCAGCGCCGCCGCCACGCCCAGCGCCGGAAACAGGGTGCGCAGCGCCTCGGTGGGGGTGACCAGCAGACCCAGCAGCAGAAACATGCCCGCCTGTGCCATCCAGGCGTAGCCATCCATGGCCTGCAGCGCCGGTGCCACCGAGCCGCGGGCCCGGTTGCCCACCACCAGACCGAAGATATAAACCGCGAGGAACCCCGAGCCGCCGACCCAGGTCGTGAACGCAAACACCGCCATCCCCGCCGACAGCAGCAGCAAGGCGCGCACCCCGCCGCCCGGCCGGGTGAGCCGGGCCAGCAGCCGCAGACCATCCGCCAGCGCCCAGCCCAGGCCACCGCCCAGCACCAGACCCCAACCAAACTGCTGCACCAGTGCCAGCAGCGGCGCCCAGCCCAGGCTGGCGGTTCCACTGCCTGGCGTCACGGCCAGACCGATCAGCGCCAGGGTGAGAAACACGGCCATCGGGTCGTTCAACCCCGACTCGATTTCCAGCGTCGAGGCCACGCGCTCATTGAGCCGCACGCCCGATGTCTGCAGCAGCGAAAACACGGCTGCCGCGTCCGTGGAGCCCACGATGGCACCCAGCAGCAGCGCGAGTCGCCAGTCCAGGTCGAGCAGCAGCCAGGCCCCCAGCCCGGTCAGCGCGGCGCTGACGGCCACGCCGGCCGTGGCCAGCAGCAGCGATGGGCGCAGCCCGGTGCGAAACGTCGCGTAGCGCGTGCGCAGTCCCCCGTCCAGCAGGATGACGGCCAGCGCCACGTTGCCCACCCAAAATGCCAGCCGAAAATCCTCGAACGCCACGCCGCCGGGCCCGTCTTCGCCCAGCAGCATGCCCGCGACCAGAAACACCAGCAAGAACGAAAAGCCCAGCCGCGCCGAAAACAACCCGGCCACCAGGCTCAGCAGCAGCAAGGCCGAGGCCGTCAGCAGAGGCAGGGCCAAAAAATCCAGCGATAGGGTCATGGTATCCGGGACCGTAGCAGAATTTGCGCCATGACAGCGGAGACTTTGGTCCTGGCCGGTGGGTGTTTTTGGTGCACCGAAGCCGTGTTCGAGCGGGTGCGCGGCGTGCTGGACGTGGAATCCGGCTACAGCAACGGGCAGGCCGAGCGGCCAACGTACGAGGACGTCTGCACCGGCGCCACCGGCTGCGCAGAGGTCGTCAAGCTGGTTTACGACCCGGCGGTCGTCGGCGTGCGCGATCTGCTCACCATCTTTTTTGCCACCCACGACCCCACCACCCCCAACCGGCAGGGCGCTGACGTCGGCACGCAATACCGCAGCGGCATCTACTGGACCACGCCCGAGCAGGCGGATGTAGCCCGGGCGCTGATCGCCGAGCTGCAGGCGCAGCGCGCCTTCGGCGCCCCCATCGTGACCGAAGTGGAGCCGCTGCGCCACTACTGGCCGGCCGAAGCCGAACACCAGGACTTCTTCGCGCGCCATCCGTACCACGGCTACTGTCTGGCCGTGGCCGCACCCAAGGTGGCCAAGTTGCGCCGCGCGTTTGCGCAGCACCTCAAGCCCGAGCGGGCGTGACGGCGTGGGTCGCGTAGGCGCCAGCCGCTGGCGCGCTTGCTCACTACACTGACGGTGTGAGCGTCGCCGACCATCCCGTCTTTCAGTCCCTGGCCCCCGTCTTCCTGCTCATCGCTGCGGGTGTGGTCGCGGGCCGGCGCGGCTGGGTCGGGGCGGCGGCTGTCAAGGATTTGTCCAATCTGGTTTTCCTGTTGCTCATCCCGGCGCTGCTGTTTCGCACCATGGCCCAGGTGCGGCTCGAGGCGCTGGACTGGCGTCCCGTGGCGGCCTATTTCAGCGCCACGCTGCCCTGGTTTGGTTTGCAGATCGCGTGGCACGGCTTTCACCCCCGCGGCATCGTTCTGGCGCTGGGCGGGACGTTTTCCAATCTGGTCATGATCGGCATCGCCCTCATCGGCCTGGCCTATGGGCAGACCGGCGTGGTCACGCTGCTGACGCTGATCGCCGTGCACGCCCTGATCTTGTTGACGATCGGCTCGGTGGCGCTGGAACTGGCCGATGCCCGCAGCCGAGCGCAAGACGGGCCGATGCCGCCCGCACGGCTGTGGCGCACGGCCCTGTCGGCGGTGCGCGGATCGGTCATCCACCCCATCCCCTTGCCGATTGCCTGTGGGTTGCTGTGGGGGCTGTCGGGGGCGACCTTGCCCGCCGTGGTGGACAAGCCCCTGCACCTGCTCGGCCAGGCCTTCGGGCCCCTGGCCTTGGTGCTGGTGGGTGTGAGCCTGGCCCGCACACCGTGGCGCGGCCACTGGCGCGAGGCGCTGTCCGTCGCCGTGGCGAAAAACCTGGTCATGCCGGTGCTGGTCGGCGCCTCGGCGTGGCTGTGGGGCCTGCGCGGCCTGCCGTTGACGGTGTTGGTGGTCGCCGCTGGCGTGCCGATCGGTGCCAATGTCTTTTTGTTCGCGCAGCGCTACCGCGTGGCACAGACAGAGGTGACTGCCGCCACGGGGCTGTCCACCGCGCTGGCGATGCTGACCCTGAGTGGCTGGATGCTGGTGATGGCGCAGCTCACTGGCTGATGCGCAAGCCTTCTTCGATTTGGTACTCGAAGTAACGCTGGAAGCTGAACGCCAGGCCCGCCATCAACGCTGTGGCGCCCACCATCAGCGACAGCACCACCGCGATGACGGTCAGCCAGTTCGTGTCGCCGGCGCGGGCGTCGGCCGGCCCGGCCGGGTTGTGGCGCGCATTCCAGCGCTGGGGCGGTTGCAGCGCATACACGATGGCCGACAGGCATGCGGCCACCAGGCCAAGCCCAAGGAAGGGCAGCAGCACCCACGACAGCTGATCGTCCTGCCCATACGTCAATACCCGATCGACTCCCCACAGCCCCAGCGCGGTCGGGATGGCATGGGCCCAGCCCCACACGTCGCCGAATCCGTGCAGATAAAACCGGTGCCAGCCGAAGCCTCCGCCCACCAGGGCGAGCCAGGCGGCGACGGTCTTGTTGCGGGGGCGGGCGGCGTGGGCGCGGTGGGTGTCGGCCATGGGGCGGCGTAGGTATGGGAAAGCGATGCCGATTGGGAGCCGGACCGGATGGTGCCGGTTCCCGCAGGGGCAGGGTGTCAGCCCTCGGTGGGCGGGGTGCGATCGCCCCAGCCCAAGGACTTTTCCATCAGCACGATGTCGAGCCAGCGGCCGAACTTCCAGCCGCAGGAGCGCACCACGCCCACCCGCTCGAAGCCCAGGACAGTGTGCAGCCCGATGGAGCCCGCGTTGGCCGAGTCACCGATCACCGCCATCACCTTGCGGATGCCCCGTGCCTCGAGCTGCGCCAGCAATTCGGCCAGCAGCGCGCGACCCAGCCCTTGGCCCACGGCATGGGGCGCGATGTAGATGGAGTCCTCCACCGAGAAGCGGTACGCCGGCCGCGGCTTGAACCAGTTGCCATAGGCAAAGCCCACCACCTCGCCCTGCAGCTCGGCGACCAGCCAGGGCAAGCCCTTGGCCAGCACGTCGGCGCGGCGGGCACCCATGTCGGCAGCGCTGGGGGGATCGGTCTCGAACGTTCCCGTGCCGTGCAGCACATGGTGGCCGTAGATGCGGGCAATGGCGGGCAGGTCGTTCTCGTGGCTCGGGCGGATCAGGGGGGTGTTCACGGGTCGCTGGCTATAATGGCAGGTTTGCAACGTTTCGCTGGCCGGGTGGCCAGTCGTCGTGTCTCAGGCGTTGCCTCCACCGTCTCGTCGAACAGTTCGCAAGGATAAACCATGGTCGTGATCCGACTCGCCCGTGGCGGCTCGAAGGCCCGCCCGTTCTACCACATCGTCGTTGCCGACAAGCGCAGCCGCCGTGACGGCCGCTTCATCGAGCGCATCGGCTTTTACAACCCCATCGCCCGCGGCAACGACGTGCCGCTCAACATCGCCCAGGATCGCCTGACCTACTGGCTCGGTGTCGGCGCCCAGCCGTCCGAGACGGTTGCCCGCCTGATCAAGCAGGCCCCCAAGGTCGTGCCGGCCGAAGCCGCCGCGGCCTGATCCCGCCCGTCGCATGGCCGAGCCTTTGCCCTGGCAGGCGGCGGAGCTGCCCGCCGACGCGGTCGAGATTGGCCATGTGCAAGAGGCCTGGGGTGTGCGCGGCTGGGTCCGTGTGCATGGCCTGAGCCAAAGCGGCGACGCCTTGCTGCATGCGCGCCGCTGGTATTTGCAGCCCCCTTTGGCCAGCCGCTCGCCGCGTGCGCGCGCGTTCGATGCCTTCCAGGGCACCGTCGCGGTGGCGGTGGCCGAAGCGCGCTGGCACGGCGATGCCGTGGTGGCGCATTTCGACGGGGTCGATGACCGCGGACTGGCCGAGCGCCTGCGCGGCGCCCGCATCCACATTGCGCGGGCCGACTTCCCGCCCACCGACGACCCCGACGAGTTCTACTGGGTCGATCTGATCGGCCTGTCGGTGGTCAACCGGGAGGGGGTCGTCCTGGGTGTCGTCGAAGACCTGCTGCCCACGGGGCCGCACGCGGTGCTGTGCCTGCGCGACGGCACCGGCGAGCAGGCGGTCGAGCGCCTCATCCCCTTCGTGAGCGCCTATGTGGACGCGGTGGATCTGGCCGCGCGCCGCATCACCGTGGATTGGCAGCCGGACTACTGACCGCAGCCGCGCGGGCGCCATGCGCTTCGACATCATCACCCTGTTCCCCGAGCTGATCGAACCCTACCTGTCGGTCGGCGTGGTGCGCCGTGCCTTTGCCGGGGCGGTGCAAGTGCGGCTGTGGCCCTTGCGCGATTTTGCCGACGGCCACTACCGCCGCGTGGACGACCGCCCGTTTGGCGGCGGGCCGGGCATGGTCATGCTGGCCGAGCCGCTGTACCGCTGCTGGCAGGCCATCCGCCTCGACCGTGGGCTGCCCGCGTGTCGTCCGGCGGGCGCGGCCGTGGATGTGCCGACCGTGCTGTTCTCGCCCGCGGGCGAGCGCTTGTCCCACGACGTGGTGGCCCGCTATGCGCAGCCGGCCACACCCGGCGCCATCCTGCTGTGCGGCCGCTACGAGGGGGTGGACCAGCGCTTCGTCGATGCGTGTGTGGACGCGCAGATCAGCCTGGGCGACTTCGTCCTGTCGGGCGGCGAGATCGCAGCCGTGGCGCTGCTGGATGCGGTGGCGCGGCTGCAGCCCGGGGTGCTGGGCGACCAGGCCAGCGCCGAGCAGGACAGCTTCAACCCCGGTGTCGATGGCCTGCTCGATTGCCCGCATTACACCCGGCCGGAGGTTTGGCAGGGCCCGGTGGGTCCGATGGCCGTGCCGCCCGTGCTGCTGTCCGGCCACCATGCCCAGATCGAGGCATGGCGCCGCGCCCAGCGGGTGCAGGCGACGGCGCGCTGGCGCCCGGACGTGCTGGCGCGCGCGCGCGCCGAGGGTCGCTTGCGGCCCGCCGACGAGCATGCGCTGCGCGAAGCAGGCTACAATAGCGGGCTTTGATCCTCTGTCCGGCTTCGGGGCATGGCCCTGGGCGGGGCGGCGCAAGGGCGCGGCTCCGTGCAACATCGCAGCGCGGTCATGATCGTGGATGTGACCATGAACCTGATCCAAATCCTCGAGCAGGAAGAAATCGCTCGCCTGAACAAGAACGTTCCCGCCTTCGCGCCTGGCGACACGGTGATCGTCAACGTCAACGTGATCGAAGGCAACAAGAAGCGCGTCCAGGCCTACGAAGGCGTCGTGATCGCCAAGCGCAACCGGGGTCTGAACTCCAGCTTCATCGTGCGCAAGATTTCCAACGGCGAAGGCGTCGAGCGCACCTTCCCCCTGTACAGCCCGCTGATTGCCAGCATCGAGGTCAAGCGCCGCGGCGATGTGCGCCGCGCCAAGCTCTACTACCTGCGCGGCCGCACCGGCAAGTCCGCCCGCATCAAAGAGAAGCTGGGCGCGTAAGCGACCCGCCCCCGGGCAAGCCCGGGTGTCCGATTCCTTTTGGCCCCGCCCGGTCGGCTCGACCCGGCGGGGTTGTCGTTTGGCCGGACCCCTCGTGCCGGTTACTCAGGGTCGGCGCCGCGGGGGCTTTGGGGGGCGAGCGTTTCGATGGCCTGGTGGTGGCTCAGGAACACCTGGCCGCTCAGTTGGGTGGGCAGCCCGGCGCGCTGCAGCCGGTCCATCACCGGGCCCTTGACCTCGGACAGGTGCAGCCGAATGCCGGCCTGCGCCAGTCGCTCCTGGATGGTCTGCAGGCTCTCGAGCGCGCTGGCGTCGATTTCGTTGATCGCCGAGCACTGCAGCACGACGTCGCGGACCGTCGGGCGTGCGGCGACTTGCGCCGCCACATAGTCCTCCAGAAAACGCGCGTTGGCAAAGGTCAGGCTCTCGTCCACCCGCAGGCCCAGCACATGCGGCACGGTCTCGACCGCGTGGCGCTCGACGTTGCGGAAGTGTTCCGTCCCTGGAATGCGCCCCACCACCGCGATGTGCGGCCGGCTATTGCGGTACAGCAGCAGGGTGATCGACGCCAGCACACCGGCCGCCAACCCAGCTTCGACTCCGACGGTGAGGGTGAGCACGGCGGTCAGGGCCATGGCTGCAAAGTCGCTGCGCGAATAGCGCCAGATGCGCGCGAAGGCGGGCAAATCCACCAGGGTCAGCACGGCGACCACGATCGTGGCGGCCAGCGCGGCCTGGGGCAGGTGGTGCAGCATCGGCGTCAAAAAGGCCGCCACGCCCGCCAGCCCGACCGCGGTGTACAGCCCAGCGGCCGGCGTGCGGGCCCCGGCTTCGAAGTTGACGACCGACCGCGCAAACCCGCCCGTGACGGGAAACCCCCCGCTGACGGCGGCCGCCAAATTGCCGGCACCCAGCGCGCGCAGCTCCGCGTCGGGGTCGATGCGTTCGCGCCGCCGCGCGGCCAACGACTGACCGACCGATACCGACTCCACGAACCCCACGATGGCCAGCAGAAACGCGGGCAGCAGCAGCGGCTCCAGCCCTGCCCAGCCGCCCTCTCCCAGGCCGGGCCAGGTGAAGGTGGGCAGTCCCGCCGGGACGGCGCCGACCACCCGCACGCCAAGGGAGGCCGCGTCGGCTGCTGCGCACACCGCGGTCACGGCGGCCAGGATCGCGATGGGCGCGGCCTTGGCGGCCAGGTCGGCAGCGGCGGCGGACCATCCGAGGCGGCGCAGGCCCGGCCGCAAGCCCCACCGTGCGGCGAGCAGGACCGCCAGCGTCCCCGCACCGATGAGCAAGGTGGGCCCGTGCGTCCCAGCCACGCTGCGCCAGCCCTGCGCCAGCAGCGTGGGCAGGGTCGTGCCGTTCAGGGGCACGCCCAACAGGTGCTTGAGTTGGCTGGCAGCGATCAGGATGCCGGAGGCCGAGACAAAGCCGTGCAGCACCGGATGGCTGATAAAGTGGGCCAGAAAACCCAGCCGCAGCACACCGAGCAGCAGTGAGACCCCTCCGCTGAGGGCCGCCAGCCACCAGACGGCCCAGCCGTAGGCCGCCGTGCCCTCGGGGGCCAGTGCTCCGGCAGCGGCGGCCGTCATGAGGGATGTCACCGCGGCCGGCCCCACCGCCAGGGCAGAGCTGGTGCCGAGCACCGCATACACGACCAAGGGCAGAATGCTGGCGTACAGCCCGGCCTCGGGCGGCATGCCCGCCAGCTGTGCATAGGCCAGGCTCTGCGGCACCAGCATCAGCGTCACCACCGCGGCCGCCACCCCGTCCGCCGTGGCATGGTCACGCCGGTAGTGGCGCATCCACTGCAGCATCGGCAGCCAGGCGTGCACAGGGGTGGGGGGTATCGACGCGCTCATGCGCCGATCGTAGCGCGATCGGCTCAAACCGTCGCCGCGCGCGTGGACTGCTTGCCATCGTCCAGGACGATGACGGGCGGCTCGATCCCCGCGGAGTCGGCGGAATCCACCGCGCACAGCCGGTCCAGCAGGCGATGGAGCGCGCCGAGCAGCGCGCCATGGGCTTGTACGATGGCGGGGTCCCCTTGCGGATCGGTGTCCGGCGCACGCTCCCACCACTGCCGCGCAGCCGCGTGAAAGGTTTCGTGCGCCCGCTGCAGCGCCGCGTACTCGGGCCAGTGGTGCGCAGGGGCCGGCAGCGACTCGGCCAGCAGGGTCTGAAATGGGCAGTCGCCGGAGGCTGCCGGCGTCACCCGCCGCGTCGCCAGCCCGGTGAGCACGGCGCGGTGTTCGACCTCCAGCCGCGCCAGCATCCGCGACCAGGGCGAATGCACGAGCGCTCGCCAGCGCATCCACGAGGCGGGCGGTTGCCAGGCCGCGGCCCAGTCGGTCCATTGATCGGCGGGCATGGGCCGCGCGATGCCGTAGCCCTGGGCGGACTGCGCCCCCAGCCGCAGCAGCAGCTCGCCGTGGTGCAGCGTCTCGACGCCTTCGGCGACCACGCGCAGGCCGAACGCCTGCCCCAGCGCGACCACGCCTTCGATGATGCGCAGATCGCTGGGATCGTCGAACATGTCGCGCACGAAGGATTGATCGATCTTGACCACGCTGGCGGGTAGCTGCTTGAGGTAGGCAAGCGACGAGTAGCCGGTGCCGAAGTCGTCGATCGCCACGGCGACTCCCAACGCACGGCAGCGCTCGAGCAATCGCTCCAGCTCGGCGATGCCGTCCAGCGCGCTGGATTCGACGATTTCGAGCTCCAACCGGCTCGGATCCACCTGCGGATGGCGCGCCAGGCGCTGGGCCAGCCGGTCCGCAAAGGCCGGATCACGCAACTGGCGCACGGCGATGTTGACGGACAGGGTCCAGCTCGAGTGTCCCGCGTCGTGCCAACGCTGGAGTTGGCGCATCGCCTCGTCCAGCACCCAATCGCCCAGCGCGATCATGGTGTCGTCCTGTTCGATGGCGGGCAGGAAGGCCGCCGGCGCCAGCAGTCCCCGCTGCGGATGCTGCCAGCGCAACAGGGCTTCGGCCCCCTCGATGGCGCCATCGACCAGGCCCACGCGCGGCTGCAGATACAGCCGGAACTCGCCCTCGTGGGTCAGGGCGCGCCGCACATCGGCGATGTGCTCGGCGTGGGCGACCGCCGCTCGGTCCTCCTGAGGGTCGAATAGGCACCAGCGGTTTTTGCCTTCGCGCTTGGCGCGGTACAGGGCCTGATCGGCATGGCGCAGCAGTACCTCGGCATCGGCCCCGTCGTCGGGGTACAGGGTCACGCCGATGCTCGTGCTCAACTGCACCCGTGTCCCGTTGCATTCGATGGGCTCGGCAGTCGCCCCCAGCAGCCGGTCGATGACGGCGGTCCAGCGCTCGCTGTCGTCCAGGTCGCACAGCACGGCGACGAATTCGTCGCCTCCCACCCGCGCCAGCGTATCCCCCTCGCGCAACGCCCCCTGCAGCCGCTGCGCCACCAGGCGCAGGATCCAGTCGCCCTCGCGGTGGCCGTGGGAGTCGTTGACGTATTTGAAGCCATCCAGATCCAGATACGCCACCGCCACCCGCCGCTGGTGACGCCGGGCGCTGGCGATGGCCAGATCCAGTCGGTCGGCCAGCAGCACCCGGTTGGGCAGCCTCGTGAGGAGGTCGTAATAGGCCTGCCGCTCCAGGGCGTTCTGCTGAGCTTTGAGCTCGGTGATGTCCTGCGCGACGGCGACGTAGCGAATGATGTGTCCGCGATCGTCGCGCACGGCCGAAATGGCCTCCACCACCGGAAATTCGGAGCCGTCGCTGCGGCGCCACCAGGCCTCGCCGCGCCAGCGGCCTTCCCGCAGCAGGCGGCGGCGCAGCCGGTGCCAGTCGGGCATGCCGTGCCGGTCCGCCGGCCGCCATGGCAGGTTGGCGCGGCCGATCAGCTCGTCGCGGCTGTAGCCGCTCATTTGCAGCATAGCGGCGTTGGCGTCCAGGACGACGCCGCGTTCGTCGGTGACGATGATCGCTTCGCCGGCGTCATTGAACACGCTGGCTGCGATGGCGCGCGACTGCTCCAGCGCGACCTCGTCGCTCACGTCGCGCAGAATGCCGGCCATCACGGTGGCGCGGCCTGTGACGGGGTCGCGCGCCACGACGCGACCCCACGCCTGCAACCAAATCCAGCGCCCATCGCGGTGCTGCAGGCGAAAACGCAGATCGGCCGCCTCGCTCTGGTCCTTGAGGTGGGCCTGCAGGGCGCTTTGGGCCTGCACGGCGTCTTTGGGGTGCACCCACTGCATCCAGGTCGTGGTCGGGATGCTGTGCGGGCCCTGCTCGTTCAGCCCGATCAGCCGGCGCAGCCGCGGGCAGGGGGTGATGGTGCCGTGTACCAGATCCCAGCGCAGCCGCCCCAGCCGCGCTCCCCGCAGGGTGCCTTCCAGTTCGTCCGCAAGCTCTTGCGCGCGGCGCGCGCTGCGGCGCAGCAGCACCAGCGCCATGGTCAAGGCGACGATGGCGCCCACCGCGCCAGCCAGCGCCCAGGCCAGTGTGTACGTGCGGTCGTGTTACGCACGCACCGCGGCTTCGGTGCGCTCGGCCACCAGCGCTTCCAGCCGGTTCTGGTAGCGTTGCAACTCCTGCTGCAGCGTGACGCTGCGGCTCTCCGGCAACAGCACCGACAGCAGCAGCGTGCGGCCGTCGATCGTCATGGGGGCGCTGTGGACCTCGACCGTGACGATCTGCCCCGACGCGAGCCGGTGCGGGAACAGGTAGTAGCCCCGTCCTTCCTTGCGCGCGCGCTCCATCTCGGCGCGCACGTCGGCTTCGGGCAGCTGGTTGATCTGGCGAATATTCATGCCGCCGGGGGAACGCAGCGCCGGGTAGCCATAGAACTCGGCCGCCGCCGCGTTGGCCTCGACGATGGTGCCGTCCGCCGGGTCGATCAGCCACATGGGCACGGTGTGCTGTTGCAGCAGGCTCGGCAAGGTTTGCGCCGACACCGGCCACACCTGCCCCAGCCACGCAAGCACCACGCTCACCAGCGCCAGCGCGGCGCTGCGCCAGCCGAACGCGGTCGAGCGTTCCGGCGTCGGTTGGCGCCCTCTCCCTGGGGCGACGACGGCGCAGCCATGCTGCGGCAAAGCCGTGGATCGCAAGCGCATATTCCCTAAAGCGAACCGGCGTGGGGCAGACCACGGGGTGACGATCGCGGCAGTATCCACCAGATCGCCGTGTGTGGCGATACCGTTCGGGCGTCGTCGCGCGCCATTTGGCACAAAACCCACACCTTGACCGGCATCGCGCTGTGCTATGTTCACGCCTATGATGGATGCCGATGCAGCGGGGGGTATCCCCGTCTCACTGCCTGCCGAAGATCCGCGCCGCCGCGTGTTGCACGACGAGGTACACGCCCGGCCGCCCGCACGTATCCGGCTGCCCGCGCTCGTGGTCTATGTCGCTGTCGTGCACGACGGGGTGGATCGGGCGCAGGAGCTGGCCCATTTGCGCCGCCTGCCGGGCCAGGACGGCCTGAGCGAAGCCGACCTGCAAGGCAATTTTCGGCGTCTGCGCTGTCCCCCGGGTTTCACCGTCAAATGGGAGCGGCACACCGAGTTCACCCGGTACTCGCTGGTACAGCCGCTGCCGCCAGAGGTGGGGCTGGATGCCTCCGAACCGGAATTGCTGCCCCACCTGATGGTGTCACCCGAATGGCTGGCGGGGATCCCTGGGCGCACCATTTGCGCGATCAAGCTGGCGATGGTCACTGCCGACCTGGCGGAGCCGGCGGCGTTGCTTGCGCGCGCGCGCCACTGGTTTGGCGATCAGCCGGTGGTGGCGTCGCTCCTGGGCCAGCAGGGGCATTCGATGGTGGTGACGGATTTTCGCTTGCGCCCGTCCGGATTCGAGCGCATGCTGGTCGTGGCCCCGCCCGGCATCAGCGAGACGCGCGCGGGCCGTGTCTCGGCCCGGCTGCTGGAGTTCGAGACCTACCGCATGATGGCGCTGCTGGGCTTGCCCGTGGCCAAGGCGCTGGGCGGGCCGCTGGCCGACGCCGAGCGGCGCCTGGCGCGCTTGACCGCGGACATGGAGGCCAAAGCGAGTTCCGATCAGGCGCTGCTGGACGATCTGGTGGGGCTGGCTGCGGGCATCGAGCGCGCCATCGCCGAAAACGGCTACCGCTTCGCCGCCACCCGAGCGTATGACCGGATCGTGTCGCAGCGCATCGCGGAGCTGCGCGAGCGAGCCATCCCGGGCACTCAGACCATCAGCGAATTCATGCAGCGCCGGCTGGCGCCGGCGATTGCCACCGTCGCCTCGACCGAACAGCGGCTGGTCGCGCTCTCCGAGCGCATCGCCCGCACCAGCGCCTTGTTGCGCACCCAGGTCGACATTGCCCGCGAGGAGCAAAACCGCCAATTGCTCGAGAAGCTGACCCGCGGGCAGGCGCTGCAACTGCAGCTCCAGTCCACGGTGGAGGGGTTGTCCATCGCGGCGATCTCGTACTACGTGATCAGTCTGGTGCTGTACGGGGCCAAGGCCCTCAAATCGGCGGGCGTGCCCCTGCACCCGGAACTGACCGCCGGTGTGCTCATGCCCGTGGTGCTGTGGGGGGTGTGGCGCATGACGCGCCGCATCCACGCCCGGCTGCACGGCGCGGACTGATCGCGGCGCTGCGCCGAGTGGCCGTGCGCGTGCCCGCTGGCCGCTTCTGGGACGGCCTCACTTGGTACTGAGGTACTCCGCGACCGCGGCCATCTCCAGCTCGGTCATCTTCTCGGCGACGGTGTGCATCACGACATTGTCGTTGGTGCGCTGGCGTTTGTTGAACTGCTTGAGCTGGGTGAACAGGTAGCCGGAGAACTGGCCCGCCAGCCGCGGCAGGTTGGTTGCACCGTGGGCATCGGGGCCGTGGCAGCTCGCGCAGGCGGGCACGCCACTGAACTTGTTGCCGTTTTGGTACAGATAAGCCCCCACCGCCGCCAGGCCCGTGTCCTTGACGTTTTCGCGCTGGGCGGGCAGCTTTTCGTAGTAGCGACCCAGGGCCGCCATCTCGTCGTCGGTCAGCTTGGCCACCATCTCGGCCATGGCCGTGCTCTTGCGCTCACCGCTTTTGAAAGCCTTGAGCTGCTTGACGATGTATTCGGTGTGCTGCCCGGCCAGGCGCGGGAAGATTTCGCTGGTGGATTCGCCCTGGTCGCCGTGGCACATCGCGCACACGCCGTTGGCAATCTTGCGTGCGCGGGCCTCGTCGGCCTGGGCGAGTGCACCCGTGGTGACGGTGAGCAGGCCGGCCGCCAGGGCCAGAGCGCGCATCGGAGCGATCGAGCGGGAGAAACGTGTCATGGCGCAGGGGGGGATTCGATCCAGTGGATGCGGATGCAGCGGGGGAGCGTGACGTGACCGACTGGTGGCCGCGGAGCCGACCGCGCGCGCCGGGGTACGCATGCCCCGGCACGCGCGACCGATCCGCCATCAGGCCAGCGTGTCCGCCCAGATGTTGCGCGCCCAGGCGAGCGCATAGCGGCCTTCCAGCTCGCTGGCGCGCGCCGAGACGCCGCCCGAGCCGGGCACCGTCAGCATGGTCTTCTTCTCCGGGTCGTAGCGGTGAACGCTCGCGACGTGCACCACGTCCTCGTCGGTGACGAAGCTGTAGCAGGTGTTGGCGTAGAGCGGCTGCTTCGGCGGCTCCTTGCCCATCAGCAGGTTGACCACCGCGGCGGCGCAGGTCTTGCCATGCTGGTTGGCCATGTGGCCGGACTTGGGCATGAGCGGCGCGATCTGGATCGCGTCGCCCAACACGTGCACGTTCTTGACCGCCTTGGACTCGAAGGTCAGGAAGTCGACCTCGCACCAGCGCTTGTTGGCCGTGGCCAGCCCCGTCCGCACCGCGATGTCACCGGCGCGCATGTTGGGCACGACGTTGAGCACGGTGGCCTTGAAGTCGTCGTTGAACTCGAACTTCAGCGTGTTGGTGGCGGCGTCGACATCGACCACGCGGTGCTTCGGGCGGTATTCCAGGATGCCTTGGTAATGTTCGGCCCAGGCCTTCTTGAACAGCGCCGGCTTGGAGATGACGTCGTCGTTGGCATCGAAGACGATGACTTTGCTCTTCGGCTTGGCCTTCTTGAAGTAATGCGCCACCATGCAGGCGCGCTCGTACGGGCCGGGCGGGCAGCGGTACGGCGCCAGCGGGATCGACAGCGCGTAGACGCCGCCGTCGGGCATCGCTTCCAGCTGCTTGCGCAGCGCCACCGTTTGCGGGCCGGCCTTCCAGGCGTGCAGCACCTTGTCCTGCGCGCCGGGCTTGGCCATGCCGGGCAGCGTCTCCCACATGAAGTCGATGCCAGGCGAGACGATCAGGCGGTCGTACTGCAGCTCGGCCCCCCCGGCCAGCTTGACGGTGCGCTTGTCGGGGTCGATCGCGGTGGCGCGGTCGCGCACCACCTTGATGCCGTGGCGCTTGGCCAGGTTGTCGTACGGGATCGTGATGTCGCTCATCTGCTTGATCCCGCCGATCACCAGGTTGGAGATCGGGCACGAGACGAAGGCCTCGTTGGGCTCGACCAGCGTGACCTGCACCTTGCCCTCGGAGAACAGGCGGATGTACTTGGCCGCGGTGGCGCCGCCGTAGCCGCCGCCGATGACGACGACGTGCGGGCCGCTGCCGCCCCCAGGGGTGGCGCAACCGCTAAGAAGGCCGAGCGAGCCGAGCGCGGACCCAGCCGCGACGCTGTGGACGAATTGACGACGTTGCATGGTGCGTTCCTCCTCTCGGCTCATTGCTTTTTCTGGGCGGCGAAGTAGGCGGCGATGGCGCGCAGCTCGTCGTCGGTGTAGCCCTTGGCAAGCTGGTGCATGATGGTGGCCGGCTTGCGGCCGGCCTTGAAGTCCAGCAGCTTCTGCGCCAGCTCGTCCTTGTCCTTGCCGGCCAAGGCTTCCATGCCGGGCTGGGCGTGGCCGTTGGTGCCGTGGCAGTTGGCGCATGCCGCTGCCCAGACCTTGACCTGATCCACCTGCGCCTGCGCCAACGTGGTTACGCCCAGCAGCCCGGCTGCCAGGATGTGTCTATACGCCTTCATGGTTGTGCTTCTCCTCTGGAGGTGATGCGGCAATTGCGCCGTAACAAAACCGTTGTGTATCACGACGTGCTGATATAAGCAATCCGAAGAAATTCTAGGGATGGACCCAACGCGAAGCTTACCGCGTCCCCCGGGCGCGTAAACCGGGTCAACCCGAACGCCACCGCACCGGGTCAGCCCAGCAGCGCGGTGGCGAACTCGCGTGCGTCGAAAGGTTGCAGATCTTCTAGCTTTTCGCCGATGCCGATGAAGTAGACCGGCAACTCGCGCCCCTGCTCGCGCGCCCACATGGCGATGGCGGCCAGCACGCCGCCCTTGGCGGTGCCGTCGAGTTTGGTGACGATCAGGCCGGTGAGTTGCAGCGCCGCGTCGAAGGCCTTGACCTGCGCCAAGGCGTTTTGACCGGTATTGCCGTCGATGACCAGCAGCACCTCGTGCGGGGCGGTGGCCTCGGCCTTTTGCACCACCCGCTTGATCTTGCGCAGCTCCTCCATCAGATGCAACTGGGTGGGCAGCCGACCCGCCGTATCGACGATCACGACGTCCTTGCCGCGCGCGCGGCCCGCGGTGACGGCGTCGAAGGCCACGGCAGCCGGGTCGCCGCCGTCCTGGCTGACGATGTCCACCCCATTGCGCTGGGCCCACACGCCCAGCTGCTCGCGCGCCGCGGCACGAAAGGTGTCTGCCGCCGCCAGCAGGACGGTCGCGCCGCGGTGGGCCAGATGCCAAGTCAGCTTGCCGATGGTGGTGGTCTTGCCCGCGCCGTTGACGCCGGCCACCATCCACACGGTCGGGCCGTCGGCTTGGGCGCCGACGGCCAGCGGCTTTTGCAGCGGGCGCAACCAGTCGGTGATGGCGTCCGCGAGCAGCGCACGCACCTGCTGCGGGTCGGTGGCGCGCTCCGCCTTGACGCGGCGGCGCAGATCGTCGAGCAGGTGCGCGGTGGCCTGGGCGCCGGTGTCGGCCATCAGCAGCGCGGCTTCCAGCTCTTCGTACAGGTCGTCGTCGATGCGGGCGCCGGCAAAGACGGCGGTGAGGCTGCTGCCCGTTTTGCGCAGCCCGGCGGACAGCCGGCCCAGCCAGCCCTGGCGCGTGGGGCTGGGGGCCGAATTGCCCGGGAGCGCAGGGGCGGGGGAGGGCGTTACGCTCGCCGGTTCGGCCGCTGGTTCGGCTGCCGCTGCGGACGATGCCGAGGGAGCGGGCTCCGGCGCGGCAGAGGGTGCGGGCTCCTCCTCGCGGCTGCCGAAGAACTTTTTCTTGAGAAAGCTGAACATAGAGACGCTGCCTAGAATCGACGATATTCTATGAAAGCGTATCTTTCGTTCGACCGCGCCCGTCTGGGGCGCACCGTGCGCTGCGTGCGCGATGGCTGGCGGCGGCTGGGGGCTGTCTGCGCCACGCTGTGGGTGGCGGGCGCGCTGGCGTCGGCGGTGCAGGCCGCCGCCCCGGCGGCGACGGCGCCGCCGCGTGCGCAGACCTTTCAACTGGCCAATGGCATGACCGTCATCGTGCAGCCTGACCGGCGCTCACCGACGGCGGTGCAGATGCTGTGGCTGCGGGTTGGGGCCGTGGATGAGACGGACCGCGAATCGGGCGTGGCCCATGTGCTCGAGCACATGATGTTCAAGGGGACGCCGTCCGTCCCGGAGGGCGAGTATTCACGCCGCATCGCGGCGCTGGGCGGGCAAGAAAACGCCTTCACCTCGCGCGACATGACGGCCTATCATGTGCAGCTGCCCGCGGAGCGGCTGCCCGAGGCGATGCGCCTGGAGGCCGACCGGTTTGCCCACAACACCTGGAGCGACGAGGCTTTTGTGCGCGAGCGGGCAGTGGTCCAGGAAGAGCGCCGCCAGCGCATCGAAGACGAGCCGCAGTCCCAACTGTACGAACAGTTCATGGCCATGGCCTGGACCGTTCACCCCTACCGCCGCCCCGTCATTGGCTGGATGGGCCGCTTGCAGACCCTGGAGCCCGAGACGGTGCGCGACTTTTACCGGCGCTGGTATGTGCCCGGCAACGCCGCCCTCGTGGTCGTGGGCGATGTGGACCCCGAGCAGGTTCGACGGTGGGCGCAGGACACCTTTGGGCGCCTGCCCGCGCGCGCGGTGCCGCCGCGGCAGATCGATGCCGAACCCGCCCAGCGCGGCCCGCGCCGGCTGGAGTGGCGCGGTCGCACCCAGCAGCCCACGGTGCTGATGGGCTGGCGAGTGCCGCGCCTGATCCACCCGGACGCCGACGATGCCGAAGCGCGCGATGCGCTGGCCTTGGTGCTGCTCGCCGGGGCGTTGGACGGACACAGCGCCGCGCGGTTGGAGCGAGCCCTGGTGCAAGGGCAGGGGGGCGAGCGGTTGGCCGATTCGGTTGGCGCGTCCTACGGGCTGGCCGGGCGCGGGCCGGAGCTGTTTCTGCTCAGCGCCACACCCCGGGCGGGGGTGGCCGTGGAGGCGGTAGAGGCCGCCCTCAAAGCCGAGATCGGGCGCATCGCCCGCGAGGGCGTCACCCCCGCGGAGCTGCAGCGCATCAAGAATCAGTGGATGGCCAGCGAGGTGTACAAGCTGGACTCCACCTTCGCCCAGGCGCGCGAACTGGGCATGCACTGGTTGCTGGGCTGGCCGCTGGACGCGGGCGCCCGGCTGCTGGAGCGGCTGCAGGCCGTCAGCGCCGACGACGTGCAGCGCGTGGCCCGACGCTATTTTCAGGACGAGCAGCTCACCGTCGGCGTGCTGCGGCCGGAGGGTGGATCGTGAGGCGCGTGTCGACCGCCCTGCGGGGGCTGATCGTGGGCGCGGCGGTGTGCCTGTCGCTGCCGGCGCTGGCGGCGCTGCCCATCGAGCATTGGACCCTGCCCAATGGGGCACGGGTCTACTGGGTGCGCAGCGACGCGCTGCCCATGCTGGATGTGCGCCTGGAGGCCGATGGGGGCAGCCGCCGCGATCCGGCCCGCCAAGCCGGTTTGGCCGCGGCGACGGCCCTGATGCTGGGGCGGGGCATCGAAGCCGGCGACGGTCAGCCGGCGCTGGACGAGAACGCCCTGACCGAGGCTTGGGCCGACCTGGGGGCGCAGTGGAGCGCCGTGGCGACGCTCGACCGCTTCAGCGTGTCGCTGCGCACGCTCACGCGGCCGGATCTGCTGGAGCGGGCCGTGGCGCTGGCGGCCCGCCAACTGGCCGCCCCGACCTTCGATGCCGCGGTCTGGGCGCGGGAGCGCGATCGGCTGATCGCCGCTTGGCGCGAGGCGCAGGCCCAACCCGATACCCTGGCGCGCCGGCGCTATGCCGAGGCGGTCTACCGGGGGCACCCGTACGGGGCGGAAGCCAACCCCGACACCTGGGCCGCCATCGACCGGGCGGCGCTGCAGGACTTTTATCGTCGCCACACCCGCGCCTGCGATGCGCGCGTCACGTTGGTCGGGCCGATCGGCCGCGAGCAGGCCGAATCGATCGCCAACCGCCTGTTGGCCGGCTGGGCCGCGCATGGCTGTGCGCCGCTGCCCGCCGTGCCCGAGGTCGTGCCGCTGGACCGTGCGCAGGACCTGCGCCTGCCGTTTCCCGGGGCGGCGCAGGCTCAGATCCTGATCGGGCGTCCGGGGATTGCCCGCCGGGACCCCGACTACCTGCCGCTGCTGCTGGCCAATCACATCTTTGGCGGGGGCGGCTTCACCTCCCGCCTGATGCGCGAGATCCGCGAGCAGCGCGGCCTGACCTACGGCGTCTACAGCCACTTTCTGGCGGGCCGGCATGCCGGAGCTTTCACCGTGACGCTGCAGACGCGCCCGGACCAGGCCGATCTGGCCGTCTCCCTGGTGCGCGAATCGCTGCGCCGCTTCACCGCCGAGGGGCCGACGGACGACGAAATCGCTGCGGCCAAAACATCGCTGATCCAGGGCTTTGCCCTGCGGCTCGACAGCAACCGCAAGGTGCTCGAACAGGTGGCGGCGCTGGCCTGGTCGGACTTGCCGCTGGACGAACTGGACACTTGGACCGCGCGGCTGGCTGCGATCGATCGGGACACCCTGATGCGCGCATGGCGCCGCGTGATCGAGCCCGATCGGCTGGTGACCGTCGTGGTCGGGGGCCAGCCGTGACGGCGCGCTCCCGCGGGTTGGCGCCCAGCGGCGAGGTGCGCATCATCGGGGGACGCTGGCGGCGCTCGCGCCTGCCGGTCGCACAGGCGCCGGGGCTGCGACCCACCCCCGACCGCGTGCGCGAGACGCTGTTCAACTGGCTGGGGCAGGACCTGACGGGCTGCCGCTGTGTCGATGCGTTTGCCGGCAGCGGTGCGCTGGGGTTCGAGGCCGCCTCGCGCGGGGCGGCCGAGGTGGTGCTGATCGAGCGCGCACCCGCCTTGCTGGAGGCGCTGCGGACGAACGCGGCGCGGCTCGGGGCGCACGGGGTGCGCATCGTGGGCGGTGATGCGCTGGCCGCGCTGGCCGCCTTGCCCGCCGGCGGCTGGGACGTGGTGTTTTTGGACCCGCCCTTCGACGACGCCCGCCATGGCGGCGAGCGCGTGTATGCCGCGGCGCTGCAGGCGGCCGCGCGGCTGCTGCGCCCGGGGGGGCTGGTGTATCTGGAAGCCCCGCGCGCCTGGGCGCCGGATGAGGTGGCGGCGTTGGGCTGGCGCTTGCACCGCCACCTGCGGGCCGGGGCCGTGCATGCCCATCTGTTGCAGGCGGCGGATAATCCGGCCCCATGAACGCCCCGACCCCTGTGCTGCGCACCGCCGTCTACAGCGGCACCTTTGACCCCATCACTCTGGGGCATGAGGATGTGATCCGCCGCGCGGCCGGCCTGTTCGACCGGCTGATCGTCGCGGTGGCGGTCGCCCACCACAAAAAAACCTTGTTTCCGCTGTCGGATCGGCTGGCGATGGTGGCCGATGCCCTGGCCGATTGCCCCGGCGTGCAGGTGCTGCCGTTCGAGGGGCTGATCATGGATTTTTGCCGGGAGTACGGGGCGGTGGCCGTGGTGCGCGGCATCCGCAACGTGACCGACTTCGATTACGAGGCGCAGATGGCCGCCATGAATGCCAAGCTTTTGCCCGCGGTGCAGACGGTGTTTTTGTTGCCGCAGCCCCACGTGCAGTGCATTTCCAGTACCCTCGTGCGCGAAATCGCCAAGCTGGGCGGGGATGTGGCGCAGATGGTCAACCCGGGCGTGGCGCAGCGGCTGGCTGCCGCGCTGCCCGCGCCCCAGCGCTGACCCCGCCCACTCCGACAGGCTGACCAGGGGAACCGACCATGGCCTTGATGATCACCGACGAGTGCATCAACTGCGACGTCTGCGAGCCCGAATGCCCCAACCAAGCCATCTCGATGGGGGAGGACCACTACCTCATCGATCCCGGGCGCTGCACGGAGTGCGTCGGCCACTTCGACGAGCCCCAGTGTGTACAGGTCTGCCCGGTCAGTTGCATCCCGGTCAACCCGGATCACACCGAGAACCGCGAGACGCTGTGGCAAAAATACCGGCGGCTGCAGGCAGCCAAGTCGGTGCCGGGCTCCCGCCCGGTGTCTGCGGCCTAAACGGTATCGGGTCGCGGCGGCTTGGGCCGCGGCGGCTGGCTGGTGTGGATGGCGGCAGTCGCCTTTGCGGTCTCGCCGGCCAGCAGCAGCGGCAGGGCGCGCGCGGCACGCTCCAGCGCCTGATCGATGGCCAGGCGCTGATCCGCTGTCGGCTTGCGCAGCACCCAGTGGGCGACTTCGGCTTTCACGCCCGGGTGACCGATGCCCAGGCGCAGCCGCCAGTAGTCGGCGCTGCCCAATTGCGCATGGATGTCGCGCAGACCGTTGTGGCCGGCGTGGCCACCGCCCTGTTTGAGCCGGGCGTCCCCCGGTGGCAGGTCCAGTTCGTCGTGTGCGACCAGGATCTCGCCCGGAGCGATTTTGAAAAAGCGTGCCAGCCCGGCGACGGACTGGCCTGAGCGGTTCATGTAGGTGGTGGGCTTGAGCAGCCACAGCGGGCGGCCGTCGACGGTGGTACGGCCGGCCAAGCCGAAATAGGTGCGCTCTGGGTGCAGGGACACCCGCAGGTCCTGCGCGACACGGTCGATCCACCACCAGCCGGCGTTGTGGCGCGTGTCCTCGTACTCCGGTCCGGGGTTGCCCAGACCCACCAGCAGCTTGAACATCGTTGCGGGCCCTCGTGTGCGGGGTGGCGATCATGGCACCAAAACCGAAGGCCCGCGCAATGCGGGCCTCGGTAGGACGGCGGCCGCGTTGGGCAGCCGCTGGGGGCGAGTGTGGGGCCGGAGCGCGGCCCCAGGGTCTCACTTCTTGCCCTTCTTGCCCTTCTTGTCGTCGGCCGCGGCGGCGGTGGGCGCGGTCACGACTTCTTCCACCGGTTCGACGACGGTGGCAATGGTCGGATTGGGCTTGCCATGAGTGACGATCTTGACGCCCGCCGCCAGCTTCAGGTCATTGGCGTGCAGGCTTTGGCCCTTGTGCAACTGGCCCAGGTCGACCTCGATGAAGTCGGGCAGTTGGGTGGCCAGGCACTCGATCTCCAGCTCGGTGACGACGTGGTTGATCAGACACTTGTCGGCCTTGACCGCCGGGCTGTTGTCGGCGTTGACGAAGTGCAGCGGCACCTTCTTGCGCAGGCGAGTGGTTTCATCGACGCGCTGGAAGTCCACATGCAGCACCTGGGGCTTGTACGGGTGGTACTGCACGTCGCGCAGCACGACCTTGGTGACCTGGCCGCCGAGTTCCATCTCCAGCACGGAGGAGTGGAAGGCCTCTTTCTGGATGGCCTGCCACAGGGCGTTGTGATCCAGCTCGATGGCTTGCGGCGCAGCATTGCCGCCGTAAACGATACCGGGCGTCTTGCCGGTGTTGCGCAGGCGGCGGCTCGCACCCGTGCCCTGCGTCTGGCGCTCGAAAGCGGTGAATTTCATGCTCTCACTCCATTGTGGGGGCGGCCGCGACCAGCACGCCCCATTCTCACGACAATGCCACCCGGGCGGGTGGCGCGAAATCCGGTGCCCCGATCACCCGTCGGGTGGGAGCGCCGGCATGCCCTGTGGGCTGGCGCGGGCGATCCCTGCTCAGCCCTGGTTTTCCGATTCGGCGAACAGACTCATCACCGACTCGCCATTGGCGATGCGGGCGATGGTCTCGGCGAACAGTGGGGCCACGGTGAGCTGGCGGATCTTGCCGCAGGCGCGGGCCGCCTCGCTCAACGGGATGGTGTTGGTGACCACGAGTTCGTCCAGCGCATCGCCCTTGGCGACGCGCTCCACGGCCGGGCCGGACAGGATGGGGTGCGTCACGTAGGCAAATACTTTTTCGGCCCCACGCTCCTTGAGCACCTCGGCCGCCTTGACCAGTGTGCCCGCGGTGTCCACCATGTCGTCCATGATCACGCAGTGGCGCCCCTCGATGTCGCCGATGACGTGCATGACCTCGGACACATTCGGCTTGGGGCGGCGCTTGTCGATGATGGCCATGTCGCAATCGAGCTGTTTGGCCAGCGCGCGTGCGCGCACCACACCGCCGACGTCCGGCGAGACGACGAGCAGGTTGGGGTAGTTCTTCTGCCGCAGATCGCCCAGCAGCACCGGCGAGGCGTAGATGTTGTCGACCGGGATGTCGAAAAAGCCCTGGATCTGGTCGGCGTGCAGGTCCATGGTCAGCACGCGCTCGACGCCGACCACCTGCAGCATGTTGGCCACGACCTTGGCGCTGATGGGCACGCGGCTGGAGCGCGGGCGGCGGTCCTGGCGCGCGTAGCCGAAGTACGGGATGACCGCCGAGATGCGCGCGGCCGATGCGCGCTTGAGCGCGTCGACCATGATGACGAGTTCCATCAGGTTCTCGTTGGTCGGCGCGCAGGTGGGCTGGATGACAAAGATGTCGCGGGCGCGGACGTTTTGTCCGATTTCGACCGTGACTTCGCCATCGGAGAAGCGGCCGACGTGGGCCGCCCCCAGGCTGGTGCCCAGATGGCGGGCGATTTCCGCGGCCAGTGCCGGGTTGGCATTGCCGGTGAAGAGCATGAAATCCGGGGCGTGCGCTGGCGTCGAGCGTTCCATGGTGTTACCGGCACTGGGAAAGAAATTTGGCAGGGGAGGAAGGATTCGAACCCTCGCATGTCGGAATCAAAATCCGATGCCTTAACCAACTTGGCGACTCCCCTACACCGGTTCACCGCTGACGCGGTGCACCGTATGCAGCGTTGCTGGCATCTGCAGCAACAAGACTCACATTATAGCGTCTTTTTGCCACCCAACCAGCGGATGTTCCGGCAAACCGCAGCAGACCCGAATCTGCCAGCCGCTGGGCCAGTCCGCCGTTTGCACGGCAGCGACCTCGGCTTGGCCCGGCAGGACCGCAAACACGGCGCTGCCCGAGCCGGTCATGCGGGGCTGCAATCCCAAACGGGTCAGCCGCTCGAGGGCTGTGACGACGTCGGGGCACAGGCGCATGGCCACGGGTTGCAGGTCGTTGCGGCCCCACAGTCGAACGGGATCGGCGGTGACGCTCGCAACGAAGTCCTGCATTATAGCCAACGGCGTGGCCCGCTCCAGATCGGCGGCCTGGTAGATCGCGGCTGTCGCGGTGCCGGCGGCGGGCTTGACGATCACATAGCGGGCCGCCGGCAGGTCCACGGGGGTGAGTCGGTCGCCGATGCCCTCGACCCAGGCGTTGCGTCCCCCCAGAAAAAACGGCACGTCGGCCCCCAGTCGGGCGCCAAGGCGGATCAGCGCAGCGCGCGGCCAGTCCAGCCCCCACAGGCGGTTGAGGGCCATCAGGGTGCTGGCCGCATCGCTGGAGCCACCGCCCAGGCCGGCCTGCTGGGGGATGCGCTTGTCCAGCACGATGTGCGCGCCCAGCGGGCAACCGCTGGCCGCCTGCAGCGCGCGCGCGGCGCGCAGGCACAGGTCGTCTTCGGGCAGGGGGGGCGAGGCGTCGTCGGCGGGGCGCAGGTCTTCGCGCGACAGACGGCCATCGCGCCGCGTCTCGAGGTGTAGCGTGTCGGCCCAATCCACCAATCGAAAGACGGATTGCAGCTCGTGGTAGCCGTCGGCGCGGCGGCCCGTGACGTGCAGGAACAAGTTGATCTTGGCGGGGGCGGGAACGTCGAGCAGTCGTTGCATGGGATCAGGGTTGCCAGAGCAGCCGCAGATCGGCGGCGGGCGGTGGGGTGGCGCGGCGCGCGCGCAGGCGGCCTTGCGGCTGCTCCGTCAGGTCCACCTCCCAGCCAGGGGCATCCTGGGCCTGGCCGCCGAGCCAGGCAAACAGTGCCGCAACCGGCAGCGGCGCGCCGGTCAGGTCGGCGGTCAGGACCTCTAGGCTGTCGTAACGGCGAGGGGGCTCATGGCCGCGATCCAGCCAGGCGCCCGCGCCGTCCCAGCGGATGGTGGCCACGGTTTGCCCCAGAGGGGTGTACAGGCGCAGCGCGCCGTGGGCAGGCGTGCCGTCCAGTTCGAAGCTGGCGGTCCAGCGCTGGGGGGGCTCCGTCGCCAGGGCGAGGGCGAGCCGCCCGCTCCACGCCGCGGGCGTCGGCGAGGGCGGTGTGGCGCATCCGGCGAGCAGGGCCCCGGCGACCAGCGCGAGCGCCACCGCCCGCCGTCGCGCCCCGCGGTGTGACCTCACGGCTCCACGCCGAGGCGCCGCAGCGTCTCGGTGAGCGTTCGGTTGCGGCGGTCGAGCTCGAGTCCCTGGCGCCAGACCGCGCGGGCCAGATCGGACTCGCCCAGCACCCAGAGCACCTCGCCCAGGTGGGCTGCGATCTCGGCATCCGGGCGGCGTTGCAGCGCGTCGGCGAGCAATTGGCGCGCTTCGGTGAGGTTGCCCAGGCGAAACTCGACCCAGCCCAAGCTGTCGATGATGTAGGCGTCGTCCGGGGCGCGGCGCAGGGCTTCCTGGATCAGGGCTTTGGCCTCGGGCAGGCGCTCGCCCCGGTCGGCCAGCGCGTAGCCCAGAGCGTTGTAGGCGTGGGGGTCGTCCGGCTGGCGCTGAATCAGCTCGCGCAGCAGGCGCTCCATCTCGGCCAGCCGCCCCAGCCGTTCCGCGACCATGGCCTGTTCGTACATCAGATCGGTGTCGGCTGGTGCGGTCTGCAGCGCTTGGCTCAGCAGGTCGTAGGCCTCCTGAGCGTGGTCGTGATCGCGCAGCAGGCGGGCTTCGGCCACGCGCAGGCGGCGCTGGCCTTCGGCATCCAGGGACGGTGCCGCCTGCAGCAGGGCGCGGCCTTCGGGCAGCCGGCCACGCTCCGCCAGTGCTCGGGCGTAGGCGATGCGCAGGGCGGGGTCGGCGTCGGCGGCAGCGTCCCGCGTGGCGAGCAGATGGCGCTGGAGCAGGGATTCGGCATCGGCCGGCCAGGCGTCCAGCAGTTCCAGCGCCAGCAGTGCCGCGGGTGCGGAGCGGGGGTCGGCGCGCATGGCCTGGCGCGCGGATTGCAAGGCGTCGGCGTCTTGTCCGGCCTGCCGCTGCACGCGCCCAAGCGCGGCCCAGGCCGCAGCAGCGGTCTCCGGCGTGCGCAGGGAGGGTTCTAGCGCCACGCGGGCGGCAGCCACGGCCTCGGCTTTGTCCGTGGCACGGGCGAGCGCCGTGGGGACGAGCGCAATCAGCCCGGGGCGGCGCGCAGCGGGGACGGCTCGGATCCAATCGCGCAGCGCCGGCCCCATGTCGCGCACCCGCTGCATGCCGATCAGCAGTTGCAGCTCGGTGCGGCGCGCGTCGTCGTCGCCAGGCAGCGCCGCCGACCAGTCCCGCGCGGCGGCCAGCGCGGCCTGGGGGGCGCGGCCTTGCAGAGCGATTTCGATGGCGCGCTGGAACAGATCCGGCCGGCGCGTGCGCTTGGCCGCATCGAGGATGAGGGAATACGCCGCGCCGGGGTCGGTGCGGCGCTGCAGCTCGCCCAGCAGAAGCTGATAAAACAGCTCGGCGTCCAGTGCCGAGGGCTGCGGGGTCTGCGCCGCGGGCGTGTTGGACGGAATGGGAACCGTCTGCCCCAGGGCTGCAGGGGTGTGCCAAAGGCAACCGAGCAGCCAGGGGGTGACGAGCAGGGGGCGCAGGCGCGGCATGGAGGTTCCGTTACGGGCAATGCCCGATTGATCATAATCCAGCGCGTTCGTTCATGCCCTGGCGCGTCGATCCCTATGCCCGAGTTGCCCGAAGTCGAAGTCACCCGGCTGCGCATCGCCGACCGGCTGGTCGGCGCGCGCATCGCTGCCGTGCGGCTCGGGCAGCCGTTGCGCTGGCCGCTGGGGGTGGCGCCGCAGGCGCTGGTGGGGCGCCAGGTGCGGGCGGTGCGGCGGCGGGGCAAGTATTTGCTGGTCGATCTGGACGAGGGCTTGCTGCTGTTGCACTTGGGCATGTCGGGCAGCCTGACGATGGGCGACGCGCTGCCGCCACCGGGGCGTCACGACCATGTGGACCTGCACACCGATCGCGGCACGTTGCGGCTGCACGATCCGCGCCGCTTTGGCGCCGTGGTCCATGCGCGCGGCGAGGACGATGCGGTGGCGCAGCGACTGCTGGGCGGTCTGGGGGTGGAGCCGTTGGAGCCCGCATTTGACCCGATTCGCTTCCACGCCGCGCTGCGCGGCCGGCGCGCTCCGATCAAAACCGTGCTGCTGGCGGGCGACGTCGTGGTCGGGGTCGGCAACATTTACGCCAGCGAGGCGCTCTTTCTGGCGGGCATTCGGCCCACCACGCCCGCCACGCGCCTGAGCCGGCCGCGTGTGGCCCGGTTGCATGCCGCCATCCGCCAGGTGCTGCAGCGCGCGCTGGCCGTCGGGGGCAGCACCCTGCGGGACTTTCGCGTCGATGGGCAGGGCGGTTACTTTCAGCTCGAGATGTGGGTGTATGACCGCGCCGGCCAGCCGTGCCGGGTTTGCGGCACGCCGATCCGCATGGTTCGCCAGGGCCAGCGCTCCACCTACTACTGCCCGCGCTGCCAGGCGCGTTGAGCGCCCCCGTTGAGCGGCGGGCCTGCACCAGGGACGCTCGGCGCGGCCGGTGGGGTGTATAGTGACCCGACCGACGGATCCGCCGCCACCGCTCATGTCGTTTGCCCACGATTTCGACGCCCACAGCGCCTGGCGCCGCGAGCAGGCGCAGCGCTTGCGCACCCTGGCCGATGCGCTGGCGGCGCGCGAACTGCTCGATGCCGGGCTGCACGAGCGGCTGCAGCGCCTGCAGTGCCAGCTCCAGACGGACAAGGTGATGGTGGCCTTCGTCGCGGAGTTTTCGCGCGGCAAGTCGGAGCTCATCAATGCCGTGTTTTTTGCCGGCTACGGGCGCCGCATCATGCCCGCGAGCGCCGGGCGCACGACGATGTGCCCCACCGAGCTGGGCTACGACCCCGAACTGCCGCCTTGCCTGCGCCTGTTGCCCATCGAGACGCGGCTGCAGCCGCAGTCGCTGCTGGAGTGGCGCAGCGCCCCCGAGCGCTGGGAGCGCATCGACCTGGATGTGCAGGACCCGGAGCAGCTCGCGCGCGCCATCGAGAAGGTGGCCGAGGTGCAGCGCGTGCCGGTCGAGCAGGCCCGGGCGCTGGGCTTCTGGCACGACGATACCCCCGAGGACAACCCGCTGCCCGGGGCCGATGGGCTGGTCGAGTCAAGTAGCGTCACGCGAAATTGTCGACTCGTAGTACCAGTCCGCACCGTGTGAGCTCTTTTCGGAAGTGTCCAAACTCGTTGTATCAGAGCTCCGCACACACAAACAC
>NZ_JBKBQX010000002.1:0-173539 GCF_046292505.1 Tepidimonas sp. | reverse complement strand
GGAATCAGCAACGGCACGGTGGGCGCGATCGAGCGCACGCGCTCGATCTCCTGCGGGTAGGTGGCGCCCACCACCAGCCCCATCTGGCCATGGCGGTTCCACGGCCCCTGCGCCAGCGCCGCGATGTGCTCGTACAGAAGGGGCTGGCCCGGCACGTCGGCCAGCCGGCGCGCCTGCAGGTCGTCGCCGCCGGGGTTGCTGGTGCGGCACAGCAGGAACACCCCCTTGCCGGGGTAGCGCAGGTAGGGCTCGACCGAATCGAAGCCCATGAACGGTGACAGCGTCACCGCATCGGCCCCGTAGCGCTCGAACGCCTCCTTGGCGTACTGCTCGGCGGTGCTGCCGATGTCGCCGCGCTTGGCGTCCAGGATGATCGGCACCTCGGGCGCAGCCACGCGGATGTGCGCCAGCAGCCGCTCCAGTTGCGCCTCCGCCCCGTGCGCGGCGAAGTAGGCGATCTGCGGCTTGTAGGCGCACACCAGGTCGGCCGTGGCATCCACGATGGCGGCGCAGAAGTCGTACAGGTGCTCCACGCGGCCGCGCCAGCGGCCGGGCAGGCGCGCCGGGTCCGGGTCCAGCCCGACGCACAGGCGCGAGCGGTGGCGCGCCTCGGCGCGCAGCAGCATGTCGACAAAGTTCATGTCGGCATTGTAGAAGCGGCTACCATGCCGCCATGTCCGCCCCGGCCGCCCCTGCCCCCGCCACGCCTGGCAGCCTGCAGGCGCTGCAGGCGCGCTACGGGCCGCGCTACCGCTGGCGGCTGCTGCTGTCGGTGATGCTGGGCGCGATGGCGGCGCTGGTGTCCTCCACCGTGGTCAACGTCGCCATCCCGGACCTGAGCCACCACTTCGGTCTGGGGCAGGACGCGGCGCAGTGGGTCACCTCCGGCTTCATGGCCGCCTCCGTGGTGGCGATGCTGACGACGCCGTGGATGCTGGCGCGCTTTGGCTTTCGGCGCACCTACGTGCTGTGCATGGCGGCGCTGATCGCCGGCGGCGTGCTGGGCGGCGTGGCCGACCACTATGCGCTGGTGCTGGCGGCGCGGCTGGCCGAAGGGGTGGCCGCCGGCATCGTGCAGCCGATCCCGGCCATCGTCATCCTGCGCGCCTTCGGGCCCGACGAGCAGGGCCGCGCCAGCGGCCTGTTCGGCATGGGCGTGGTGCTGGCCCCGGCGCTGGGGCCGAGCCTCGGCGGCCTGCTGGTGGACGCCTGGGGCTGGCGGGCGATCTTCTTTCTCGTGGTGCCGTTCGGGCTGGTGTCGTGGGCGCTGGCGCGGCGCTACGTGCCGGTGACGGCACCGGGCGGCGTGCCGGCCCGCCCCGGGCTGGCGCCGGACGTGGCGGGGCTGGCACTGGCAGCGGCGGCCACACTGGCGCTGCTGCTGGGCCTGAGCGCGCTGCACGCCGGCCCGCCCGGGCACGCGGCGGCGCTGCTGGCGCTGGCCGGCGTGCTGCTGGCGGCCTTCGTCACGTGGCAGCAGCGGCGCGCGCGCCGGGGCCGGCCCGAGCCGCTGATGCACCTGGGCGTCTTCGGCCAGCGGGCGTTCGCCGCCGGCAGCGTGGTGTCGCTGATCTACGGCGCGGCGCTGTTTGGCTCCACCTACCTGTTTCCGGTCTACCTGCAGCTCGGGCTGGGGCTGTCGGCGTCGTGGGTGGGTGCGCTGCTGCTGCCGGCCGGGCTGGTGCTGGCGCTGACCATCGCCGTCGTCGGGCGGCTGGCCGACCGTCAGCCGGCGCACCGGCTGGTCACCGTGGGGTTGGCGCTGCTGACGCTGTCGTTCGTTGCCTTCGCGCTCGTGCCGGCCGGCGCACCGCTCGGACTGCTGGTGGCGCTGGCGGTGCTCGGGCGCGTCGGGCTGGGGTTCGTGCTGCCGTCGCTCAATCTGGGGGCGATGCGGGGCCTGCCGGCCGCGCAGCTGCCGCACGGCTCCAGCGCCATCAACCTGCTGCGCATGCTGGGGGGCGCGGCCGGGGTGAGCGTCTGCGGGGTGTTGCTGGAATGGCGGCTGGCGGCCCACGGGGTGACCGCGATGGGCCCGGGGGGGCCAGGGGCGACGGCCGACGCGGCGGCGCTGGCTGCCGCGGCGCCTGCGCGGCTGGCGGCCTTCGCCGACACGTTCTGGCTGCTGGCGGCGGTGTGCGCGCTGGCGCTGCTGAGCGCGCGGGCGCTGCGCCCGCCCCACCGCCCGGAGGGGCGGCGATGACGAGGCGCGCCGCCGTGGGTCTGGCGGCCGCCACCGTGGCGGCGCTGGCGGTGCACGCGGGCGTGGACGCCCCGGCCGCCGCACGCGGCGGGCTGGCGCTGTTTGCGGCCATCGGCCTGCTGTGGCTGACGCAGGCGCTGCACCTGAGCGTGACGGCGCTGCTGGTGCCGCTGCTGGCGGTGGGCATGGGCCTGCTGCCGCTGCGCGAGGCGCTGGCGGCGTTCGCGCAGCCGGTGATCTTTTTGTTCCTGGGCGGCTTCGCGCTGGCGGCGGCGCTGACGCAGCACGGGCTGGATCGGGCGCTGGCGCGGCAGCTGCTGCGGCTGGCGCGCGGGCGGCCGTGGCCCGCGGTGCTGGGCCTGTGGGGCACCACGGCGCTGCTGTCGATGTGGCTGAGCAACACCGCCACCACGGCGATGATGCTGCCGCTGGCCATCGGCCTGCTGCAGCGCGGCGGCTGGTGGCCCGCGGTACCGGCCGTCCCTGGCGACGGGGTGGCGCGTCCGCCCGCGCCGAGCACACCCGGCGACATGGCCGCGACGCGCACCGCGGCCTTCGTGCTGCTGGGCGTGGCCTACAGCGCCAGCATCGGCGGCATGGCCACGCTGGTCGGCAGCCCGCCGAACGCGATCGCCGCTGCGCAGGCGGGGCTGGACTTTGCGGCGTGGCTGGCCTACGGGCTGCCGGCCGCGCTGCTGCTGTGGCCGCTGATGGGGCTGGCGCTCGCGCTGCTGCTGCGTCCGGCGTTCCACCGCCCGGGGAGAGCCCCCTGCGCGGCGGACGGCGGCCCCGCCGTCACCGCACCGGCCCCGGACGCCGACGCCGAGGCGCCGTTCGTCTGGACCCGGGCGCGCGTGCTGACGGCGGTCATCTTCGCGCTGACGGCGCTGGGCTGGGTGGTCGGCGCGCCGCTGCTGCGGCGGCTTGGCATCGCCGGCGACGCCGACGCGCTAGTGGCGCTGGCCGCGATCGTGGCGCTGGTGGGCAGCGGCGCGCTGCGCTTCGAGGCGCTGGAGCGCCACGCCCAGTGGGGCGTGCTGCTGCTGTTCGGCGGCGGGCTGGCGCTGGGCGAGGTGATGGCGCGCACCGGCGCCACCGCCTGGCTGGTGCAGGCGCTGCTGGCGCACCTGCACGCCTGGTCCCCGTGGCTGATCGGGCTGGCGCTGATCGCGTTCGTGATCTTCCTGACCGAGCTGGTCAGCAACACCGCCAGCGCCGCGCTGCTGGTGCCGATCGTGCTCACGCTCAGCGCCGAGCTGGGTCTGCCGGCAGCGGCGATGGCCGCATCGGTGGCGCTGGCGGCCTCGTGCGCCTTCATGCTGCCGGTGGCCACGCCGCCCAACGCCATCGTCTATGGCGCGGGGGTCGTCGGCGCCGGGGCGATGGCGCGCGCGGGGCTGGCACTCAACGGCCTGGCGATCGCGGTTCTGGGCGCACTGACCGCCGTGCGGGCCGGCTGAGCCACGCGCCACTGCCCGGTGGCACCGGCCGGCCATCGAGGCCGGGCGCTTTTGCGCTACATTGTCCGCTGACCATCACCCACGATGCGACGAGGAGACACACGATGCAACGACGCCAATGGCTGGCCGCCGCCGCGGCCCTGACCGCCACCACCGCCGCCCCCTGGGCGCGCGCCCAGGCCTTGGAAAAGACCAAGGTCACCATCGCCGTCGGCGGCAAGAACCTGTTCTATTACCTGCCGCTGACCGTCGCGGAACAACTGGGCTATTTCAAGGCCGAGGGGCTGGACGTCAGCATCGTCGATTTCGCGGGCGGCGCGCGCGCGCTGCAGGCCGTGGTCGGCGGCAGCGCCGACGTCGTCTCCGGCGCGTTCGAGCACACGGTCAACATGCAGGCCAAGGGCCAGCCAATGCGCGCCTTCGTGCTGCAGGGGCTGGCGCCGCAGATCGTGCTGGGCGTCAACCCCAAGACCCTGCCCAACTTCAAGACGGTGGCCGACCTCAAGGGCAAGAAGATCGGCGTCACCGCCCCGGGCAGCTCCACCAACATCATGCTCAATTTCGTGCTGGCCAAGGCCGGGCTCAAGCCCAGCGACGTCAGCGTGATCGGCGTAGGGGCGAGCAACGGCGCGGTGGCCGCCATGCGCTCGGGCCAGATCGACGCCATCAGCAACCTCGACCCGGTCATCACGCTGCTGCAGCGCTCGGGCGACCTGCGCGTCGTCGTTGACACGCGCAAGCCAGCCGAGGCCGAGCGCGTCTTTGGCGGCCCGATGCCGGCCGGCTGCCTGTACGCGCCGGTACCGTTCGTGGAGCGGCACCCCAACACGGTGCAGGCGCTGACCAACGCCATGGTGCGCGCCAACAAATGGATCCAGCAGGCCGGCCCGGGCGACATCATCAAGGTGGTGCCCGAGAGCTATCTGCTGGGCGACCGCGCGGTCTACATCGACGGCTTTCTGGCGTCCAAGCCCGCGCTGTCGCCAGACGGCATGATCCCGGCCAAGGGCCCGGAAACCGCCTTCCGCGCACTGGCCAGCGTCGACGACAAACTGGCCGCGGCCAAGCTGGACCTGGCCGCCACCTACACCAACGCCTTCGTGCAGCAGGCCAACGCCAAATATCCGAAAGGCTGACGGTGACGACGCCGGCGATCGAGTTGCAGGACATCGCCTGCACCTTCATCAGCAAGGACGCCCCGGGCCAGCGCTACACGGCAGTCGAGCACGTCTCGCTGACGGTGGGGGCCGGGGAGTTCGTCAGCGTCGTCGGCCCCACCGGCTGCGGCAAGAGCACGCTGCTCAACGTCGCCGCAGGGCTGCTGGCGCCCAGCCGGGGCACGGTGCGCATTTTTGGCCAGCCGCTCACGGGCCTGAATGCGCGCGCGGGCTACATGTTCCAGGCCGAGAGCCTGATGCCCTGGCGCACGGCGCTGGGCAATGTGATGGCGGGGCTGGAGTTCCACGGTACGCCGCCCGCCGAGGCGCGGGTGCTGGCCGAGGAGTGGCTGCGCCGCGTGGGCCTGGGGGCCTTCGGCGACCGCTACCCGCACCAGATGAGCGGCGGCATGCGCAAGCGCGCCAGTCTGGCGCAGGTGCTGGTGCTCGACCCCGACATCATCCTGATGGACGAGCCGTTCTCGGCGCTGGACATCCAGACCCGGCAGTTGATGGAAAACGAAGTGCTGGCGCTGTGGCAGGCCAAGCGCAAGGCGGTGCTGTTCATCACGCACGACCTGGACGAGGCCATCGCGATGAGCGACCGGGTGGTGGTGATGAGCGCCGGGCCCGCCTCGCGCCCGATCGGCGAGTTCGCCATCGACATCCCGCGCCCGCGCGACGTCGCCGAGGTGAAGATGACCCCGCGCTTCCTGGAGCTGCACGCCGCCATCTGGGGCGTGCTGCGTGAGGAGGTGCTCAAGGGCTACCAACAGCAACTGCGCCGCGCCGCCTGAGCGCACCCCACCCCAACCCCCGTTATGTGGCAACTGATCAAACCCCGACCGGGCAACCTGCGGCTGTGGCAACTGGGCTTGCTGGCCGCGCTGTTCCTGCTGTGGCATGTGCTGACGCAGCCGGGGCTGATCCCGCCCTTCCTGTTCGACAACGACCGGCAGGCCGCGTTCTTCTTCGGCGAACCGCTCAAGGTGCTGCAGCGCATCTGGGTCTGGTTCGTGACCGACGCCGACATCTACCGCCACCTGGGCGTGACGCTGGCCGAGACGCTGCTGGCGTTTGGCATCGGCTCGGTGACGGGACTGGCGGCCGGGCTGTGGCTGGCGCTGTCGCCGATGGCCTCGGCCATCCTGGAGCCCTACATCAAGGCGCTGAACTCCATGCCGCGCATCATCCTGGCGCCGATCTTCTCGGTCTGGTTCGGGCTCGGCATCGGCTCCAAGGTGGCGCTGGGCGTCACCCTGGTGTTCTTCATCGTCTTCTTCAACGTCTACCAAGGCGTCAAGGAGGTCAGTCCGGTGGTGCTGGCCAATGCGCGCATGCTCGGGGCCAGCCCCAGGCAGCTGCTGCGCCACGTCTACCTGCCCAGCGCCACGAGCTGGGTGTTCAGCTCGCTGCACACCTCGGTCGGGCTGGCCTTCGTCGGCGCGGTGGTGGGCGAATACCTCGGCTCCAGCCAGGGCGTGGGCTACCTGATCCTGCAGGCCGAAGGCGTGTTCGACATCAACACGGTGATGGCCGGCATCCTGGTGCTGACGGCCTTTGCGCTGGTGCTGGACGGACTGGTCGGCCGCATCGAGCGGCAGCTTTTGAAGTGGCAGCCCAAGTCTGGCGAGACCGAAAAGCTGTGATCCCCGGAGTGTGAATCCATGAACCCCTGGCTGCTGCTGGCCCTGGCGATCGTCGCGGAAGTCGTCGGCACGACGGCGCTGAAGGCCAGCGACGGCTTCACGCGCCCGCTGCCATCGCTGGTGGTGGTGGCCGGCTACGGGTTGTCGTTCTACTGCCTGTCGCTGGTGCTGCGCCACATTCCGGTGGGCGTCACCTACGCGGTGTGGTCGGGGCTGGGCATCGTGCTGATCACGCTGGCGGCGTGGTGGCTGTACGGCCAGCGCATCGATGCCGTCGGCCTGTTCGGCATGGCGTTGATCATCGCCGGGGTGCTGGTGCTCAACCTGTGGTCGCGCGCCGGCGGCGGGCACTGAGCACGGCCAGAGCCGCCGCCACGCCCACCGCGTCGGCCAGCCAGTCGAGCGGGTCGCCCTGGCGCCAGCCGCTGGCGTGCTGGGCCAGCTCGATGACGGCGCCGTGGGCGAGCAGCGCGGCCGCCAGCGCCGGCCACGGCGCACGCGGCCAGCCCAGGCGCGCCAGCAGCGCCAGGCCGGCGTAGGCCAGCGCATGCTGCGCCTTGTCCCAGACGTCGAAGGCAACGTCGGGCAGGTGCCGCGGCGGCAGCAGCGACAGCAGCGTCACCCCGCCCAGCACCACCAGGAACGCCAGCCGCCACGGCTGCGCGCTCACGCCCCGTCCTCCGCCCCGGCACCGGCCAGCGCCGCCTGCAGCGCATCGACGAAGCGCGCCGCGACGTCGTAGCCGGTCTGCTGCATGATCTCCTGAAAGCAGGTCGGGCTGGTGACGTTGACCTCGGTCAGGTGCTCGCCGATGATGTCCAGCCCCACCAGCAGCAGCCCGCGCGCGGCCAGCCGCGGGCCCAGCGCGCGCGCGATGGCCCGGTCGGCGTCCGTCAGCGGCTGCGCGACGCCCCGCCCGCCCGCGGCCAGGTTGCCGCGCACCTCGCCGCCCTGCGGGATGCGCGCCAGCGCGTACGGCACCGGCTCGCCACCGATCACCAGCACGCGCTTGTCACCCTGCGCGATGGCGGGCAGGTAGCGCTGCACCATGATCGTCGTGTGGCCGTGTTGCGTCAACGTCTCGACCACGGCGCCGAGGTTGAGCCCGTCCGGGCCGACGCGAAAGATCCCACGCCCGCCCATGCCGTCCAGGGGCTTGAGGATGATGTCGCGGTGCTCGGCGTGGAAGGCGCGGATCGCCTCGGCCGAGCGCGTCACCAGCGTCGGTGGCGCCCAATCGGCGAACTCCATCAGCGCGAGCTTCTCCGGGTGGTCCCGCAGCGCCGCCGGGCGGTTGAAGACGCGCGCGCCTTCGCGCTCGGCCTGCTGCAGCAGGTGCGTGGCGTAGAAATACTCGGCGTCGAACGGGGGATCCTTGCGCATCAGCACGGCATCGAAGGCGTGCAACGGCTCGCGGCCTTGCCGGCAGACACGGAACCAGTCGTCGGCCGCCCCGGTCAGCTCCACTTCGCGCACCAGCGCCGTCACCGGCTCGCCGCTGCGCCACTGCAGGTGCTGCGGCTCGCAGGCGCACAGCGCCACGCCACGGCGCGCCAGCTCGCGCATCATCGCGAAGGTGCTGTCCTTGTAGGTGGCGAAGGTGTGCAGCGGGTCGGCCACCACCAGCACGCGGCCCAGGCCACCCGGTGCGGTGGGTGTGTCAGACATCGGGCTCGGCCTCGGGGTCGGTGGCTTCCAGTTCGTAGGCGGCGGCCAGCATGGCCAGCCGGGCCACCACGCCGTACATGTAGAAGCGGTTGGGCACACTCGCCCCCGGTCGGGTGCCGGGCTGCGGTTGCAGGGCGCTTTTCTCGAAGGCCAGCGGCACGAAGCTCGCCCCAGGGGCGTTGAGGTTTTCATCGACGCCGCGCTCGGCGTGCACGCGGTAAAAGCCCCCCACCACATAGCGGTCCATCATGTAGACCACCGGCTCGGCCACGGCCTCGTTGATGCGCTCATGCGTCATCACGCCTTCCTGGATGATGACGTCGCTGACCTGCTGGCCGTCCTTGATGACGTTCATCTTGTTCTTGGTGCGGCGGTTGAGGTTGGCCAACTCGGCCGCGTCGCGCACCATCATGACGCCCATGCCGTAGGTGCCGTTGTCGGCCTTGACGACGACGAACGGGCGCTCCTGGATGCCGTACTCCTTGTACTTGCGGCGAATTTTGGCCAGCAGCGCATCGACGTTGCCTTGCAGGCACTCGAAGCCGGTCCCCTCGGCAAAATTGATCTGGCCGCAGTGGGCGAACATGGGGTTGATCAGCCAGGGGTCCATGCCCAGCAGTTTGCCAAAGCGCTTGGCCACCTCCTCGTAGGCGCGGAAGTGGTTGCTCTTGCGCCGCACATGCCAGCCGGCGTGCAGCGGGGGCAGCAGGTATTGCTCGTGCAGGTCTTCCAGGATGCCGGGCACGCCCGCGGAGAGGTCATTGTTGAGCAGGATGGTGCACGGATCGAAATGCTTGAGGCCAAGGCGGCGCCCTTCGCGAATCAGGGGCTCGAGCGTGACCTGCTCGCCGTTGGGCAAATCGATGGTGGTGGGGGCCTGGATCTCGGGGTTGAGCGAGCCCAACCGCACATTGAGCCCGGCCGAGTAAAAGATGCGCTGCAACTGCGCCACGTTCATCAGGTAGAACAGGTTGCGCGTGTGGTTCTCGGGGACGAGCAGCAGGTTTTTGGCCTCGGGGCAGATCTTTTCGATCGCAGCCATGGCGGCCTGTACCGCGAGCGGCACCATCTCGGGCGTGAGGTTGTTCCACCCGCCGGGGAACAGGTTGGTGTCCACCGGCGCGAGCTTGAAGCCGGCGTTGCGGATGTCCACCGAGGTATAGAACGGCGGCGTGTGCTCCATCCACTCCAAGCGGAACCAGCGCTCGATGACCGGGGTGGATTCGAGGATGCGCTGCTCCAGCTCGTTGATGGGGCCGGTCAGCGCGGTGACGAGGTGGGGAACCATAGTTGGCCCTCTGACGGAATGAGGAAAGAAGCCGTCCGACGGGGCGGCGTCAGCGGGGGAATGCACCGATTGTAGGAAGTCGCGCGCGCCCCCCACAACCCGGGCGGGTATCGGTTATAACCAATGCCCATGAACCGCAATTTGTGGCTGTTGGCCATCGCCCAAGGCCTGTTCCTGACCAACAACGTCGTCTTCATCGCGATCAACGGGCTGGTGGGCCTGCGCCTGGCGCCGGTCGGCTGGATGGCCACGCTGCCGGTGATGGGCTACGTGGTGGGCGGCGCGCTGTCCACCGGGCTGGTGGCGCGTTCGCAGGCGCGCTGGGGGCGGCAGGTGGCGTTCCAGCTCGGCCTCGCGGTGGCGTTCGTCTCCGCCCTGCTGGCGGCGCTGGCGCTGTGGCTCGGCAACTTCGCGCTGCTGGTAACGGCCACGGTGGTGGCCGGCTACTACAGCGCCAATGGGCAGCTCTACCGCTTCGCCGCCGGGGAGCTGGCCGCGCCGTCGCAGCGCGAAAAGGCCGTCTCGCTGGTGCTGGCCGGCGGGCTGATCGGCGCCATCGTCGGGCCGAATCTGGCCAACCACACGCGCGACGTGCTCGGCACGCCGTTCCTCGGTGCCTACCTGGCACTGGCCGTGGTGGCGTTGCTGGGCATGGCGGTGATGGCCGGCATCCGCTTTCCGGCCGAGCCGCCGCGCCCCGCCGGCCAGACCGCGGGCGGGCGCAGCGTGCCCGAGCTGCTGCGCGAGCCGCGCTTTGCGGTGGCGGCGCTGGGCGCGGCGCTGGGCTACGGCGTGATGAACCTGCTGATGGCGGCCACCCCGCTGGCGATGCAGACCTGCGGCCTGCCGTTTTCGGACGCGGCGCTGGTGCTGGAGTGGCACGTGATCGGCATGTTCGCGCCGGGCTTCGTCACCGGGCACTTGATCCAGCGCTTCGGCGTGCTGCGCATCATGGGCGTGGGCGTGCTGCTCAACGCCGCCTGCATCGCCATCGCGCTGTCGGGGCAGGACCTGCACCAGTTCCTGGTGGCGCTGTTCCTGCTCGGCGTCGGCTGGAACTTCCTGTTCACCGGCAGCACGACGCTGGCGATGCAGGCCTACCGTCCGCAGGAGAAGGACCGCGCCCAGGCGGCGATCAACTTCGGCGTCTTTGCGACGATGGCGCTGACGTCGTTCGCCTCCGGCGCGCTGGTGACGACGCAGGGCTGGTGGTGGCTCAACCTCGGCTCCACGGTGCCGGTGGCGCTGATGGGCCTGGCGCTGCTGGCGCTGGCGTGGCGGCAGCGCAACCGTGGCGCGGCAGCGCCGGTTTCACCGCGATAGCCTGTTGGAAAACTCCCTCCAGGCCATGCCCGCCGCCGGCTTGGCTGGCCAAGGCCAAGGTAACCGCGGTATCGGCGTAAGCCTGCAGGAGTCAGTCCGCCTCTGGTGTCAAGCTCGGCCCACTTGGCGTGCGCGGCGCTGCCGCAGAACGGGTGGCACCACCAGCACAGCAACCGCCAAGATCCACAGACACACCGTCACCGGGCTGGACCACAGGATGTGCGGCTCGCCATTGGTAATCGACAGCGCGCGGCGCAGGTTCTGCTCCATCAAGTTGCCCAGCACCACACCCAGCACCATGGGTGCCATGGGCATGCCCATCTTGCGCAGGAAGTAGCCGATCACACCGATACCCACCATGAGCAGCAGGTCGAAGGTGCTGGAACTGAGCGCGTACACCCCGATGAAGCTGACCGCCAGAATGCCTGGAACCAGCAACCAGCCAGGAATCGCCAACATCGACGCGAAGACCCGCACCATGGGTACGTTCATCACGAAGAGCATCACGTTGGCGATGAGGAGCGAGGCGATCAGGCCCCACACGAGGGCGGGCTGGGCGTCGAAGAGTACCGGGCCGGGTGTGATGTTGTAAAGCGTCAGTGCCCCCATCATCACCGCCGTGGTGCCCGAGCCGGGTACCCCCAGTGTAAGCATGGGAATGAAAGAACCGGTGGCCGCGCTGTTGTTCGCCGCCTCGGGCGCGGCCAGTCCGCGCAGGTCGCCCTTGCCGAACTTCGCGTCGGGGTCCTTGCCTTCGTGTAAGCGCTTCTCGTTGGCATACGCCACAGCCGAGGCCACGCTGGCACCAGCGCCGGGCAGCACGCCGATGCCGAATCCCATCAGGGAGGAACGGATGATCGTCCACCAGGTGAAGCGCAGTTCTTTGAAGTTGAAGAGCTTGCGCGCGCTCGGCGGCACCTCGATCTTCTGGCCGGTCAGCAGGTTCTCCAGCATCTGCAGCATCTCGGCGATGGCAAACAAGCCGATCACCACCACGACGAAGTCAATACCGTCGGCGAGTTCGGGCAGGTCGAAGGTGTAGCGGTAGACGCCCGAGTTGGAATCCACACCCACGCTGGCAATCGCCAGGCCGATCGCGGCAGCCAGCACCCCTTTGACAGGTTTTTCGCCCAGGAGGCTGCTCAAGGCGCAAAAGGCGAAGATCATCAGCACGAAATACTCCGCTGGGCCGAAGGCCAGCGCCCATTTCGCCACCAGCGGTGCGAAGGCGGCAATGCCCATAATGGCCACGCTGGAACCAACAAATGAAGCCCAAGCCGACAGCGACAATGCGACGCTGGCCAGGCCCTGACGGGCCAACGGATATCCGTCCAACGTGGTCATGACGGCAGCAGCCTCACCAGGCACGTTGATCAGGATAGAGGTTATGCGCCCACCGTATTCCGCGCCCACATAAACCGCGGCAAGCAAAATGAGGGCAGTCTCGGGCGGCAGGTTCATCGCGAATGCGATGGGCACGAGCATAGCCACGCCGTTGATGGGCCCGAGGCCTGGCAACACACCGACGATGGTGCCCAGGAAAGCGCCGATGGCGGCCACCAGCAGGTTGACCGGCGAAAAGGCCACGCTGAAGCCGAGGCCAAGGTGTTGAAAGACATCCATGTCAGCCTCCAAAGGCGAGAAGACCCATGGGCAGGACGACATCGAAGACTTTGTCAAACAGCAGGTAGAGCCCCACGCCCAAGCCAAGTCCCCCCAGGAGGCAGTCGCGCCAGCGCCCGCCGAACAGTCGCCCGACGAAGCTCGCCATCAAGGCCGTGGCCACGATGAAGCCCAGACTGGCGAAGATAAGGGCGTACGCAGCGACCAGGACCACCATCCAAGCGATGCGCACGTTGGCGCCCGGAGGGTTCGGCTCGGCCTGTTCACACCCGCGAACCATCAGCCACAGCCCGCACAGCGTGATCACCCCGGCCAGCAGCAGCGGAAAGGCGCGCGGGCCCACAGGTTCATACGAGAATGGGGCTTCCAGGCCCCAGCCCTGCCACGCGAGCAAGGCGGCAAACAGCAGGGCGAAGACGCCCAGCACACGGTCATTGAGGGTCATGAAAGGCTCCCGAGACGACAGGGGACGCGCGCCGATCCCGCGCGGGCGGGCTCGGCGTCAGGTGGGGCGGTTTACTTGACCAAGCCGAAGGCGGCGACCAGTTCACCGTAGGCTTTGGTGCGCTCCTTCACGAAGCGGTCGAGCTCGGCCCCCACCAAGTTGAAGGGAAAAAGACCGCGCTGCTGCTGGAGTGCGGCAAAGCCCGGTGCCGACATGGCTTTGCCGAAGGCACTCACCCACCACTGGTAGTCGGCCTCTGACACCTTCGGCCCGACGTAGAAGCCGCGGATGATGGGCCAGTCGATCTCGAAGCCCTGCTCGATGGCCGTGGGAACGCTTGACAGACGTCCGGGCAGGCGCGTCTTGCTATATACCGCGAGCACGCGCACAGGGGCCCCGCTTTCGAGGGCTTGGGCGGCCTCCGAGGCATCGCCCATCTGGACCTGGATGTGTCCGCCGCGCAAGGCGGTGAGCACTTCGCCACCGCCTTCGAAGGCCACGTAGCGCATGCGCTTGTAGTCCACGCCCGCAGCCTTGGCCGTGAGGGCGGCCTTCATCCAGTCCTGGCTGCCCACGGAGCCGCCCCCGCCCAACACGATCTTGGTGGGATCTTCCTTGAGGGCGGCCATCAGACCCTTGAGGTCTTTGTAGGGCGAGTCTTCGCGCACCATCGCCACGCCGTAGTCGGCACCTACGGCGGCCAGCCAGCGCACATCGTCCACGCTGTATTTGCCGAACTTGCCCTGGGCCAGGTTCAGCAGCGAGCCGCCCGAGAAAGCCACGATGGTGCCAGCTTCACCTGGGCGCTGGGTAATGATGTTGTTGTAGGCCACGGCGCCCACGCCACCAGGCATGTAGGAGATGCGCATTGGGGTCTTGAGCGCGCCGCTGTCAGCGAGGGCCGTCTGAGCCAGCCGACAGGTCAGGTCGAAACCGCCACCTGGCTGGGCCGGGGCCACGCATTCGGGGCGGGCGGGTTCTGCCTGCGCTGCAGCACCCAACATCCAAGTGGCGGTGGCCATCCATACGGCCAACAACCTTCGAAAACCCAAAACTGGCATGGTCGTCTCCTTCGGGTGTTGAAAAGACAGCGTCCACCGACCAGACTGGTGGACCATTTGGAGACTACGAAGCGGAGGCTTTCGATCGGCTTTCAATCGGTGCCGCCGAACCTAGGGAAAACACCAACTCGGCACGCAAACCCGGCAGCGGCCCAAGGGGCATCAAGCGCAGCTCGGCCGCGTGAATCTGCGCAATGGTGTGCACGATGGCCAACCCCAAACCTGCGCCAGACTGCCGCTTGCCGGCGTGCCCACGCCGAAAACGCACCCCTGCATGCGCGATGTCATCAGGGGTCATGCCCGGCCCTTGATCTTCGACCTGCAAACACGCCAGCCTGCCATCGCTCGTCACACGCACCGTCACCCCGCGCCCCGCAGGGGTGTAGCGGATGGCATTGTCCAAAAGGTTGAGCAGCGCCTCGCGCAACAACCACTCCGCGCCGAGAATCTGCACTGGATCGGCAGGCAGCTCCACTCCTAGATCCAGCCGCTTGAGCCGCGCCTGCGGCAGCACCTGACGCGCTACTGCTGCGGCCAGTTCCGCCAAATCGACCGGCTCCCGCACCAGGCCGCTTTCGGCCAGGGAAGCCTCCCGGGCCCGCGCCAACGCCAGCATCTGGTTGGCCATGCGCACCGTGCGATCCAAACCATCGTGCATGGCCAGCAAGGCACGCCGAACTTCATCGGGCTCCGACTCGCGCAAGGCAAAATCGATCTGCGTGCGCAGCACACTCAGCGACGTGCGCAATTGGTGCGATGCATCATCGAGAAATTGGCGCTGTGCTCTGGCCATGTCGGCATAGCGCGTCATGTGCCGATTGACGGCCGCGACCAGAGGTCGAACTTCGGAGGGCAGCCCGCCATCATCGATGGGACTGAGGTCATCGGTCTCCCGCGCCTCCAATTCCTGGCGCAACCGTGTCAGCGGTCGCAGCGTCATCACCACGCCGCTGACCAGCAGCACCACGCTCAAGGCGATGCCCAGCACATCGCGTTCGATGGAACGCCGCAACACCTGCTGCAGAAACACCTCTCGCGGGCCCAGGCTCTCGGCCACTTGGACGATGATGCGCCCCGAGGGATTGCTGGGCAGCGGCGGCTGGGCGGGGCGCGCCAGAGCCGCCACGCGTACCGGCGTGTCTTCATGCATCGCGTAGTAAAAGCGGGGCTGTCCCGTCACCAGGGGTTGCCGCGGCAATGGCAGAAAGGGGCTGCCGATCTCGGCCAAACCGTCCTCGGTGGAGATACGGAAATACACACGTGCGTTGGTGGTCAGCTCGAAAAACTCCAGCAGCATGAAAGGCTGCTCCACCGCCAATCCACCGCTGGCGGTAGAGACGTTCAAATCGATGGCCCGTAAAGCGCCTGCCAGCGCACGGTCATAAGCGGCATCGACCTGGTCGCGCAACAGCTGATTGGAAAACCACAGCGTAGCGCCCATGCTGAGCACCAGCCCCGGCAGCAACCACCACAGCAGGGCTGATTTGAGACTGCGCACAGCCCTCATGGCCCGTCCAGATCAGACGCCTCCAGACAGTAACCCAAGCCACGCAGGGTCGCGATCTGCACGCCCGAGCCAGCCAATTTGCGGCGCAAACGATGCACATAGACCTCGATGGCCTCGAGATTGACGTCCGCATCACCCGCAAAGACGCGATCCAGGATTTGTTGCTTACTCAACGGCTCGCCGCTGCGCTGAATCAAGGCGCGCAACACCGCATGCTCGCGCGGCGACAGCGCCAGCGGCTCGCCGCGGACCGTGAAGCGCTGGCTGGCGGTGTCGAACTGCAACGGCCCACAGGCCAGACGCGGGTGCCCTTTGCCGCGCGCACGGCGCACCAGGGCCAGCAGGCGGGCCTGCAGCTCCTCGATCATGAAAGGCTTGGGCAAGAAGTCATCCGCGCCTTCGTGCAGGGTATCCACGCGCTCGGCGAGTGAATCGCGTGCAGTGAGCACCAACACCGGCGTACGATCGTCACGCTGGCGCATGCGCGCAATGACGCCATGGCCATCGAGGCCGGGCAAGCCCAAGTCGAGCACCACGGCATCGAAATCTTCCGTGGCTAAGCGGCGGTCGGCCAAAACCCCATCGTCGGCCCAATCGACCACGATGCCCGCATGACGACTTAGGGTCTTGGTCAGCCAACGCGCCAGTTCGGGTTCGTCTTCCACCAGTAGTATACGCATCGTTCGACCAACCTGCGCGCCGGCGCAATCCTGGTGTGCAAGCGTCAGGGCATCCGCGCGATGACCTCCGCCACTGCCGCGGTCAGGCGGCGGGCGTAGGGCACGTGCAGGAACTCGTTCGGGCCGTGGGCGTTGCTCTGCGGCCCGAGCACGCCGCAGACCATCATCTGCGCGCGCGGGAAGCCCTCGCTCAGCATGTTCATCAGCGGGATCGTGCCGCCCTGGCCGAGCGTGGCGCACGGCGCGCCGAAGTGCGCCTGGCTGGCGGCCTGCAGCGCCTGCTCGAACCACGGGGCGCTCGCCGGCGCGTTCCAGCCGTTGGCTGCGCCCTCCGGCTCGAAGGTCACGCGCGCTTGGTACGGCGCGTTGTCCTCCAGCAGTGCCTTGAGGCGTTGCACGGCCTGGGCCGCGTCCACCAGCGGCGGCAGGCGCAGGCTGAGCTTGAACGCGGTGTAGGGGCGCAGCACGTTGCCGGCGTCGCGCAGCGGCGGCAGCCCCTCCGCGCCGGTCACCGACAGCGTCGGGCGCCAGGTACGGTTCAGCAGCGCTTCCACCGGGTCGGTCGTGACCGGCAAGGCGAACGCCGTGCTGCCGCCGCAGTCGTGGTGCGCCCACGGGAAGCGCCGCCACACCGCCTCGCCCAGGATCGCCGCGGTGGCGCGTGCCTGCTCGATGCGCTCGGCCGGAATCTCGCAATGGAAAACATCCGGCAACAGGCGGCCGGTGGCGCTGTCCTCCAGCCGCTCCAGCACGTGGCGCAGGATGCGGAACGACGACGGCACCACGCCCGAGGCGTCGCCGGAGTGCACGCCTTCGGTCAGGATGTCCACGCGCAGCACGCCGCTGACCATGCCGCGCAGGCTGGTTGTCAGCCACAGCTGGTCGTAGTTGCCGGCGCCGCTGTCCAGGCACACCACCAGCCCGACGTCGCCCAGCCGAGCGCGCAGCGCCTCCAGCGTGGCCGGCAGGTCGGGCGAGCCGCTTTCCTCCCCGGTTTCGATCAGGCCCACGATGCGCGGGTGGGCGCGGCCGGCAGCCTGCAGCGCCTCGATGGCAGCCAGCGCGGCATAGACCGCGTAGCCGTCGTCGGCGCCGCCGCGTCCGTAGAGACGGTCGTCGATCAGGCGCGGGGTCCACGGCCCCAGGCCCGGGCGCCAGCCGGCGAACTCCGGCTGCTTGTCCAGGTGACCGTAGAGCAGCACGGTCTGGCCGCTGGCGGGCGCCGGCGTGCCGTCGGCGCCGGCGCGCGCGGCCACCTCGATCAGCAGCACCGGCGTGCGGGGCGTGCCGTCCGGGCGGCGCAGCCGAATGATCTCCTGCGTCAGCCCCTGCACCGGCTGGCGCGCCACCCAGTCGGCGGCGTCGCGCACCACCGCCTCCAGATGACCGTGCGCGGCCCAGTCGGGGTCGAACATCGGCGACTTGGCCGGAATTTCGATGTAGCGTTGCAACGCCGGCAGGATGTCGCGCTGCCAGCGCGCGTCCACGCAGGCGCGGGTGGCGGGCGCATCGAGCACGGGCTGGGTGGGGTCGGGCAGGCGGGCGTTCATGGGCGCAGGGTCGGGGAACGGAGTATGGGGCGCGGGACAAGCCCGCGGATCAGGCGGATGGCGGCGCTCCAGCCGCGGATGGGGCGTCGGCGGGCTCCAGCGGCGCGGGCCGCCCGAAATGGTAGCCCTGGAACAGCCGGCAGCCCATCGCGCGCAGCACTTCGAACTGCTCGGCCGTCTCCACCCCTTCGGCCACCACCTCCATCTCCAGGCTCTGCGCCAGCTGCAGGATGGTGCGGGCAATGGCTGCGTCGTTGGGGTCGGTCAGCAGGTCGCGCACGAAGCTGCGGTCGATCTTGAGCTGCGTCAGCGGCAGGCGCTTGAGGTAGCTCAGCGACGAGTAGCCGGTGCCGAAGTCGTCCAGCGCGAACTGGATGCCGAGTGCCGCCAGCGCCTCCATCTTGGCGATGGTGTCCTCCACGTCGTGCAGCAGCAGGCTTTCGGTCAGCTCCAGCTTCAGCCGCCGCGGGTCGGCGCCAGCGGCGTGTAGGGCGTGCCGCACACTGGCCACCAAGTCGGGCTGGCGCAACTGGCGCGCGCTCAGGTTGACCGCCAGCGTCCAGCCGGCGCGCACCGGGTCGGCGGCCCAGCGCGCCAGCACGCGGCAGGCCTGGCGCAGCACCCACTGGCCGATCGGCAGGATCAGCCCGGTCTGCTCGGCCACGGGGATGAACTCCGCCGGCGGCACCATGCCGCGCACCGGATGGCGCCAGCGCAGCAGCGCCTCGTGCCCGCACACCTGCTCGCGCACGTCGACGATCGGCTGACCGAACAGCGTCAGCTCGCCATCGCGCAAGCCGTAGCGCAGCTCGCGCTGCAGCGTGGCGCGCTGCACGACGCGCGCCTGCATCGCCGGGTCGAAGAAGCGCACCGCGTTGCGCCCGGCGGCCTTGGAGTGGTACATCGCCAGGTCGGCGCGGCCCAGGATCTCCTCCACCGTGTCGCTCTGGCCGCGAAACAGCGTGATGCCGATGCTGGGCGTGGCCTGCAGATCGTGCCCGTCGATGACGGCCGGGCGCTCCAGCGCCTGGCGCAGCTTTTCGGCCACATGCTGCGCGCGCCAGGCGGCCTGCTCCTCGTCCTCGCGCAAATCCTCCAGCAGCACGACGAACTCGTCACCGCCCAGCCGTCCGACCGTGTCCTCGGCGCGCACCGCCTCGCGCAGGCGCTGCGCCATCTCGCGCAGCAGCGCATCACCGGCGGCGTGGCCGTAGGCGTCGTTGATGTCCTTGAAATTGTCCAGGTCGATGAAGCACAGCGCCGCCCACTGGCCGCTGCGCGCGCTGCTGGCCTGCGCCTGCACCACCCGATCCTGGAACGAGCGCCGGTTGCACAGGCCGGTGAGGCCATCGTAGTAGGCCAGGCGCTCGATGGTGGCCTCGGCCTCCTTGCGCGCGGTGACGTCGCGGCCGATGCCGCGGTAGCCGACGAAGGCACCCTGCGCGTCGAACACCGGCTCGCCACTCAGGGCAAACCAGTAGCTGCGTCCGTCCGGCAGCACGCGCTGCACCTCGAAGCGGCGAAACGGCTCGCGCCGCTCGACCGCATCGAGCAGGGCGCGCCAACCCTCAGGCCGCGGGCGGTTGGACGCCGGCACGTCCCAAGGCCGCCGCCCAAGGAACAGCGGCGCGAGGTCGTGCTCGCGCACCACGCGCCCTTCCAGCCGCGTGTAGCGGCCCTCGGTGTCCCACTCCCAGTACCAGTCGGCCGACAGCTCGGTCAGGCTGCGGAAGCGCGCCTCGCTGTCGCGCAGCGCCGCCAGCGCCTGCGCGTGCCGCGAGACATCGGTGTAGACGCGCGCCCAGCCGCCGCCGGGCAGCGCGATGGTGGAGCCCTGCAGCGTGCGGCCGCTGGCGGTGGTGTAGGTGTAGACGTGCGGCCGGCCGCTCGTCTGCGTGGCGCGCAGGTGGTGCCAGACGCGCTGCAGCAGATGCTCCGGATCGCCCTTCAGGTCCCCTCGCGCGGCCTGCCAGCGCACCACCTCGTCGATCAGCGGCGCGCGCGCCATCAAGTCCTCGGGCAGTTCCAGCAGCGTCAGCGCGCTGGGGTTGTAGCCGATGACCCGTCCCTCGCCATCCAGCACCACCAGCGCGTGCTGCAGATGGTCGAGCAGCTCCGCCACCGACAGCCGGCCGGCGCGCGCGGCCTCGTCGGCGGCAGCGCTGGCCATCCCCGGCAGGGTGGCGGTGAAGTCCTCGGTCATCGCGCGCCGTCAGCCGCCGTCAGAAGGTTTCCCAGTCGCCGTCGTCGGCGGGCTTGGGCGCGGGGGCGGGTGATGGCGCAGGCCGCGCCGAGGGGGCGGGCGATGCCTTGGCTGCCGGGGCGGCAAGGGTCGAACCTGCCGGCTTGGGCAGACTCGGCTCGCGGCGCGCAGTCGGCGGCAATGGTTTCGGGGCAGCAGCCGGCTTGCGGGCCGGCGCGCGCGGCCTCCACCGCAGCGTTGAGCGCCAGGATGTTGGTCTGGAAGGCAATGCCGTCGATGACGCCGATGATGTCGGCAATCTTGCGGCTGGCGGACTGGATGCCGTCCATGGTGGCCACCACCTGGCCGACAGCCTCGCCACCGCGCTCGGCCACCTCGGCGTTGCGTCGCGCCAGGTCGATGGCGGCCTGCGCCGCCTCGCTGCTGGCGGACACGTGGCGGGTCAGCTCATCGATGCTGGTGGCGGTCTGGCGCAGGTGCTCGGCGGTCTGCTCGGTGCGCTGGGCCAAGTCCTGGCTGCCACTGGCCACCGATTCGGCGGTGGCCCGCATGCGCTCGGCGGTGGCGTGCACTTCGCCCACGGTGCGCACGAGCGACGCCTGCATGTCCGCCAGGCTGCGCATGAGCTCGGCCAGCTCGTCGTGGCCGCGCGTGTCGGCACGGGTGGTCAGGTCACCACGCGCAATGGCCGCCGCCAGCGCCTGCGCCTCGTGTACCGGGTGCACGATGCTGCGCATGTTCATCCAAGTGGTCGGCGCGACGATCGCCATCGCCACCACCAGCGCGGCCGCCAACGCCCACAAGGCCTGGGCGCGAATCTGCTCGCCGTGCTCGGTCAGTTCGATCATCTGCTGGGCGAAGGCTTCGTTGCCACCGTTGCCGCCATTGCCAGCCGCCACCCAGGCCAGCGTCAGGGCCTCGTGTTGGGCGATCTGCATGTGGTGCACGGCCCACACCCCCACCCCGGCCAGCGCCAGCATCAAGGCCAGCACCACGGCGATCGCGCCCAACATGCGCACACGCACGTTGTAGGCGCGCATCCAGTCGCTTGTGCTCATGCCCGCTCCTCTCAATCGGCATGCGTAGGCCGTCAAACATCCATCAGCCCCATGTCGGGGCTGCCCATCAGGGCTTCGATGTCCATCAGAATCAACATGCGTTCGCCGACGCTGGCAATGCCCGTGATGAACGCGGTGTCCACGGTGGACGACGCCATCTCGGGCGCGGAGCGGATCTGGTCGCGCGGCAGCTCCAGCACGTCCGACACCGAGTCGACCACCGCACCGACCACCCGCCCTTTGACATTGAGCACGATGACCACGGTCAGGCCGTTGTACTCGACCTTCTCGCACCCGAGTTTGATGCGTAGATCCACCACCGGGACGATCACACCGCGCAGGTTGACGACCCCCAGGATGTGCGAGGGTGCGTTGGCGATGCGAGTGGGGTTTTCATAGGAGCGGATCTCCTGCACGCGCAGGATGTCGATACCGTACTCCTCCGCCCCGAGCCGGAAAGTCAATTACTCGGCGCTCGTGCGGCCGTGGGTGGCATCGGAGTGGGCGGCGATCGAGGTGGCAACAGCGGTCATGGTGACTCCTCTCGGGCAGGGGGCCGGACGAACAGGCGCACCGACGACGGTGCGGCGCAAAACCAATGGTGACAGAGTACAGAGTATCGGCCAAAACGCCCGCGCGGAAAGCGCAAAACAGGCCATAAAGCCGGAAAACGCGACGCAGACGCGCCAAAAGTGGCCAAAATGTCAGCCGTTGCCCGCCGTTGCCCGCCCCCGCCATGCCACCGTCGCCCCCTGGACCAAACCGCTCGCCCGCCCCCGCCGGCTGGCTGGCGCGGTGGCGGCGCTGGTGGGGCTTGGCGCCGCGCGAGGCGTCGGCTCACGACGCCTCGCGGCCCAGCCCGCGTCGCCGCCAGCGCGAACGGGTGGCACTGCTGGTGCGCGAGATCATGATTCGCCACGGGGTGCTGTCCAGCCGCTACCGCGCGCGCGTGCTGTCGCTGGACCGCGAGGGCCAGCAGCACCTGGTGCTGATCGACTGGTTGCCCCTCCGGGGGGGCCTGGCGGCCGGACCGGTGCCCGAGGCCGCGCGGCTGGAAGCGGAAGTTCAGACCGAGGCGCGGCAAACTCTGGGGCTGGAGGTACGCGCCGTGTACTGGCGCGGCAACCCCGTGCCGGATGGCCGCCCGCTCCATGGCCAGATCAATGCCCCTCGAAGCTGACCAGCGTAAACAGGGGCAAGCCGGCCTCTTGCAGGCGCTGCAGGCCGCCAAGCTCGGGCAGGGCCACGATGGCCGCGCCCTCGGTCACCGTGGCGCCCAGCTTTTCCAGCAGTTTTTTGCCGGCCATCATGGTGCCGCCGGTGGCGATCAGGTCGTCGATCAGCAGCACGCGGTCGCCCGGCTTGACGGCGTCGGTGTGCAGCTCGACGGTGGCGCTGCCGTACTCCAGCTCGTAGGTCTCTTCCACCGTCGTGAACGGCAGCTTGCCCTTCTTGCGGATGGGCACGAAGCCGATCCCCAGCTCATAGGCGACCACCGAGCCGATGATGAAGCCGCGCGCATCCAGCCCCGCCACCACGTCGGGCCGCTTGTCGCGGTCCATGTAGCGGTGGATGAAGGTGTCGATCAGCACCCGAAACACCTTGGGGTCCTGCAGCAGCGGCGTGATGTCGCGAAACTGCACGCCGGGCGCTGGCCAGTCGGGCACGGTGCGGATGTGGGCTTTGAGGTAGGCGGCGGTGTCCATAGGGGCGCGATTATCCGGCCAGCAGCTTGCTCTCGGCCAGCGCCAGCGCTTCGGGGGCGCCGTAGAGCACCACGGCGTCGCCGCCGTGCAGTCGCAGATCGTCGCCGGGGTCCTCGTGCCGGCCGCCGGCGCGGCGCACGCCCACCACCCGCACGCCGATCGCGTGCAGGGCCAGCTCGCCCAGGGTACGTCCGACGGTCGGCCCCGCGGGGGGCAACACCACCGTGGTCAGGCGCTCTTGGTGGAGATCGTCGATGGTGTCGTCGTCGGCCCCGTGGAAGTAGCCGCGCAGCAATTGGTAGCGCGCCTCGCGTTGCTGCTGGACCAGCCGCACCACGCGGCGCAGCGGCACGCCGACCAGTGCCAGCGCATGACTGGCCAGCATCAGACTGGCTTCCAGCGCTTCGGGCACGACCTCGGTGGCACCGGCGGACTGCAGGCGCGCCAGATCGGCATCGTCCACGGTGCGCACCACCACCGGCACCGCAGGCGCGTGTTCGCGCACATGGTGCAGCACCTTCAGCGCGCTGGGGGTATCCAGGTAGGTGACGACCACGGCACTCGCCCGCGCCAGCCCGGCGGCCATCAGGGACTGCAGGCGCGCCGCGTCGCCAAACACGACGGAATGTCCCGCCGCCGCTGCCTGCCGCACCCGGTCGGGGTCCAGGTCCAGCGCCATGTAGGGCATGCGCTCGCCCTCCAGCAGGCGGGCCAGGTTTTGCCCGCAGCGGCCATAGCCGCAAATGATGACGTGCTTGTCGGCCGCGATGGCTTTGCGCGCGATCTGCGTCATCTGCACCGATTGCATGAGCCAGTCGCTGCCGACCAGCCGCGCCACGATGGCGTTGCTGTGCTGGATGATGAAGGGCGTCAGCAGCATCGAGATGACCATGGACGCCAGCGTCGGGTTGAACAGCGCCGGGGGCACCAGGCCGTTCTGGTTGGCCAGTTGCAGCAGCACCAGGCCAAACTCGCCCGCCTGCATCAGATACAGCCCCACGCGCAACGAGGTCCCCATCGGCGCACCGAACGCCCGGGCCAGCACGGTGATCAACGCCACCTTGAAGGTCAGCGACAGGGTCAGCAGCAGCAACACCAACGGCCAGCGCTCGAGCACCAGGCGCCAGTCCAGCATCATGCCGATGGTGATGAAAAACAGCCCCAGCAACACATCGTGGAAAGGGCGGATGTCCGACTCCACCTGGTGCTTGTACTCGGTCTCGGCGATCAGCATGCCGGCCACGAACGCCCCGAGCGCCAGCGACAGCCCCGCATGCTCGGTCAACCAGGCCAACCCCAGCGTGACGAGCAGCAGGTTGAGCATGAACAGCTCCTGGCTCTTGCGCCGCGCGACCAGCGTCAGCCACCAGCGCATCACCCGCTGGCCGCCGGTGAGCAGCACGGTCAGGAGCACCGCCGCTTTGGCCAGCGCCAGCAGCAGCGCGCCGGCCAGGTTTTCGCTGGAGGCGCCCAGCGCCGGGATCAGCACCAGCAGCGGCACCACCGCCAGATCCTGGAACAGCAGGATGCCGACCACGCGCTGGCCGTGTTCGGACTCCAGCTCCAGCCGGTCGGCCATCAGCTTGACGACGATGGCGGTGCTGCTCATGGCCATGACGCCCCCCATGGCCAGCGCCATCTGCCACTCCAGCTTCCACCACTGTGGCAGCCACCATCCCAGCGCCAGCGACGCCAGGGTGGTCAGCAACACCGTCGCCACCACCTGAGCCGTTCCGAGTCCAAACACATCGCGCTTCATCGCGCGCAGCTTGGGCAGGCTGAATTCCAGCCCGATGGCGAACATCAGGAACACCACGCCAAATTCGGCCAGATAACGCAGGCCGGCGGAGTTTTGCGCCAACGCCAGCGCGTGCGGACCGATCAGCACACCGACCGCCAAGTAGCCAATCATCGCCGGCAGCCGCAGGGTGCGGCAGACCACGACACCCAGCACGGCAGCCAGCAGATACAGCAGCGCGATGTCCAACGAGTTCATCCCACCGATCTTACGGCGGCGCGGGCGGTGGCCTTGCCGGATAATTCCCGCATGACGCCGTCCCCCACCGCCCATCCCGCGCCCGATGCCGATGCGCTGCTGGCCCTTGCGCGCGAGGCGCTGGAGACCGAAATCCAGGGCTTGCAGGCGATGGCCGATCGGCTGGACGCCCAATTTGCGCGAGCGGTGCACACGGTGCTGGCCTGCCGCGGGCGGGTGGTCGTCACCGGCATGGGCAAAAGCGGGCACGTCGGCCGCAAAATCGCGGCCACGCTGGCATCCACCGGCACCCCCGCCCTGTTCATGCATCCGGCCGAGGCCAGCCATGGCGACCTGGGCATGATCACGCCGGCCGACGTGGTGCTGGCCATCAGCAACTCCGGCGAGAGCGAGGAGCTGACCGCCATCCTGCCACTGATCAAGCGCATGGGCGTGCCGCTGCTGGCCATGACGGGGCGGGCGGACTCCAGCCTGGGGCGGCATGCCGATGTGGTACTGGACACGGGGGTGGCGCGCGAGGCGTGCCCCCACAATCTGGCCCCGACCGCCAGCACCACGGCGCAAATGGCCATGGGCGACGCGCTGGCGGTGGCGTTGCTCAGCGCACGCGGCTTTCAGCCGGACGACTTCGCCCGCTCGCACCCCGGCGGCGCGCTCGGCCGGCGCCTGCTGACACTGGTGCGCGACGTGATGCGCCCGCTGGCGGCGACGCCGCAGGTGGCCCCCACCGCCACGCTGATCGACACCATGCGCGCCATGAGCGCGGGCGGGCTGGGCGCAGCGGCAGTGGTGGATGAAGCGGGTGCGGCCATCGGCATTTTCACCGACGGGGATTTGCGCCGGCTGATCGAGCGGCGCGAGAGCGCCGACCTGCGCCACCTGACGGTCGGCGAGGTCATGCACCCGCAGCCGCGCACCGTGCGGCCCCAGATGCTGGCCGTCGAGGCGGCCGAACTCATGGAAACGCACCGCATCACCAGCGTGCTCGTGGTCGATGACGGCGGGCGGCTGGTGGGTGCCCTCAACCACCACGACCTGATGCGCGCCAAGGTGATCTGATGCCCCCGCCGGTGCTGGACTTTCCTCCCGAAACGCTGCTGCGAGCGCAGGACGTTCGCATCGCCTTCTTCGACGTCGATGGCGTGCTCACCGACGGCGGGCTCTACTATGGACCCGATGGCGAGGCGCTCAAGCGCTTTTCCAGCCTGGATGGCCATGGCCTGAAATTGCTGCGCCGCGCCGGCATCGAGCCGGCCGTCGTCACCGGGCGCGACTCGGCCGCCCTGCGCAACCGTCTGCGGGCGCTGGGCGTGGAGCATGTGCGCTACGGCACGGAAGACAAGCGCCCGGCTGCCGAGGCCATTTTGCAGGCTCTGGGTCTGGAGTGGTCGCAGGCCGCCGCCATGGGCGACGACTGGCCCGATCTGCCCGTGCTGCGCCGCTGCGCGCTGGCCGTGGCCCCGCCATCCGCACACGCCGAGGTGCGGGCCTGTGTGCACCACATCACCCAGGCCGCGGCCGGGTACGGCGCGGCGCGGGAGTTTTGCGACCTGCTTCTGGTGGCGTCGGGCCGCTACGCCAGCCTGCTGACCGAGGCGTCGGCGTGAACCCGATCCCCGCCGTCCCGCCGCCGCCCACGGCCCCGCGCTGGCACGGGCTGTGGGACCGGCTGTCGCTGTACCTGCCGGTGCTGTTGATGGGGACACTGGCCCTGGTGACCTACGGCATCGTTCAGCGCATTCCGGGGCCCACAGCGGCACCCGATGCACCACTGGCGGAAGGTCAGCCCGACTACCGCCTGGAAGGCTTCGTCCTGCGCCGCTACGAGGCCGATGGGCGCCTGGGTTCGGTGCTGACTGGCGCGGTGCTCGAGCATTTTCCGGCCAGTGCCCTGCTGCGGGTCCAGGACGCCACGCTGGAGCGCATCGATCATGCGGGCCAGATGCGGCTGCTGGCCCGCGCCCGCGAGCTGCGCACCGACGACGCGCGCACCACCTACCACCTGCGCGGCGACGTGCGTCTGGTGCGCGAAGCTTGGCCGGAGGGCGAACGCAAAAATGCCACGCCGCGCCTGACCTTGGAGGGTCAGGCCCTGACGTGGCATGATGACCAGCGGCTGCTTGAATCGGATCAGCCGGTGCGGATGACCCGCGGTGCGGACACGCTCACGGGTGACCGCCTGCGGTACGACGAGCGCAATGGCATCGCCGACCTGCAGGGTCAGGTGCGCGCCACGCTGATGGCGCGCACCCCGCGGAATCAGTAACCGCCGCGGTCGTCGCGCCGACGGCCGGTGCCGTAGGGGCTGCGGAACTGACCCTCGCCGCCGCCAAAGCCACCGCCGTCACGGCGACCGCCGCCAAACCCGCCACTGCGCGGGGGACGCGGCTCCATCGGGCGCGCCTCGTTGACGACCAGGTTGCGACCGCCCATGGACTGGCCGTTCATGCCGGAGATGGCGGCCTGCGCCTCGGCATCACTGCCCATCTCGACGAAACCGAAACCCTTGGAGCGACCGGTATCACGCTCCATCATGACCTTGGCGCTGGACACTTGGCCAAACGCGCTGAATGCCTGCTCGAGATCGCCGTCGCGCACCGAATACGGAAGATTGCCGACGTACAACTTGTTGCCCATCTGAGGGACTCCTGAAAACACACGAAACAAAGGGTAGCGATGGAGCCCCGACGGCACACAAGAGAACTGCAGCACGCGAAACCGACCGATCACCAAGACGCAAGCGTCGCGGACACTTGCAGCACCCATTATGCGCGCTCGCCGCGATCTGCGCCCGTCTTTTCGACGATCGGCCCGATAAAGCGCGTCAGCGATGCGTCAGAACAACACCCAGATCGACTTTTTCGGGATCAGCGGGGCTGTCCGCGACGGTAAATCACATGGTAGGTCAGCCCCACCAGCACGCTGCCGCCCAGCAGGTTGCCGGCGATGACCGGCAGCAGGTTGCCCAGCATCCCGCCCCAGGTGACGGACGGCGCCACCGGCGCGGCCTCGGCCGCCTGCACCAGCATGGCCAGCGGAAAGAAGAACATGTTGGCGATGCTGTGCTCGAAGCCGGCAGCCACGAAGGTGGCCACCGGCGGCACGATCGCCACCGCCTTGTCGACCACGCTGCGGCCGGCCATCGCCATCCACACCGCCAGGCACACCAGCACATTGCACAGCACGCCGCGGAAGAACGCCTCGTGCCAGGGCAGCGCCTGTTTGGCCAGCGTCAGCTTCACCACCACCTGCCCCAGTGCACCGCCGTTCAAACCGGTCTGTCCGCTCAGGAAGATCAACACCGCCAGCCCCGCCGCGCCGACGAAGTTGGCCAGGCACACCCAGCCCCAGTTGCGCAGCACCTCGCGCGTGCCAATCTGGCCGTCGGCCCAGGCCATGGCCAGCAGGTTGTTGCCGGTGAAGAGCTCGGCGCCGGCCACCACCACCAGCAGCAGGCCGAGCGCGAACACCCCGCCGCCCAGCCACTGGCCCGCCGCCCAGCCGAGCGAGGCGTCGGCGCGCACGATCAGGAAGGCAAGCGAGCCCAGCCCGATGAAGGCGCCGGCCAGCACCCCCAGCATCAGCAGCGGCACGGTGGCCAGCCGCGCCTTGGCCACGCCCACGGTCTCGATGCGCTGGGCGACCTCGCGCGGGGCGTAGGCGTCGGAGCCGTACAGTTCGGACATCGGGACCTCCAGTGATCTCGGTTGGGATCGGATACCTTTATACTGTGGCCAGCGCCGATTTGGGTCCGCGCTTGCGGGCGCTTAAAAAATACCGCTAAAGAGGAGAGGCTGGCCACCGCGCCGGCCTCACTGATGCGTGGTCACGGCGCGACCACAGGATCGATACCGTGATCGTCACACCCCAACGTCATGCCTTCGATACACCCCTGACCTTGCGCGGGGGGGGTGTGCTGCCCGCCTTCGAGCTGGTTTACGAGACCTACGGCCAGCTCAACGCCGCGCGCGACAACGCGGTGCTGATCTGCCACGCGCTCAACGCCAGCCACCACGTCGCTGGCCAGTACGCCGACGCGCAGGGCCAGCCCATCCCCAGGAGCGAGGGCTGGTGGCACAACATGATCGGCCCCGGCAAGCCGGTGGACACGCGCCGCTTCTTCGTCATCGGCATCAACAACGTCGGCTCGTGCTTCGGCTCCACCGGGCCGACGCATGTCAACCCCGCCACCGGCCAGCCGTGGGGCGCGGACTTTCCGGTGGTGACGGTGGAGGACTGGGTCGAGGCGCAGGCGCGGCTGCTGGATGCGCTCGGCATCGAGCGGCTGGCCGCGGTGATGGGCGGCAGCCTCGGCGGCATGCAGGCGCTGAGCTGGACGCTGCAGTTCCCCGAGCGCGTGCGCCACGCCATCGTCATCGCCAGCGCCCCCAACCTGACGGCGGAAAACATCGCCTTCAACGAGGTGGCGCGCCGCGCCATCGTCAGCGACCCGGACTTTCACGGCGGGCACTACCTGCGCCACGGCACCAAGCCGCGGCGCGGGCTGCGCATCGCGCGCATGATCGGCCACATCACCTACTTGAGCGACGACGTGATGAACAGCAAGTTCGGCCGCCGCCTGCGCCCGCTGGCCGAGGCGCTGCGCGCCGGCGACGCCGAGGCCGCCGAGCGGCTGGCGTACCGCTACACGACGCAGGACATCGAGTTCGAGATCGAGAGCTACCTGCGCCACCAGGGCGACAAGTTCAGCGAATACTTCGACGCCAACACCTACCTGCTGATCACGCGCGCGCTGGACTACTTCGACCCGGCACGCGAGTTCGACGGCGACCTGTCGGCGGCGCTGGCGCGCGCGCAGGCCGACTTCCTCGTCGTCTCGTTCAGCACCGACTGGCGCTTTGCGCCGGCGCGCAGCCGCGAGATCGTCAAGGCGCTGCTGGACAACCGCCGCGCCGTCAGCTACGCCGAGATCGACGCGCCGCACGGGCACGACGCCTTCCTGCTCGACGACGCGCGCTACCACGCCGCCGTGCGCGCCTACTTCGAGCACCGCGTCGGCGCCGGCCTGCAGCCGTCCACCGCCGGAGGTGCCGCATGAGCGACCGCCAGATCCAGCAACTCATCGCGGGCCTGGTGCCGCACGGCGCGCGCGTGCTCGACCTGGGCTGCGGCGACGGCGCGCTGCTGGCGCACCTGCGCGAGGCGCGCGGCTGCCACGGCTACGGCATCGAGCTGGACGACGCCCAGGTGCTGGCGTGCTTGAAGCGCGGGCTGGACGTGCTGCAGTTCAACCTGGAAGAAGGGCTGTCGATGTTCGCCGACGACAGCTTCGACGTCGTGCTGCAGATCGACACGCTGCAACACCTGCGCAACGCCGAGACGATGCTGCGCGAGACCACGCGCGTGGGCCGCAGCGCCATCGTGGCCTTCCCCAACTTCGCGCACTGGCCCAACCGCCTGCGCGTGCTGGCCGGGCGCATGCCGGTGACCAAGCGGCTGCCGTACCAGTGGTACGACACGCCCAACATCCGCGTCGGCACGTTCGCGGACTTCGAGGTGCTGGCGCAGCGCCTGGGCCTGCACATCGAAGATGCGTTTGGGCTGGAGAACGGGCGCGAGGTCCGCTCCCTGCCCAATCTGCTGGCCAGCACCGCGGTGTTCAAGCTGACCCAACGCTGAGGCCGCGGCCCGGCACGGGTCGCACCACCGGTCAGGCGAGCTCGCGGATCGTCTCGCCCAGCGCATCCACCAGCCGGTGGATCTCGGCCTCGGTGCTGATGAAGGGCGGTGCCAGTTGGATCGTGTCGCCGCCGTAGCGCACGTAAAAGCCCTTGGCCCACATGCGCATCGCGATCTCGAACGGGCGTTTGAGCGGTTCGCCCGGCACCGGCGCAAAGGTCAGCCCGGCCGCCAGCCCGTAGTTGCGAATGTCGGTCAGGTGCGGGCTGGCGCCGCGCAGGCCGTGCACCGCCACCTCGAGCACCGGGGCCAGCGCGCGCACGCGGGCGATGGCGTCGTCCCGCTCCAGCAGCCGCATCGAGGCCAGCCCCGCCGCGCACGCCACCGGGTGCGCCGAGTAGGTGTAGCCGTGCGGAAACTCCAGCGCATACTCCGGCCCGCCCGCGGCCATGAAGGTGTCGTAGATCTCTTGCCGCACCACGACGCCCCCCAAGGGCTGCACGCCGTTGGTCACCTGCTTGGCAAAGTTCAGGATGTCAGGGGTGACGCCAAAGGCCTCGGCACCGGTCCAGGCGCCACTGCGCCCAAACCCGCTGATGACCTCGTCGAAGATCAGCAGGATGTCGTGCGCGGTGCAAATCTCGCGCAGGCGCTGCAAGTAACCCACAGGCGGGATGACCACGCCCGCCGAGCCGGAGAACGGCTCGACGATGACGGCGGCAATCGTCGATGCGTCGTGCAGCGCGATCAGGTCCAGCAGATGATCGGCCAGATGCTGGGCATAGGCGGCATCGGCGGGCGGCTGGCCACGGTAAAAGCTCCCGGCCGGGGGCTGTGTATGGGGCAGGTGATCGGCCTCCACCCCCTGGCCGAACAGCTTGCGGTTGCCCACGATGCCTCCGACCGAAATGCCCCCGAAATTGACCCCATGGTAGCCCTTGGCGCGGCCGATCAGACGCGTCTTGCTGGCCTGCCCTTTGGCCCGCCAATAAGCGCGCGCCATCTTGAGGGAGGTGTCCGCCGACTCCGACCCCGATCCGGTGAAAAACACGCGATTCAGCCCCGCCGGCATGCGCTCGACGATGCGGTTGGCCAGCTCGAACGACAGCGGATGGCCGAATTGGAACGCGGGCGAATAGTCCAGGGTTGCGACCTGGCGGCTGACGGCCTCGACGATCTCGCGCCGGCCATGGCCCAGCCCCGTGCACCACAGGCCCGACAGGCCATCGAAGATGCGGCGCCCGTCGGCATCGATCAGGTACGCGCCGTCGGCGGCGACCACGATGCGCGGATCGACCTTGAACTGCCGGTTGCCGGTAAACGGCATCCAGTGGGCGGCCATCCAGTCGGGGCCGCCGGGCGCGACTTCGGCGCTGGTGGGCGTGAACGCCCCGGCCGTGGGGGCGGCGATGTGCGAGCGGTCCGACAAGTCCATGGCGGCAGTTCCTTTCGTGCGGATCGTGTCATTATGCGCGCCATGCGCGATGCCACGGATCCACCCACCGTCCTACCGAGCGGGCCACCCCGCCCCGAGGCGGGGCTGATTTTGTTTGCCCACGGCGCGCGCGATCCGGCCTGGGCCGGCCCGTTCGAGCGCGTGGCGGCGGCCGTTCGCGCCGCGCGGCCGGAACTGGCGGTGTCACTGGCGTTCCTGGAGTTCATGGCGCCGGACTTGCCTGGCGCGGGCGCCACCCTGGCCGCGGCCGGCTGCCGCGAAGTGACGGTGCTGCCCCTGTTTTTGGGTGTCGGCGGCCACGTCCGCAAGGACTTGCCCCACCTGCTGGACGCGTTGCGCATCCAGCACCCGGCGGTGCGGTGGCGCCTGGCGCCAGCCATCGGCGAGGACGCACGGCTGGTGGAGGCGATCGCGGGGATTGCCATCGATGCCATATGAACGCCAGTTATAGATATCAAACGATCTTTTCGTTTGTTTTTTCATAACCAAAACGGAGAATCCCGGGCATCGATGACTTGATGCTCCGCGATGTACCGGTACTCCGACTTCGACCGACGCTTCATCCGCCAGCGCGCCGCCCAGTTCCGCGATCAGTTGCGGCGGCACCTGGCCGGTCAGCTCAGCGCCGACGACTTTCGGCCGCTGCGGCTGCAAAACGGCTGGTATGTGCAGCGCCACGCGCCCATGCTGCGCGTGGCCATCCCCTACGGCGAGCTGAGCAGCCGCCAGTTGCGCACCCTGGCGCGCGTGGCGCGCGAGTTCGACCGCGTGACCGATGGGCCGTGGGCCGGCCAGGGGGGTTTTGGCCACTTCACCACGCGGCAAAACATCCAGTTCAACTGGATCCCGCTGGACCGCGCGGCCGATGTGATGGATGTGCTGGCCGAGGCCGACCTGCACGGCATCCAGACCAGTGGCAACTGCATCCGCAACATCACCACCGATGCGCTGGCCGGCATCGCCCCGGACGAGGTCGTGGACCCCCGCCCCTACTGCGAGCTGCTGCGGCAGTGGAGCACGCTGCACCCGGAATTCGCCTTCCTGCCGCGCAAGTTCAAGATTGCCGTCACGGGCGCAGCGGACGACCGCGCGGCCATCGCCTGGCACGACATCGGCCTGCAACTGCGCCGCGACGCCCACGGCGCGGTGGGTTTTCGCGTGCTGGCCGGCGGCGGCATGGGGCGCACACCGCTCATCGCGCCGGAGCTGCGCGCCTTCGTGCCGTGGCAGGACATCGTGCTGTATCTGGAAGCGATCCTGCGCGTGTACAACCTGTTCGGGCGACGCGACAACCTCTACAAAGCCCGGCTGAAGATTCTGGTGAAGGCCGAAGGCCAGCGTTTCGTGGACGCGGTGGAGGCCGAATACCGGGCACTGCGGGATGACGATGCGCTGGGCGCGCAACTGCGGCTGACACCAGCCGCACTGGCCGAGGTGCAGGCGCACTTCGCCCCCCCGCCGGGTTGGGCGGATGCAGCCCCACCGACCGCCCCATCGAGCGCCGCGCCGGCCGACGCGGCCGGGGCGCTGCCGCCCGCCTACCGGCGCTGGCGCCAGCGCCATGTGCAGGCACACCGGCTGCCCGGACTGTGCGCGGTCACGCTCACGCTCAAGCGCGCAGGGCAGCCGCCGGGCGATGCCAGTGCCGACCAGCTCGACGCAGCGGCCGATCTGGCGGACCGTTTCAGCGCCGGCGAGGCGCGCGTGACGCACGAACAGAATTTGCTGCTGCCCTGGGTGCGCGAGGCGGATCTGCCCGCGCTGTGGCAGGCCGCGCGGGCGGTGGGCTTGGGGGCATCCAACCATGGCCTGCTGACGGATCTGATCGCCTGCCCGGGCGGCGACCTGTGCAGCCTGGCCAATGCGCGCACCTTGCCCATCGCGGCGGCCGTGCTCGAGCGCTACCAGGACCCGGACGAGCTGGAAGCCATCGGCGAGCTGGCGTTGCACATCAGCGGCTGCATGAACTCCTGCGGACACCACCACAGCGGCCACATCGGCGTCCTGGGCGTGGACAAGGACGGCAGCGAGTGGTACCAGCTCACGCTGGGCGGCTCCGACGGGCAGACGCGCCACGGCCCGGCGCGCGCCGGCCGGGTGGTCGGTCCCGCCTTTGCCGCCGACGAGATCGTCGATGCCCTGGACGCCGTGGTCGCCACCTACGCCGAGCGGCGCGCACCGGGCGAACGCTTCCCGGACACGCTCGCCCGGCTGGGGCTGGAGCCTTTCCGCGCGGCCACCGATGCGGTGCGCCACACGACCGCCGTCCCCGCCTGAGCCCACCGCCATGACGACCTTGCACTTCATCGACCCCCACGCGGACCTGTGGCGCCCCGCACCGGACGAGGCGGCACCGCGCCCTGCCGCCGGCCTGTTGCTCAGGCACGACCAGTGGCGCGCCGTGCGTGCCGGCTGGCCCACCGAAGTCCCGGTCGGCGTGGTCTGGCCCAACGACGCGGACGTCGCCGAGCTGGTCGACGACCTGTCCCGGCTGGACCTGATCGCGCTGACCTTCCCCCGATGGACCGATGGCCGGGCCTACAGCCAGGCCCGGCTGCTGCGCGGCCGCTGGCGCTGGCACGGCCAGATCCGCGCCGTGGGCGACGTCATCCCGGACATGGCGCCGCTGCTGTGGCGCAGCGGCTTCGACACCGCGGTGCTGCGTCCGGGCGAATCGACCACCGTCGCACAGCGCGCGCTGCAGGCGTTCGACGGCCACTATCAACCCGACACCCGCCGCACACGCGCGGCAGCGGAGACCGCCCATGGCTGAGCCCCTGTCGCTGCGGATCGACATCCCCCCCGTCGAACCGGGGCGGGCCATCGCGCTGTACGCCCGAGAAACGCCCGGCCATGCGCAGCGCGTGGCCGCCACGGTGCAGCGCCTGCGCGAGGCCGCCGCCGCCCATGCCGGCCGCATCGTGCTGGCCACCAGTCTGGGGGCGGAGGACATGGTCTTGACGGATCTGATCGCGCGCCACGGCCTGCCCATCGCCGTGGCTACGTTGGACACCGGCCGTCTGCACCCCGAAACGCGGGCGCTGATCGACCGGCTGCAGGCGCACTATGGTGTGGCGGTCGAGGTCTTCCGGCCGGACCCGGCGGCGGTGGACGCCTTCGAGCGCGAACACGGCGTGGACGCCATGTACCGCAGCCGCGAGCTGCGCCACGCATGCTGCGCGCTGCGCAAGCTGGCCCCGCTGGAGCGGCTGCTGGCGGGGCGCGAGGCCTGGATCACCGGCCTGCGGCGCGAGCAATCCGCCGCCCGCGCCGACGTGCCGCTGCAGGCGCGGGATGCGCAGGGGCGCCTCAAGCTCAACCCGCTGGCCGACTGGTCGTGGGCCGACGTGTGGCACCACATCGCCCGACACGGGGTGCCCTACAACCCGCTGCACGATGCCTTCATGCCCAGCATCGGTTGCGCGCCCTGCACGCGCCCCATCGCCGTCGGCGAGGACTTTCGCGCCGGCCGCTGGTGGTGGGAACACGACGACACCCGCGAATGCGGCCTGCACGTCGAGCGCCACCCCTTGCCCACCCCCCCTGGATCCCATCACCCAAGCCCCGTATGAACGCCCCCGTCACCCCCCACCATCTGCTGCCCGACATCGACTGGCGCCACCTCGATGCGCTGGAGGAAGAGGGCATTTACCTGTTGCGCGAAGCCGTGGCCGCCTTCGAGCGCCCGGCGCTGCTGTTCTCGGGCGGCAAAGACTCGTGCGTCGTGCTGCATATGGCGCGCAAGGCCTTCCAGCAACGCCGCCCCGACGGCGGCTGGAACGGGCGGCTGCCGCTGCCGCTGCTGCATGTGGACACCGGGCACAACTTCCCGGAGGTGATCGCCTTTCGCGACGAGCTGGTGCGGCGCCACGGCGACACGCTGATCGTCGGCTCGGTGGAGGACTCGATCGCACGCGGCACGGTGCGGCTGCCAGACCCCTTGGCCTCGCGCAATGCGCACCAAAGCGTCACGCTGCTGGAGGCGATCGAGGCGCACCGCTTCGACGTGCTGATCGGTGGGGCCCGCCGCGACGAGGAAAAGGCCCGCGCCAAGGAGCGCATCTTCAGCCACCGCGACGCCTTCGGCCAGTGGCAGCCCAAGGCCCAGCGGCCGGAGCTGTGGACGCTGTTCAACACCCGGCTGCAGCCGGGCGAGCACATGCGCGCCTTCCCGATCAGCAACTGGACCGAGCTGGATGTGTGGGCCTACATTGCCCGCGAGCGCATCGCGCTGCCGACGCTGTACTGGGCGCACGAGCGCGCCGTGGTGCGCCGCCAGGGGCTGCTGGTGCCGGTGACACCGGTCACGCCCCCGCGCGCGGGCGAGACCGTCGAGACCGTGCGCGTGCGCTTTCGCACCGTGGGGGACATGACCTGCACCTGCCCGGTGGAAAGCACGGCCGACAGCGCCGAGGCCATCGTGGCCGAGACGCTGCGCGCCGACGTCAGCGAACGCGGCGCCACCCGGGTGGACGACCGCACCAGTGACGCCGCGATGGAGCGGCGCAAGCGCGAGGGCTACTTCTGATGAACGACACGATCACCCCCCAACGGGCGTCGGCCCGCCACGCGGCGCTGCGCTTTCTGACCGCCGGCAGCGTCGACGACGGCAAGAGCACCCTGATCGGCCGGTTGCTCTACGACAGCCGGGTGCTGCTGACCGACCAGGTGGAGGCGCTGCGCCGCCACAGCCGCGGCACCGGTGCGCTGGACCTGTCCCTGCTCACCGATGGGCTGGAAGCCGAGCGCGAGCAGGGCATCACCATCGACGTGGCCTACCGCTACTTCGCGACACCGAGGCGCAAATTCATCATCGCCGACGCACCCGGGCACGAGCAGTACACCCGCAACATGGTCACTGCCGCGGCCGGCAGCCACGCGGCCGTCGTGCTGGTGGACGTCACCAAGCTCGACCTGACCCGCCACCCCGTCACGCTGCTGCCCCAGACCCGGCGCCACGCGCTGCTGGCGCACCGCCTGGGCGTACCGCACCTGGTGTTTGCGGTCAACAAGATCGACGCCGTCCCGGACGCCGCAGCCGCCTACGCGGCCGTGCGCGAGGCGCTCGAGGCCTTCGCCCAACGGGCCGGTCTGGAGCCGGCCGGCATCGTGCCGGTATCGGCCCTGCGCGGAGACAATGTGACCACCCCGCTGCATGCCGACTGGTACGGCGGGCCGACGCTGCTGGCGCTGCTGGAGTCGCTGCCCGCGCTGCAACCGGACGGGGATGCCCCCTGGCGGTTGCCGGTGCAGTGGGTGGCCCGCGGTGGGGACGGCACCGGCCACCAGCCACGCATCTGCTGGGGCCGTCTGGCCACCGGCACGGTGCGCCCCGGCGATGCGGTGGCGGTCTTTCCCTCCGGCGAAACAGCCCGTGTGGCGCAAGTGCTGCACCACGCCGGCCAGCCCCTGGCGACAGGGGACGCCGGCCAATCGATCGGGCTGGTGCTGGACCGCGCGATCGACGTCTCGCGCGGCGACTGGCTGGCCGCCCCCGGTGCGCTGGAGGGACGCCGCCGCTTCGCCGCCACCCTGGCCTGGCTGGACACCGAACCCGCCGTCATGGGGCGCCGCTACTGGCTGCGCCACGGCCACCGCTGGGTGCAGGGCCGCATCGCTGCCATCGAACACCGGCTGGACATCGACACGCTGGAACCGGTCGAGGCCCAGCACCTGGGCGTCAACGACCTGGGGCGGGTGGTGGTGGAAACCGCCGAGCCGCTGCCGCTGACGGCCTTCTGCGGCTCGACCGAAGGCGGCGCCCTGATCGTCGTCGACCCGGCCACGCACCGCACGAGCGGCGCCCTGCTGGTGGACTGAGATGGGGACGATTGCCTTCATCGGCGCCGGCCCCGGCGCGGCCGATCTCATCACCGTGCGCGGGGCACGCCTGCTGGCCACGGCCGAAGTGGTACTGGCCGACGCCCTGACCGACCCCGCCTTGCGGGCCTGGGCCCCGCAGGCCCGCTGGATCGACGTTGGCAAGCGCGGCTTTGGCCGCGCCACGGAACAGGCGGTGATTCATGCCCTGCTGCTGCACCACGCCGCCACCGGCGCGCGGGTGGTGCGCCTCAAAGGGGGCGACCCCAGCGTTTTCGGTCGGCTGGAGGAGGAACTGGCCGCCGTGCGCGCCGCCGGGCACGATGCCGTGGTGGTGCCCGGGGTGACCGCCGCCCTGGCCGCCGCGGCCGATGCGCAGCGGCCGCTCACCCGGCGCGGACATGGCCGCAGCGTCGCCTTGGCCACCGCCATGACACGCGAGCAGGACCTGCACGCCGGTCGCCACGCGGACACGGAGGTGTTCTACATGGCCGGCAAGCAGTTGCCCGGACTGGCGCGGCAGTTGGCCGCGGCCGGCTGGCCGGCGACCACGCCGGTGAGCGTGGTCTCGCGCGCCGGCTGGCCGGATGCCATCCACTCCCAGCACACGCTCGAGACGCTGGCGCAGGCCAGCGTGCTGCACAGCGGGCGCCCGACGGTGGTGTGGATCGGTGCCGGGGCTCGGGGGCTGACCGTCCCACCTGCAACCCCCAACGCGCAGCGTCTCCAGGCAGAGGCGGTCAAGCGAGCACCAGCTTGAAGCCGACCCAGGTCAGCAGCAGGGACAACAGCGAACGCACCAGCGTCACCGGCGCCCACTGCACCAGACGGCTGCCCAGCCAGATGCCGGGCAGCGACCCGGCCAGCAACCAGGCGAGCAGCCCCCAGTCCACCGACCCGAGCGTCGCGTGGCCCAGGCCCGCGACCAGCGTCAGCGGCACCGCGTAGGTGACGTCGGCGGCCACCAAGCGCGCCAGCGGCAGGCGCGGATACAGCACCATCAGCACGGCCACACCCACCGCGCCGGCCCCCACCGAGGTCAGCGTGACCAGCGCCCCGATCAGGGTGCCGAGCGCCAGCGGCCCCCAGCGCCAGCGGGGGCGCTGCTGCTCGGCATCCGGCACGTCGGCGCGCGCGACGGCACGCTGCGGGCCCGAAGCGCTGCGCCACCACCAGCCGGCGCGGATCACCTTGTAGGCGGTGGCCGCGGCGGTCAGCCACAGCATGATACCCAGCGTCACCTTCATCGCCGCATGCACCGCCGGATCGGCCGTGCCCACGCGGGCCAACAGCAACAGCATCAGGCCGGCCCCTGCAACGCCGCCACCGGTCAACTGCACGACCACCCGCCACGGCACCAGGCGATGGCGCGCGAACGACACCGCCCCAGCGCTCTTGGTGAAGGCGGCAAAGAGCAAATCCGTGCCCACCGCCAGGTGCGGCTGCACCCCGAAACCATAGATCAGCATCGGCGTCATCAGCGAGCCGCCACCCACACCGGTCAGCCCCACGACAAAGCCAACCACCGCCCCACCCAGGATATAGGCCCATTCGATCGTCATGGGGCGGCACTCTAGGGGGCCCGCCTCGAAACTCCAACGACTTTTTGGTGGTTTTCTTATGACTTATCGGCATGAAGCCGCTCGACGCCGGCCAGCACCTGCCGCACCGCGCGCTGCCAGCGCGCCAGCTCCGCCTGCGCCCAATCGCGGCTGCGCCGCGGCTCGAAGCGACGCTGCAGCCGCCACAGCGCGCGCAGCTCATCCAGTCCGGCGTAAACGCCCACCTGCAGGCCCGCCAACCACGCCGCCCCCAGCGCCGTGGTTTCCGTCACCGCCGGGCGCAACACCGGGATGCCGAGCAAATCGGCCTGAAACTGCATCAACAGGTCGTTGACCGCCGCACCGCCGTCTACCCGCAGCTCGCGCACCGCCGTGGCGCCGTCGGCCTGGGCGTCGGCATTCATGGCCTGCAGCAGCTCGGCGCTTTGGAAGGCGATCGACTCCAGCGCCGCGCGCGCGATGTGCGCCATCGTCGTGCCGCGGCTCAGCCCCACCAGCGCGCCCGTGGCGTGCGGCTGCCAGTGCGGCGCCCCGAGGCCCGTGAACGCCGGCACCAGCACCACGCCGCCGGCGTCCGGCACGCTTTCGGCCAGCGCCTGCACCTCCGCGCTGGCGCGGATGGCGCGCAGCCCGTCGCGCAGCCACTGCACCACCGCACCGCCGACGAAGACGCTGCCCTCCAGCGCGAACGCCGCCCCCTGCGCCGGCGGCTGCGCTGCGGCGGTGGCGAGCAAACCGTGCCGGGACGCGGCAACCCGTTGACCGGTGTGCAGCAGCAGGAAGCAGCCGGTGCCGTAGGTGTTCTTGGCCAGCCCGGCCTCGAAGCACGCCTGCCCGAACAGCGCAGCCTGCTGGTCGCCCGCCATGCCCGCAATCGGCAACGGCGGCAGCTCCAGATCGGGCGCCTGCAGCACGGCGGGGTCGAGCTCACCGAACGGATGGCTGGACGGGTGCACCGTCGGCAGCCAGGCGGACGGCAGCTCGAACGCACGCAGCAGCGCTTCGCTCCAGCATCCGGCACGCAGATCCCACAGCAGGGTGCGCGCGGCGTTGCTGACGTCGGTGGCGTGGACCCGGCCGCCGGTCAAGCGGTGCAGCAGCCAGGCGTCGATGGTGCCGAAGGCCAGCTCCCCCGCCTCGGCACGCGCGCGCAGCCCCGGCACGTGGTCCAGCAGCCAGCGCAGCTTGCCGGCCGAAAAATAGGCGTCCAGCCGCAGGCCGGTCAGCGCCTGCACGCGCGGCTGCAGACCCTGCGCGCGCCAGCGCGCGCACGCCTCCTCGGCGCGGCGGTCCTGCCAGACGATGGCGCGGTGCACGGGCCGGCCCGTGGCGCGCTCCCACACGACGGTGGTCTCGCGCTGGTTGGTGATGCCCAGCGCCCGCACCCGCCGCGCCGCCGATCCCAGCCGGCGCAGCACCTCCACCAGCGTGGCGCGCTGGGTCTGCCAGATGTCCTCGGCATCGTGCTCGACCCAGCCCGGCTGCGGAAAATGCTGCGTGAACTCGCGCTGCGCCTGCGCGACGATGCGGCCCTCGCGGTCGAACGCGATGGTGCGCGAGCTCGTGGTACCCTGATCCAGCGCGAGCAGCAGGTCCATGGGTGTGCTTACCCCTCCGCGACCACGCAGGCCACGTCCGCTTCGCGCAGCAGCGCGTCGAACGGCGGCGGCGGGGCGCGGTCGGTGTAGAGCCGCGTCAGCTCACCGACGTGGCCGACCTCCACCATCGCCGGGCGGCCAAACTTGCTGTGATCGGCGCACAGCCACGTCTGGCGCGCGTGCTCGATGATGGTGCGCGCGGCCTTGACCTCGCGCACGTCGTAATCACGAAGCGTGCCGTCGGCTTCGATCCCCGAGATACCGATCAGCGCGATGTCGACGCGAAACTGACGCAGGAAATCGATCGTGACCTCACCCACGATGCCGCGGTCGCGCGCGCGCACCACGCCGCCGGCGATGATGACCTCGCACTCGGGGTTGTCGGCCAGGATGGCCGCCACGTTGAGGTTGTTGGTGATGACGCGCAAGCCCCGGTGCTGCAGCAGCGCACGCGCCACGGCCTCGGTGGTGGTGCCGATGTTGAGGATCAGGGAACAGCCCGGCGGCACGTCGCGCGCCACGGCACGCGCGATCGCCTCCTTGGCCGTGGCATTGAGCGTCTGGCGCTGGCGGTAGCCGAGGTTTTCCACCGTGGACACCGGGGTGCGCACACCCCCGTGGTAGCGCGCCAGCAGACCGCGCTGCTCCAACTCGCGCACATCACGCCGCACCGTCTGCAGCGTCACCCCGAAACGCTGCGCCAGCGCCTCGATGGTCAGTGCACCCGCCTGCCGCACGGCGGCCAGCAGTTCGCTCTGACGCGGGTTGAGGGCGCGGCGGCGCGGCGCGGCGGAATCGGGCATGCCTCCGATGGTAGCGCGACGCGACCGCCGCGTGACCCGGGGGAAGCCCTCATTCGAACGCAAACGATCACATTGGATTATGATCGAACGAACCCGGTTTTCAACATCGCGCCCCATGCCAGCCACGTCAACCGCTCTCGCCCCGCCGGCGGCCGCCATGGACGTCGACGTCCTGATCATCGGCGGCGGCATCAACGGCTGCGGCATCGCGCGCGATCTGAGCGGCCGCGGCGCGCGCGTGCTGCTGTGCGAACAGGACGACCTGGCCGCGCACACCTCGTCGGCGTCGACCAAGCTGATCCACGGCGGTCTGCGCTACCTCGAACACGGCGAGCTGGGGCTGGTGCGCAAGGCGCTGGCGGAGCGCGAGGTGCTGCTGCGCATCGCGCCGCACCTGATCGAGCCGCTGCGCTTCGTCATGCCACACGACGCCGGCATGCGCCCGGCCTGGATGATCCGCTTGGGGCTGTGGCTGTACGACCACCTGGCGCGGCGCGAGCTGCTGCCAGGCTCGCAGTCGCTGGACCTGCGCCGCGACCCCGCCGCTGCGGCGCTGCAGCCCTGCTGGCACCGCGCCTTTGCCTACAGCGATGGCTGGACGGACGACGCCCGACTGGTGGTGCTCAACGCCGTGGACGCCGCCCGCCGCGGCTGCACGGTCCTGACGCGGACGCGCTGTGAACGGCTGCTGCCGCTGGGCGACCACTGGCATGCCACCCTGCGCACCGCCGATGACCGCACGCTCGTGGCGCGCGCGCGCGCCGTCGTCAACGCCGCCGGGCCGTGGGCCGAGCGCCTGCTGCGCGAGGTGGCCGGGCTGACGGCGCGCCAGCACCTGCGCCTGGTGCGCGGCAGCCACATCGTCGTGCCGCGACGGGACGGACACGACACGGCCTACCTGCTGCAAGCCAGCGACCGCCGTGTCCTGTTCGCGATTCCCTACGAGCAGCGCTTCACCCTGATCGGCACCACCGACGTCGAGCACCACGGCGACCCCGGCCAGGCCGTCGCGGACGCCCGCGAAATCGAATACCTGTGCCGCGAAGCCAGCCGCTTCCTGCGCCAGCCGGTGCAGCCGACGGATGTCGTGTGGCATTACAGCGGCGTGCGGCCGCTGCTGGACGACGGCTCGGACGCCTCGGCGGTCACACGCGACTACCGGCTCGAATGGGAGGCCGGCGCCGGCGCACCCGTGCTGACGGTGTGGGGCGGCAAGATCACCACCTACCGCACGCTGGCGCTGGAGGCAGCGCGGCGGCTCGGCCCGGCGCTGGGACTGGACACCCGGCGCGACTGGACGGCCGAGGCGCACCTGCCGGGCGGCGATCTGGAGGCGGTCGTCGGACCCGGCGTATTGTCGGCTCGGCAGCGCTTCGCGCAACACCTGCGCCAGCGCTGGCTATGGCTGGACGAGGCACTGGCGGCACGCTGGGCGCGCAGCTACGGCACGCTGGCGCTGACGTGGTTGGACGGCGCACGCACGGCCACCGACTTGGGCACGGAAGTGGCGCCGGGGCTTTACGAAATCGAGCTGCACCACCTGGCGCGGCACGAGTGGGCGCGCACCGTCGAGGACGTGCTGTGGCGGCGCAGCAAACTGGGCCTGCACCTGGACGCCAGGGCGGCGCAGCGCGTGGCGGCATGGCTCGCGCGTCACGCGCCCTCGACCTGACCCCCGGACAAACCCGCATCCCACGTCACGCCCGAAAAAACCGTCATTACACTGTCATCTGCGGTTCGGATACTTCCATCGCCTTTCTTCTCTTTTCGCTTCCGTTCTAAACCGCCAAGGAGTCGCGATGCACAAGCCCCTCAAGCGCCTGCTGGCCGCCACGCTGGCCACCCTCGGCATGGCCGCCGCCCATGCCCAAACCGAGATCGTCTGGTGGCACTCGATGGGCGGTGCGCTGGGCGAGTGGGTCAACGACCTGGCCAGCGAATTCAACGCCAGCCAGAAGGACGTCAAGGTGGTGCCCGTCTTCAAGGGCAGCTATGACGAATCGATGACGGCGGCGATCGCCGCCTTCCGCGCCGGCAACGCGCCGCACATCCTGCAGGTGTTCGAGGTCGGCACCGCCACGATGATGGCCAGCCGCAACGCCATCGTCCCGGTCGGCGAGGTGATGAAGAAGGCCGGCGTGACCTTCGATCCCAACGCCTACGTCGACTCGGTCAAGGGCTATTACACGGCGCCCAACGGGCAGATGCTGAGCTTCCCGTTCAACAGCTCCACCACGGTGCTGCACTACAACAAGGATGCCTTCCGCGCCGCCGGGCTGGACCCGAACAAGCCGCCGAAGAGTTGGCCGGAGGTGGCGCTGGCCGCCGCCAAGCTCAAGACCGCCGGCCACAAGTGCCCGTTCACCACCAGCTGGCAGAGCTGGACGCAGCTGGAAAGCTTCTCGACTTGGCACAACGTCGAGTTCGCGACGAAGAACAACGGCTTTGGCGGACTGGATGCGCGGCTGGCGTACAACAGCCCGCTGCACGTGCGCCACATCGAAAACCTGGCCAACATGGCCAAGCAGGGCCTGTTCGTCTACAAGGGACGGGGCAACGCGGCCGATGCCACCTATGTCTCGGGTGAGTGTGCGATGCTGACCGGCTCCTCGGCGCTGTACGGCAACGTCAAGCGCAACGCCAAGTTCGACTTCGGCATCTCGACGTTGCCGTACTACCCCGACGTCCCGGGCGCGCCGCAAAACACCATCATCGGCGGCGCGAGCCTGTGGGTGATGGCCGGCAAGAAAGACGAGGAATACAAAGGGGTGGCGCGGTTCTTCGCCTTCCTGTCACGCCCGGAAGTCGACGCCAAGAGCCACCAGCGCACCGGCTACCTGCCGCTCACCAAGGCCGCCTATGAACTGACGGAAAAATCCGGCTTTTACAAGCAAAACCCGGGCACCGATGTGTCGGTGGAGCAGATGATCCGCAAGACCACCGACAAGTCGCGCGGCATCCGGTTGGGCAACTTCGTGCAGATCCGCACCATCAACGACGAGGAACTGGAGCAGGTCTGGGCCGGCAAGAAGTCCGCCAAGCAGGCACTGGACGACGCGGTGCGCCGCGGCAACGAACAGCTGGAGCGCTTCCAGCGCGCCAACCAGGGCCGCCTGTAACCTTCGGACCCCGGCAGACTGACGCCACGATGGAAAAGCGCGTTCGCTTTCGGGGCCGCTGGCTGCCTTGGCTGCTGGTGGCTCCGCAGTTGGCCATCGTGGCCATCTTTTTCTTTTGGCCGGCCGGCCAGGCCCTGCTGCAGAGCGTACTGGAGCAGGACGCCTTCGGCCAGTCGGTGACCTTCGTCGGGCTGGAGAACTTTCACCGTCTGCTGACGGACCCGCTGTACCTGCAGTCGTTTCGCGTCACGGCGGTGTTTTCGCTGCTGGTGGCGGTGATCGGCTTGTCGCTGTCGCTGCTGCTGGCGGTGATGGCCGACCGCGTGGTGCGCGGCGCGCGCGGGTACAAGACGCTGCTGATTTGGCCGTACGCCGTGGCACCGGCGATCGCGGGGGTTTTGTGGATGTTCATGTTCGCCTCGCCGATGGGGGTGGTGGCGTGGGCGCTGCAGGGCGTGGGCATCGACTGGAACCACCGTCTCGACAGCGATCACGCGCTGGCGCTGATCGTGCTGGCCGCTGTCTGGAAGCAAATCTCCTACAACTTTCTGTTCTTTCTGGCGGGCTTGCAGGCCATCCCGCGCTCACTGATCGAGGCGGCCACGCTGGACGGCGCCAGCCCCTGGCGGCGCTTCTGGACGATCGTCTTTCCGCTGCTGTCGCCGACCACCTTTTTCCTGCTGGTCATCAACGTCGTCTACGCCTTCTTCGACACGTTTGCGATCGTCGACGCCACCACGCAGGGCGGCCCTGGCAAGGACACCGCGATCCTGGTCTACAAGGTCTACCACGACGGTTTCAAGGCGCTGGACCTAGGCGGCTCGGCGGCGCAGTCCGTCATCCTGATGGCCATCGTGATCGCGCTGACCGTCGTGCAATTCCGTTACATCGAGCGCCGCGTGCAATATTGACATGGTCGAACGTCGCCCCTGGCTCGACGCGTTGGCCCACGCCGTCCTGATCGCCGGCGTGGCCATCGTGGCCTTCCCCGTCCTGCTGACGCTGGTGGCCAGCACCCAGAGCGCCGAGCAGATCGCCACCAGCCGTCCACTTTCGCTGCTGCCGGGCGCCCACGCGCTGGAGAATTACCGCCTGGCCCTGTTCGGCGGCGAAACCAGCGCCGGCGGCCGCATCGCGCCGGCACTGCCGATGCTGGGTGTCAGTTTCATCATAGCGCTGTCGATCGCAATGGGCAAGATCGTCATCTCGCTGCTGTCGGCGTTTGCCATCGTCTATTTCCGCTTCCCGCTGCGCGGGCTGGTGTTTTGGGCCATCTTTGTCACGCTGATGCTGCCGGTGGAGGTGCGCATCGGCCCGACCTACGAGGTGATTGCCGACCTCGGCATGCTCAACAGCTACGCCGGCCTGACCATCCCGCTGATCGCCTCGGCGACCGCGACCTTCCTGTTCAGACAATTTTTTCTGACGGTGCCCGACGAGCTGGTGGAAGCCGCGCGCGTCGATGGCGCCGGCCCGCTGCGATTCTTCCGGGATGTGCTGCTGCCGATGTCGCGCACCAGCATCGCGGCCCTGTTCGTGATCCAGTTCATCTACGGCTGGAACCAGTACCTGTGGCCTCTGCTGGTGACCACCGACGAGTCGATGTACCCGATCGTCCTCGGCATCAAGCGCCTGATCGCCGGCGAAGCCTACACCGAATGGAACATCGTGATGGCCACGGCCATGCTGGCGATGCTGCCACCGGCGGTGGTGGTGCTGGCGATGCAGCGCTGGTTCGTCAAGGGCCTCGTCGACAGCGAAAAATAACATCTGACCTCTATCCGCATGGCCAGCCTGCATTTCGACCGTGTCGTCAAACGCTACGACACCGCGCGCCACCAGACCTTCACCGCCATCCACGGCCTCAGTGCCGATGTCCACGATGGCGAGTTCGTCGTCATCGTCGGGCCGTCCGGCTGCGGCAAATCGACCCTGCTGCGCATGGTGGCGGGGCTGGAGACCGTGACCGACGGCACGATCCGCATCGGCCAGCGCATCGTCAACGAATTGGAGCCGGCGCAGCGCGACATCGCGATGGTGTTTCAGAACTACGCGCTCTACCCGCACATGTCGGTGTTCGACAACATGGCCTACGGCCTGAAGCTGCGCGGCGTGCCCAAAGATGAAATCCGCCGCCGCGTGGAACAGGCGGCGCGGATTCTGGAGCTGGAGCCGCTGCTGGCGCGCAAGCCGCGCCAGCTCTCCGGCGGGCAGCGCCAGCGCGTCGCGATGGGGCGCGCCATCGTGCGCCAGCCGCAGGTGTTCCTCTTCGACGAACCGCTGTCGAACCTCGACGCCAAGCTGCGCGTGCAGACGCGGCTGGAAATCCAGAAACTGCACCGCGAGCTGGGCATCACCAGCCTGTTCGTGACGCACGACCAGGTGGAGGCGATGACGCTGGCACAGCGTGTCATGGTCATGAATGCCGGCCGCATGGAGCAGTTCGGCACGCCGGAGGAGGTCTACCATCGGCCGGCGACGGCGTTCGTCGCCACCTTCATCGGCTCGCCGGCGATGAACCTGCTGCGCGACGTGCCGGGCAGCGCGCCGGGCCGGCTGCTCGGCGTGCGGCCCGAGCATCTGGTGGTGGCCGAGGGGGCCGAAGGCTGGCCGGTGACGGTGGAAGCGCTGGAGCTGCTCGGCGCCGAGCGGCTGATTCACGGCCGCACGCATGGCCAGCCGATCACCGTGCGCGTGGCGGAGAGCCACCCGTGTCACCCGCCGGTGGGGGCGACGATCCACGTGCGGCCGATGGACGACCGGCTGCACGCGTTCGACGCCGCCACCGGCCAGCGCGTCGGACCGTGACGAGCACGACGATGGACCGCACCGACGCCGATGGCCTTTTTCCGCGCTGGATCGCGCACCGCGGCGCCGGCAAGCTCGCGCCCGAGAACACCCTGGCCGCCTTCGAGCTCGGCTGGCGGCTGGGCTGGCGCGCCTTCGAGTGCGACGTCAAGCTCTCCGCCGACGGGGTGCCGTTCCTGCTGCACGACGCGACGCTGGAGCGCACCACCAACGGCCACGGCGCCGCCGGTGCGCGCACCTGGGACGAGCTGGCGCGCCTGGACGCGGGCGGCTGGCACAGTCCGGCCTACGCCGGCGAGCCGCTGCTGCGGCTGGATCGCCTGGCCGAGTGGGCGCTGCCACGCGGCGCCTGGCTGAATCTGGAAATCAAACCCAGCCCCGGCACCGAAGCCGCCACGGGCGCCGCGATGGCGCGCGCCGTCGAGGCGCTGTGGCGCGCGCACGGCGCTGGCGAGTCGGGCGGGCCGGCGTGGCCGCTGCTGACCTCGTTTCAACCCGCTGCGCTGCAGGCGGCGCAGGCCGCCGCGCCGCACCTGCCGCTCGGGCTGCTGTTGGACCATCTGTGGCCGGGCTGCTGGGCGGTGGCGCGCGGCCTGGGCTGCGTGGCGGTGGTGCTGAACCACGGGCTGTGGACCGCCGCACTGCTGGCCGAGCAGCGCGCCGCCGGTTGGCGGACGCTCACCTACACCGTCAACGACGCCACCCGTGCCGAGGCACTGCTGGGCTGGGGGCTGGATGGGCTCATCACCGACCGGGTCGATGCGCTCGGCCCCGGTCAGCCAGCCACGGCCTAAACCGCGACGGGTGCGCAGACTGTCGCGTGCAGCCGCGCGGCCGCCTCCGCCAACGCCCCGTCGTCCAGAGCGGGCAGTTCCAGCACCGTGATTCGGGCACCGTCCGCGCGCAGGTGACGTCGGTACAGTGGGTCGTAATGGTGGGTCATCAGCTCCGCAAACAGCTCGGGCAATCGCCCCGCCTGCGCCCACGCCTGCCAGCGGGCCAGCGTGTCGTTGGATTGCAGGCCGCGCAGCGCCGAAAGGCGCAACGCCAACGCCTGGGGATCGCGCCCCAGCCAGGCATAGTCCTGCAGCACCAGCGCCAGCCGAGCGGCGAAGGGCGCCTCCACTTGCACGCGGGGGGCACGCTGCAGCGCGGCGGTCATCGCCTCGGGCAGCTGCACGGCGCCGATCTTGCGGCTTTCGGCCTCTACCCACACCGGCCGCACGGGATCGAAATGTCGCAGCGCATCGACCAGCGCGGTATCGAAGGCCTTCTGGCTGGGCTGCGGCTGCCCGTCGGGCCACGCACCCAGGATGGAGCCGCGGTGGCGCGCCAGCGCCTCCAGATCCAACACCTGCGCGCCCTGCGCGGCCAGGGCCTGCAGCAGCCGCGTCTTGCCGCTGCCGGTCGGGCCGGCGATCACGCGCCAGTCCAGCGTCGGCGGCAGGGCGTCGAGCTGCCCCAACACCCAACGCCGATAGCCTTTGTACCCCCCTTGCAACTGCGCCGCCGCCCAACCGATCTGGCGCAGCCACAAGGCAAAGGCGCCGCTGCGCTGCCCGCCGCGCCAGCAGTACACCAGCGGGCGCCAGCGGGCCGGCCGGTCCTGCATGACCGCCTCGATGTGGCGGGCGATGTTGCGCGCCACCCAGGCCCCGCCGATGCGCCGGGCTTCGAAGGCGCCGGTCTGTTTGTACAGTGTGCCGACGATGCGGCGCTCCTCGTCGTCGAGCACCGGCAGGTTGATTGCGCCGGGCAGGTGGTCGAGCGCAAACTCCGCCGGGCTGCGGGCATCGATCAGCGTGTCGAACGCACCGATCTGGTCCAGGGTGACAATATCCGGTTTGGCGGCCATGACGAGGCTGCAAATACTGCCGTACGGCACATGGGACGACGATGAACACCGAGACGCGTGACCCGAACCGACTGACCGCCTGGGCCCACGGGGGCGGCTGCGGCTGCAAGATCGCCCCGGCGGTGCTGCAGCGGCTGTTGGCCCAGATACCGCCGCACCTGGCGCCCCCCGAGCTGCTGGTGGGCACGGCCACCAGCGACGATGCCGCAGTCTACCGCCTGCGCGACGATCTGGCTCTGGTGGCCACCACCGACTTCTTCACCCCGGTGGTGGACGATGCATTCGATTTCGGCGCGATCGCGGCCACCAACGCACTGTCGGACGTGTACGCCATGGGCGGCCAGCCACTGCTCGCGCTGGCGCTGGTGGGCATGCCCATTCAGCAACTGCCGGAGGCGGTCATCGCCCGTGTGCTGGAAGGCGGGGCGGCGGCCTGTCGATCGGCCGGTGTGGTGCTGGCGGGCGGCCACTCCATCGACACCGTAGAGCCGATCTACGGCCTGGCCGCCATCGGCACCGTCCATCCGGACCACATCCAGACCAATGCGGGTGCGCAGCCGGGCGATCTGCTGGTGCTGGGCAAGCCACTGGGGGTGGGGGTGCTGTCGGCCGCCCTCAAAAAGGGGCTGCTGCACGCCGATGGCTACGCACAAATGCGGCGCTGGACCACGCTGCTCAACCGCGCCGGGGCGGTGCTCGGGCCCCTGCCTGGGGTGCATGCCATGACCGATGTGACCGGCTTCGGGCTCGCCGGCCATCTGCTGGAGATGTGCCGTCCTGCCGGCCTGCTGGCCACCGTGGACAGCACGGCCCTGCCCGTGCTCGAGGTCAGCCGCGCGCTGGTGCAGCAGGGCATTGCGACCGGCGCATCGGGCCGCAACTGGGCGAGCTACGGCGAAGCGGTGGACCTGTCGGCCGTGCCCGAGGGCGACCGCGCCTTGTGGCAAACCCTGGTGACCGACCCGCAAACCAGCGGTGGCCTGCTGGTGGCGTGCGCGCCGCAGGCGCTGGAAGCGGTGCAGGCCGCGTTCGTGCAGGCGCAGGGGCAGCCGGGCTGGGTGATCGGACGGCTGCAAGCCGCCCCCGCGGGGACGGCGCCCGGCCTGCGCCTGCGCTGACCCCACCCGGGTTCAGCGCGCCGCGCCCTGGATCGCCTCCACCATGGCGCGGGTGTTGTGGCGCATCAGCGCCAGATAGTCCGGCGCAGGCCCGCCTGCCGGGGACAGCGCATCCACATACAAGGCGATCGGCGACGGGCGTACCCCCGTCTCGCGCGCGATCTGCTCGACCAGCCGGGGATCGGCCAGCCGCTCCACGAAAATGGCGCGCACCTGCTCGCGTTGAATCTGGCGGATCAGCCGCGCCACCCCCGCCGCCGACGGCTGGCTGTCGGTGGACACCCCCTGCGCGGGCAGTATGCGTACCCCGTACGCGCGGGCGTAGTAGCCCAGCGCATCGTGCGAGGTGACCACCTTGCGCTGCGCGGGCGGGATCGCGGCCCAGGCCTCGCGGATCTCCCGGTCCAGCGCCTCCAGCGCCTGGGTGTAGGTGGCGGCACGCGCCCGGTAGTGCTCGCAGTCGGCCGCATCCGCGGCACACAGAGCCTGGGCGATGCGCTGCACATAGCCCATGGTTCGCCGCACATCCTGCCAAGCGTGGGGGTCAGCCTCGCCGTGGGCGTGACCGTGCGCATGGCCATGGTCGTGGCCAGCCGCCTTCAGCGGCTCCATCCCATCCGTCACGCGCACCACGGCGCCGCGGTAGGCGGCGTTGCGCAGCAGGCGCTCCATCCAGCCCTCGAAGCCCAGTCCGTTGAGCACCACCAGCCGGGCAGCGGCCACCCGCCGCACGTCCGCCGGCGACGGTTGGAACACATGCGCATCGGCGTCGGGGCCCACCAGCGCATCCACCTGCACCCGATCGCCCCCCACCTGACGCACCAAGTCGGCCAGAATACTGAAGCTGGCGACGACGGGCAAAGCCGCCTCCGCCCGGGCCGCCGAGACCCCCGCCAGCATCGACGCGACCGCCCCACCGGCCCAGCGCATCAGCGCGCGCCGCGACCACCTCTCGACACCCACGAATTGCGACATGCACACGCTCCTTCGACCCACCGGCCGCGACGGCCGGCGGCGTTGACAGATAATGATGAGCGCCCGATCATAATGCAACATTGTGGCGTTTATGACCGACTCCCTGCCCACTCCCCTGGCGGACCGCCTGCGCGCGCACGGCCTGCGGCTGAGCCGTGCGACCCGGGCTGCCGTGGCCCTGCTGGCCCAGCCCCCGCGCCGTGTCTGGCGCCACGCCACCCTCCAGCAGGCGCTGGGAACGCAGGGAATCGCGGTGGACCGCGTCACGCTGTATCGGCTGCTGGAGCGCCTGCATGCCGCTGGCTTGGTGCGCTGCCTGGCAGGCGACGACCCCCAGCAGCGCGCGCGGGCCTGGGTCTGGTGCGACGGCGACCCGCACCCCGCGCTGCATGCGGTCTGGGCGTGCGACGCCTGCCACCGCCGACTGGATCTGGACGAACTGCCCGAGGCGCTGCAGCAAGCCGCGCATCTGTGGCAGGCGCAACTCGAGGCGCTGGGACACCAGGGGGCGCGGCTGGACCTCGCCTGGCATGGCATCTGCCGGGACTGTGCCCCCAGCGATTCCGCCCCGGGCGCGACAAGGCCCACCGCTCCCTGAGAGAACGACCGGCCCCCGCCCGCGGACAGCAGCGAATCAGTGGCGCGCGGGCGCCACGGCCTTCGCGGCGGCGTCGAATCCGCCCTTGGCCTTCCATTCCTCCATGCCGCCCTGGAGGATGCGCGCATTGTCCCACCCCGCCACCCGCAGCGCAAAGCCCGCCTGCGCCGACAGGGAGCCGGTGTTGCAGTAGATCAGCACCATGCGGTCGCGGGGGATTTCGCTGCGGCGCGCCAGCACTTGGCGCCACTCCATGTGGATCGCACCGGGGATGTGCCCCTTGGCGTATTGGGCGGCATCCCGGGCGTCGATGACCAGAATGCGGGACCACTCCTCCTTGGGAATCTGCTCGGCAAAGATCACCCCGCCACCGTAGTCGACGAAGTCCAGGTAGGCCGCCATCTCGTCGATCACGGCGGCCTTGTCGTCGGCGTAGGCCGCGGGGGCCAGTGTCAGACTGCCCACCAGGGCAGCGGTAAGGACATAGGGGCGCAGGGGCATGTGGGCTCTCGATTCAATCCGTTTATCAGCACGGATGGATATCGTAACCCCGGCCGCGCTCCCACCTACTCCACCGTCACGCTCTTGGCCAGGTTGCGCGGCTTGTCCACGTCGGTGCCGCGCAGGCAGGCGGTGTGGTAGGCCAGCAGCTGCAGCGGCACCACGTGCAGGATCGGGCTCAGGTCCCCGTAGTGCTCCGGCATGCGGATGACGTGCAGGCCCTCGCCGCTGGCGATGCGCGTGTCGGCGTCGGCCAGCACGTAGAGCACGCCGCCGCGCGCGCGCACCTCCTGCATGTTGCTTTTCAGCTTCTCCAGCAGCGCGTCGTTGGGCGCCACCGTCACCACCGGCATCGCACCGGTCACCAGGGCCAGCGGCCCGTGCTTGAGTTCCCCCGCCGGGTAGCCCTCGGCGTGGATGTAGCTGATTTCCTTGAGCTTGAGCGCCCCCTCCAGCGCGATCGGGTAATGCGGCCCGCGGCCGAGGAACAGCGCGTGCTCCTTGGCGGCGAAGTCCTCGGCCCAGCGGATGATTTGCGGCTCCAGCGCCAGCACCGCCTGCAGCGCCGCCGGCAGGTGGCGCAGCGCGCGCAGGTGGCGCGCCTCGTCCTCGGGGCTTAGGCGCCCCTTGGCCTGCGCCAGCACGAGCGTCAGCAGGAACAGCGCCGCCAGTTGCGTCGTGAACGCCTTGGTGCTGGCCACGCCGATCTCCACCCCGGCGCGCGTGACGTAGGCCAGCTCGCACTCGCGCACCATGGCGCTGGTGGCGACGTTGCAGATCGCCAGCGTCTGGCGCATGCCCAGCGCCTGCGCATGGCGCAGCGCCGCCAGCGTGTCGGCGGTCTCGCCGCTTTGGCTGACCCCCACCACCAGCGTGCGCGGATCCGGGACGCTCGTGCGGTAGCGGTATTCGCTGGCGATCTCCACCACCGTGGGCACGCCGGCGATCGCCTCCAGCCAGTAGCGCGCCACGCAGCCGGCGTAGTGGCTGGTGCCGCAGGCCAGGATCAGCACGCGGTCGATGTCGGCCAAGACGCGCCAGGCCGCGCGCGAGCGGATGCCGTGGTCGTCGAACAGCTCCGGCACGATGCCCTCCACGCCCTCCAGCGTGTCGGCCAGCGCGCGCGGCTGCTCGAAGATCTCCTTCTGCATGTAGTGGCGGTAGGGGCCCAGCGCCACGTCCTGGCTGCCCACCTGCACGGTCCTGACCGGGCGTGCGGCGCTGTCCAGGGTACGCCCGTCCGCCCCCACGATACGGTAGCGCCCCAGCGCCACATCGACCAGATCCCCCTCCGCCAAAAATACGATGCGGTCGGTGACGCCCGCCAGCGCCAGCGCATCGCTGGCCACGTACTGGGCGGCCGGGCCGTTCGCCGCGGCGCCAAGGCCCAGCACCAGCGGCGAGCCGGCACGCGCCCCCACCAGCCGCTGCGGCTCGTCGTGGTGCAGCACCGCAATCGCATACGCCCCATGCAGGCGGGCCGTGGCCGCGCGCACCGCCTCCAGCAAATCGCCGTCGTACAGGCTGTCGATCAGGTGCGCGATGACCTCGGTGTCGGTCTGGCTCTCGAACACATAGCCGCGCGCCTGCAGCTCGGCACGCAGTTCGTCGTGGTTTTCGATGATGCCGTTGTGCACCAGCGCCACGCGCGCCGGCCGTTCGCCCGCGCGCACCCCGGGCCCGTGGCTGACGTGCGGATGCGCATTGGCCGTGGTGGGCGCGCCATGCGTCGCCCAGCGCGTGTGGGCGATGCCCGTGGCCGCGCGCAGCCCCTCGGCTTGTACCTGCGCGCGCAGCTCGGCCACCCGCGCGGTGCTGCGCGCGCGCGTCAGCCCGCGGGCCGCCGCCTCGGCCGGCGTCATCCGCCCCATGGCATCCGCCAATGGCGCGCCCCGGTGCACGGCCAGCCCGCAGGAGTCATACCCGCGGTACTCCAGCCGCTGCAGGCCTTGCACCAGCACCCCCACCACATCGGTGGTGCCCACCGCCCCGACGATTCCACACATCGATCAGCCCTCCGCTTCGTGTCGTGCCAAGGCGGTAGCGTACGGATTCGATCGGGTCATGGGTTTACATTTTTTGGTTTATGACGTAATTTTCTTGCAATCTCTATTCATAGTGGAATAATTTTCCATGAACAGTATTTTTTCAACTGATTTTTCCGTCGACGAACGGGATCTGCACCTGCTGGACGCCCTGCAAACCGACGCGGCGCAACCCCTGAGCGCCCTCGCCGCGCGCTGCGGCGTCTCCGCGCCCACGGTACTGAGGCGCGTGCGCCGCCTGGAAGCAGCGGGCCTGATCGAGCGCCGCGTCGCCATCCTGCAGCCCGAGCGGCTGGCCGCGGTGCTGGGCGAGGGGCTGACCGCCATCGTCGAGATCGGCCTGGAGCGCCAAGGCGATGAGCACTTGCACGCCTTCGAGGCCCGCGCCGTGGCCGAGCCCGCGGTGCAACAGTGCTACCGCGTCAGCGCCGGCCCGGACTTCGTGCTGGTGGTGGCGGCGCGCGACATGGCCGACTACCATGCGCTGGCGCAGCGCCTGTTCACCGAGCAGGGCAATGTGCGCCAGGTCAAGGCCTACTTCAGCGTGCGGCGCAGCAAGTTCGATCCGCGGCTGCCGCTGCCCGCCGTGCCGCCCCGCAAGGGGGCAGACAAGCCACCGGCCGCTGGCGTATGATTTTTTCATCGCTCCTTCGTCACGAGAGGAACCGCCGCATGGTCCCCGTCCCCCCTGCCGTCGCGCGTGTCCTCGCGCTGCTGACCCTGGCGGCCTGCGCCCTGGGCGCCCAGGCCCAGGAGCTGGTCAGCGTGCGCAGCCCGGTCGTCAACCTGCGCGCGACCCCCGGCACCGAGGGCGAAGTCCTCTGGCAAGTGCGGCGCGGCTACCCCCTACAGGTGCTGCAGCGCCAGGGCGACTGGATCCGGGTGCGCGACTTCGAGGGCGACGAAGGCTGGGTCGCAGCGCGCGTGACCGGCGACGAGCGCCACCACGTGGTCCGGGCCCGCACCCTCAACCTGCGCAGTGGCCCGGGGCTGGAGTGGCAGGTGGTGGGCATGGCGCACTATGGCGACGTGCTGGCCACCGTCCGGCGACAGGGCGACTGGGTGCAGTTGCGCGCACCGGACGGCAGCGGCACGGTCTGGGCGGCGAGCGAGCACCTCTGGGGCTGGTGAACCGCCAGAGGCCCCTTCGCCGCTCCCCCATCAGTCGGCCGATTTGGTCGGCCGCCGCCAATTGGGCACCGTCACCGCCTTGGCACGGACCACCGTCAGCGCGCCCGCGGGTGTGTCCTTGGTCACCGTGCTGCCCGCGCCCACCGTGCCGCCCGCCCCCAGCGTCACCGGGGCGACCAGCACGCAGTTGCTGCCGACATGCACATCGGCCTCGATGACCGTGCGGTGTTTGCGCGCGCCGTCGTAATTGGCGGTGATGCTGCCCGCCCCGTAGTTGACCCGCTCGCCCACCGTGGCATCGCCCAGATAGGCCAGGTGGTTGGCCTTGGCGCCGGCGGCCAGGGTGGCGTTCTTCACCTCCACGAAATTACCGATGTGCACCTCGGGCCCCAGCCAGGCGCCCGGACGCAGCCGCGCAAACGGCCCCACCCGGGCCTGCGTCCCGACCACGACGCCCGCGCCTGCGCCGTCGATGTGCGTGAAGGGCTCGATGACGGCACCCGCGTCCACCGTAGCATGGGCGATCACGCAGTTGGCGCCCACCCGAACACCATCACCGAGCACGACGCGGCCCTCGAACACGCAGTTGACATCGATCTCGACATCCTGGCCGCACACCAACTCCCCGCGCACATCCAGCCGGGCCGGGTCGGCCAGCCGCACGCCCTGCGCCATCAGCGTCTGGGCCACGCGGTGCTGGTGGGCGCGCTCCAGCGCCGCCAGTTGGGCCGGGCTGTTGACCCCCGCCACCTGCAGCGCGTCGTCGATGCGGTGGGCCACCACGGGCACGCCATCGGCCACCGCGTGACGCACCACGTCGGTCAGGTAGAACTCCCCCTGCGCGTTGCGGTCGTCCAAGCGGGCCAGCCAGGCGCGCAGGCGCGCCGTGGGCGCCGCCAGAATGCCGCTGTACACCTCGGTGATGCGGCGCTGCGCATCGCTGGCGTCCTTTTCCTCGACGATGGCGCGCACGGCCCCCGACTCGTCGCGCACGACACGGCCATAACCGTGCGGATCGGCCAAATCCACCGTGAGCAGCGCCAGCGCGTCGGGGCCGCCCGCGCGCTGGGCCGCCAGCAGTGCCGCCAGGGTGTCCGGGTGCGTCAGCGGCACGTCCCCGGACAACACCAGCGTGACGCCATCGTCCGCCAGCAGCGGCATGGCCTGTTGAACGGCGTGCCCAGTGCCCCGTTGCGGCTCCTGCCGCACCGCTTGCCACGGCTGCCCGTCGGCCAGCGCGGGCAGCGCCGCCTCGACCGCCTCGGCCCCGTGGCCCGTCACCACCACGGTGCGGCGCGCCGACAGCCCTTGCGCCATCCCCAGCACATGGGCCAGCAACGGTCGGCCGGCCAAGCGCTGCAGCACCTTGGGCAGGGCGCTCTTCATGCGCGTGCCCTTGCCAGCGGCCAGAATGACGACGTCCACGGGACGGGGCATGGAATTCCTCCTGAAGGGTCATGGGGTGTCGGGCACCGATTATCCGCCCCCGCGGTGCTACGCTATGGGCAGCCGCCGCGCCGGGCGCGACGGTGCCTACCCCGCCACTCCGCCCTTGGCCACCCCCGTGCGATGCCCTATGACGACTGTAGCCCCGACTGAGCCCCTGCCCCGCTTTGCCGTCTTTGGCGCCGGTGCCGTCGGCAGCTACTACGGCGCCATGCTGGCGCGCGCCGGCGTGCCGGTGGTGCTGATCGGCCGTCCGGCCCACGTCCAGGCCATGCGCGCGCATGGGCTGCGGCTGCAGACCGCCGTCTTCGACGAGCGCATCACCGTGCACGCCGACACGGACGCCGCGGCCACGGCGGGTGCGGACGTGGTGTTGGTGTGCGTCAAATCCGGCGACACCGAAGCGGCGGGGGCTGCGCTGCGCCCCCACCTGGGCCCGCAGACCGCGGTGCTCAGCCTGCAAAACGGTGTGGACAACGCCGAGCGGCTGGCGCGTGTGCTGGGAAGGCCGGTGGCACCGGTGGCGGTGTATGTGGCCGCGGGGCTGGAAGGCCCGGGCCATGTGCGCCACCACGGCCGCGGGGATCTGGTGCTGGCGCCGTTCCCACAGGCCGCGCGCGTGCAGGCGGCGCTCGAGCGGGCCGGTGTGCCGACCACCGTCTCGGACGCGGTGCCGCAGGCGCTGTGGACCAAGCTGGTGGTCAATTGCGCGTTCAATGCCCTGTCCGCGATCACCGCCCGACCCTACGGGTGGCTGTGGGCGCAGGCCGGCGTGACGGAGATGCTGCGCCAAGTGGTGCGCGAATGCGTGGCGGTGGCAGCAGCCGATGGCATCGCGCTGGATGCCGCTGCACTGGATGCGGACGTCGAGCGGATTGCGCAGAGCATGGCCACCCAAATGTCGTCCACCGCGCGCGACCTGCTGCGCGGCCACCCGACCGAGATCGACCACCTCAACGGCCATGTGGTGGCGCGTGCCCGCGCCCACGGCCTGCAGGCACCGGTCAACCACGCGCTGCAAACGCTGGTGCATCTGCTGGAGCAGGGACGCGGCGCTTGAACACCCGAACCCGCCCGCATGGCAAGGGCGGCCAAACTGCGACAATCCGCGACCATGCAAGACACTTACGTACTCACCCTATCCTGTCAGGACAAGCCCGGCATCGTGCACGCCGTCTCGGGCTTTCTGCTGGAGCAGGGCGGCAACATCGAGGAGGCGGCCCAGTTCAACGACCGCGACAGCGGCCGCTTTTTCATGCGCGTGCAATTCACCTGCCCGGGCCACGACGCGCCCACCTTGCGCGCTGCGGTGCAGGCGTTTGGCCAGCAGCACGGCATGGCGTGCAGCCTGCACCCCTGGCACGAGCCGATGCGCACCGTCATCTTCGTCAGCCAGCAGGGCCACTGCCTGAATGACCTGCTGTTCCGCTGGAAAAGCGGCCTGCTGCGGCTGGACATCCGCGCCATCGTCAGCAACCACCGCGACTTTTACCAGCTGGCCGCCGGCTACAACGTGCCGTTCCACCACATCCCGGTGACGGCCGCCACCAAGGCGCAGGCCGAGGCGCGCCAGCTCGACATCATCGAGCAGGAAGGCGCCGAGCTGGTGGTGCTAGCGCGCTACATGCAGATCCTGTCGGACGGCATGTGTCAGCAGCTCGCCGGCCGCGCGATCAACATCCACCACAGCTTTCTGCCCAGCTTCAAGGGCGCCAAGCCCTATTACCAGGCGCACGAGCGCGGCGTCAAACTGATCGGCGCCACCGCGCACTACGTCACCGCCGACCTGGACGAAGGCCCGATCATCGAGCAGGACGTGGCGCGCGTGGACCATGCGATGACGGTGGAGGACCTGACCGCCATCGGCCGCGACACCGAAAGCCAGGTGCTGGCACGCGCGGTCAAGTGGCACAGCGAACACCGCGTGCTGCTCAACGGCCAGCGCACGGTGGTCTTCCGCTGAGCTGGCGCCCACCATGTCCCCCCGCATTCCCCCCATCCAGTGCCTGCTGACCTTCGAAGCGCTGGCGCGCCTGCGCAGCGTCACGCAGGCGGCCGACGAGCTGTGCGTGACACCCAGCGCGGTCAGCCACCGCATCCGGCAGCTGGAAGAGCAGCTCGGCGTCAAGCTGTTTGGACGGGCGGACTTCTCCCTCACCACGGAGGGCAGCGAATACCTGGCCCAGGTGCGCGAGGGGCTGACGGCGCTGCAGCGCTTTCCCAGCCGCAATGCCACCCCCGGGCGGCGCAAGCTGCGGCTGGCGGTGACCCCGACCTTCGCGCGCTCGATCCTGATGCCGCGGCTGCGCCAGTTTGCCGAGGCCTATCCGGAAATCGACCTGACGCTGCAGGTCAGCATCCCGCTGCTGGACGTGGTGGCGGAGGACGCCGACCTGACCATCCGCTACGGCACCGGGCGCTACCAGGACGTGGAGTTCACCTGCATCCTGAAGGACGAGGTCACGCCCCTGGCGTCGCCCGCGTTTGCGCGCGAGCATGGGCCGTTCGAGCGGCCGGAGGACCTGGAAGGCGTCCCCCTGCTGCGCAGCCCGCTGGAGCCGTGGCGCACCTGGTTTGCCGCGCACCACCTGGACTGGCCGGAGCCGACGGATGGCTCGCAGTTCAACGACATCGGTCTGATGTGCGACGGCGCCGCCGCCGGCATGGGCGTGGCGCTGGTGCGCCTGAAGCTTGGCGCGCCGTGGCTGGACAACGGCACGCTGGTGCGGCTGTATCCGCACAACGTGCCCAGCCCGCACGCGCACTACCTGTGCTGGCGCGCGGGGGCGATGGAGCGCTGGGAGTGCGCGACGTTTGCCGCCTGGCTCAAGCAGGCGGTGGCCTGAGCGCCGCCACCGGCGCCCCGGCCCGCCGCGCCCGCGCCGCTCACTCGATGCGGATGCGCTTGCCAGCTACCGCGACCTTCTTCGGCAGCGTCAGCGTCAGCACGCCGTTGTCGTACTTGGCGCTGGCAGTCGATTCGTCGACATCACCCGGCAGGGCAAAGCTGCGCGAGATGGCGCCGTAATAGCGCTCGCTGTGCAGCACCTTGTCGCCGTCGCGCTGGGCGTCCTCTTGCTTGACTTCTGCTGCGATGGTGACCAGGTTGTTCTCGACGGACACATGGATGTTGTCCTTGCCCACCCCAGGCATCTCGGCTGAGATCACATAGGCCTGGTCGTTTTCCTTCACATCCACCTTGATCTGCTGCGGCAGCGGCTCGCCGTGCAGCGGTCGCACATAAAACGCCGGGGCCATGTCCCGGAAAAACTCATCGAACAGGCTCATGCGGCGCGGAATCAGGTTGCTCATGCGGCAGTCTCCTTGAAAGTGGAGGGCTTCGACATCGGTCGGGCCCGCCAGCGCCTCCACACCACCGGCACAGGCCCATCGCTCACACCACCAAAAATAGAGGCAGCAGGCCGTCACTTCAAGCCCCACCGCACATGGATTCACGCCACGCTCAAGGATTTTTCAGCCGCGCCGGCGTGTCCTGGCCTACACTGCGGCGACGCGTTTGCTGCCCCCTGTCATGACCGCCCACGACACCCCAGAATCCCGCGCCGTCCGGCGCGCCGACCGCCAGGCCGAGGTGGTGCGCGCCCTGTCGCTGGTGCTGCCGCCCCACGCGCTGCTGTGGACCCCCGAGGACACCACGCCGTATGAGTGCGACGGCCTGACCGCCTACCGGGAGCGGCCGCTGGCAGTGGCCCTGCCGGAGACCGAGGAGCAAGTGCAGGCCATCCTGCGCACCTGCCACTTGCTCAAGGTGCCGGTGGTGGCCCGCGGCGCCGGGACCGGACTGTCCGGTGGCGCGCTGCCCCACCCGCTGGGGGTGACGCTGTCGCTGGCCAAATTCAACCGCATCGTGCAGGTGGATCCGCTGTCGCAGACCGCGGTCGTGCAGGCGGGTGTGCGCAACCTGGCGATCAGCGAGGCCGCCGCACCGCATGGGCTGTACTACGCGCCCGACCCGAGCAGCCAGATCGCCTGCACCATCGGCGGCAATGTGGCGGAAAACTCCGGCGGCGTGCATTGCCTCAAGTACGGCCTGACGCTGCACAACGTGCTGAAGGTGCGCGGCTTCACCATCGAGGGTGAGCCGGTCACGTTTGGCGCGGACGCGCTGGACGCCCCGGGCCTCGATCTGCTGCCGCTGATCGTGGGCTCGGAAGGCATGCTCGCCGTCACGCTGGAGGTGACGGTGCGGCTGACGCCGACGCCGCAGCTCGCGCGCTGCATCATGGCCAGCTTCGACGACGTGCGCAAGGCCGGCGACGCCGTGGCGGCGGTGATCGCGGCCGGCATTATCCCGGCCGGGCTGGAGATGATGGACAAGCCCATGACCGCGGCGGTGGAGGACTTCGTCCACGCCGGCTACGACCTCGAGGCCGAGGCCATCCTGCTGTGCGAATCCGACGGCACGCCCGAGGAGGTGGCCGAGGAGATCGAGCGCATGAGCGCCGTGCTGCGCGAAGCCGGCGCCACGCGCATCGCCGTCAGCCGCGACGAGGCCGAGCGGCTGCGCTTCTGGAGCGGGCGCAAGAACGCCTTTCCGGCCAGCGGGCGCATCAGCCCGGACTACATGTGCATGGACTCCACCATCCCGCGCAAGCGGCTGGCCGACATCCTGGAGGCCATCGCGGCGATGGAGAACAAGTACGGCCTGCGCTGCGCCAACGTGTTCCACGCCGGCGACGGCAACCTGCATCCGCTGATCCTGTTCGACGCCAACGACCCCGACCAGCTTCACCGCGCCGAGGCCTTCGGCGCCGACATTCTGGAGACCAGCGTCGCCATGGGCGGCACCGTGACTGGCGAGCACGGCGTCGGCGTGGAAAAGCTCAACAGCATGTGCGTGCAGTTCAGCCCCGAGGAGCGCGAGCAGATGTTCGCCATCAAACGCGCGTTCGACCCCAACGAACTGCTCAATCCGGGCAAGGTCATCCCGACGCTGCAGCGCTGCGCCGAGTACGGCAAGATGCTGGTGCGGGGCGGGCGGCTGCCGCATCCGGATCTGCCGCGCTTCTGAACGGGCACCGGGCGGCGGCACCCCGCATGCCCAGCGAAACGCCCCGCGCGGTCCGGCGGTACGGGGGCTTGCGCTACAGTTCATGCCATGCAGCCGCTGCCGCGCGACCCTTGGCCCACGCACCTGCCGCCGTCATTCTTCACGGCGCTGGCGGCCGGCTCGGCCAGCGATGCGGGTGCGCACGACGCCGCCGCTGCCTCCCCCCCGTCAGACGCCCTGCTGCGCTTGCTGCATGCCCTACCCGATGGCGTGCTGAGCCTGGACGCCGACCTGCGCTGTCGCCATGCCAACCCCGCCGCGCAACCCCTGCTGCGCCCCCACCTGGCCTGGGACCAGATCGACGGGCTGTCCTGGCACGAGGCCGTGGACGACGACTGGATCGACACCCTGTTGCCCTGGATGGCGCCGGCGCTGCGCGGCGAAGGGGGGCGCATTGCCGTGCAGCGCGACCGCGAGGGCAGCATCACCCACTGGGAACTGACGCTGCTGCCCGACCACGGCGACGCCGGCGTGGCCGGTGTGTTCGTGCTGCTGCGCGACGAGACGGCGCTGCAGCGGCGGCAGGCCGCCCTGCAGGACCAGCAGCACGATCTGCAGCAGCGACTGCAACGGCAGGACGCCCACCTGGCGCTGCAGCAGGCCCGCTGGCAGGCGCTGTCCGACGGGCTGCGCGACGCGGCGATCTTCTTTCTGGACGCGCACGGCGCGATCCAGGATTGGCCGGCCAGCGCCGAACGGCTGCTCGGCTATGCCGCCGAAGCGGTCATTGGCACGCACGGCCCCGACACCCCGCAACGGCCGCACCCGTTGCCCGCGGACGCGGCCCAGGCCCTGGAGCGCGCCAGCCTGCTGGGCCAGAGCGAATCGACCGGTTGGCAACGCCGTGCCGATGGCTCGCGGCTGTGGGCGCACATGGTGTACACAACGCTCACGGGCCCGGACGGCGAGGCGCTGGGCACTGCCTGCCTGGTGCGCGACATGACCGAAATCCACCGGCTGGAAGAGTTGCTGCGCGACCTCAACCAGGCGCTGGAGCGCAAGGTGGAGGAGCGCACCCGGCAACTGCAGGCGGCCAATCAGGACCTGGAGGCGTTTTCGTACTCGGTCTCGCACGACCTGCGCGCCCCGCTGCGGCACATCACCGCCTATGTGCAGTTGCTGCGCGAGGATCTGGGCCAGCCGCTCACCCCCGACGTCGCGGAAGACTTGCACACCATCGAAGAAGCCGCCGCGCACATGGGGCGGCTCATCGAGGGGCTGCTCGCCTTTGCCCGGCTGGGCCGCGCCGAGGTGCAACGGCAGCCCGTGGACATGCTCGACCTGCTGCGCAGCAGCCTCAACCGCGTGCAACACGACCCGGCCCTGCGCCGCGCCGAGGGGGAATGCGAGCTGCACCTGCCCGACGCGCTGCCCACGGTGGAGGGCGACCCGCTGCTGCTGTCGCAGGTCTGGGACAACCTGTTGGGCAACGCCTTCAAGTACAGCCGCCCGCGCCGGCCGGCCATCATCGCCATCGGTGCCGAACGGCGGCCCGGCCCGGACGGCACCCCGGAGGCCGTCTTCTGGGTGCGCGACAACGGCGTGGGCTTCGATGCCGAGCGGGCCGAGCGGCTGTTCGGCGTCTTTCAGCGTCTGCACCGCGCGCAGGACTTCGAGGGCACGGGCATTGGCCTGGCCCTGTGCCGGCGTATCGTCGAGCGCCACGGCGGGCGCATCTGGGCCGATGGGCGCGCCGGCGAAGGCGCCACCTTCGCTTTCGCCCTGCCGCTGCAGCGCCCCACCGCGCCCCCGGCCCACGGTCCGGAACGCGTCCCTGACGCGCCAGCCGCCGACACCCCGCCGGCTGCCTGATCCGCGCATGCTGGCTCACGCTGACCTGCCGCTCGCCGCACCATGGTCCCGCCCACCGCGCTCGACGCCGCTGCCACCGCGGCCGCCCTGCCCTACCCGCGGCTCGCCGACGCCATCGAGGCGCTGCTGCGCGACGACACCGTCACCGTGCCGCCACGGCTGGTGCAGCCGCTGCCGGGCGGCGGCAGCCTGTTCGTCATGCCCGCGGCCGACGCCGCCTTGGCCATCACCAAGCTGATCACTTTCGTGCCCGACAACCCCGCCCACGGCCGCCCCGCCATCCAGGGCGACGTGGTCGTCTTCGACGCACGCAGCGGGGAGCGCCGCGCCGTGCTGGACGGCCCCACCGTCACCGCGCGGCGCACGGCGGCGGTGTCGCTGCTGGCGGCGCGCCATCTGGCGCCGCGCCCGCACGGCCCGCTGCTGATCGTCGGTGCCGGCGTGCAGGGCCGCGCGCATCTGGAAGCCTTCGCAGCCGGACTGGGCGTGCGCGCGGTGCGCATCGCCTCGCGCCGCGCCGCCAGCGCCGACGCGCTCGTGGCCCATGCCCGTGCGCTGGGGCTGGACGCGCAGCGCGTGGACGACGCCGACGCGGCGCTGGCCGACTGCCCGCTGGTGGTCAGCTGCACCACTGCGCAGGCGGTGGCGCTGCGCGCACGGCCGCGCGCCGACGCCTTCGTCGCCGCGGTGGGCGCCTTCACCCCCCGCATGGTGGAGTGGGCGCCCGACGTGTGCCGGCACCTCGCCGCCACCGGCACGCTGGTGGTGGACACGCGCGACGCCGACCACGAGGCCGGCGACCTGCTGCAGGCCGGACTGGACGTGACGGCGCTGCCGACGCTGGCGGACGTGATGCGCGACACGCCGGCCTGGCGGCGCGCGCGCCGCGCGGGCGGGCCGGTGTTCTTCAAGAGCTGCGGCTGGGCCGGCTGGGATCTGGCCGCGGCCCGCTGCGCGCTGGCCACCGCGGCCGGCTGACCCTTCACCCACTTACCCAGGAGAATGCTTCATGGTGCAACGCTTCGACGTCGGACCGCGCCTGTCCGAAATGGCCATTCACAACGGCACGGTCTACCTGGCCGGGCAGGTGCCCGACGATGCGACACAGGACATCGAGGGCCAGACGCGCCAGGTGCTCGGCATGATCGACGCGCTGCTGGCGCGCGCCGGCACCGACAAGACCCGGCTGCTGATGGTGCAGATCTTTCTTGCCGATCTGGCCGACTACGACGGCATGAACCGCGCCTGGGATGCGTGGGTGCCAGCCGGCCACACGCCGCCGCGCGCCACCGTGCAGGCCCGGCTGGCGCGCCCGGAGTGGAAGATCGAAATCGTCGCCACAGCCGCCGTGTGACGGATGCTCAGCGGTAGGTGCGCAGGTGGATGCTGGTCTCGGTGCTGTGGATCCCCTTGATCAGCCGGATGCGCTCGAGGATGTCGGACAGCTCGTTCATCGATAACGCCTCCAACTCGGCCAGCAGGTCCCAGCGGCCGTTGGTGTCGTGCAGCTTGACCACACCGGGCTCGCCCAGCAGGCTGGCGATCACGGCGCGCGTCTGGTTGCCCTCCACCAGCACGCTCATCCAGGCGCGAATGCGCTCGGGCTCGGACTCCGGGCGCAGCCGCACGGTGTAGCCCAGAATCACCTGCGCATCCTCCAGCCGGCGCAGGCGGTTGGTCACCGTGCCGCGCGACACCTTCAGCTTGTGCGCCAGATCGGCGACGCTCAGGCGTGCATTGCGCCGCAGCAGGGCAATCAGGGCCTGATCCAGTTCGTCCATCCCCGCCTCCTATCGATATGTTCATCGGCTGCTGACATTTCGTCAGATTTAGTCCATATCGTCAACATTTTGACGTTTTACATTGTCGCGGGCCGCATCCACACTTCCGGCTCTCGCCATTGACATCGACCAGACCGGAGACTTGGACATGACGACTTCCCGCCGCCCCCGAACCGCCACCCGTTACCTGAGCGCGCCGACGTTGGTGCACCTGGTGCAGACGCTGGGCGTGGAGGCCTGCCTGCGCGGCATCGCCGAGCACATCCGCGAGGACTTCTGCCGCTGGCCCGACTTCGACAAAAGCGCGCGCGTGGCCAACCACTCGCGCGATGGCGTCATCGAGCTGATGCCCATCGCGGACGACGCGCTCTACAGCTTCAAGTACGTCAACGGCCACCCCAAGAACACCCGCGTCGGGCTGCCCACGGTGATGGCGTTCGGCGTGCTGGCCGACGTGGACACGGGCACCCCGCTGCTGCTCAGCGAACTGACGCTGACCACCGCGCTGCGCACGGCCGCCACGTCGGCGGTCGCCGCGCAGGCCCTGGCCCGCCCGGACAGCCGCGTGATGGCCCTGATCGGCAATGGCGCGCAGGCCGAGTTCCAGGCGCTGGCCTTCGCGCATCTGCTTGGCGTTCGGGAGCTGCGCCTGTTCGACACCGATCCCGACGCGACCGACAAGCTCATGGCCAACCTGCGCGACAGCGGCTTGACCTTGACACGATGCGCCAGCACTGCCGAGGCCGTGCGGGGCGCCGACATCGTGACCACGGTCACCGCCGACAAGACCAACGCCACCATCCTGACGCCCGATATGCTCGCACCGGGCGTGCACATCAACGCGGTGGGCGGCGACTGCCCCGGCAAGACCGAGCTGCATGCGGACGTGCTGCGGGCCGCGCGCGTGTTCGTGGAGTACGAGCCCCAAACCCGCATCGAGGGCGACATCCAGCAACTGCCGGCCGACTTTCCCGTGACCGAGCTGTGGCGGGTGCTGACCGGGCAATGCCCCGGCCGCCGCGACGGCGCCGAGGTGACGGTGTTCGACTCGGTCGGCTTCGCGCTGGAGGATTACGCCGCGCTGCGCTTCGTTCATGCCGCGGCCGAGCAGCTGGGCCTGGGGGAGGCGCTGGACCTGATCCCCGACCTGGACGACCCCAAGAATCTGTTCGGCCTGCTGCGTCCGCGCACCGCGTCGCTGCGCCGCGCAGCCTGATATTGGCCCGCCCAACCCACCGCCTGCCTCGTCAAAAGAGGGGCAGGTGGTGGGTGCTCTTGACCTCCTCCATCACGGCGTAGGTGCGCGTCTCGCGCACCCCCGGCAGCTGCCACAGCACATCGCCCGCAAAACGCCGGTAATCGGCCATGTCGGCCACGCGCGTCTTGACCAGGTAGTCAAAACCGCCGGCCACCATGTGGCACTCGAGCACCTGCGGCGAGGCCTGCACCGCAGCCTTGAACTGCTCGAAGACATTGGGTGTGGTGCGGTCCAGCAGCACCTCCACGAACACCAGCAACCCAGCACCCAGCTTGGCCGGGTTCAGCCGCGCCTCGTAGCCCAGGATGTAGCCCGCCCGTGTCAGGCGCTGCACCCGCGCCAGCACCGCCGTCGGGGACAAAGCCACCGCTTCGGCCAGCTTCAGGTTGGTGATGCGTCCATCGCGCTGCAGCACGTCGAGGATGCGCAGGTCGATGCGGTCGAGGTCGTCCATGGTTCAGTTTGTAAAACTTGATTTACGTCGTTATTTTGACTATTTTTCAGAATAAAAACCGAATTTTATTTTTCAAACAAAGGCTCAGACTTCGCGTATTGATATCCCCTCGATTGTCTGAGTCATGAACGCCCCACTCCCCACCCCCTGGCCGCCCGCCGAGGTCTCTGCTCCCACCCCCCTGGCGCCGTTTGCGGACGCTCCGCACGCGCGCACCGCCACGATGGCAGCACTGCCGCCGCTGCAGCGCGCGCCGGAGCCGGAGCTGCTGCCCGCCCTGCTGGAGCAGGCCCGCCTGCCGGAAGGACCCCGCGCGCGCGTGGAGGCCCTGGCGCGGCGGCTGGCCGAGGGGCTGCGCCAGCGCGCCCCGCAGCGCGGCCGCGAGGGCCTGGTGCAGGCGCTGCTGCAGGAGTACGCCCTGTCGTCGCAGGAGGGCGTGGCGCTGATGTGCCTGGCCGAAGCGCTGCTGCGCATCCCCGACGCCGCCACGCGCGACGCGCTGATCCGCGACAAGATCGGCCGCGGTGACTGGCGCGCGCACCTGGGCCGCAGCCCCTCGACCTTCGTCAACGCCGCCACCTGGGGCCTGCTGCTGACCGGGCGGCTGACCGCCACCCACAGCGAGGAGGGACTGGGCGCCGCGCTGACCGGTCTGCTGCGCAAGGGCGGCGAGCCGCTGATCCGCCGCGCGGTGGACATGGCGATGCGGCTGCTCGGCGAGCAGTTCGTCATCGGTCAGACGATCGCGCAGGCGCTCGAGCGCGCCCGCGCACGCGAGGCGCAGGGCTTTCGCTACTCCTACGACATGCTCGGCGAAGCGGCGCTGACCGCGGAGGACGCGCAGCGCTACTTCGACGCCTACCGCACCGCGATCGAGGCCATCGGCGCGGCCAACGCCGGCCGTGGCGTGATCGACGGCCCCGGCGTGTCGATCAAGCTGTCGGCGCTGCACCCGCGCTACGGCCGCGCCCAGTATGCGCGCGTGATGGACGAACTCTACCCGCGCCTGCTGACACTCGCGCAAGCCGCACGCGCGGTCGACATCGGCCTGCACATCGACGCCGAGGAAAGCGAGCGGCTGGAGCTCTCGCTCGACCTGCTGGAGCGCCTGGCGCACGAGCCGTCGCTGGCCGGCTGGGCGGGCCTGGGCTTCGTCATCCAGGCGTATCAGAAGCGCGCGCCGGCGGTGGTCGATCACGTGATCAGCCTGGCGCGGCGCAGCGGGCGGCGGCTGCTGGTGCGGCTGGTCAAGGGCGCCTACTGGGACAGCGAAATCAAGCGCGCGCAGCTCGACGGGCTCGATTACCCGGTCTACACGCGCAAGGCGTACACCGACGTGTCGTACCTGGCGTGCGCGCGCCGGCTGCTGGCCGCCCCGGAGGCGGTGTTCCCGCAGTTCGCGACCCACAACGCGCAGACGCTGGCGGCGATTCACGAGATGGCCGACCCCGCCGCCTGGCACCCGCACCAGTACGAGTTCCAGTGCCTGCACGGCATGGGCGAACCGCTCTACGAGCAGGTGGTGGCACCCGTCGAAGCCGGAGGACTCGGCCGGCCGTGCCGCATCTACGCCCCGGTCGGCACGCACGAGACGCTGCTGGCCTACCTGGTGCGCCGCCTGCTGGAAAACGGCGCCAACACCTCGTTCGTGCACCGCATCGCCGACGCCAGCGTGCCGCTGGAGGCACTGGTGGAAGACCCGGTGGCCACCGTCGAGGGCTGGGCGCGCGCCGAAGGCGCCGTGGGCCTGCCGCACCCGCGCATCCCGGCCCCCGCGGCGCTGTATGGCCAGGCACGCGCCAACAGCGCCGGGCTGGATCTGAATGACGAGGCGACACTGGCGATGCTGCAGCGCGCGCTGCAGGCAAGCCGCGCCGCACCGCTGCACGCCAGCCCGCGGCTGGCCGAAGGGCTGACGCCCGCCGGCGACGGCGCGCCCCACCCCGTCGCCAACCCCGCCGACCACGGCGACGTCGTCGGCACGGTGATGGAGGCGTGCCCCGACGACGTGACCGCCGCCGTGGCGGCGGCGCAGGCGGCGGCGCCGCGCTGGGCCGCCACCCCGCCCGAGGCGCGCGCCGCGATCCTGCGCCGCGCCGCCGAGGCCCTGCAGGCGCAGATGCCGGACTTCGTCGCGCTGCTGATGCGCGAGGCCGGCAAGACCGCCGCCAACGCGGTCGCCGAGGTGCGCGAGGCGATCGACTTCCTGCGCTTCGACGCCGCGCAGATCACCGACGCGCGCTGGCCGCGCGCGGCCCGGCCGCTGGGGCCGGTGGCCTGCATCAGCCCGTGGAACTTTCCGCTGGCGATCTTCACCGGGCAGATCGCCGCCGCGCTGGCCGCCGGCAACCCGGTGCTGGCCAAGCCGGCGGAGCAGACGCCGCTGGTGGCGGCGCGCATGACCGCGCTGCTGCACGCCGCCGGCGTGCCGCGCGACGCGCTGCAGCTGCTGCCCGGCCCCGGCGAAACGGTGGGCGCGGCGCTGGTGGCCGATGCGCGCATCGCCGGCGTGGTGTTCACCGGCTCCACCGAGGTGGCGCGGTTGCTGCAACGGGCGCTGGCGGGCCGCATCCGCACCGGCGCGGACGGGCGCGCGCACCCGGTGCCGCTGATCGCCGAGACCGGCGGCCAGAACGCCATGGTCGTCGATACCTCGGCGCTGCCGGAGCAGGTGGTGCAGGACGTGCTCGCCTCGGCGTTCGACAGCGCCGGGCAGCGCTGCTCGGCGCTGCGCGTGCTGTGCGCGCAGGAGGAAGCCGCGCCGCGGCTGCTGGCGATGCTGCGCGGCGCCATGCGCGAGCTGCGCCTCGGCGCGCCCACAAGGCTGGCCACCGACGTCGGCCCGGTGATCGATGAGCCGGCGCGCGCCGGCATCGTCGAGCACATCGAGGCGATGCGCGCGCGCGGCTGCGCCGTCTGGCAGCTGCCGCTGCCGCCCGAGGCGCAGGCCGGCACCTTCGTGCCGCCGACGCTGATCGAGCTGGACGGCCTTCGCTTGCCCGAGCGCGAGGTGTTCGGCCCCGTGCTGCACGTGCTGCGCTGGCGGCGCGAGCAGCTGCCGGCGCTGATCGAGGCCATCCATGCCACCGGCTATGGCCTGACCTTCGGCGTGCACAGCCGCATCGACGAGACCATCGACGCCTTGACGCAGCAAGTGCGCGCCGGCAACCACTACGTCAACCGCAACATGATCGGGGCGGTGGTCGGCGTGCAGCCGTTCGGCGGCGAGGGGTTGTCCGGCACGGGGCCGAAGGCCGGCGGGCCGCTCTACCTCTATCGGCTGCTGGCCGACCCGCCCGCCGACGCGGTGGCGCGCGCACGTGCCTTCGTCGGGGCCAATGACCCGGCGGACTGGCGCGCGCCAGTGGTGCTGCGCGGCCCCACCGGCCAGCGCGACACCTGGGCCCTGTGGCCGCGGCGGCACGTGCTGTGCGTGGCACGCGACGCCGCCACGCGCCGCGCGATGGCTGACGTGGTGCGGGCCTTGGGCGGCCAGCCGCTGGAGCTGGGGCACGACGCGGCCACAGTGGCGGCGCTGGCGGCCCTGCCGACGGCGCCGGAAGTGGTGTGGTTCGATGGCGACGCCGCGCGGCTGGTGGCGCTGCAGCAGGCGCTGGCGGCGCGGCCCGGGCCGGTGGTGCCGATCGTCACCGGCGCGCCTGACGCGGCGCTGCCGCCAGCCGCGCTGCTGACCGAGCGCAGCGTCAGCGTCAACACCGCAGCCGCCGGCGGCAACGCGACGCTGATGGCGCTGGACTGAGGCGCGGCGGGCCTTGGGGATGCCCGTCGACCACGGGAACCGGCGCGGTGGCGGTCAAGTCCCCGGAACGGCTTGGGCGGCGGCGTAGGCCCGCCGCCCGAAGATCGCGCTGCCCACGCGCACCAGCGTGCTGCCCTCGGCGATGGCCAGCTCCAGGTCGTCGCTCATGCCCAGCGACAGCGTGTCGAAATCGTCCGGCGCACCGAGCTGCGCGCGCAACTCGTGAAACAACTGCGCGGCCTGCGCGAACACGCGCCGCAGCGCCGCCGCATCCGGCTGCGGGTCGGGGATGCCCATCAGCCCGCGCAGCCGCAGCCGCGGCAGCGCCGCCACCGCCTGCGCCAGCGCCAGCGCCTCGGCCGGGGGAACGCCGGCCTTGGTCGGCGCGTCATCGACGTTGACCTGCAGGCACACCTGCAGCGGGGGCAAATGCGCCGGCCGTTGCGCGCTCAGGCGCTGTGCGATCTTGAGCCGATCGACCGACTGCACCCAGTCGAAGTGCTCGGCGACCAACCGCGTCTTGTTGCTCTGCAGCGGGCCGATGCAGTGCCACTCCAGGCCCGCCACGCCGGCCTCGCGCAGCGCGGCGATCTTCTCCACGCCCTCCTGCACGTAGTTCTCGCCGAAGGCGCGCTGGCCGGCGGCGGCGGCCTCGGCCACGGCCACCGGGCCGAAGGTCTTGGACACCGCCAGCAGCCGCACCGCGGCCGGGTCACGCCCGTGGCGCTCGCACACTTGCTGGATGCGCGCGCGAACGGCTTGGAGATTGCTCGCGATCATTGCCATAATGGTCGGAAATGGACGTCACACAGCTGCTGGCCTTCGCGGTCAAGAACAAGGCTTCGGACCTGCATCTGTCGGCGGGGCTGCCGCCGATGATACGGGTGCATGGCGACGTGCGCCGCATCAATGTCGAGCCGCTGGACCACAAACAGGTTCACGCGATGGTCTACGACATCATGACCGACGCTCAGCGCAAGGCGTACGAAGAGTTCCTGGAGGTGGACTTCTCGTTCGAGATCAGCGGTCTGTCGCGTTTTCGCGTCAACGCCTTCAACCAGCACCGCGGCGCGGCGGCGGTGTTTCGCACCATCCCGTCCAAGGTGCTGACGCTGGAGGATCTGGCCTGCCCGCGCATCTTCGCCGACCTGGCGATGAAGCCGCGCGGGCTGGTGCTGGTCACCGGCCCCACCGGCTCGGGCAAATCCACGACGCTGGCGGCGATGGTCAACCACCGCAACGAGAACGACCCCGGCCACATCCTGACGATCGAGGACCCGATCGAGTTCGTGCACGAGTCCAAGAAGAGCCTGGTCAACCAGCGCGAGGTCGGGCCGATGACGCACTCGTTCGCCGCCGCGCTGCGCTCGGCGCTGCGCGAGGACCCGGACGTGATCCTGGTGGGCGAGATGCGCGACCTGGAGACCATCCGGCTGGCCATGACCGCAGCCGAAACCGGCCACCTGGTGTTCGGCACGCTGCACACGTCGAGCGCCGCCAAGACCATCGACCGCATCGTGGACGTTTTTCCGGCCGAGGAAAAAGAGATGATCCGCGCCATGCTGTCGGAGTCGCTGGTGGCCGTGATCTCGCAGACGCTGCTGAAGACCGCCGACGGCAAGGGGCGCGTCGCCGCGCACGAGATCATGATCGGCACGCCGGCCATCCGCAACCTGATCCGCGAGAACAAGGTGGCGCAGATGTACTCCGCGATCCAGACCGGCCAGCAGTACGGCATGCAGACGCTGGACCAGTCGCTGATCGATCTGGTCCGGCGCAACGCCGTCACGGCCGCCGAGGCGCGCAGCAAGGCCAAGATCCCCGACAACTTCCCCGTCTGACGGCGGGCCGCCCGCAGGAGCGCGCCATGGAACGCGATCAAGCCAGCAACTTCATCCACGAGCTGCTGCGACTGCTGGTCAGCCGCAACGGCAGCGACCTGTTCCTGACCGCCGACTTTCCGCCCGCCATCAAGGTCGATGGCGTCATCACCAAGGTGTCGCCGCAGCCGCTGACCGGCCAGCACACCCAGGCGCTGGCGCGCGCGATCATGAACGACAAGCAGGCCGCGGAGTTCGAGCGCACCAAGGAGTGCAATTTCGCCATCGCCCCGGCCGGCATCGGGCGCTTTCGCGTCAACGCCTTCGTGCAGATGGGCAAGGTCGGGCTGGTGCTGCGCACCATCCCCTCCAAAATCCCCACCATCGACGACCTGGGCCTGCCGCCAATCCTCAAACAGTTGGCGCTGTCCAAGCGCGGCATCTGCATCGTCGTCGGCGGCACCGGCACCGGCAAATCCACCACGCTGGCGGCGATGGTGGACTGGCGCAACGAGCACACGCACGACCACATCGTCACCGTGGAAGATCCGGTGGAGTTCGTGCACACGCACAAAAACTGCATCGTCACCCAGCGCGAGGTGGGCATCGACACCGACAACTGGGAGATCGCACTGAAGAACTCGCTGCGCCAGGCGCCCAACGTCATCCTGATGGGCGAGATCCGCGACCGCGAGACGATGGAGCACGCGATCGCGTTTTCCGAGACCGGCCACCTGTGCCTGGCCACGCTGCACGCCAACAGCGCCAACCAGGCGATGGAGCGCATCATCAATTTCTTCCCCCAGGAGCGCCACGCGCAGCTGCTCAAGGACGTCTCGCTCAACCTGCGCGGCATGGTCGCGCAGCGCCTGCTGCCGCGCGAGGACGGCAAGGGGCGCGTGGCCATCGTCGAGGTGCTGCTCAACAGCGCGCTGATTGCCGACCTGATCATGAAGGGCGAGGTCCAGGAGATCAAGGAAGTCATGAAGCGCAGCACCGAAGTCGGCATGCAGACCTTCGACCAAGCGCTGTTCGACGCCTTCGAGGCGCGCCAGATTTCCTACGAGGACGCGGTGCGCAACGCCGACTCGCAAAACGACATCAAGTTGCGCATCAAGCTGGAGAGCCAGCGCGCGCGCAACAGCGACCTGGCCGCCGGCACCGAGCACCTGCAGATCGTCTGACCCTTCCGTTCCCGTCCGCGACCATGCCCAACGTCAACCCCAAGCCTTCCTACGATCCCGTAGCCCCCCAGCGCGTGGCCTTTTTGGGCCTGGGCGTGATGGGCTGGCCGATGGCCGCGCACCTGGCGCTGGCCGGCCACACCGTCACCGTCTACAACCGCACCGCCGCCAAGGCCGACGCGCTGGTGCAGGCCATGGCCGCGCGCGGCATCGACCGCGTGCGCACCGCTGCCACGCCGCGCGCCGCCGCCGAAGGGGCGGCGTTCGTGATGGCCTGCGTCGGCAACGACGATGACCTGCGCAGCGTCGTCCTCGGGCCCGAGGGAGCGCTGGCCGGCATGGCGGCGGATGCGGTGTTCGTCGACCACACCACCGCCTCGGCCGAGGTGGCGCGCGAGCTCTACGCCGCCGCGCGGCAGCAGAGCTGCCACTTCGTCGACGCGCCGGTCTCCGGCGGGCAGGCCGGCGCCGAAAACGGCCAGCTCACCATCATGTGCGGCGGCGACGAGGCGCCGTTTGCGCGCGCGCAGCCGGTGATGGCCGCCTACGCGCGCGCCGTCACCCGTCTGGGCGACAGTGGGGCCGGGCAGCTGGCCAAAATGGTCAACCAGATCTGCATCGCCGGGCTGGTGCAGGGGCTGGCCGAGGCGATCGCCTTCGGCCAGCGCGCCGGGCTGGACATGAAGCTGGTGCTGGACGTGATCGGCAAGGGCGCGGCGCAGAGCTGGCAGATGGACAACCGCGGCAAGACGATGGTGGAGGACCGCTTCGACTTCGGCTTCGCGGTGGACTGGATGCGCAAGGACCTGGGCTTGGTGCTGCAGGAGGCGCGGCGCAACGGCGCGCGCCTGCCGGTGACGGCGCTGGTGGATCAGTTCTACGCCGACGTGCAGGCCATGGGCGGCGGGCGCTGGGACACCTCCAGCCTGATCCGCCGCCTGCGTTGACGCGGCGGCCGCTTGCGCGAAGGGTGGCGGCGCGGCGCCTCAGCGGCCGCCGGCCGGGGTCGTCGGTTCCTGCTTCGGTGGCGGCGGCTGCAGCCGCGCCAGCTCCGCCTCGCTGATGATCTCGAACACGCGCACCACGCGCTGCACGCCCGGCACGGCGCGCGCGATGTCGGCGGCACGCTGCGCCTCGCGCGCCGTCACCAGCCCCATCAGATACACCGTGCCGCGCTCGGTGGTGACCTTGATCGCGTTGGCCGACAGGTCCTTGGCATCGACGAAGGCGGCCTTGACGCGCGCCGTCACCAGCGCGTCGGAGGAGCGCGCCGTCAGCGACGGCGAACCCATCACCGCCAGCTCGTCGACCACGCCGGTGACGTTTTCCACGCCTTGCACGATGCGCAGCACCGTCTGACGGTCGGCCTCGGAGGCGACCTCTCCGGTCAGCAGCACCTTGCGGTTGAAGCTGGTCGGGTTGACGCGCGCGCGCTCGCCGAGCTGCTCGCGCACGCGGTTGCCGATCTTCAGTTCGATGGTCTGGTCCTCGAGCTGGGTGCCGCTCGTGCGGCGGTCGGTGGCCACGAGCACCGTACCGCCAACCGCCGCCCCCGCCACGAGGGGGGCGCAGCCACTCAGCGGGGCCAGCAGCGTGGTTGCCGCCACAGCGGTCATGACGGCCGTCGCCCAGGTGGGTCGCCCAGCGCGTCGGGAAGCCCGGCCGGGCAGGTCAGGGATGTGGGTCATGGTTCGATGATCTCCGTTTCGGTGTCTTCGCCCAGCAACTGCACGTCGATGGCATCGCAGATGGCGTGCAGGGCAACCAATTGGGCTTCGTGCACACGCGCCGGCCGCTCGGTCGGCAAGGCGACCAGCACATCGGTGTCCTTGAGCACGTCCGGCAGCTCGCCGGGGCGGGCGCCCGTCAGGGCCACCACGACCATCTCGCGCTCGTGCGCGGCGGCGATGGCGGCCAGCGCATCCGCCCCGGGCGGCGCGGCCGCAATGAGCAGCAGCACATCCCCCGGCAGCCCCAGCGCACGCAACTGCCGCACCATGGGCCAGGTCGCCGCATCCAGCCCCGGCAACGCGCCCGTGGTGATGGCGGGATTGGTGCCCAGCGCCAGCGCCGCCAGTTCGGGGCGCTCACGCTCGAAGCGGCCCACCAGTTGCGCCACGAAGGACTGGGCCAGCGCGGCCGACACCCCGCTGCCCCACACCAACACCTTGCCGCCGCCAGTCAGCCCGGACAGCATCGCGCCGACCGCGGCCTCCAGCGCCGGCCCCACGGCCTGGGCACACTGGTACTGCAGGTCGGCACCATCGACGAAGTGCTGCTGAATCCGGTGCAAAAGCATGGGCGCAATCTTATCGGCTCATCAATCCCAGGCCCCGGCCTCGAACGCGCCGCGCAGCCACTCGATCCGAGGCGGCACTGGCGTCCCGAGTTCCCCGTCCACCACCACGGCATCGAAGCGGCAGGGCGGCACCTGCGGCAGCCGCGCCAGAAAGTGCCGCGCCGCAAACACGATGCGGCGTTGCTTGGCGCGGCCTATGCTGGCCGCCGCCCCGCCGTGCTCGCCACGGCTGCGCTGACGCACCTCGACGAAGACCAGCGTGCCGTCGGACTCCGCCATAATCAAATCGACCTCGCCACCCCCGCGCCCGGGGCTGCGCACATTGCGCCGCACCAGACGCAGGCCGCGGGCTTGCAGATACTGCAGGGCCAGGGCCTCCGCCGCATCGCCGCGGGCTTTCGTGCCCGCCCGCGCGTCGCGGGGCCGGCTCGCTTTTTCATCCAACGCCATGGTGAACACGCCTCCCTTGCCCGCCACCTCTGCCTCCGGGACCCCCGACGACGGGAGGCTGGCGGAACGTCTGGCCGGCGCACAGCATTATCCGGCCGGGGCGCTGTATGTCGTGGCCACCCCGATCGGTAATCTGGCCGATATCACCCTGCGCGCGCTGCATGTGCTGCGCACGGTCGATGCCGTGGCCTGCGAGGACACCCGCCACACCGCGCGACTGCTGCAGGCCTACGGGCTGCACGCCGAACTCCTGGCCGTGCACGAGCACAACGAAAGCCGCATGGCCCAAACCATCGTCGAGCGCCTGCGGCGCGGCGAGCGCATCGCCTGCGTCAGCGATGCCGGCACCCCCGGCATCAGCGACCCGGGCGCGCGGCTGTGCGCGGCGGTGCGCGCTGCGGACCTGCGCCTCATCCCCGTGCCCGGCACCAGCAGCGTCACCGCGTTGCTCAGCGTGGCCGGCATCGCCGAAGGTGCGGTCACAGTCGTGGGCTTTCTGCCCGCGCGCGGCGCGGCCCGCGAGCGGGCGTGGCAACACTGGCGCCAGGCCGACACCGGGCTGGTGCTGCTGGAGGCGCCCCACCGCATCGAGGCGCTGGCCGCCGAGCTGTCGGCCCTGGGCGATCGGCCCGTGACGCTGGGGCGAGAACTGACCAAACAATTCGAAGACATCGTCACCCTGCCCTGCGCGGCCGTGGCCGACTGGCTTGCCGCCAACCCCCACCGCCGGCGCGGCGAGTTCACGCTGGTGATCCACCCCCGCCCCGCCGCGCCCCCCCTGGGGGACCCTGGCGACACCGCCGCGGCCGGCGATGCGCTGCCCGCAGAGGCCCGGCGCGTGCTGGGTCTGCTGCTCGACGAACTGCCCGTCAAATCCGCGGCCCGGCTGGCCAGCGCCATCACCGGGGTATCCAAAGGGGCGCTGTACCAAGCCGCGCTGGCCCTGCGCGCGCGGTCGCACGATTGACACCCGCCCCTGCTACACCTGCGCCATGAAACGCCTGTCCCAGTACTTTCTGCGCGGTCTGCTGGCTGTGCTGCCCATCGGCATCACGCTGTACCTGCTGTACGCACTGGTGGTGTGGTCCGAACAACTGGCGCTGAAGCTGCTGCGGCCGCTGATCGGGGACTTCTACGTCCCCGGGCTGGGCCTGCTGCTGGCCGCGGTGCTGGTCGTGCTGGCGGGCTTTCTGGTCTCCACCCAGGCCACGGCTCGGCTGCTCAACTGGGTGGAGCTGCCCTTCACCAACCTGCCGGTGGTCAAGAGCATCTATTCCTCCCTCAAGAGCTTTGCCGACTATTTCGCCCCCCACCGGCGGGAGGAGATGAGCCAACAGGTCGTCATCCTGCGCCCCCCTGGCGCCGAATGGGAGGCGGTCGGTCTGGTCACCCGCCACCACCTCGCGGGGCTGCCGCCTGGGTTTCAGCCGGGTGAGCGGGTCGCGGTCTATCTGCCCATGGGCTACATGATCGGGGGCTACACCCTCTTCGTACCGCGCACCTGGATCACACCCATCGACATGTCCGTCGAGGAGGCCATGCGCTCCTCCCTGATCGCTTGGATGGCCGTCGGATCCGCCACCCGGCCTGACATCACCACCCCCGCACCCACGCCCACCGCCACGGAGTCTTCACCCCGATGAGCATCCGCAACTTGGAATCCTTGTTCGCCCCCCGCCGCGTGGCGGTGTTCGGCGCGTCCGACCGCCCGCACAGCGTCGGCGGCACGGTCTGGCGCAACCTGTCCCGCGGCTTTTCGGGGGAGCTGTTCGCGGTCAACCCGCGTCAGCCCGACCTGGGCGTGCCCGTGGCGCGCGATCTGGTGGATCTGCCGGTCGCCCCCGACTTGGCCGTCATCTGCACACCGCCTGCCACCGTCCCGGGCCTGATCGCCCGCCTGGGCGATCGGGGCACGCGGGCCGCGGTGGTCGTCACCGCCGGGCTGGACGCCGCGCACAAACAGGCCATGCTCGACGCCGCGCGCCGCCACACGCTGCGCATCCTGGGGCCCAACTGCATCGGCATGCTGGTGCCCCACCTGGGGCTCAATGCCAGCTTCGCCCACGCCGATGCCCAGCCCGGCAATATCGCCTTCGTCTCGCAGTCGGGCGCGCTGGTCACGGCCGTGCTGGACTGGGCCAACGACCGGGGCATCGGCTTTTCGCACTTCGTCTCGCTGGGCGAGCACGCCGATGTGGACTTCGGCGACATGCTCGACTACCTGGGCAGCGACGCACGCACGCGTGCCATCCTGATGTATGTGGAGTCGGTCACGGCGCCACGCAAGTTCATGTCCGCGGCCCGGGCCGCCGCCCGCAACAAACCCGTCATCCTGGTCAAGGCCGGCCGCTCGGCACAGGGCAGCCGCGCAGCGGCCTCGCACACCGGGGCGCTGGCCGGGTCCGACGACGTGTTCGATGCCGCCATCTCGCGCGCGGGCATGCTGCGCGTCAACACGCTGCACCAGCTCTTTCTGGCGGTGGAGCTGCTGGCGCGCTTTCGCGACAACCGCAGCGAGCGCCTGTTGGTGTTGACCAACGGCGGCGGCGCAGGCGTGATGGCCGCCGATGCCGCCGCACGCATGGGTGTGGAGCTGGCGAACCTGAGCCCCGACACCGTCGCGCGACTGGACGCCGTGCTGCCCGGCAACTGGTCCCGCGCCAACCCGGTGGACATCATCGGCGACGCACCCGCCCAACGCTATGTGGATGCGCTGCGCATCCTGCGCGAGGACCGCGACAGCGCCATCCTGTTCATCCAGGCTCCCACCGCCATCGTCCCCAGCGACGCCATCGCCGAAGCCTTGCTGCCGCTGGCCACCGAACGCCCCCCGCGCGTGCTGGGCTGCTGGCTGGGACACGGCGCCGTGGCGGCGGCCCGGGCGCGCTTTCGCGCCGCGGGCATCCCCGACTACCCCACGCCCGAAGAGGCGGTGCGCGCCTTCTCGTTCCTGCGGCAGTACCACCGCCACCAGGCGGAACTGATGGAAACCCCGCCCGCCCTACCCGAGGGGCTGGCGCCTGATCTGGACGGCATCCGCCAACTGGTGCGCGAGGCGCTGGCCGCCGGCAGCGAGTGGCTGACCGAGCCCCAGGCCAAAGAGCTGCTGCGGCGCGCGGGCGTGCCCGTCACCCCGCTGCGCAGCGTCAAGGCCGATCCCCAGGCCGCCGTCGCCGCGGCGGATGCGCTCGGCTACCCCGTGGTGCTCAAAATCCTGTCCACCGACATCACGCACAAGTCCGACGTCGGCGGGGTGCGGCTCAACCTGCACAATGCGCAAGAGGTGCTCGAAGCCGCCCGCGCCATGCTCGAACGGGTGGCCCAGCGCCGGCCCGACGCCCGCATCGACGGTTTCACCGTGCAACCCATGGTCCGCCGGCGCCATGCGCACGAGCTGATCATCGGTGCCAGCATCGACCCGCTGTTCGGCCCGGTGATTCTGTTCGGCCAGGGCGGCACGGCCGTCGAGGTGCTGGCCGACCGCGCACTGGCGCTGCCCCCGCTCAACGTCGCGCTGGCCGAGTCCCTGATCGAGCGCACCCGCGTCGCGCGGCTGCTGCGCGGCTACCGCGACGTGCCCCCGGCCCACCGCCCCTCCATCCACGCCGCGCTGCTGGCCGTCTCGCAACTGCTGGCCGACGTGCCGGAAATCGCCGAAATCGACATCAACCCGCTGGTCGTGGACGCGGACGGCGCGGTCGCGCTGGATGCCCGGGTGCGCATCAGCCCCGAGCGCCCGGCCGGCGCGGCGCGCTTTGCCATCCGCCCCTACCCGCAAGAGCTGGTCGAAACCCTGGACTGGCACGGCCAGACCGTGACCGTGCGCCCCATCCGCCCCGAGGACGAAGCCCAGCACCTGGCCTTCCTGGAGCGGGTGGACCCCGAGGACATCCGCCTGCGCATCTTCTACAGCCGGCGCAGCATCGAGCACAGCGAACTCGCCCGCCTGACCCAAATCGACTACGACCGCGAGATGGCTTTCATCGCGACCCGCGTCGGGCCCGATGGCACGCCGGAGACCATTGGCGTGGTGCGCGGCATCTGCGACCCCGACAACGACACGGCCGAATACGGCATCCTGGTGCGCTCCGACCTCAAGGGCATGGGCCTGGGGCGGCTGCTGATGGAGCGGTTGATCCGCTACCTGCGCGGCCACGGCACGCGCCGCATCGTCGGCACCGTGCTGCGCGAGAACAAGGGCATGCTCGGCCTGGTGGAGCGCCTGGGCTTTGCCATCACCCCCCACCCGGAGGACCCGGACCTGCGGCATGTGGAGCTGCCGCTGCAGCGGTGAGCGGTGGGCGTTGGGCATGCGACGTGACCGCTCGTCGCTTTTTTGCTGCAGCGCAACAAAAACCCTTGCATTTCCGGCGCGCCCCCCCCTATACTAAGGGTCATGTTGCAGCGCAGCATGACCCGCCGGGTACCATCACCGGACGGACGCCCCTCAGGCAGGTTGCGCGCCATGGCTCATTGCCCATCCACCCGCTCACAAGGAGTCCCACCATGATGACCATCGAACAAATCGTCGCCCTGCACAAGAAGAACGCCGCCACCGCGTTCGACCTGGGCGAAAAGGCGCTGGCCGGCGTCGAAAAGCTGACCGAGCTGAACCTGCAAACCGCCAAGACGCTGATGGCCGAAACGGCCGAGCACACCCAGGCCGTCCTGGGCGTGAAGGACATGCAGGATCTGGTTGCCCTGCAAAACGCCATGCTGCAGCCCCTGGGCGAAAAGGTCGCGGCCTACAACCGCCATGTGTACGACATCGCCTCCAGCCTGAGCGCCGAGTTCGCCAAGGTCGCCGAAGCCCAGGCCGCCGAAGCGCAAAAGCAGTTCGTCAGCGCGCTGGACAGCGCCGTCAAGAACGCGCCGCAGGGCAGCGAGCCGGCCGTGGCTGCCGTCAAGACCGCCGTGTCCACCGCCGCCGCGGCGATGGAGTCGGTGCAAAAGGCCGTCAAGCAAGCCACCGAGCTGGCCGAAGCCAACCTGAAGGCCGTGGCCACCACCGCGGTCAACGCCACCAAGTCGCCGCGCGCGGCCAAGGCCTGATCGAGACGGGCGCCTGTTCCGAAGGAGCCGGCGCTACGTCTGCGCGACACCCCGCGGCCTGCGCCGCGGGGTGTTCGTTTTGGGGCACCGCATAATCGACGCTTTGCATTCCACCCCGAGAGGAGCTATCGATATGTCCATCGACACCATCGGCATCGTCGGCGCCGGCACCATGGGCAACGGCATCGCGCAGGCTTGCGCGACCAGCGGCCTGAACGTCGTCATGATCGACGTCAGCGACGCCGCGTTGACCAAGGGCCTGGCCACCATCGCCGGCAGCCTGGACCGCCTGATCAAAAAAGAAAAAATCACCGCCGCCGACAAGGACGCGGCGCTGGCGCGCATCCGCACCTCGACCCACTACGACGACCTGCAAGGTGCGCAGCTCGTCATCGAAGCCGCCACCGAGAACCTGGAGCTCAAGCTCAAGATCCTGCGCCAGCTCGACGGCCTGCTGGCACCCGAGGCCATCGTCGCCACCAACACCAGCTCGATCAGCATCACGCAGCTGGCCGCCGTCACCGGGCGCGCGGACCGCTTCATCGGCATGCACTTCTTCAACCCGGTGCCGATGATGGCGCTGGTGGAAATCATCCGCGGCCTGCAGACGAGCGACGCCACGCACGACGCCGTGCGCGAGCTGGCGCTGCGCCTCGGCAAGACGCCGATCACGGTCAAGAACTCGCCCGGCTTCGTCGTCAACCGCATCCTGGTGCCGATGATCAACGAGGCCTTCTTCGTGCTGGCCGAGGGGCTGGCCAGTCCCGAAGACATCGACGCCGGCATGAAGCTGGGCTGCAACCACCCGATCGGGCCGCTGGCGCTGGCGGACATGATCGGGCTGGACGTGTGCCTGGCGGTGATGAACGTCTACTTTGCCGAGTTCAACGACAGCAAGTACCGCCCCTGCCCGCTGCTCAAGGAGATGGTGGCCGCCGGCTATCTGGGCCGCAAGACGGGCCGCGGCGTCTATCGCTACTAAGCCCCGGTGCCGGAGCCGGTCGCCTGCCGAGGGCGGCCGCGCCCGGCGTGTTTGGCCGCGTACAGCGCCTCGTCCGCGGCCTGCATCAGCGCCTCCAGCGTCTGGGCCGAATCCGGATACAACGCGATGCCCACGCTGGTCGAGACGGCTGGCTTCACCCCGGGGTAGGGGGCGGAAAGCGACTCGATCAGGCGCTGCGCCAAGTCCAGCGCCGCATCCACGTCGGCCTGCCCCATCAGCACCAGAAACTCGTCGCCCCCCAGGCGGGCGATGACATCGGCGCTGCGCACGCACGATTGCAGGCGTGCCGCCACCTCGCGCAGCAACTGGTCTCCTGCGGCGTGGCCGTGCGTGTCGTTGACGGCCTTGAAGTGGTCCAAGTCCAACGCCAGCAGGGCCACCCGCGCGCCACTGCGCTGGGCTTGAGCCAATTGTTGCTGGGCCATCTCGGTGAACAGGCGGCGGTTGGGCAGGCCGGTCAGGGCGTCGTGGGTGGCGGCGTTTTGCACCTGCCCCATGGCCTCGGCCGCGCGCGTCAAGGCTGCGGCCACCGCCTGCGCCTCGCTGAAAACGACGGGTGGCAAGGTCACGGGCTGACCTTTTTCGATGGCCAGGGCCGCGGCGTTGATGCCTTGGGCAGCGGCCAGCACCCGCCGCATGATGCGCAACGCCAGCCACAGCCCCACCGCCAGCACCGCGCCACCGACGATCAAGACGGTCGCCAGCCCCCGGCGCAGAGGCTGCTCGATGAGGTCGCGGTGCACCCCCACCGCCACCGTCCACCCCCAGCGATCGATGCGGTGGTGGGACGACACCGACGGGATGCCTTCCTTGGTGACTGTTTGGACGCTGCCCTCCGGCGTGCGGCGGATCGCCTCCACGACGGCGGGCACCGCGGGTTGGCCGACAAACCGCTCCGCGGCGCGGGACCGCGCAATGATGACGCCTTTTCGATCCAGCACCGCCATCAGCCAGCCCGGCGGCAGGGGCTCTTGCTGCAGCAGCATGTTCAGGGCGTCGGTATCCAGCCCGATGTTGAGGCTGTAGCGCACCCGGCCATCCTGCCACACCGGCACCCCCATGGCCAGCACGGGGCGTTGCACGACGGGACCGATGAACAGGTCGGTCAGCACCGTCTCACCGGTCAGGAACACCCCCGCGATCTCGGGCGGGGTGCCGCGCGACGGCAGGGGACTGCCCCAAGGCACGACGGTATTGAGCACCTGGCGCCCCTGCTCATCGGTCAGGACATAGTTGTAGACGATCTGCGTCGGCACCGCCTGGCGGGCCTGCGCATGAAAGCGTTCCCAATCGTCCTGCGCGAGAAACTGCGAGGAGGCCAGGACTTTGAGGCCCGACTCCATGGCCGCCAGTTCCCGGTCCAGATCGGCCGCGACCTGACGCGCCCGCATCAGCGACTCGGCATAAACGCGCTCGCGCTCCAGCCGGTAGTTGACGACGGCCAGATAGGCCGCCAACCCGACGGCCGGCAGCACGCACACCCACACCAGCGCATACAGACTGGACCGCAGCGACGGCAGTCGCATGCCGGCCACCCCTTGCCTTTCGGACAGGGACGCCATCGGCACCTGATCGACGGGTGGGTCCCGCATCGTGTTTCCAGCACGCCCGGCGCGACCGCGCCAAGATCTTGGCGCCCATTATCGGGGGCGCCAGCGGCAAGGACAACGCTCACCTGGATGATTCGCTACCGTGCTACACCACAGAACCGCCGCGCCCTCCCAAACGCCGGCGCCACCATGCGGCCCAATCGTCCAGATAGCAGTAAATGACCGGCACCACCACCAGCGTCAGCAGCGATGAGGTCACCACGCCTCCGATGACCGCTTGGCCCATGGGGGCGCGCTGCTCCGAGCCTTCCGACAGCGCGAACGCCAGCGGCACCATGCCGAACACCATGGCCAGCGTCGTCATCAGGATGGGGCGCAGCCGCACCCGCGCCGCCAGCAGCAGGGCCGCTTCGCGGTCCAGCTTCTCGCCGGCCAGCCCGTCGCCGCTGGCACCGGCGCGTGCGCGGTTGGCAAAGTCCACCAGCAAGATGGCGTTCTTGGTGACCAGCCCCATCAGCATGATCACCCCGATGATGGAAAACAGGTTGAGCGTAGAGCCGAACATCAGCAGGATGAGCACCACGCCGATGAGCGTCAGCGGCAGCGACGACATCAGCGCGATCGGCTGCAGGAAGCTCTTGAACTGCGAGGCCAGGATCATGTAAATGAAGATCACCGCCAGCGCCAGCGCCGACAGTGCGTAGCCGAAGGACTCCTGCATGTCCTTGGTGGAACCACCGAACTTGGCGCGGTAGCCGGGCGGGAAATCGGTGCCGTCGAGCACGCGCCGGATGTCGGCCGAGACCTCGCCCAGCGAGCGGCCGGCAACGTTGGCGGTGATTTCCACCTCGCGCGCCAGATCGCGCCGGTTGATCTGGCTGGGCCCGGTCGACGGGCGAATGTCCGCAATCTGAGCCAGCCGTATGGCGCGCGGCGTGCCGTCCGGGCCGGTGACGGTCAGCGTCAGGCGCTGCAGCGTCTCCACCGACTCGCGCGCCTGCGGCGCCAGGCGGACCTTGACGTCGTAGCTCTGGTCATCCGCCGCACGCCAGTTGCCCACGGTCTGGCCGGCGATCAGGCCGCGCAGCGCCTGGGTGACGCTGCCCACGCTCAACCCCAGGTCCGAGGCGGCGTCGCGCCGCACCACGATGTCCACCGTCGGCTTGTTCGGCTTCATACTGGTGTCCAGATCCACCAGCCCGGGGATGTGCCGCAGCCGCTCGGTGACCTGGTCGGTCAGGCGCTGCAGCGCCTGCAGATCGGTGCCTTGCAGCGACACCGAAATCGGCTTGCTGCCCCCCACCGGGTCCAGCAGGCCCACATGGGTGACGGTGATGCCGGGCACGCGGGCCAGCCGTTCGCGCAACACCGCCGACATTTGGTCCACGCTGCGCTGGCGGGCTTTGCGGTCGACGAGGCGCACATAGACGGTGGCCACATTGCGCCCCTGGGCGGACCCGGTGTTGATCGTGGTCAGGGTGTATTGCACCTCTGGAAACTCGCGCAGGATGGCGTCCACCTGCCGGGCCTTGGCCTCGGTCACCTCGATGGACGAGCCCGTGGGGGTGTAGAAGCTGAGCGTCGTCTCGGAAAAATCGGCCTTGGGCACGAACTCCGTGCCCATCACCGGCACCAGCGCGAAACTCGCCACCAGGCTGCCGGCGGCCACGGCCAGCGTGGTGCGCCGGTGCGCCAGCGACCAGGCCAGCAGGGTCTGGTACCACTCCCCCAGCCGGTGGGTGAAGCGCTCGACCGCCGCGGTCAGCCGGCCCAGCGTGCGGTCGTAGAGGGTGCGGCGCGGCGCCGACTGCCCCTCGGCGTGGATGGCCGGGTCGTGCCAGACGCTCGAGAGCATGGGGTCGAGCGTGAAGCTGACGAACATCGAGATCAGCACCGCCGCCACGATGGTGATGCCGAACTCGTGGAAAAACTTGCCGATGATGCCGCCCATGAAGCCGATGGGCAGGAACACCGCGACGATGGACAGGGTCGTGGCCAGCACGGCCAGGCCGATCTCGTGCGTGCCGTCGAGGGCGGCGCGGTGCGCGTCCTTGCCCATTTGCACATGGCGCACGATGTTCTCGCGCACGACGATGGCATCGTCGATCAGCAGGCCCACGCACAGACTCAGCGCCATCAGCGTGATCATGTTGATCGAGAAGCCAAACCCATACATGAACAGGAAGGTGCCGATCAGCGCGATGGGCAGCGTCAGCCCGGTGATGACCGTCGAACGCCACGAGTTGAGGAACAGGAAGACGATGGCCACCGTGAGCACCGCGCCCTCGATGAGCGTCTGGCGCACGTTGGTGACTGCCACGCGGATGGGGCGGGCGTTGTCGCGCACCACGTCGATGGCCATCCCGGCGGGCAGTTCGGCGCGCAGTTGCGACGCCACGCGGTCGAGGCCCTCCACCACATCGATGGTGTTTTCACCCTGGGCCTTTTGCACATCCAGCGCCAGCGTGCGGCGACCGTCGAACAGCGCCAGACTCTCCACCTCCTGCGGGCCGTCGACGACGTCGGCAATCTGCCCCAGCCGAACCGGCACGGTGCTGCCGCTCGCCCCCCGGCGCGCCACGATCAGGTCGCGAAAGGCCTCGGGCTCCGCTAGGCGGCCCTTGACTTGCACCACCCGCTCCGCCTCGCGGGAGTGCAGCGAGCCGGCGGGCAGGTCCTGGTTTTCGGTGCGCACGGCCTGCAGCACCTGCTCCACGCCAATGCCGTAGGCCTCCATCGCCTCGGGCTTGAGGTAGAGGTTGATCTCGCGCGCCACGCCGCCCACCAGCGTCACCGAGCCCACACCGCGCACATTCTCCAGCCGCTTCTTGACCACCTGGTCGGCGTAGGTGGTCAGCTCCACCGGGCTGCGGCTGCCGTCGGGCGAGGTCAGCGCCAGCGTGTAGATCGGCCGCGAAGCCGGGTCGAAGCGCAGCACCCGCGGCTCACGGACCTCGTCGCGCAACTGGGCGCGGATGCCGGCCACCTTTTCGCGCACATCCTCGGCGGCCTGGCGGCCGTTGACGTCCAGGTTGAACTGCACGATCACGACCGACTGGCTGTCGTAGCTGCGCGAAAAGAGCTGATTGATGCCCGCGATCGAGTTGACCGCCTCCTCGATCTTCTGGGTGACTTCGGTCTCGACGATCTCGGGCGAGGCGCCGGGGTACTCGACCTGCACCACGACGACGGGAAACTCCACATCCGGGAACTGATCGACCTTGAGCCGTTGCAACGAAAACAGCCCCAGCACCACGAAGGCCAGCATGAGCATCGTGGCCAACACCGGGTTGGCGATGGAGACGCGGGTGAACCACATGGACGCGCACCCTCACTGGCCGGCGGAGGCCGCGCTCAGCCGAACGGCCGTGCCATCGCGCACGCCCCCGATGGTGCCCGCCAGCACCCGGTCACCGTTGGCCAGCCCGCTGCGGATGATGCGCACCGGCTGCCCGTCGGCTTCGGCGCCGGCCTCCACCTCCACCGTCCGGCGCACCAGGCGATCCGCCTGCAGCAGCCACACATAGGGCTGGGGGGCATCCAGCCGAACGGCCGACTCGGGCAACGCCAGGGCCGTCTCGCGCGCCACCTCGATGCGGCCGGTGGCAAACAGCCCGTGGCGCAGGCCGTCGCGCGCCTGGAGCGCCAGATAGACCGGCACCGCCCGGGTGCCCGCCTGCACGCTGGGGTTGAGGCGCACCACGCGCGCGGGCACCGGCTCGGGCAGACCGTCCACCCGCAGCGTCGCGGGGGCGCCCACGCGCACCGCCCCCACCTGTTCGGGCGGCAACGCGGCGCGCAGTTCCAGCGCGCTCAGGTCCACGATTTCCAACACCCGCGCATCCACCGCCACGCGCTCGCCGGGCTGCACGAAGCGCTGCGACACCCAGCCGTCGATGGGCGCGCGCAGCACCGTGTCGTCCAGCGCCTTGCGCGCCACGTCCGCCGCGGCCTCGGCCGCCAGCAGACCGGCGCGCGCCCCGGCCGCATTCGACACCGCCGTGTCCAGCGCGTTGCGCGAGATGAAGCCCTGCTCCACCAGCGCCCGGTTGTTCTGCAGCGTGCGCTCGGCAATCTCCAGTTGGGCACGGGCCGATTCCGCCTGCTGCCGCGCCTGGCGCACGCGGGCGTCGAACTCGGTGGCATCCAGCCGCCCAAGCACCTGCCCCGCCCGCACGGCCTGGCCTTCGCGCACCGTCAGCTCGCGCAGCTCCGCCGCCACCTTGGCCTTGACCAGGGCGGTGCGCACCGCCTCCACCGTGCCGCTGACCGGCAGCGTGCGCAACACCGGCCGGCGCTGCGCCGTCACCAGATCGGCAGGGGCCAGCTCCAGCGCCGCAGGGGCGGTGGACACCGCCACCTCAGTCGATGCGCGGCGCTGCATCACCCCCCGCACGGACAGGCCCACGACCAGCACCGCCACGGCCAGCGGCAGCCCCCACTTGACGATTCGTTTCATCCTGCCACCTTATGCCGCAACCCACCCCGATGGGCTCAACGATTCACAAAAGAGCCGGACTTGCCGCCGTGCTTCTCCAGCAGCCGAACGTCCGTGATCACCATGCCCCGATCGGCCGCCTTGCACATGTCGTAAATGGTCAGCAGCGCCACCTGCACGGCGGTCAGGGCCTCCATCTCCACCCCGGTCGGCCCGACGGTCTCCGCCGTGGCCTGCACGCGCACGGCGGCGGCGTCCGGCTCGACGGCGAACTCGAGCGCCACGCGCGTCAGCGCGATCGGGTGGCAAAGCGGAATCAGGTCGCTGGTGCGCTTGGCCGCCATGATGCCCGCGATGCGCGCCACCCCCAACACGTCGCCTTTCTTGGCGCTGCCTTGCTGGATGAGGGTCAGCGTCGCCGGCTGCATGCGGATGCGCCCCTCGGCCACGGCCGTGCGGTGGGTGGCGGCTTTGGCGCCGACGTCCACCATGTGGGCCTGGCCCTGGGCGTCGAAATGGGTCAGTGGCGAAGCGGTCTCGGGGGCACGGGGGGAGGCGGTCATGGCTGGCGGGGAATTCAGAACACCGACGCGGCATCATACGAGGATGAGCGAGCCCCTTCACCGCACGACCGAAGCCATGCCCGATGTCGACCGCCCGCACCGGCTGGCGCCGCTGGGCTGCCGGCGACGCGACTGGCTGATGGGTGCCCTGCGGGGCGCCTTTGCCGGAGCCACCGCCCGCGCGCTGCTGCCCTGGCTGGGCGCGGCAGGCTTGGCCGTACCGGCGAGTGCTGGCGCGGCCAGCGATCTGCCGGCATTGGGCGATGGCGGAGATCTGACGCTGTCGGAGGAGCGGCGCATCGGCGACCAGATCGCGCGCGCCATCTACCGCGACCCCGCCTACCTGGACGACCCGGTGCTGGGCGACTACCTGCAGCGCATCTGGGGGCCGCTGTTCCAGGCCGCGCGGCGGCGGGGCGAGCTGTCGGATGAGCTGGCCGAGCGCTACGCCTGGCAATTGCTGCTGGCACGCGACCGCACGGTCAACGCCTTCGCACTGCCCGGCGGCTACCTGGGCGTGCACCTGGGGCTGATCGGCGTGACGGGCAGCGCAGATGAGCTGGCCTCGGTCCTCGCACACGAGCTGTGCCACGTCACGCAGCGCCACATCGCCCGGCTGCTGAGCCGGCAAAGCCAGCAGGCCCCCCTGGTGCTGGCGGCCATGGTGCTGGGGGCGCTCGCCGCCAGCGCGGCCCGCAACGCCGACATCGCCAGTGCGGCAATCGCGGGCGGCCAGGCGGTGGCGCTGCAGGGACAGCTCAACTTCTCGCGCGATATGGAGCGCGAGGCCGACCGCATCGGCCTGACCGTATTGCAGGCGGCGGGCTTCGACGGCCACGGTTTCATCGGCATGTTTGATCGGCTGCAGCAGTCGGCCCGCCTGAACGACGACGGCAGCTACCCCTACTTGCGCAGCCACCCGCTGACCACCGAGCGCGTCGCCGACATGCGGGCGCGTTTGCCGCTGGAGACGGCGGCACGCGCGCCAGGTGCAGCGGCCGGCCCCGTGTCGCCCACCGGCCACGCCTTCATGACGGCGCGCGCGCGGGTGCTGGCCGACCCGGCCCCGGACCGGCTGCAGGCACACGCGAGCGCAGCGCTGGATGGACGCGACGGACGCACGGCACGCGACCCCGGGCGCTTGTACGCCGGCGCGCTGGCCTGCGCCTGGCTGCGCGACGCCCCCGGCGCGCTGCGCCTGCTGCCCGCCGTGCGCGAGGCGGCGGATGCGGACGACGCCCGGCTGGCGGCCGATCTGCTGCGCCTGGAACTGCTGTCGATGCTGCGCACCGACCCGCGCCTGCCGCCCTCGGAAGGACAGTCCTTGCCGACCTGGGCAGAGCGGGGCCTGGATGCCGGGGGCCGCGCCGGGCTGCTGCTGACGGCCGGGGCCGCCACGGCGCTGCCCAGCCCCGTGGCGCAGCGGGCCGTGGCCCGGCTGCAGGCGTGGTGCGTGGAGCATCCGCAGGACGCCGGGGCCTGGAGCGCCCTGGCATCGGTGCAGCATGCGCTGGGCCAGCCCGTGCGCGCCACCCGCGCCGAGGGCGAAGCGCGGCTGGCCTGGCTGGACCCGGCGGGCGCGCTGGACCGCTTCCGCGCCGCCCAGCGGCTGGCGCGCGAGCGCGGGGTGGACGATCTGATGGAACTGTCCGTGCTGGACGCCCGCGCCCGCTACGCCGAGGGCCTGCTGCGCGAGCAGCTGGCCGAGCAGGCGCCGCGCCGCTGACGCACGCGCGCCGCTGCGGCTAAGATCAGCGCCCCGATTCCGGGCATCCACCCACCCGTTTTCGCATTCATCCCCCGCATTCGCATGGCCGGCATCCACATCACCGACATCGAGGCCGCGATCAACCACTGGCGCGCGCGCCAGCCTTCGCCCGACGGCGTGACCCTGGGGCCCGAACTGCGCGCGCTGGCCGAGGTCTACGCGCTGATGGTCTATTACCGCACCGACGAAGCCGACGAGCGCACCATGCCGCGCGCCGCCTGGGCGGCCTGGAAAGCGTGGTACGACACCACGCCGGATACGCCGTGCATCGCCATCTGCTCCACCAACCAGGGCGACGCGGTCTGCAAGGGCTGCGGCCGCACGCACGACGAGGTGACGCACTGGCCGGCGATGACGCCGGGCGAAAAGCGCGCCGTCTGGCGCCGCATCACGCTGGAGGACAGCGCCTGGCGCTTCAACGTCTATGCCGAGCGCGCCGTGGAGCGACAGGGCACGACCGCGCCGGCCGACCCCCACGCAGCACCGGCCCCAACGCCGGGCGAAGCCCGTCCCGCCCGGTGAGGTCCGCGCCGCCATGCGCCCGTCGGCTGCCGGCGCGGCGGGCTCGACGCGTCGTCAGATCCGCCCGGCCAGCTCCGCGGCCTTGCCGGTGTAGGCTGCCGGCGTCAGCGCGCGCAGGCGCGCCTTTTCCGCTTCCGGAATCGGCAGATCGTCGATCAGCTCGTGCAGCGCCGCGCGCGTGACCTGCTGGCCGCGCGTGGCCTCCTTCAGCCGCTCGTAGGCGCCCGGCACGCCGTAGCGGCGCATCACGGTCTGGATCGGCTCGGCCAGCACCTCCCACGCATCGTCGAGGTCAGCCGCCAGCGCCGCCGCGTTGAGCTCCAGCTTGCCGAGGCCGGTCAGCAGCGCCTGGTGCGCCAGCACCGCGTAGCCCAGCGCCACGCCCATGTTGCGCAGCACGGTGGAGTCGGTCAGGTCGCGCTGCCAGCGGCTGATCGGCAGCTTCTCGCTCAGGTGGCGCAGCAGCGCGTTGGCCAGTCCCAGATTGCCTTCGGCGTTCTCGAAGTCGATCGGGTTGACCTTGTGCGGCATCGTCGAGGAGCCGATCTCGCCGGCCTTGAGCTTCTGCCTGAAGTAGCCCAGGCTGATGTAGCCCCAGACGTCGCGCGCCAGATCGACGAGGATGGTGTTGCTGCGCGCCACCGCATCGAACAGCTCGGCCATGTAGTCGTGCGGCTCGATCTGGATGCTGTAGGGCTGGAACGTCAGCCCCAAGCCGATCGGCGCCTCCACCGGCGTGTCCGGCCCCGGCGCCGGCGTCTCGACGACGCTGCGCGCAAACGCCTCCCAGTCCACGTCCGGGTAGGCCGCCAGGTGCGCGTTGTAGTTGCCCACCGCCCCGTTCATCTTGGCGCGCAGCGGCACCGCGGCGATGCGCTCGCGCGCCGCCTGCAGGCGCGCCACCACGTTGGCCAGCTCCTTGCCGACGGTGGTGGGACTCGCGGTCTGGCCGTGCGTGCGCGACAGCATCGGCGCCTCGGCCCACGCGTGCGCCAGCTCGCGCAGCCGCGCCGTGATCGCCTCCAGCCCCTGCAGCAGCAGCGCGCGGCCCGCCTGCAGCTGCAGCGCGTGGCTGGTGTTGTTGATGTCCTCGCTGGTGCAGGCAAAGTGCACGAACTCGCCGGCGCGCTGCAGTTCCGGCCAGCCGGCGAACACACCCGGCACGCCCAGCGCCGCGTGGCCGCGGATCCAGTACTCCACCGCCTTGACGTCGTGGTTGGTGGTTTTTTCGATGGCCTTGATCGCCGCTGCATCCGCCGGCGAAAAGTCGCGCACCACGCGCCGCAGGTGCGCGCGCGCCGCCGCCGACAGCGGCGGGAATTCCGGCAGGCCCAGGTCGCTCAGGCGCTCGAACCACGTCAGCTCCACCTGCACGCGCCGGTGCATGAAGCCGTATTCGCTGAAGATGGGCCGCAGCGCGGCGACCTTGGCGGCGTAGCGGCCGTCCAGCGGCGACAACGCCGTCAGCGCGGCATCCGGCGTGGCAAGGGAGGTGTCAGCGTGGGCTTGCATAGTGGGTTCTGATTGTAGGGGGCGATGCCCCTGCCACCGGCGCCCACTCGGCCACCGCTGCGCGCCGGCCTCTCTACAATCGGCGCAGCCGGCGCCTGATTTCCGCAGGGGAGACCGCGCCGCCAGGCCCATCGTCCATGACCATGAAACTCAAGCTCATCGGCAGCCTCACCAGCCCCTACGTGCGCAAGGTGCGCATCGTCATGGCCGAAAAGAAACTCGACTTCCAGTTCGAGCAGGCCGACCCCTGGGCCGCCGACAGCACGGTGCCGGACGCCAACCCGCTGGGCAAGGTGCCGTGCCTGGTGATGGAAGGCGGCGAGGCGGTGTTCGACTCGCGCGTCATCGTCGAGTACCTGGACACGCTGTCACCGGTGGGCAAGCTGATCCCGGCCAGCGGGCGCGAGCGCGCCGAGGTCAAGACCTGGGAGGCCCTGGCCGACGGCGTGCTGGATGCGGCGGTGAGCGCGCGCATGGAGCAGGTGTGGAGCGGCCGCGCGCCGCACGAACGCAGCCAAGCTTGGGTGGATCGGCAAATGGCCGCGGTGCAGCGGGCCCTGAAGGCGATGAGCCTGGGGTTGGGCGACCGGACGCACTGCCACGGTATCCATCTGACGTTGGCCGACATCGCGGTCGGCGTGGCCTTGGGGTATTTGGACTTTCGCTTCCCGGCCATCGATTGGCGCGCCGCTTACCCGAACTTGGCGCGCCTGCACGAACGGCTGATGCAGCGCCCCAGTTTTCAGGACACCTTGCCGCCCGCCTAACGGAATAAAAAAGTACCGCGAAGCACTCCCCGAGACAACAGGAGGAGGGAGGGAGGAGGAGAACCGCCTCGGCGAGTTTTCCAGACGACACGGGCAACCACCGCATCGACCGGGCTTCGCGGCACACAGAAACCATTGCGTGCTTGCCGATGTAGAGCGCAGCCCGCAAAAAAAGTTCCCGACGCCGAGGAGGAGGTCGCCCACCCGGCCCGAGGATCGGCCGTCATGCTTTCGACACCGCCGGCAACTCGAGCTGCGCACGCAGGCCACCCAGCGGCGCGCGCGCCAGCGTCAACGCGCCGCCGTAGAGCGACGCCACCTCGCGCACGATGTCCAGCCCCAGCCCGCTGCCGGGCACGCGCTCGTCGGCCCGCACCCCACGCGCCAGCACCTGCTGGCACTGCTCAGGCGTCAGGCCCGGGCCGTCGTCGTCCACCGTGAGCTGCAGCCGCTGGCCTTCGCGCCGCACGACGGACAGCACGCGCGGATGGGCCCGAAAGGTGTAGGGCTTGTCCGGCTCGGGGCTGCCCCCGCGGGCGACGACGCACTCCAGATTGGCCACCCGCACGTCGGCGCGCGCCAACCAGGGCGACACGGCGCGGAAAGGGTCGCCGCCGCGCTGGATGAGGCGCCCGGGGCCGTCGGCCAGCATGACGTCGCCCATGAACGCCAGGGTCACCTCCTGCGCCACGGCCAGCACAGACGCCAGGGCCAGGCCCCCCGCAATCAGCCACCCCCGCCAGCGTCGGCTACGCGCGGTCATGGCTGAACCTCCCAGGCGCAGGTGTAGCGCAGCTCGCTGCCGGTGCGGTGGCTGTAGACGCGCTGCACCCCCAGCGGGGCCGCCGCCGACCCATCTCCATCGGCCAGCAGCACCGCCTTGAAGCGGAAGGAGCGCCCCACCGGCACCGCCGCCACCGGGTACGGATCCGTGACCAGCCGCACATCCAGGCGGATCACTTCATGGCTGGCCTCCAGTTCGCAGCGCAAATGCGGCTGCGCCTGCAGGGCTGGCGCCATGGCCCACCCCACCGCCGTGAGCACACCGGCAGCGACCCTGACGCGGCAGTACGGGACGAGGGAGCGAACCATGGATCAACGGTGGAACCGAGGGCAATGGTGCCATCTTGACACACGCCCGGGCGCGCGGGTGCATCGCCCCGCCCCACGGATCAGCCGAGGACCGTGCGCGCCACCTGGGTATAGAGCGGAATACCCAGCAGAATGTTGAACGGGAACGTCACCCCCAGGCTCAGCCCGAAGTACAGCGCGGGATTGGCCTCCGGGATCGCATAACGCAACACCGCCGGCACCACGATGTACGAGGCGCTGGCCGACAGCACCATGAGCAGCACCGCGTCGCCCACCGGCATGCCCAGCACGGCGGCCAACCCCAGCGCAATGCTGGCGTGCACCAGGGGCGCCAGCCCCGCGTAGGCCAGCAGCACCGGCGATGCCTTGCGCGCCTCGCGGAAGTTGCGCGCCACCATCAGCCCCATGTCCAGCAGAAAGAACGCCAGCATGCCCTTGAACAGGTCGCCCGAGAACGGCTGCATCACCGCCTTGCCGGTCTCGCCGCTCAGGTAACCGATCACCATCGACCCCAGCAGCAACATCTGGGCGCCGTCGGTGAAGGATTCGTGCAGGATGTGCCCGATGCGCAGATCGGGCGAGCCGTCCACCCCCCGCTCCTTGCGGATGGCGTTGGCCAGCAGCACCGCGACGATGATGGCCGGCGATTCCATCAGCACCATGGCCACGGTCATGTGGCCGCCCGGGGCCAGCCCGGCGCTGGTCAAAAACTGCGTCGCCGTGACGAAGGTCACCGCGCTGACCGACCCGTAGCAGGCCGCCACGGCCGCTGCGTCCAGGCGCGAGACGTGGCGCCGCAAAACCGCGTAGCCCATCAACGGCACGATCACCGCCATGGCCATGGCCGCGCCGATGCCCAGGAGGATGTCGGGATTGAAGCCCGCCTGCGCCAGCGCAAACCCGCCCTTGAGCCCCAACGCCATCAACAGATACAGCGACAAGAACTTGGCAATGGCCGGCGGGATCTCCAGGTTGGAGCGTACCGCGCCGGCCAGCACACCAAAGACGAAGAACAGGATGGCGGGATCGAGCAGACTTTGCATGCGGACTTTCCGTCAAACGACATCGAGCGTTCGACTGTAGCCGCGCTCAGACATGCGGTTCCATCGATTTTTTTGCTGAAAATCATCGATGGAAGGCGATGCCTCCCGCCCCTGCTGGTCCGTCACACCCGTGATCGGTGGATACCCGACTCGTACCATCCCTTGCTGCGGTTGACGATCGACACCACCGCCAGCATGACCGGCACTTCGATCAGCACCCCCACCACGGTGGCCAAGGCGGCACCGGACTCGAAGCCGAACAGGCTGATCGCCGCCGCCACGGCCAGCTCGAAGAAATTGGACGCACCGATCAACGCCGACGGGCATGCGACGGCGTGCGACTCGCCCACGCGCCGGTTGAGCCAATACGCCAGCGACGAGTTGAACGCCACCTGGATGAGGATGGGCACCGCCAGCAGAGCGATCACGAGCGGCTGCCGCAGAATCTGCTCGCCCTGAAAGGCGAACAGCAGCACCAGCGTCGCCAGCAGCGCCGCGATGGACCACGGCCCCGTGCGGCGCATGGTGGCATCCAGAACCTGCGGTCCGCGCGCGAGCAGCCGGCGCCGCCACGCCTGGGCCAGCAGCACGGGCACCACGATGTACAGCCCCACCGACACGAGCAAGGTGTCCCACGGCACGGTGATCGCCGACAAGCCCAGCAAAAAGGCCACCAGCGGCGCGAAGGCAAACACCATGATGGTGTCGTTGAGGGCCACCTGCGACAGCGTGAACAGCGGGTCGCCGCCGGTCAGACGGCTCCAGACGAACACCATCGCCGTGCACGGCGCGGCCGCCAGCAAGATCAGGCCGGCCACATAGCTGTCGATCTGCTCCGCGGGCAACCACGGCGCGAACCACTGGCGCACGAACAACCAGGCCAGAAACGCCATCGAAAACGGCTTGACCAGCCAGTTGACGAACAGCGTCACCCCGATGCCGCGCACATGGCGGCGCACCTGTCCCAGCGCGCCAAAATCCACCTTCACCAGCATCGGGATGATCATCACCCAGATGAGCAGGCCCACGGGCAGGTTGACGCGCGCCACCTCCAGCCGCCCGATGGCCTGAAACAGGCCCGGCAACCATTGCCCGAGGGCGATGCCCACCACGATGCAAATCGCCACCCAGAGCGTGAGGTAACGCTCGAACACGCTCATGGGCGCGCCAGCCGCCTGCTTGGCGGCAATGTCGCACTGCGCGCTCACGGCCTCAGCTCCCCGCCAGGGCGCGGGCGCTGTCCTGCAGCAGGGCGCGCGCCAGCTTCTCGGGCGGCAATTGCGTCAGCATCTCCAGCCGGCGCTTCATCAGCTGCATGGTGCGGCGGAAGGCCTCGTGCTTGACCTCGTCCGGCTCGTCACCCGCGGACGGATCGGCGTAGCCCCAATGGGCCGTGGCGGGATGCCCGGGCCACACGGGGCAGACCTCGCCCGCCGCGTTGTCGCAAACGGTGATGATCAGATCCATCTCGGGCGCGTCGGGGCCGGCAAACTCATCCCAGCTTTTGCTGCGCAGCCCATCGGTGGCAATGCCCGCCTCGCGCAGCACGGCCAGCGCCAGGGGGTGGGGCTGCTGGTTCGGGCGCGGGCTGCTGCCCGCCGAATAGGCCCGAAAACGCCCGCGGCCCAGGTCGTTGAGCAGCGCCTCGGCCAGGATGCTGCGGGCGGAGTTGTGGGTGCACAAAAACAGCACGTTCAGGGGGCGGGTGGTCATGGGTACCTCCTCAGCAGCAGGCGGCCGCGCAGCAAGCGCCGGAGGCGGCATCCGCCTCGCGGAAGACGGCAATGTCGCCCAGGGTGTGGAAATGCTCCCAGGCGATGCCCTGGGGGTCGGTCACCCAGTGCTTTTCGCTGCGGGCGTAGCAGCAGGTGGTGGCCCCTTCGTCGAGCAGGGCCATGTCCGCGGCCTGGGCGCGGGCCTTGAGCTCGCCCAGCTCCGACGCCTCGTCCACCTGAAAGCCCAGGTGGTCCACCCCCGGCGTCGCGCCGCGCGTGGAGATCGCGAAGTTCAGCCGCGGATCGTCGAGCATCCATTTGGCGTAGTCGCGCTCGACGCGCACCGGCGCGGCCGCGAACAGGCGCGAGTAAAACGCAATGCTCTGGTCCAGATCCTGGACATGCAGATGGACGTGGAAGCGCTTCACGGGGTTCTCCTTCGGAGGGTGGGGATCAACAATCGCAGGCCAGGGCGTCCGGGGTGATGCAGGCGTCGCCCCGGCAGCAGTTTTCGGTGAGGTAGGCGAGCAGCGCCTGCATCGCATCGAACGCGGCCCGGTAAATCAGATGCCGGCCCTGCCGCTCCTGCGTCACCAGGCCGGCATGCAGCAATTCCTTGAGGTGAAAGGACAGCGCGCTGGGGGCCGCTCCCAGCGCCTCGGCCAGGGCGCTGGGCGTCAGCCCCTCGCGCCCCGCCACCACCAGGGCGCGAAACGCGCGCAGCCGCACGGGCTGGGCTAAGGCGGCCAGGGCTTGGACGGTTTGGGCTTCGGTCAGCATGGGCATCATCATACAACACTTCAATAAATGTTCACATATTGAATTGATGGCATCTCCTATCCCCAACACCATGGCCGCCTTGTGCTCACAGCCGCAGGGCGCCCCCGTAGCCGGTCAGCTCCAGATACCCGCGTCCCGCGCGGCGACCGTCCAGGGTGCGCAGCTCGCTCAAGCCCTCCCAGTAGAGGGCGCCGGTGCTGGCCCGGCTGTCCAGCTCCTGGTCGTCCGCCAAGGCATGCACCTCGAACACCCCTACGGGGGTGTGCACGCGCCATTGCACCGGGTAGCGCACGGCGGTGCGCGGGCTGGTCCAGTGGCGCAACGGCTCGAAGGTCACCTCCCCCGGGGCGAACGCCCGGGTCGCCAGCGGCGGCTGGGCGGCAGGCCCCGTCCGCACGGAGCCGCCCGCCCACAGCGCACGGCCGTCCTCGCGGCGCAGCCGGAACGCGGTCAGGCTGCCGCCATCGTCCAGGTTCATGCCCATCCAGTCCCACCCCACGGCGTCCGGGTGCAGCAGCGCCTCGCTCCATTCGTGGTCCAGCCAGCCCCGCCCGGTCACCTCGGCGGTGCGGCCGGCCAGCAGTAGCCGGCCGGTCATGCGCAACTGCGGTTGGCTGTAATAGAAGCTCGCCTGATGGGGCTCCGGCCCCTTGCGGGACCACCCGGCCTCGCCCTGCAGCAACAGGGGCTGGGTCGGCGTGGCCTGCAGGTCGAGCGTCCAATCCCCCGCGGCCACCCGGGCCTGGTAGCTGCCGTCCGGGCCGCGCTGCAGCACGGCGTCACGGATGCGCACGTCGGTATCCCCCGTGCGCGCGACGGCGGTCACCGGTTCCGCCCCGGGCGGGGGATCGCGACCATCCCAGCGGGCCGTCATTTGGTGGTGGTGCAGGCGCCCGGCCGCGACATCGGTCACCGCGGCGTGGGCGAACAGCAACTGCCGCGCCGCGAGACGGCTGCGCAGCGCCTGCGTCGACGCCACCCGCGAGCGGAAGAACGTCACCTGAAACCCCCACAGTGCCCCCTGCGGGGCCTGCAGCCAGCCCGTCAGGTACCACCATTCGGTTTGGGTGTCTGGGTGGCTGCCGTGGTCGCGCGGGAACACCAAAGGCCGGCGCCCCAACTCCCCAGGCGCGGCCTGCGCCCACCGCGGCCAGGCCCCCACTGACACGCCAGCCCACACGCCTGCCCACGCTCCCGCCGCCAGTCCCTGCAGCAGGCGTCGGCGCGGCGACGGGGTGCACGCGTCCATCACGCCTCCTCCCGCACGGCCAGCACGGCATCGCGGCGCACCGCCAGCCGTCCGCTGGCCCAGGCGGTGACGGTGCCCGCCGCGACGACGGCCAGGGCCAGCACGGCCAGGCGACCGGCGGGTACGGCCAGCTCCATGGTCCAGTGAAAACTCTGCGGATTGACCACGTGCACCAGCACCGCGCTCACCGCCAGGCCCAGCGCCAATCCGGCGGCGGCGCCCAGCACGGTCCACAGCGCCCCTTCTGCCGCCACCAGGCCCAGCACCTGCGCCCGCGACAGCCCCAGGTGGCGCAGCAGCCCAAACTCGCGCCGCCGCACCAGCACCTGGGCGCTGAAGCTGGCCGACACCCCCATCAGCCCCATGCCGATCGCGATGGCCTGCAACCAGTACGTCACCGCAAAGCTGCGATCGAAGATGTTCAGCGATAGCTGCCGGATCGCCTGCGCGCTCGACACCTGGACCTGCCCGGCCGCCAGCGCCTCGATCTGGCGCTGCAGCGGCTCGGCCGCCGTGCCGGGGGCCAGGAACACCGCCAGATCGTTGATCGCGGTGTCGCCGGTCAGGCGGGCAAAGTCCGCCGCGTCCAGCACCACACTGCCCTGCTGGCGCGCGTAGTCGCGCCACACCCCCACGACCACGAAGCGCGTGCCCGCCGGCCCCAGACCGGGCAGGGCGATGGGCTGGCCCACCCGCGCCCCATACAGGTCCACCACCGCCTCGCTGACCCACACGCCGACCGCGTCCGCCGCCGGCGGGAGGGGCTGCGTGGGCCCCACCAACGGCAGCGGCAACGTGGCCGGGAGGCCCCCTTGTGCATCCCGCAAGGGGCGCGCCAGCAGTATGACCGGCGGCCGCTGGGGGTCGAGGATCAGGGTCCGCTGGCGCTGGCCCTCCACCCGGACCACACCGGGCAGGCGACGCACCGCATCGACGAAGGCCGGATCCAGCGTCGCCGCGTCGCGCCCGCCCGCCAGCGCCCGCACATACAGATCGGCGGGCAGCACCGCGTCCAGCCACGCCATCATCGACTGGCGAAAGCTACCCACCATCACCGTCAGCGCCACGGACAGCGCCAGGCTGGCCACCACCCCGCTGGTGGCCACGGCGGCGCTGCCGGGGTAGCGCCGGGCCCGTTCCAGCGCCAGCAGCGCCAAGGCCTGCCGGGCCGCCCGGGGGGCCAGCCACGACAGCGCACGGGCCACGGCCACCGGCAGGGCCAGAATGCCCCCCACCAACAGCGCGGCAATCCCCATGTAGGCGCCCAGGGGCAGCCCCGCCACCGGGGGCAGCAGGCACAGCGCCGCCCCCAGCGCCATCAGCGCCGGCCCTACCCAGGCGCGTGCGCCGCTGGGCGCGTGGCCAGGCTGCATCGGCACCCCTTTGAGCGCCTGTGCCGGTGCCAGTCCGCGCACGGCCAAGGCAGGCCACCAGCCGCCCAGCATCGCCGCCAGCACGCCCAGGGCGCCATACCCCAGCACGGCCAGCCACGACCCCTGCAGGGCGGGTGTCACCCCGGCAAAGTAGCCACCCCCCAGGTCACCCCCCAGCCACTGCAGCGCCGCCCAGGCCAGGGCCGCCCCCAGCGCCAGCCCCAGGGCACTGCCCATGGCGCCCAACAGCGCAGACTCCGCCCACACCAGGCGCTGGCGCTGCCGGGCGTCCAGCCCCAGCACCCCCAGCAGCGCAAAGGCCGGCAGCCGCTGCGTCACGCTCAGGCTCAACACCGAAAACACCAGAAACGCCCCGGTGAACAGCGCCACCAGCGCCAGCACGGTCAGGTTGACCCGGTAGGCCCGCGACACCTGGCTCAGCCGGGCGCCATCGTCCCCGGGGCGCTCCCACACCACGCCCTGCGCCGCTGCGGCGGGGGCAGCGGCCTGCAGGTCGCGCCACACGGCCTCGGCATCGGCGCCCGGCACCAGCCGGATGTCCAGCCGCGACACCTGGTCGCCCCAGCCCAACCTGTCCTGCAGCGCGGCCACGTCCGCCACCAGCAAGGGGCCGCCCGACAGCGCCACCTGCCCCGCCATGCGCCAGCGGTGCCCCTGCAGTCCGACCTGCAGCTCCACAGCCTCGGTCGCGGTGCCCAGCGCCGCCTGCGCCGCGGGATTGCCAAACACCGCATCGGGGGCCAGCACATCCAGCCGATCCCCGCCCTCGCGCACCCGCAGCCCGGCGTCGGGCTGCAGGGCTGGCCAGGCCAAGGCGTCCACCCCCAGCAACCGCACCGGCACGCGGCGGCCGTCGGGCGTCACCCCCACGCCCTGCGCTTCGATCACCGGCATGGCGGCCCGTACCTGGGGGTGGGCCAGGACACGGTCCAGCCAGCGCGCATCCAGCCGGTCCAAGGGGCCTCGCAGGCGGGCATCCGGCTCGCCGTTCACCCCCCGCACCGCGGCCGAAAACTCCGCCAGCGCCGACGCGTTGATCAGGTGCACCGCCAGCGCCAGCCCCACCCCCAGCATGATGGCCAGCACCGCCACCGCATGGCGCCACGGGTGCAGGCGCCACTGCGGCCACGAGAACGCGCGCCACAAGTCCCACCCGCGCGGGCGGGGCGCGATCACAGCGGCCGCATGCCCTCGCACGTCAGCTCCAGGCGGCGGTCGGCCCGTTCCGCCGCGGCGTGGGAATGCGTCACCAGCACCAGCGCGGCGCCGTGCGCGCGGGTCTGCGCCTGCAGCAACGCCAGCACCTGCGCCGCGGTGCGCGGGTCCAGGTTGCCGGTCGGCTCATCGGCCAGGATCACGCGCGGCCGGTGCGCGAGCGCCCGCGCAATCGCCACCCGTTGCAGTTGTCCGCCGGACAGGGTTTGCGGCAGGCGCTCGCCCAGGCCTCCCAGGCCCACCGCGTCCAGCACCTGCGCCACCCGCTCGGCATCGGGCCGGCCCAGCAGCACCAGCGGCAAGCCCACGTTCTGCGCCACCGTCAGGTGCGGCAGGATGTGAAAGGCCTGAAAAACGAAGCCCAGCTGGGTGCGCCGCCACGCAGCGGCCTGCGGCTCGGACAGCGCCGCCCAGTCCTGCCCCAGCACGCACACCCGGCCGCCATCGACCGCATCCAACCCGGCCAGACAGTTGAGCAGCGTGGACTTGCCCACGCCCGATTCGCCCAAAATGGCCACGAACTCCCCGGGCGAGACGGCCAGATCGACACCGGCAAACACCGCCGCGTCGCCATAGCGTTTGACCAAACCCGTGGCCAGCACGCACGGTGGCGGGGCGAGGTCACGGGCGGGCGGCATGGGCGTTCAGCGCAGCGCCAGTATCCGCCGCGCCCCGTCGAGCACGACCAGCCCGATCACACTCCCAACGACCAGGTCGGGCACCGCAGAGCCGGTCCACGCCACCAGCCCCCCCGCCACGATCACCCCCAGGTTGGCCAGCACATCGTTGGCGGAGAAGATGGCGCTCGCCTTCATATGGGCACCGAGCCCTCGATACCGCGCGACCAACCACAGACAGGCCACATTGGCCACCAGGGCAACCGCCCCAACGCCCATCATCAAGGCCGATACCGGCTCGCTGCCCTGTATCCAGCGCCGCCCCACCTCGGCCAGCGCCAGCAGGGCCAGCATCAGCTGCAACCACCCTGCCAGGTGCGCGGCCTGCAGCTTGCGGGCGGCGGAGCGGCCCACGGCCAACAAGGCCACGCCGTAGACGGCCGCATCGGCAAACATATCCATCGCATCGGCCAACACGCCCGCGGACTGGGCCACAATGCCCACCCCGACCTCCAACAAAAACATGACCCCGTTGATGGCCAGCAGGGTCCACAGCACACGCGCCTCGGTCTCGTCGGTGGATGCTGGCTGTATGCCCGACTGCGGGACGGGCTCGGTATGCACCAGGTGCGCGCCCAGGTTCAAGCGCTCCAGCCGGGCAAAGACCGCCTCGGCTGGCCCCGGGTGCTGCACCGTCAGGCGGCGCTGTCCCAAATCAAAGGTCAGCGCCACATCCGGTATGTCGCGCAGCGCCATGCGAATGAGATTCTCCTCGGACGGGCAGTCCATCCGTGGGATGGAAAAAACACTGCTGTGCCAGTCAGACATCGATGTTGGACGCCCGCAAGGCGTTGGTTTCGATGAAGGCTCGGCGCGGCTCGACCTCATCACCCATCAACATGGTAAACACCTTGTCGGCCTCGATGGCGTCCTCGATGCGCACCTGCAGCAGCCGGCGCACCTCGGGGTTCATGGTGGTTTCCCAGAGCTGCTCGGGGTTCATCTCGCCCAGGCCCTTGTAGCGCTGGCGGCTGGTGGTGCGCTCGGCCTCGGCCAGCAACCAGCGCATCGCCGAGCGGAAATCGGCCACCGGCGCTTCCTTGGCGCGTTCGCCCTCGCCCCGCACGACCTTGGCGCCCTCGCCCAGCAAGCCCTGGAAGGTGCGGGCCGCATCGGCCAGCACGGCGTAGTCGGCCCCGTGCACGAAATCCTGCGTGATGACGCTGGAGCGCACGTTGCCGTGGTGGCGTCGGCTGATGCGCAGCAGCGGCTTGTCCGCGCGTGCGTCAAACTCGGCGCTCACCTCGGCTGGCACCCCGGTGGCACTGCCCTCGCGCAGCGCGGCCTGCAGGGCGGCGGCGCTGCGGGCCGCGGCCTCCATGTCGTCCAGGTCGAGCGCGACGCCGTCGGCCACGGCGCGCAGCGCCTCGGCGTCCATGAAGGCCGACAGCCGGGCGATCACCGCCTCGGCCGCCTGGTGCTGGCGCGCCAGTTCGGCCAGCGTCTCGCCGGTCAGCACCGTGCCCCGGGCGCCGCCGGTGTGCAGGCTGGCCTCTTTGAGCGCGACGCGCAACAAAAAGGCGTCCAGCGCGGCATCGTCCTTCAGGTACAGCTCTTCCTTGCCGGCCTTGACCTTGTACAGCGGCGGCTGCGCGATGTAGATATGGCCGCGCTCCACCAGCTCCGGCATCTGGCGGTAGAAAAAGGTCAGCAGCAGGGTGCGGATGTGCGCGCCGTCCACGTCCGCGTCGGTCATGATGATGATGCGGTGGTAGCGCAGCTTGGCGATGTCGAAGTCGTCCGCGCCGCTCTTGCCGCGCCCGGCGTCGTCTTCGCTGGCGCGGCCGATGCCCGTGCCCAGCGCCGTGATCAGGGTCAGGATCTCGTTGCTGGACAGCAGCTTTTCGTAGCGTGCCTTCTCGACGTTGAGGATCTTGCCGCGCAGCGGCAGGATGGCCTGGAACTTGCGGTCGCGGCCCTGCTTGGCGCTGCCGCCGGCCGAGTCCCCCTCGACGATGTAGATCTCCGACAGCGCCGGGTCCTTCTCCTGGCAGTCGGCCAGCTTGCCAGGCAACCCCAGCCCGTCGAGCACGCCCTTGCGGCGTGTCATCTCGCGCGCCTTGCGCGCCGCCTCGCGCGCCCGCGCGGCCTCGACGATCTTGCCGCAGATGATCTTGGCATCGTTGGGCCGCTCTTCCAGGTAGTCGGTGAGCGCCTTGGCGACGATGTCCTCCACCGGCGCGCGCACCTCGGAGCTGACCAGCTTGTCCTTGGTCTGGCTGGAAAACTTCGGCTCCGGCACCTTGACCGACAGCACGCAGCACAGCCCCTCGCGCATGTCATCGCCGCTGACCTCGACCCTGGCCTTCTTGGCCAGCTCGTTTTGCTCGATGTACTTGCCGATCACGCGCGTCATCGCCGCGCGCAGGCCGGTCAGGTGCGTGCCGCCGTCGCGCTGCGGGATGTTGTTGGTGAAGCAGAGGACGTTTTCGTTGTAGCCGTCGTTCCACTGCATGGCCACCTCGACGCCGATCTCGGTGCCGGGGATGCCGCCATAGCTGTCGGCTGGCCGCGCGCCCGTGGCGTGGAACACCGTGGGGTGCAGCACCTTTTTGCCGGCGTTGATGAACTCGACGAAGCCCTTGACCCCGCCGGCGCCGGAAAAGTCGTCGCTCTTGCCGGTGCGCTCGTCGATCAGGCGGATGCGCACGCCGTTGTTCAGAAAGCTCAGCTCGCGCAGCCGCTTGGACAGGATCTCGTAGTGAAAGTCGTGGTTCTCGCGAAAGATCTCGGTATCGGGCAAAAAGTGCACCTCGGTGCCGCGCTTGTCGGTGGCACCCAGCACCCGCATCGGCGAGACCTCCACCACCTGGCCGTCGGGGCCCGCCGCGCGCTCGATCTGGCGGTTTTGCACCACGCCGCGGGCAAACTCCAGCAGGTGCACCTTGCCGTCGCGGCGCACCGTCAGGCGCAGCCAGCGCGACAGCGCGTTGACACAGCTCACCCCCACCCCGTGCAGACCGCCGGAAACCTTGTAGCTGTTCTGGTTGAACTTGCCGCCGGCGTGCAGCTCGGTCAGCGCGATTTCGGCGGCGCTGCGCTTGGGCTCGTGCTTGTCGTCCCACTTGATGCCGGTGGGGATGCCGCGCCCGTTGTCCACCACGCTGATCGAATTGTCGGTGTGGATGGTGACGACAATGTCGTCGCAGTGGCCGGCCAGCGCCTCGTCGATGGAGTTGTCCACCACCTCGAACACCAGGTGGTGCAGGCCGGTGCCGTCGGAGGTGTCGCCGATATACATGCCCGGGCGCTTGCGCACCGCCTCCAGGCCTTCGAGGATCTGGATGGCGTCGGCGCCGTAGCCCGTGCCGGGCGCTTGAGGGGTCTGGGATTCGCTCATGGAGACTTTCAGATGCGCATCGGCATGACGACGTACTTGAAGCGATCGTCGTCGGGAATCGTGACCAGGGCCGAGGAGTTGCCGTCCTGCAGCTCGATGCGCACCAGGTCCTGCCCCATGTTGGCCAGCGCCTCGATCAGGTAGCTGACGTTGAAGCCGATGTCGATGACGTCGCCGCTGTATTCGATGTCCAGCTCGTCGACCGCCTCTTCCTGATCGGCGTTGTTGGCCGCCACCTGCAGCAGCCCGGGCTCCAGATGCAGGCGCACGCCCTTGAACTTGTCGCTGGTCATGATGGCGGCGCGCTGCAGGCTGGCCAACAGCGGCGCGCGCCCCAGCACGATCACATTTCGGTGCGCGCGCGGGATCACGCGGTTGTAGTCGGGGAACTTACCCTCCACCAGCTTGGTGACGAACTCCATGCCACCAAAGCTGAACTTGGCCTGGTTGGCGGCAAAGCGCATCTCGATCGCGCCGTCCTGGTCCGACAGCAGGCGCTGCAGCTCCAGCACCGTCTTGCGCGGCAGGATCACCTCCTGCTTGGGCACGTCCACATCCAGCGCGGCGCTGGCCAGCGCCAGCCGGTGGCCGTCGGTGGCCACGAGGGTGAGCTGGCGCCCCTCGGCGACGAACAGAATGCCGTTGAGATAGTAGCGAATGTCCTGCACCGCCATGGCGAACGACACCTGCCCCAGCAGCGCCTTGAGCACCTTTTGCGGCACCGAGAACGCGGGCCCGTAGGTGGGCGACTCCTGCACCAGCGGAAAGTCCTCGGCCGGCAGCGTCTGCAGGGTGAAGCGGCTTTTGCCCGCCTTGAGCAGCAGCCGCCCCCCGGCGGACTCCAGCGTCACCTTCTGGTCCGCGGGCAACGTGCGCAGAATGTCGATCAGCTTGCGCGCGCCGACCGTGGTGGCGAACTGGCCATCGTCGCCGCCCAGATCGGCCGTGGTGCGAATCTGGATTTCCAGGTCGGAGGTGGTGAGCTGGGTCGCGCCCCCCGCGCGGTGAATCAGCACGTTGGCCAGCACCGGCAGGGTGTGGCGGCGCTCGACGATGCCGGCCACCGACTGGAGGGCAGCCAGCAGCCGGTCCTGGGTCGCTTGCAAGACGATCATGCGTGTCAGCCTTTCAGGGTCTGCTCCAACACGTGGAGTTGCTGGTTGAGTTCGGGCTGGTTCTGCCGCTCGGCGGCGATCTTGCGCACCGCGTGCAGCACCGTCGTGTGGTCGCGCCCGCCAAAGAGCTCGCCGATCTCCGGCAGGCTCTTTTGCGTCAGCTCCTTGGCCAGGTACATGGCAATCTGGCGCGGCCGCGCGATGTTGGCCGGCCGCTTCTTGGAGTACATGTCGGCGACCTTGATCTTGTAGAAGTCGGCCACCGTCTTTTGGATGTTTTCGACGCTGATCTGGCGGTTCTGGATGCTGAGCAGGTCCTTGAGCGCCTCGCGCGCCAGCGCGATCGACACCTCTTTCTGGTTGAAGCGCGAGTACGCCAGAATCTTGCGCAAGGCCCCTTCCAACTCGCGCACGTTGGAGCGCACGTTCTTGGCGACGAAGAAGGCCACGTCCTCGGGCATCGTGGCGCCCTCGGCCTGCGCCTTGCTGATCAGGATGGCCACGCGCATCTCCAGCTCCGGCGGCTCGATGGCCACCGTCAGCCCGGAGTCGAAGCGCGACACCAGCCGCTCGTGGATGTCCGTCAACCCCTTGGGGTAGGTGTCGCTGGTCATCACGATGTGGCTTTTTTTGGCCAGCAGCGCCTCGAAGGCGTTGAAGAATTCCTCCTGCGTGCGGTCCTTGTTGGCGAAGAACTGCACATCGTCGATCAGCAGCAGGTCCAGGCTGTGGTAGCGCTGCTTGAAGGCGTCGAAGGTCTTGCGCTGGTACGACTTGACGACGTCGGAGACGAACTGCTCGGCGTGGATGTAGAGCACCTTGGCGTCGGGGCGGTCGGCCAGCAACTGGTTGCCGATGGCATGCACCAGGTGCGTCTTGCCCAGGCCGACGCCCCCATAGATGAACAGCGGGTTGTACAACTGCCCGGGGCTTGCCGCCACGTGCATGGCCGCCGCGCGCGCCATGCGGTTGGCCGAGCCCTCCACCAGCGTGGCGAACGTCAGCGCCGGGTTGAGCCGGTGCTTGTGATCGGGCAGCGGCGGCTCGGCCGCAGCCGGCGCTTCGGGCAACTCGGCAAACACCGGATCGGTGCGCGCGGGGGCCGCGGCGACGCGCGGCACTCCCCCGCCGGCCACCCCGGCGGCGGGAGAACGCAGCGTGCTGGGGGCCTCGCGCGGGGCAAGCACCAGCTCCACGGCGACCGGCTGGCCGGCGATGGCCTGCAACGCTGCGCCGATCTTGCCGGCATATTGAGCGCGCACCCAATCCATCTTGAATCGGTTGGCCACCGCCAGCGTCACGCGCGAGCCGTCGTCGGCCACGCGCGCGACCAGCGGCCGGATCCAGGTGTTGACCTGCTGGACCGGCAGCTCTTGGCTCAACCGCTCGACGCACGCCGACCACAGATCGGATGCGGCCGGCGCGGCCCGCTGGGCAGCGGCGTTCGCATCGGACAGGGAACGCGGGGAACTCATGGGTGGGGGATTCGGTCGATGGCAGGCATGGGATCGTCGCGGCCCGGACCGTCCCGCCCGGGACCGGAATCCGGCATGTGGACAGCCACCCCGCCAAAGTCGCCCATTGTAGCCGCCGCGGACCACTTATCCACATGCGGGTTGGCCCCGCTTGACAGCCTGCACCGATCCTCCGCCTCGCGCGGCCGTTGGCACGGCGGGCGGTTTTTGCCATAATTTAGGGTTTACTCGATCGAACCGGGCAGACACACATGAAACGCACCTATCAACCCTCCAAGATCCGTCGCGCGCGCACCCATGGTTTTCTGGTCCGTATGAAGACCCGTGGCGGTCGCGCCGTGATCAACGCGCGCCGCGCCAAGGGCCGCAAGCGTCTGGCCGTCTGACGCTTCGGTGCCCGAGTCGTCCCTGCCGGCGCCGCCGCGGGGCGCAGCGGCACGGCACCTTCGCCAGCGTGCGCAGTTCCAGGCCGTGCTCTCCAGTCCTGCCCTGGTGCACACCGCGCATTTCGCGCTGCATGGCATTCCCACCGCGTCGCTGGCCGGCCCGCGCGGGGTTCCGTTGTTCCCCGGCGGCGGCACGTGGCTGGGGGTGGTCGTACCCAAGCGCTGGGCGCGGCGCGCGGTCACGCGCAACACGCTCAAGCGCCAAATCTATGCCGTCGAGCGCGAACAACCGCTGCCGGCAGGCGCCTGGGTGGTGCGACTGAAGCGGGCCTTTCCGACCACGGAGTTTCCCAGCGCGACCTCCGCGGCACTGCGGCGCGCGGCGCGGCTGGAGCTGCTGCAACTGCTGGGGCCCCGCCTGCGACAGCGCTTGGCCGCTGGCGTCGACGGGCACCGGCCCGACGCCCCGCCCGACGCGCCATGAGCCGTACCCCCGCCCCCCGCCCCCTTGCACCCGCCGAACGCCGGCTGGGCCGGTTGAGGCATGCGTTCGCCCACCTGCCGCAACGGGTGCTGATCGGTGTGGTGCGGGGTTACCGGCTGTTGCTCAGCCCCTGGCTGGGGTCCAGTTGCCGTTTCACCCCCTCCTGCTCGGCCTATGCGCTCGAAGCGCTCCAGCGCCACGGCGCCGGTGCCGGCAGCTACCTCACCCTGCGCCGGCTGGTCCGCTGTCATCCGTGGTGTGACGGCGGGCACGACCCGGTCCCCGCCGAGCGTCCCCGGCTGTTCCCCCTCCAACAACACACCCCTCCGTCATGAGCGACATTCGCCGATCCATCCTGTGGGTGATCTTTGGTTTCTCGATGATCCTGCTGTGGGATCGTTGGCAAATCCACAACGGGCAGCCCGCCACCTTCTTCCCGTCGAGCAGCCCGCCCAAGACGGCGGCGCCGGCGCCGGCCGCGTCCGGCACCGGGGTACCGACACCGACGGCCGCCTCCGCCTCTGCGGCATCCGGCGTGCCGGCCCCGGTCGCGCGCCAGCGCCACACGGTGCGCACCGATGTGTTCGAGCTGACGTTTGACAGCGAAGGCGGGGCGCTCGTGGGGGCGCGGCTGCTCAAGCATGCGGCCGAGACGGGCAAGGCACTGCAAAAGACCTTCACGCCGCTGGAGCTGTTGACGACCGAAGGGGGACGCACCTACGTCGCCCAGACCGGGCTGATCGGGTCAGGCGGCCTGCCGACGCACAAAACCCCCATGCGGCTGGTCGAGCCGGCCGGCACCGGGCCCATCGCCCTGGCGGACGGGCAGGATCGGCTGGTGCTGCGCTTCGAGTCCGAGCCGCAGGGCGGCGTGGTGCTGAGCAAGACCTACACCCTGCGCCGCCACAGCTACCTGATCGACGTGCAACACGAGGTGCGCAACGTCGGCGACGCCCCGGTTCAGGCGCGGGTGTACCAGCAGCTCGTGCGCGATGGGCTGAAGGCCGGCAGCGAAACGCCCTTCTACTCCACCTTCACCGGCCCTGCGGTCTACAGCGAAGCGGCCAAGTACCAAAAGGTCGAGTTCGCCAACATCGACAAGGGCAAGATCGACATCCAGCGCCAGGCGTCAGACGGCTACGTGGCCATGGTGCAGCACTACTTCACCAGCGCCTGGCTGATGCCCGCGGGCGTGGAGCGCGAGAATTTCGTGCGCAAGGTGGACAACCTGTACGCGGTCGGCCAGATCGGGCCGGATGCGACCGTCGCACCGGGGGCGACCCAGACGATGGCGTCGCAGCTCTACGTCGGGCCGCAGGAAGAAAAAGTCCTGGAAGCCATCGCGCCCGGCCTGGAGCTGGTCAAGGACTACGGCTGGCTGACCATCCTGGCCAAGCCGCTGTACTGGCTGCTGGAGAAGATCCACGGGCTGGTCGGCAACTGGGGCTGGGCCATTGTCGCGCTGGTGGTGCTGATCAAGGCGGCGTTCTACTGGCTCAACGCCAGCGCCTACCGCAGCATGGCCAAGATGAAGGCGATCAACCCGCGCATCATGGAGATGCGCGAGCGCCTGAAGAACAATCCCCAGCTCATGCAGCAGGAGATGATGAAGCTGTATCGCGAGGAGAAAGTCAACCCGCTGGGCGGCTGCTTCCCGATCCTGATCCAGATCCCCGTCTTCATCGCGCTGTACTGGGTGCTGCTGGCCAGCGTGGAGATGCGCAACGCCCCCTGGATCGGCTGGATCGTCGATCTGTCCTCGCCGGACCCGTACTACGTGCTGCCCATCATCATGGCCCTGAGCACCCTGGTGCAGACGGCACTCAACCCGCTGCCGCCCGATCCGCTGCAGGCCAAGCTGATGTGGATGATGCCCCTCATCTTCAGCGTGATGTTCTTCTTCTTCCCGGCCGGCCTGGTGCTGTACTGGATCGTCAACAACGTGCTGACGATCGCCCAGCAGGCCTACATCAACCACGCGATGGGCGTGCCGCTGAAGTTCAACCTGCCCAAGTTCAAATAAGGGGATGCTGCCCCGGCACCAGGACCCGATTGCCGCCATCGCCACCGCGCCCGGGCGCGGCGCGGTGGGGATCGTGCGGCTGTCGGGGCGCGGGCTGGCCCCGCTGATGCCGGCGCTGCTCGGCCGCGACCTGCGGCCCCGCCATGCGCACTACGGGCCGTTTCTGGCCGCGGACGGCACCGCCCTCGACCACGGGCTGGCGCTGTGGTTTCCGGCCCCGCACTCTTACACGGGCGAGGATGTGCTGGAACTGCAGGCCCATGGTGGGCCGGTGCTGCTGCAGTTGCTGCTGGCGCGCTGCCTGGAGGCCGCTGCCGAGACCGACCCCGCCACCGGCCGGCCCCGTCTGGCGGACCTGCGGCTGGCGCAGCCGGGCGAGTTCACCGAGCGCGCCTTTCTCAACGGCAAGCTGGACTTGGCGCAGGCCGAGGCAGTGGCCGACTTGATCGACGCCAGCACCGAAGCGGCCGCCCGCAGCGCCAGCCGTTCGCTCTCCGGTGCGTTCTCCCAGGCGGTGGAGGCGCTGCGCGACGATCTGGTCCACCTGCGCATGCTGGTGGAGGCGACGCTGGACTTCCCCGAGGAAGACATCGACTTTCTGCAGCAGGCGGACGCAGCCGGCCAACTGCGGCGACTGCAGGCGCGCCTGGACGAGGTGCTGGCGCGCACCCGACAGGGTGCGCTGCTGCGCGAGGGCATGCATGTCGTCATCGCCGGCCAGCCCAATGCGGGCAAAAGCTCGCTGCTCAACGCGCTGGCCGGGGCGGAACTGGCCATCGTCACGCCCATTGCCGGCACCACGCGCGACGTGGTGCAGCAAGCCATCCAGGTCGAGGGCGTGCCGCTGCACATCATCGACACCGCTGGCCTGCGCGACGGCGCCGGGGTGGACGAGGTGGAGCGCATCGGTATCGAGCGGGCGTGGCAGCGCATCGAGGCCGCAGATGCCGTGCTCTTCGTGCATGACCTGACGCGCGCCACGGACCCGGCCTACCGGCAGGCCGACGCCTCCATCCGCGAGCGCCTCTCGAGCCGGCTGACGGCGCGGGTGCCCGTGATCGACGTCTGGAACAAGGCCGACGCCGCCGAGGCGGCCGCCATACCCACGGGCGCCGACGCCCTCCCGCTGTCGGCGCGCACCGGCGCGGGGCTGCCAGCCCTGCGCGAGCGGCTGCTGCACGCCGTGGGCTGGAGCGGGCACACGCCCGAAGGCCTGTTCAGCGCCCGCCAGCGCCATGTGGATGCGCTGCACCGGGTGCGCGGCCACCTGCAAGCCGCGCAGGCGCAGCTCGACAGCCCCGCGCCGGCGCTGGAACTGCTGGCCGAGGAGCTGCGCCTGGCCCACGAGGCGCTGGGCACGATCACTGGTGCCTTCGGGGCCGATGATCTGCTCGGTGTGATCTTTTCGCGGTTTTGTATCGGCAAATGACCCCCCCTTTCCCCGTCCCATCCGCCAGCGCGCGCGCCCAGGCGATTGCGCCGTTTCTCGTCATGCAGGTGGCCCAGGAGGCGGCGGCGCTGGCCGCGGCGCTGCCCCCCGGGGCGCCGCGCATGCTGTACCTGAACATTGGCGAGCCGGACTTTGCCGCCCCCGCGGCGGTGCAGGCGGCGGCGCAGGCCGCCATCCGCGCCGGGCGCACGCAGTACACGGCCGCGCTGGGGCTGGATGCGCTGCGCGAGCGGCTGTCGGCCTGGTACGCGCAGCGCTTTGGTGTCGCGGTGCCAGCGCGGCGCATCGCCATCACGGCTGGGGCGTCCGCCGGTTTGCAACTGGCAGCGCTGGCGCTGTTCGACGCCGGGGACGAGGTGCTGCTGCCCGACCCGTGCTACCCGTGCAACCGGCAGATCCTGGCCAGCGTGGGGGTGACACCGACCGCCCTGGCCACAGGGCCGGCCACGCGCTACCAGCCGACGCCCGCGCAACTGGACGCGGCCTGGGGGGCCCGCACGCGCGGCGTGATGCTGGCCTCGCCCGCCAACCCGACCGGCACGTCGATCGACCCCGCAGCGCTGCGCGGCGTGCTGGACACCGTTCGCCAGCGCGGCGGCGCGCTGGTCATCGACGAGATCTACCTGGGCCTGTCGTTCGACACGCGCTTCGGCCAGACCGCGCTGGCGCTGGGCGAGGACGTGATCAGCGTCAACAGCTTCTCCAAGTACTTTGGCATGACGGGCTGGCGGCTGGGCTGGCTGGTGCTGCCCGAGCCGCTGGTGCCTGTGGTGGAACGGCTGGCGCAGAACCACTACATTTGCGCCAACACCGTGGCGCAACGCGCGGCGCTGGCGTGCTTCGAGCCCGACACGATCGCGGAATACGAGCGCCGGCGGGCCGAGTATGCCGCGCGGCGCGACGCCTTCGTGCCCGCGCTGCGCGCGCTCGGCTTCGACGTGCCGGTGGAGCCGGACGGCGCCTTCTACGTCTGGGCCGACGCCCGCCCGCTGTTCGCGCGCGCCGGCGTCACCGACAGCCAGGGCTTCGTGCGCGCCATGATGGAGCACACCCAGGTGGTGGCCACCCCCAGCCTGGACTTCGGCGCCGCAGACGGGGGGCGTTTCGTGCGCTTTTCCACCGCCACGGCCCGCGCCGATTTGGACGAGGCCATCGAGCGGCTGCGGCGCTGGCTGGGTTGATCAGAAGGTCTCCCACTCGCCGTCGTCGGCACCGGCGGCGGCAGGCTTGGCGGAAGGGGGGGGCCGACCGGGATGCCGGCGCAGCCGGCTTGGGCCCGGAAGCCGCCGCGGACGAAGCGGCCGGCAGAGCCTTCGGCGCGGCAGCCGGTGCGCGCTGCTGGATCTGCGCCGACTTGGCCTGCCCCTGAACCATGGCCTTGAGCTTTTGCAGCGTGTCCACCACCGTGCGTCCGGCGCGGATGAAGGCTGACTCGCCCTGCAGGAGGCGGTTGGCCTCTTCCATCTTGCCGGCGTTGACCAGCTCGGCGATGTGGCCGGCCTCCAGGTGGAATTTCTTGTGCTGCTCCACCAGCGCCGAGAACAGCGGCTGGTTGCCCCACTGCCGCCCGCCGGCGCCGTAGATCCACTTGCCGACCACGCAGCAATCGTCGCGGCGGATCGTGGCGACGTCGAGCTTCTCGTTTTTCAGGATCGCGTTGCGCAGCTTGATGCGCCACTGCTGGTACGCTTTGATCGCGGCGTCGAAGTCGAGGTGATCCGGGTCGGTGGCGTGCGCTTGCACCGCCTTGCGCAGCGCCACCGCATCCTCCTTGACCAGCAGCTTGTCCTTGGGCGTCAGGCGGAACACCCGGATCGTGCCGTGCACCACCCCCACCTGCTCGTCCAGCGACACCGCGGCGGCGGCGAGCTCTTCCACCATCGCGGCATTTTGCTGCGTGATCGAGTCCAGGCTGGCGATCGCCTCGGCGATCTGCGCCACGCCCTGGGTCTGCTCGTTGGCCGAGTGCTGCACGTCCTCGAACATGCGCGCCACGCGCTGCACCGCCTCCATCATGGCCGCTATGCGCTCGTTGGCCTCGGCGGTGCGCGCGTCCCCGGCCAGCACCCGATCGCGCGATTCGGTGATCAGCTGGCGGATCTGCTTGGCGGCCTCGCCAGTGCGCTGCGCCAGCGCCCGCACTTCGCCGGCCACCACCGCGAAGCCGCGGCCCGCTTCGCCCGCGCGTGCCGCCTCCACGGCGGCATTGAGCGCCAGGATGTTGGTCTGAAACGCCACGCCCTCGATGACCTGGATGATGTCGGTGATGCGCTGCGAGGACTCGGTGATCTCGCGCATCGTGCCTGAGAGCGCCCCCACCGCCTCGCCGCCAGAGCGCGCCAGCTCCAGCGTCTGGCGCGCCAGCGCGACGCCCTGGTCGGCCAGGCGCGCGGTCTCCTGCGTGGTGCCGTTGATCTCCTCCATCGAGGCGGCCGTCTGCTCGAGGCTCGCCGCGGCGTTTTCGGTGCGGTGCGACAGGTCCTGGTTGCCGGCGGCGATCTCTTGCGTGCCGCCGCGCAGGTTGGCCACCTCGTGGCGGATGTCGCGCACCACCGTGCGCACGCCCACCTCCACCTGCTGCAGCGACAGCTGGATGCGGCGCAGTTCATGCCGGGTGTCGATGACGATCGGCTCGACCAGGTCGCCCGAGGCCAGATGCTCGGCCTGGCGCACGATACGGCGCAAGGGGCGCAGAAACAGACGGTCAACCATGAGGCCGACGATGAGCACCACCGCCACGGCCGCCGCCACGTCGAGCCAAACCGGCAGCGCCAACGCATCCCGCACGAGGGGCAGCATTCCCGCCACACCCGCGGCGATCATCATTTGTCCGCGCAGACCCGGGCGCAGCTTGCGCCCGAGCGCGAACAGCCAGCCGCTGCGCACCACCTCACCGCCCTGCAGCCGCGTGCGCAGCCGGCCGCGCTCGGCTTCGGCGCGCATGCGCGCGTACAGCGCCTCGGCGGCGGCGATCTCCTCCGGCGTGGGCTTGGTGCGCACGGACAGGAAGCCGACGATCTGGTCGCCTTCGCGCACCGGCGTGGCATTGGCGCGCACCCAGTAGTGGTCGCCGTTCTTGCGCCGGTTCTTGACGATGCCGGACCAGGGGCGTCCTTGCTCCAGAATCGTGTGCCACATGTCTCGGAAGGCCTCTTCCGGCATGTCCGGGTGGCGCACGATGTTGTGCGGCTGGCCCAGCAACTCCTCGCGCGTGTAGCCGCTGACCGCCACGAAGTTGTTGTTGGCGTAGGTGATGCGGCCCTTGACGTCGGTGACCGAGATCAGCGTCTAGTCGGCCGGAAAGTCGTAGGCCTTTTGCGTGACGGGCAGGTTGACGCGCATGGGGGCGTTCCTCGGACGGTAGGGGCAGTTCGGCATCGCGCCAGCCCGGCCGTTCGCAAGCTGGCGACTCCTCTCGGGCTGATCTTACACTCGGCTAGTGAAGAGCACAGGATACCGCGGCAGCGTCGGCCTCAACCCGCGGCATCGTCGGGTTCAGTCGGGTACTGCGCCCGCCCATGGCGGTCGGTGCAAGCGTCGTCCGCCGCCACGCGCGGCACGATGCGCCGCGCCAGCTCCGGCGCGAAGCCGCGCGCCAGCAGGAAGCGCAGCTGGCGCGCGCGATCGGCGGCGTCGCGCGGCGCGGCGCCGAAGCGGCGCGCCCAGGTGGCCTGCGCGCGCTCGGCCTCGGTGGCGGCGAGGCGCGCATCGGCCTCCTCCAGCAACACCGGGTCAGTCAGGCCGCGCGCGCGCAGCTCGGCCTGCAGGCGGGCGCGCCCGCGCCCCGCCGCGCGGCGGTGCAGGTGCGCCTCCAGCGCGCGCGATTCGTCCAGCCAGCCGCGCCGCGCGCACTCGTCCAGCACCGCCTCCAGCTCGGCTTCGTCGGCGGCGTGCGGCGCCAGCCGCTGCGCCAGCTCGTGGCGCGTGTAGTCGCGCCGTGCCAGCAGGCGCAGCGCGCGCGCCTTCAGCGTCGGGGCGGCAGGCGGCATGGCAGCCTCACACCTCGTCCAGCGCCGACAGGTCCGGCTCCACCTCGTCGTCCGGCGCCACCGACGGCAGCGCCGCCACGCCGACGACGGCGCGGATCTTGTTCTCGATCTCGCGCGCCAGATCGGGGTTTTCCTTCAGGAACTCGCGCGCGTTCTCGCGCCCCTGGCCGATCTTCTCGCCGTTGTAGGCGTACCAGGCGCCGGACTTCTCGATCACCTTGTGCTGCACGCCCAGGTCGACGATCTCGCCCTCGCGGCTGATGCCCTCGCCGTAGAGGATGTCGAAGTCGGCGGTCTTGAACGGCGGGGCGACCTTGTTCTTGACGACCTTGACCTTGGTCTCGCTGCCGATGACCTCTTCGCCCTTCTTGATCGAGCCGGTGCGGCGGATGTCGATGCGCACCGAGGCGTAGAACTTGAGCGCATTGCCGCCGGTGGTGGTTTCGGGGCTGCCGAACATGACGCCGATCTTCATGCGGATCTGGTTGATGAAAATGACCATGCAGTTGGTCTTTTTGATGGTGGCGGTGAGCTTGCGCAGCGCCTGGCTCATCAGGCGGGCTTGCAGGCCGGGCAGGCTGTCGCCCATGTCGCCTTCGATTTCGGCCTTGGGGGTGAGGGCCGCCACCGAGTCCACCACGATCAGATCGACCGCGCCGGAGCGCACCAGGCTGTCGACGATCTCCAGCGCCTGCTCGCCGGTGTCGGGCTGGCTGATCAGCAGATTGGACAGGTCCACGCCGAGCTTTTGCGCGTACTGCACGTCCAGCGCATGCTCGGCATCGACGAAGGCGCAGATGCCGCCTTGCTGCTGCATCTGGGCAATGACCTGCAGCGTCAGCGTCGTCTTGCCCGAGGACTCCGGCCCGTAAATCTCGATCACGCGGCCGCGCGGCAGGCCGCCGACGCCCAGCGCCAGGTCCAGCCCGAGCGAGCCGGTGGAGACGACCTGGATGTCCTCGACCTTCTCGCCCTCGGCCAGGCGCATGATGGTGCCTTTGCCGAATTGCTTTTCGATCTGCGCCAGCGCGGCCTGCAGGGCCTTGGCCTTTTCGGGGTCGGGGGTGCGGGTCATGGCGTTCATGGGTTTTCTCCTGTATGGGCAAGGACTTGGAACCACACCGCCCTCCCTGTCCCCCGGCGCTGCGGGGGCTGCGCGGTCGGTGCTTGGATGGCAGTGTAAACGGGTGTTGATCGGTTTTTTCGTGTTTTTTGGTCAGTTTGCCTTACCATTTACCCATGTCGTCGATGCCCTCTTTCGGCCCCGAGGAACGCTGGCGCGTCACCCACCTGGGGCGCCTGATGGGACATGCGTTGCGCCGCTTCGATGAGCGGGTACTGTGGCTCATGGCGCACTCGCCGCAGGCGCCGCTGGCGCTGTCGAACCTGGCCGCGCGCGCCCAGGTGGGGGCAGCCATCGTCCACATCACGCGCCACTTGCCACTGGGGGGCGCCCGTCTGACCGAACTGGCCCACAGCGCCGGCATGAGCAAGCAGGCCATGGGCGATCTGGTCGACCAGTGCGTGGCCTGGGGATTGGTGCGGCGCGAGCCCGACCCGCGCGACGCGCGTGCGCGCCGCATCGTCTTCACCCCCACGGGTCTGGACTGGCTGCAGGCCTTTCGCCGCGCGGTGGCGCAGGCCGAGCAGGAGTTCCGCACCGCCGTCGGTGATGCCGTGGCCGCCGTCGTCGCCCTGGGGCTGGAGGCCTATGCCGAGGGGGATGGCGCCGCACGGGTCGGCCCCTACAATGTGGCGCACCGGGAGCGGACGCCCTAACGACAGCCCCGGACGGAGACACGCCATGCGTATCCTCATCGCCGAAGACGACCAGGTGCTGGCCGACGGGCTGCTGCGCACGCTGCGCGCCGCGGGCGCCGCCGTCGATCACGTCGCCAGCGGCGACGAAGCCGACGCGGCGCTGCTGATGCACGACGGCTTCGATCTGTTGATCCTGGACTTGGGGCTGCCCAAGCTGAGCGGGCTGGAGGTGCTCAAGCGGCTGCGCGCGCGCGGCTCGCGCCTGCCGGTGCTGATCCTGACCGCGGCGGACAGCGTGGACGACCGGGTGCGCGGCCTCGACCTGGGGGCCGACGACTACATGGCCAAGCCGTTTGCGCTGGCGGAGCTGGAGGCCCGTGTGCGCGCGCTCGTGCGGCGCGGCAACGGGGCGGTCTCCAGCATCATCCAGCACGGTCCTCTGGTCTACGACCAGGCCGGCCGCGTGGCCTCCATCGACGGCAAGATGATCGAACTGTCCGCGCGCGAGCTGGGGCTGCTGGAGGTGCTGCTGCAGCGGGCGGGGCGGCTGGTCAGCAAGGAACAGCTGGTCGAGCGCCTGTGCGAATGGGGCGACGAGGTCAGCAACAACGCCATCGAGGTGTACATCCACCGCCTGCGCAAAAAGATCGAGCGCGGCCCGATCCGCATCGCCACCGTGCGCGGACTGGGGTACTGCCTTGAAAAAATCCCCGGCTGACGGACCGCAGCGCGGCTGGCGCGGGCTGTTCCAGCGCGGGCAGCACAGCTTGTTTGGCGAGATCCTGGACTGGATGCTCACGCCCCTGCTGCTGCTGTGGCCGCTGTCGCTGGGCCTCACTTGGTTCGTGGCCCAGGGCATCGCCGACCGCCCCTACGACCGCGCGCTGGAGTTCAACCTGCAGGCGCTCACGCAGTTCGTCACCGTGGACGAGGGGCGCGCGGTCTTCGCGCTGACCCCGCAAGCACGCGACCTGCTGCGAGCGGACGACACCGATCTGGTCTTTTACCAAGTGATGGACCGCGATGGTCGCCTGGTCAGCGGCGATCCGGAATTCCCAGCCCCGCCCGATACCCGCACCTCACATCCGGGCGACATCCAACTGCGCGACGATGTCATCCGCGACGAGGACGTGCGCGTCGCCTACACCTGGCTGGCGCGCGGCCCGGCGCGCGATCACATCGTGCTGATGCAGGTGGCCGAAACGCGCGGCAAGCGCTCCAAACTCGCCACCGAGATCATCAAGGGCGTGATGGTGCCGCAGTTCATCATCCTGCCGCTGGCGGTGCTGCTGGTCTGGCTGGCGCTGGTGCATGGCATCCGGCCGCTGTCCGAGCTGGAGCAGCGCATCCGCGCCCGCCGCCCCGACGACCTCAGCCCCATCGACGACGAGCATGTGCCGCAGGAGGTCGCGCCGCTCGTGTCGTCGATCAACGATCTGCTGCAGCGCCTCAAAGCGACGCTGTCGAACCAGAAGCGCTTTTTGGCCGATGCGGCGCACCAGCTCAAGACCCCGCTGGCCGGGCTGCGCATGCAGGCCGAGATGGCGCAACAGCAGCTCCCCCCGGGCGCGGGGGAGGAGGTCGAGCGGTCGCTGCGCCAGATCGCCACCTCCAGCGTGCGCGCGACGCACACGGTCAACCAGTTGCTGGCCCTGGCGCGGGCCGAGGCCACTGGCCACGCCCTGCCGCGCGAGCCGGTCGATCTGGTGGCGGTGGCGCGCGAGGTGGTCGAGGAGCTGGTGCCGCTGGCGTTGGACAAGGCAATCGATCTGGGCTTCGAGACCCGGCCGGTGGACAGCCTGCCCGCATCGCCCCCCATCCGTCTGCTGGGCAACCCCACCCTGCTGGCGGAGCTGGTGCGCAACCTGGCGGACAACGCCCTGCGCTACACACCGCGCGGGGGCGTGGTGACGGTACGCGTGCTGACCGATCCGTTCAGCGGAGTGCAGGTGCTGCAGGTGGAAGACAGCGGCCCCGGCATCCCGGCAGACGAGCGCGAGCGGGTGCTGGCCCCGTTCTACCGCGCGCTGGGGACCAATGTGGACGGCTCCGGGCTGGGCCTGGCGATCGTGCACGAAATCGTCCAGCAGCACGGCGCGGCGCTGGAGATGGAAGACGCCGACCCGCAGCGCCCGCAGGCGCGCGGCCTGCGGGTGTCGGTGCGGTTTCAGGCCACGGTGGGGCGATAGACGTTGAGCTGCAAGCGCTCGCGCTCGATGACGCGCGCCACCGCCGGCAGCGCCGCGAAGGCCTGGGACAGCGCCCAGGTCTGCGGCAAGGTGGTTGGGTCGATGCCGGCAAATCCCCCCCAGCGCAGCAGCGTCAGGGCGTAGGCGTCGAGCACTCCGGGCTGCGCACCGCCCAGCCACGGGCCAGGCCCAGCGGCCACGAGCGCCTCCAGCTCACCCAGGAGCCGGCGGTACTGTCCCAGCGCGCGGGCCTTGACGGCCGCCTGCGCCTCGGCCTCGTCGGCAAACTTGGCGGGCATGAACACATGGGTGAACGTCGGGTGCACTGTGTTGTTCATCCACAGCAGCGTCTCCAGCGCCCGAGTGCGCGCCATCCCCTGCGCCGGCAGCAGGCCCGCCTGCGGGAAGCGCGCATCCAGATGCAGGCAGATGGCGACGATCTGCGTCACCGGGGTATCCCCGTCCACCAGCACCGGCACCTGCCCGCGCGGGTTGAGGGCAAGAAACTCCGGCGTCTGGTGCTCGCCCTTGTGGAGCTTGACAAGCACCGGCTCGAAATCGGCGCCGGCCAGCTCGAGCGCGGCATGCGGCACGAACGAGCAGGCGCCGGGGGCGTAGTACAGCTTCAGGCTCATGGGGGTCTCCTCGGGGGTGGACGTCAACGTTTGGGTGTGCCGCGGCGGACGGCCGTGGTGCGGGATGCGGTGCGTGCCCCGCTGCGGCGGGCGGGAGCGCGCCCGCCCTCGCGCGGCTCGAAGGCGAAGTTGACCCGGCCGGCCTCGGCATCCCACACCAGCGCGGCCTTGAACGGGCGCCGGGTGCGGTTGGAGACGAAGCCCTCCAGCCAGTCGGTTTTGCCGGTGGCCAGCAGCTTGGCCATTTGCTCGGGCGCGATCGGCTGCTGCAGGATGGTGGTCGCGCTCTTGAAGTCGCAGGACGGCGTGGGCTGCTCGGCAGTCGGGACGGCGCGGCTGCAGACGTAGTGGCTGCCGTGCTCGACCACGGGCGCCCCGCACTTGGGGCAGGGCCCCAGGGGTTCGCGGCCGCTCAGATCCGCCAGGGTGCCGTCTTCGGCTTTTTCGTCGTCGCCAAAGTCGAACTCCAGCTTCCACTGCCCGCTGGCGTCGGGCGCCAAGGTCAGCTCGGCGCTGAACGGCCAACCCGCCTTGGAGCGAAAGCCCTCCAGCGGGCCGATGCGGTGCTTGCGCAGCAGGGCTTCCACCTCGTCCAGCTCGAACACGCGGCCACCGGGCGACTTGGGCAGGGAAAAGCCGCAGCCCGCCCCCGCGCCGTCGGGGCCCGTGCAGGCATAACGGCGGTAGTTTTCCTTGACCACGCCGCCGCATTGCGGGCACGGAGTGGTCAGGGTGGCGTAGTCGCCGGGCACCGTGTCGCGGTCGTATTCCTTGGCCTTGCGCACGATGCGCTCGGTCATGGACGCGATCTCGCGCATGAAGGCCTCACGGCTGAGCTGTCCACGTTCCATCAGCGACAGCTTGTGTTCCCACTCGCCGGTCAGCTCGGGGCGCGAGAGCTCCTCCACGCCCAGGCCGCGCAACAGGGTCATGAGCTGAAAGGCCTTGGCGGTGGGGATCAGCTCGCGGCCCTCGCGCAACAGGTATTTCTCGGCGATCAGCCCTTCGATGATGGCCGCGCGCGTGGCGGGCGTGCCCAGCCCCTTGTCGGCCATGGCGCTGCGCAATTCCTCGTCGTCCACCATCTTGCCCGCGCCTTCCATCGCGGCGAGCAGCGTGGCTTCGTTGTAGCGCGCGGGCGGGCGGGTCTGCTTGGCGTCCACGCGCACGGCCTCGGTGCGCACCACCTCGCCCGGCTGCACGGGCACCAGGCTTTGGCCTTTGTCCCCGGCGCGCGCGCCCTCCACATCCTCGGCGGCTTCCTTACCGTAGACGGCCATCCAGCCAGGCTTGACGAGCACCTTGCCCTCGGTCTTGAAGTGGTGGGTGACCCCATCGACCGGCACCTGGGTGATGCGGGTGGTGACCAGAAATTCGGCCGCTGGATAAAACACCGCGATGAAGCGGCGCACCACCAGGTCGTAGAGTTTTTGCTCGGCCTCGCTCAGCCCGTGCGGCACCTGCAGGGTGGGAATGATGGCAAAGTGATCGCTGACCTTGGCGTTGTCGAACACGCGCTTGGTGGGCCGCACATAGCCCTGGTCGAGCGCCACCCGCGCATGCGGCGCCAGGTGTGCCAGCGGGCTGCCGGCCAGGGCCTCCAGCGTGTGGCGGACCGTGCCCAGGTAGTCCTCGGGCAGCGCCCGCGAGTCGGTCCGGGGGTATGTCAGGGCCTTGTGCTTTTCGTACAGGCTTTGCGCCAGGGCCAGCGTGGTCTTGGCCGAAAAACCAAAGCGCCCGTTGGCCTCGCGCTGCAGGCTGGTGAGGTCGTACAACAGGCCACAGGCCTGGGTGGTGGGCTTGGATTCCTCGCTGACCTGCGCGGGCTGGCCGCGCACGGCCTGCGCGATGGCCTGCGCCTCGGCCTCGGTCCACAGCCGCTCGGGCTTGCGCTCGGGGTCGGCGGCATCGCCCTGGGGTTTGCGAAAAGCCGGATCGAACCAGCGCCCGGGGTAGGTGCCAGCCTGCGCCGCAAAGGTGGCGTGCACCTCCCAGTAGTCGCGGGCGCGAAAGGCGCGGATCTGCTCCTCGCGCTCCACCACGATGGCCAGCGTCGGCGTCTGCACCCGGCCCACCGTGGTCAGGAAAAAGCCGCCATCGCGCGAATTGAAGGCCGTCATGGCGCGCGTGCCGTTGATGCCCACCAGCCAATCCGCCTCGGAGCGGCTGCGCGCGGCATCGGCCAGGGGGCGCATTTGCTCGTCGCTGCGCAACTGCTCGAAGCCTTCGCGGATCGCCTGCGGCGTCATCGACTGCAGCCACAGGCGCTTGACGGGCTTGCCCAGCGGCTTGGGATGGCCGGCCTTGTCGGTGCCGCCCGCGTACTGTTCGATCAGGCGAAAAATCAGCTCCCCCTCGCGCCCCGCGTCGCAGGCGTTGACCAGGGTGCCCACGTCCTTGCGCCGGGCCAGCTTGACCACGGCATTGAGCCGCGACTTGGTCTTGTCGATGGGCTTGAGCTCGAAGTGCGGCGGGATCACCGGCAGGTGGGCAAAACTCCACTTGCCACGCTTGACGTCGTAGGCTTCGGGGGCGGCGATTTCGACCAGGTGGCCAACGGCGGAGGTGACGATGTAGTGGTCGTTCTCGTGGTAGTCGTCGTGCTTCTCGAACTTGCCGGAGACGGGCGTGAGCGCGCGCACGATGTCCAGCGCGACGGACGGCTTCTCGGCGATCACCAGGGTCTTGAGGGCCCCCGGGGTTTGGGCAGAACCAGCGGTATTCATCTCTACAATGCTCCGGGCGCGGTGTGGCGCGTCGCGGACGGGTCGAATCGCCCTCCCTCGCGCGCGCGCACGCATGCGCACCCATGCAGTTACCTTAGCAAACTTTCACGCCGTCTTCGTCCGCCCAACGCCTCGGCACCGCCCGATGTCCGCCTCCGCCCCGCCCGTCTCCGCCCCCGCGACGACCGCTGCGCTAGCGCGCTTGCACGCCGGCGCCGAGGCCCTGTGGCAGGCCGCCAGCCCGCAGTGGCCGGGCCTGTCGGTGGAGGTGGTGCCCACCATCGACTCCACCAACGCCGAGCTGATGCGCCGCGCGCGCGCCGGCCATATCGGCCCTGAGAACGCCCCCGTCGTGCTGACCGCTCTGGAGCAAACCGCCGGCCGTGGACGCCTGGGGCGAAGCTGGGTGACGCTGCCCGGCGCGTCGCTGGCTTTTTCGGTCGGTGTGCGGCTGGCGCCGGCCGACTGGTCGGGTCTGTCGCTCGCGGTGGGGCTGGCCGTGGCCGAGGCGCTGGATCCCACCGTGCAGCTCAAATGGCCCAACGACCTGTGGTGGGACGGCCGCAAGCTCGGTGGCATCCTGATCGAGACGGCCAACGCGACCACGGGCGAGCCCGGTCGCCACTGCGTCATCGGCGTCGGGGTCAACCTGGCCACCCCGACGCTGCCCCCCGACGCCCCGCCCCATGCCCTGCCCCCGGTGGGGCTGGATGCGATCGCGCAAGCGCAGGGACATACGCCGTGGGATTTGGGGTATGCACTGGCCGCACTGGGGGCGGCCGTGCTGCGGGCGGCGCAGGCGTTCGAGCGCGAGGGGTTTGGCCCCCTGACCCTGCGCTACGCCGCGCGGGATGCGCTGCGCGGCTGCGCGGTGCGCCTGAGCGACGGCACCGAAGGAACGGCCGAGGGCGTGGACCCCGATGGCGCCCTGCGGCTGCGCACGGCTGCCGGACTGCAGCGGGTGCAGCAGGGCGAAGTGAGTGTGCGGCCATGCTGAGGGCACTCGTCGTTCTGCTGCTGGTGGCCAACGGCGCCCTGTGGGCCTGGCAGAGCGGCTGGCTCGGCCCGGCGGGTGGCCCCGGCGCCGCCGACGCCGCGCGCGAGCCGCAGCGGCTGGCGCAACAGGTGGCACCAGAGCGGCTGCGCCTGCTCAACGCCCCGGGCAGCCACCCGGCCAACCTGGCCGCCCAGGCGGACCCGCCGCCCGCCGAGACCGCGCAGGCTGCGGACGGTACGGGCACGGGCAGTGCCGCCGCCGAATCACGGCCCGAACCACCCGCGCCGGTGGCGCCGCGCCGCTGCTGGCAATTGGCGGCGCTGACACCGGCGCAGGCCGATGCCGTGCGGCGCAGCGCCGATGCCGAAACCGGGCTGCGGGGGCGCAGCACCGAGACCGCGACGACGCTGCCCGAGCGCTGGATCGTCTATCTGGGCAAATTCCCGAGCGCCGACGCACTGCAGCGGCGCCGCGCCGAATTGCGCCAAGCCGGCATCGACCAGCGCGAGGTGACCGTACCCGCCCTGACCCCCGGGCTGGCGCTGGGCACTTATTCGAGCGAGGAAGCGGCCCGCAAAGCGCTGCAGGACGCGCAGCGCCTGGGCGTGCGCGACGCCCGTGTGGTGCAGGAGCGGCCCGAAACCCGCACGATCACCCTGCGCTGGCCCGACCTGACCGAGGCCGAGCACGGCCGCCTGCAGGCCGCGCTCGGCGGAGCGGGGCGGGGCCTGCAGGCCTGCCCCTGACGGCGCTTCAGCGGTGAGCGGTCAACGGCGACGCCGCGGACTCAGCCGCGCGCGACGATGCGCGCCATCTCCAGACACTTGGCGGCGTAGCCCCATTCGTTGTCGTACCAGGCCACCACCTTCACGAACGTCTCGTCCAGCGCCATGCCGGCCTTGGCGTCGAAGACACTGGTGCAGCTCTCGCCCCGGAAGTCGGTGGACACCACCATGTCTTCGGTGTAACCCAGCACGCCCGCCATGCCGCCTTCGGCCACCGGCCGCTGGCTCATGGCGCGCATCTCGGCACAGATCTCGGCGTAGCTGGCCGGGCGCTCCAGCTCGCACGTGAGGTCCACCACCGAGACGTCGCTGGTGGGCACGCGCAGCGACATGCCGGTGAGCTTTTTGTTGAGCGCCGGGATGACTTTGCCCACGGCCTTGGCCGCACCGGTGCTGCTGGGGATGATGTTTTCCAGGATGCCGCGCCCGCCGCGCCAGTCCTTGCGCGAGGAGCCGTCCACGGTCTTTTGGCTGGCGGTGGCGGCGTGCACAGTGGTCATGAGTCCGCGCTTGAGACCCCAGCGGTCGTGCAGCACCTTGGCCACGGGCGCCAGGCAGTTGGTCGTGCACGAGGCGTTGCTGATGACGGCTTCGCCCGCGTAGCTGCCGTGGTTGACGCCGTAGACGAACATGGGGGTGTCGTCTTTGCTGGGGGCGGAGATGACGACTTTCTTCGCGCCAGCGTCGAGGTGCACCCGGCAGCTCTCGGTGGTCAGGAATTGGCCCGTGCACTCCAGCACCACGTCCACGCCCATGTCGCCCCAGCGCAGTTGGGGGTTGTCGCGCTCGTGGCTCAGCGCAATGCGCCGGCCGTTGACGATGAGCGCGTCGTCACCGTCGTGCGCGACGCTGCCGCGAAAGCGCCCGTGCACGCTGTCGTACTGCAGCATGTAGGCCAGGTAGTCGGCGCCCTTGGGGTCGTTGATGCCGACGACTTCGATGTCGTCAAAGCCCCCTTGCAGCGCCGCGCGCAGCGACAGGCGCCCTATGCGGCCAAAACCGTTGATGCCAACGCGGATGGTCATGGTGTGGTCCCTGAGTGGATGAGATCGGAAAAGGTGCGCGTCACGAACGCCCGAGCACCGCGCGCACGGTCGCGGCCACGTTGTCGGCCGTGAAGCCGAACAGGTCGAACAACTGGGCCGCCGGCGCCGACTCGCCAAAACGGTCCAGGCCGACCACGGCGGCGCAGCCGTATTTCCACCAGAAGTCGCTGCACCCCGCCTCGACGGCGATGCGCGGCAGCTTGGGCGGCAGCACGGCCAGGCGATAGTCCAGCGGCTGGCGGTCGAACACGGTCGTGCTGGGCAGCGACACCACGCGCACCGGGATACCCTCGGCCGCGAGCAGCCGCTGCGCCTGCAGCGCCAGCGCCACCTCGGAGCCCGTGGCCAAGATGACGGCCTTGGCCTTCTTGTTGGGCTTGAAGCCGACCGCCACGGGCTCGGCCAGGATGTACCCGCCACGGGCGATCGCATCCAACCCGGACGCATCGGGGGCCAGCGCCGACGTCGGCTTGGCCGCATACGGCAGATTCTGGCGGCTGAGCAGCAATGCCGTGGGCCGCTCGCGCTGCTGCAGCGCCACGCCCCAGGCGACGGCCGTCTCGGCCGTGTCCGCCGGACGCCAGACATCCAGGTTGGGGATCAGGCGCAGGCTGGCCGCGTGCTCCACCGGTTGGTGGGTGGGGCCATCCTCGCCCAGGCCGATCGAGTCGTGCGTAAAGACGTGGATGACGCGCTGCTTCATCAGCGCCGCCATGCGGATGGCGTTGCGGCTGTAGTCGCTGAAGGTCAGGAACGTGCCGCCGTAGGGGATGTAGCCGCCATGCAGCGCGATGCCGTTCATGACCGCGGCCATGCCGAACTCGCGCACGCCGTAGTTGATGTGCCGACCCAGGCGGCCCTGCCCGTCCGGTACGGGCTGGCCATCGGCGCCGAAGCGCAGCGCCGGCGTGGCGGCCGTCTGCGTCAGGTTGGAGCCAGTCAGGTCGGCCGAGCCGCCCAGCAGCTCCGGCAGCGCGGCGGTCAGGGCCTCCAGCGCCAACTGGCTGGCCTTGCGGCTGGCCACGGTCTGCGCCTGCTCGTGCAGACCGACGATCAGGTCCACCATGCGTTGGTGGAAGTCGGCGGGCAGCTCGCCGCGCAGGCGACGCTCCAGCTCGGCGGCCAGCACCGGGTGTGCCTGGCGATAGGCCGCAACGCGCTGGGCCCAGTCCGATTCGGCCCGGGCACCGGCCGGGCGCGCATCCCAGGCCGCGCGGATGTCGGCCGGCACTTCGAACGGCGGGTGCGGCCAGCCGATCGCCTCGCGGGTGCGCTGCACCTCCTCGGCCCCCAGAGGCTCGCCGTGCGCCTTGGCGGTACCGACGCGGTTGGGGCTGCCCTGGCCGATGCGGGTGCGGCAGACGATCAGGGCGGGCCGCCCATCGACACGCGCGCCCTGCGCCTTGGCGGCGGCGATGGCGGCATCCACCGCCTCGACATCGTGGCCGTCCACCGGCCCGATCACCTGCCAGCCGTAAGCGCGGAAGCGCGCCGGCGTATCGTCCACGAACCACGGCTGGACCTGGCCGTCGATGGAAATGCCGTTGTCGTCGTACAGCGCGATCAGCTTGGACAGCCGCCACGCCCCGGCCAGGGCGCACGCCTCGTGGCTGATGCCCTCCATCATGCAACCGTCGCCCAGGAACACGTAGGTGTGGTGGTCGACGATGGTGTGGCCAGGACGGTTGAACTCGGCGGCCAGCAGCTTTTCGGCCAGCGCCATGCCGACCGCATTGGCAAGCCCCTGCCCCAGCGGCCCGGTGGTGGTCTCCACCCCCGGGGTGATGCCGACCTCCGGGTGGCCCGGCGTCTGGCTGTGCAGCTGGCGGAAGGCCTGGAGTTCCTCGATCGGCAGGTCGTAGCCGGTCAGGTGCAGCAGCGCGTAGATCAGCATCGAGCCGTGGCCGTTGGACAGCACGAAGCGGTCGCGGTCGGCCCAGGCCGGGTTGGCCGGGTTGTGCTTGAGGTGGCGGCCCCAGAGCGCGACGGCCATCTCGGCCATGCCCATCGGGGCGCCGGGGTGGCCGCTGTTGGCCTGCTGAACGGCGTCCATGGCCAACGCCCGGATGGCATTGGCCATGGCGGCCGGGGAAACGCGCGAAGTGGTCATGAAAGGGTTCCCGTGGGGGGTCAGGGTAAACCCCGGAATTTTACCGGCCAGGTCCGATCTGCCAAGGCGCAGGCGGCGGGCCATCCACCGGCCACACGGCGCCGTCGGCGATCGCCCAGCGCGCCTGACCGGCAGCGGACGGTACGGCATATCCTCCAGTGAAGGCCCCAAAAGCCGGCAACCACAGCGCCGACGGCGTGAGCACGAAGCACGGCAGCCGCAGGCGCTCGCGCGCAGCGCCACGCAGCACGCACACCGGATGCACATGTCCGCACAGGACGGGCCCCGGCGGGGCGCCCTCGCCTTCCCCCTCGGCCGGCGGCTCGTGCCGGCAGTGCCAGGGCCCCAAGGTCCACGGCTCCTCCACGACGGCGATACCCAGGTCTGGCGGTGGATCGCCCGCGCGGTCGTCGTGATTGCCGCGCACCAGCACCCAGACCAGATCGGGGTGGCGGCCGCGCCAGTCGCGCAGCGCCTGCAGCACGGCCGGCGTGCGGGCGGCGCGAGCGTGCAGCAGGTCACCCAGCACAACCAGACGGCGCGCGCCGTGCCGGCGCACCAACGCCTCCAGCCGCTGCAGATTGTCCCCGGTGGTACCCCCGGGGACCGCCAACCCAGCGCTGCGGAAGGCGGCCGCTTTGCCCAGGTGGACATCGGCCACGAACAGCGTGGCCCCGGACGGCCACCAGACGGCCCGCTGCGACAACAGGCACACGGCCGCCTCGGGCCCATGGTGCGGCGCCTGCAGCACGACCGGCGCCGAAGCCGACGCCGCCCTCATGCGGCAGCCCCCGACGCAGCGGCGCGGCGCCGGCGGGACGCGGGGGCATCCGCCGCGCGTTCGAGCTGCGCGACCAGCCGCTGCAGGCGCGCGCTCAGGGTCTCGCTGGACACACGCTCGCGCAGGCGCTCGACCAGCAAGGGGAACGCCAGCGGCGTCGGCCGCCGCAGCGGCTGCACCTGCCACGACTGGCGGGCCATGCGCAGCAGCGTGGCATGCAGACGCTGCACCTCCAGCTCCTGCGCCAGCACCTCGGCCCGCGCCTGGTGCAGCAATCGGTTGTCCGGATCGTGGCGGGCCAACACGTCCCAGAACAGCGCCGCCGATGCCTGCAACTGTCGCGGGCTGCGGCGCTCACCCGGATGGGCCTGCACGACAAGACCGGCCACGCGGGCGATCTCGCGAAAACGCCGCTGGGCCAGCTCCGTCGCGTTCAAGCTGGCCAGCAGCTCGGCAGTCAGCGTGTCGAGATCGGGCGGCTGCAGCCAGCGCGGCAGCTCGGCCGCCCAATCGACGGGCTGGGCGCTCAGCAGGGTCAGCCCATAGTCGTTGACCGCCATCGAAAAGGTGCGCGGCTGCGCCTGCGCGGCCCGCCACGCCAGCCAGCCGGCCAGTCCCAGGTGCACGTCGCGCCCCGCAAACGGGTAGAGGAACAGGTGGCAGCCTTCCCGGTCGTGCAACACCTCCACCAGCAACCGCTCGGGGGTGGGCAGGTGGGACCAGCGCGCCTGCAAAGCCAGCAGCGGCTGCAACGCCGCCAGCTCGGGCCCGTCGGCCTCGCCTCGGGCGGCGGTGGCCAAGCGCGCCAGCACGGCATCGGCCAGCGTGGTGGACAGGGCCATGCGTCCGCCCTGCCAGCGCGGCACGCGGGGCTGCTGGCCGCGCGCGTCCCGCACCCAGACCGTCAGATCGCGCAGGCGCACCAGCTCCAGCGTGCGGCCGGCGAACAGAAACCGGTCCCCCGGCCGCAGGCGGGCGGCAAAGCCCTCCTCCACCACCCCCAGACGAGCGCCCTGCAAAAACCGCACCTCCAGTTGCGCATCGGCCACGATGGTGCCGATGTTGAGGCGGTGGCGGCGCGCCTGACGGCCATCCGGCACGCGCCAGACGCCCGCCTCGTCGGGCTGGACGCGGCGGTATTCGGGGTAAGCCTGCAGCGACGGCCCGCCATGGCGCACGAAATCCAGGCACCAGCGCCAGTCCTCGTCCGACAGGTCGGCGTAGGCGTGGGTGGAGCGCACCTCGGCCAGCAGCGCCTCCGGCCGGAAGCCACCCCCCAACGCCACCGTGACCAGGTGCTGCACCAACACATCCAGCGGGGCACGCAGGGGGGTACGCGGCTCGATGCGGCCAGCCTGCACCGCATCGCGCGCGGCGGCGGCTTCGACCAGCTCCAGCGCATGCGTGGGCACCAGCGTCACGCGCGAGGCCTGCCCCGGGCCGTGGCCGCTGCGGCCGGCCCGCTGCAACAGCCGCGCCACACCCTTGGGCGAGCCGATCTGCAGCACGCGCTCCACGGGCGCGAAGTCCACCCCCAGATCCAAGCTGGAGGTGCAGACCACGGCGCGCAGCGTCCCGTCTTTGAGGCCCTGCTCCACCCAGCGCCGTACCTGGGGATCGAGCGACCCATGGTGCAGCGCGATCTGACCGGCCCAGTCGGGCCGCGCCGACAGCAGGGCCTGGTACCACCATTCGGTCTGGGATCGGGTGTTGGTGAACAGCAGCGCGCTGCGACAGGCACCGATCTCGGCCACCACGGCTGGCACCATGCTCCCACCCAGGTGTCCCGCCCACGGGAAGCGTTCCAGGCGCGCGGGCAGCAACGTGTCGATGACCAGCGGCTTGGGCTGGCCAGCCCGCACCAGGGCAGCCCCCGGAGCACAGGCCGGCCCGAGCAAGGCCGCCGCCGCCTCGTCCAGATGGGCCAGCGTGGCCGACAGGCCCCAGACCTGCAGCTTGGGCTGCCAGCCGCGCAGGCGTGCCAGCGCCAGTTGCACCTGCACCCCGCGCTTGCTGGGCAGCAGCTCGTGCCACTCGTCCACCACCACGGCCGCCACGCCGGCCAGCAGGGCCGGTGCATCGGCGCGGGCGATCAGCAGGCTCAGGCTTTCGGGGGTGGTGACGAGGGCCTTCGGCCAGCGCCGCTGCTGGGCAGCCCGTTCGGCGTCGGGCGTGTCCCCAGTGCGCACGCCCAGCCGCCACCCCGGGGCCAGGGCCGGCAGTGGCGCCTGCAGAGCCGCCGCCGTGTCGCTGGCCAACGCGCGCAGCGGCGTGATCCACAGCAACCGCGGCCCGTCCGCCGCAAAAAACGCCGGAGCATGCCGCTGCAGCAGCCCCAGCCAGACGGCATAGGTCTTGCCCGCGCCGGTGGTGGCATGCACCAGCCCGCTGCGCCCGGCCTGGATGGCGGCCCAGGTCTCGCGCTGGAAGGCCAGGGGCGACCAGCCCTGCGCCCGCATCCAGTCCTCGGCGGTCGCGGTTGGTGCACTCGCCGCTGCTCGGGTCGGTCGGGAACGGCTCATGGCACACCCCCGGGGCTGTCAGCATCCAGCCAGGTCAGCAGGACGGGCAGGCAGTCGGCATCTTCCACCCGCTTGTCGGTGCGCCAGCGCAGCATGCGCGGAAACCGCACCGCCACGCCACTCTTGTGGCGGGGGCTGCGCGCAATGCCCTCGAAGCCCAGCTCGAACACCAGGGTCGGCTCCACCGCCCGCACGGGGCCAAAGCTCTCGCGCGTGGTGCGGCGGATGATGGCATCCACCCGCGCCATTTCGGCGTCGCTCAGGCCGGAATAGGCTTTGGCGAACGGCACCAGGTGCCGCTGCGGGTGGCCGGGGGCATGGCTCCAGACCGCAAAGGTGTAGTCGGAATACAGCCCCGCGCGACGCCCGTGGCCTTTTTGCGCGTAGACCAGCACCGCATCCACGGTCCAGGGGTCGGCCTTCCACTTCCACCAGGTGCCAACGGCCCGCGTGCGGCCGATGCCGTACTGGCCATCGCGCTGCTTGAGCATCAGCCCCTCGGCTCCCCGTTCGCGCGCGGCGCGGCGGAGGGCGGACAGCGTGGCCCAATCGGCATCGGCGCTCACGGGCAGGGCGGGGCTCAAACGCAACACCGGATCGCCCTGCGCCGCCACCAGCGCCTGCAAGCGCTCGCGCCGCTGCCACTGGGGCTCGGCGCGGCAGTCGCGGCCGTCGGCTTCCAACAGGTCGTAGGCGATCAGCGCCACAGGGCATTCCCGCAGCAACGCGGCGGTCAGGCGTTGGCGCCCAATGCGCCGCTGCAGCGCGCCGAACGGCCGTACCGCATCGCCCGCCACGACCACGATCTCGCCATCCAACACGGTGCCCGGGGGCAGACGCTGTCCCAGCGCGGCCAGTTCGGGGTAACGGTCGGTGACCAGCTCCTCACCCCGGGTCCACAGCGCCACTCCGCCCCGGCGCACCAGTTGGGCGCGGATGCCATCCCACTTCCACTCCACGATCCAGTCCGCCGGTGCGCCCAGCAGCGCCTCGGGAGCCTCGGGCTCGGCCGGCAGCGGATGCGCCAAAAAGAAGGGGTAGGGCTGCGCATCCGGCACGGGGGCCGCTGCGCCCGTCACCGCCTCTGCGGGGGGCGTCGCGCCCGGTCCGGCCACGGCCCCAGGCGGTGCCAGCAGGGCCTGGTAATCCTGCGGCCCGGGGCGGGCATCGGCGCGGGTGTAGCCCATCAGCCGCTGGGCCACGAGCGGGGGCGGCACGCCGGCCACGGCCGCCAGCGCCTGCGTCACCTGCTGGCGCGACACGCCCACACGCAGACCGCCAGTGATCAGTTTGCCGTGCAGCAGGCGCTGCTCGGCGGGCAGGCGGTCCCACTGCGCGCGCAAAGCAGCGTCGCGCTCGTGCACCGGCAGCGCACGCAGCGCCAGCACCTGGGCCATCCAGTGCGCCAGTCCGTGCTCCTCGGGCCCGGCGGGCGGCGGCAGCAGCAAGGCAATCGTCTCGGCCAAGTCGCCGGCCGTTTGGTAGCACTCGTCGAACAGCCACTCCGGCAAGCCCGCCGCGGCACGCGCCAGCTCGCGCAGGCGGCGCGCAGGCACGGTCTGGCGCGGCTTGCCCCCCGCCAGCAAGTACACCGCCCAGGCGGCATCCGCGGGCTGCGCCCCCCGAAAATAGGCCTGCAGCGCCGCCTGCTTGGCCGCGGTGGACGTGGTCGCATCCAGCGCCTGATACAGCGCCGCAAACGCCTTCATGCGTCGTCCCCCTCCGCCGCATCGGCGCCCGCCTCGCCGCTGTACAGGGTGTGCAGCGCATCGGCTTCCAGCCCTTGCTCCGCCAGGTACCGCACCAGCGGCGCCACGTGCCCGTGGGTGACCCACACCCGCTGCGCGCCGCAAGCGCCGATCGCCTGCAACAGGCCGGGCCAGTCGGCATGGTCCGACAGCGCAAAGCCCCGGTCGACACCGCGTCGCCGGCGTGTACCGCGCAGTTGCATCCAGCCGCTGACCATCGCGTCGGCGTAAGCGCCCAGGCGCCGCAGCCACGGCGTGCCCTGGACCGATGGGGGCGCGATCACCAGCGCGCGCCGCAGGGCCGCGGTGTCCAGCCCGTCCCCCAGGCGGTGGGTGGCGGGCAGGGGCACACCGGCCGCGCGGTAGGCGTGATTGACGGCCTCCACCGCGCCGTGTACCACCACAGGCCCGGTGGTCGTGTCCAGACCTGCAAGCAAGCGCTGCGCCTTACCCAGCGCATAGGCGTACAGGACGCTGGCGCGGCCGGCCGCAGCATTGGTCTGCCACCAGGCTTGGATGTCGGCCAGCACCGCTGCCTGCGGCCGCCAGCGGTACAGCGGCAAACCAAAGGTCGATTCGGTGATGAAGGTGTGGCAGCGCACCGGCTCGAATGGGGTGCAGGTGGGATCGGCTTCCACCTTGTAGTCGCCCGAGACGATCCACACCTCGCCCCGGTGCTCCAGCCGCACCTGGGCCGAACCCAATATGTGCCCTGCGGGATGCAGCGACACGCGCACCCCACCGCAGTTCACGATCTCGCCATAGGCAACGGTCTGCAGCGCGATGTCGTCGCCCAGCCGCGCGCGCAACACACCCGCCGCCTGCGCGTGGGCCAGATAGGCGCCGTGCCCGCGCCGCGCGTGATCGGCGTGGGCATGGGTGAGGACGGCGCGCGCCACCGGCCGCCATGGATCGATGTAGAAGTCGCCTGCCGGGCAGTACAGCCCCTGCGGCCGCACCACCACCAGAGCCCGCTCCTGCGCCATGCGCGCAGTGTAGCCAGCCGCTCTGGGGCCCGCAGCCGCGGGGTCTCTGATCCGACGCCCGACCCTCCGCGCGCATCAGTGGCGCGCCACCTCGTAGCCGGCGGTGCGCAGGGCCTGCATCACCTGCTCCACATGCTGCGGCCCGCGCGTCTGCAACACCAGCTCGATTTCCACGCTTTGCGCGGCCAGCAGCGTAAAGGCCCGCTGGTGGTGCACCTGGTCGATGTTGGCCCCTGCCTCGGCCACCACTGCGGCGATGCGCGCCAGTTGCCCCGGCAAATCGCGCGTATTGACCACCAACCGCACCAGCCGCCCGGCGCGCACCATGCCCCGCTCGATGATCGAAGCCAGCAGCAGCGGATCGATGTTGCCGCCGCACAGCACCAGCCCCACCTTGCGCCCCGCAAACCGCGCCGGATGGCGCAGCAGCGCCGCCAGCCCGGCTGCCCCCGCCCCCTCGACCAGGGTCTTTTCGATCTCCAACAGCATCACGATGGCCTGCTCGATGTCCTCCTCATCGACCAACAGCCAGTCGTCCACATAGCGCCGCGCCAAGGCCAGGTTGTGCTCCCCGGGGCTGCCTACGGCAATGCCCTCGGCAATCGTGTTCGTGCCCTGCGGCCAGTGGCTGCCGGTCACCGCATTGACCATGGCCGGAAAGCGCCGCGTCTGCACGCCGATCACCTCGATGTCGGGCTTGATCGCCTTGGCCGCCACGGCCACGCCGCCGATCAGGCCGCCCCCGCCGACGGCAATCGCCAGCACCTCCAGATCGGGCTGGGCGCGCAGCATCTCCAGCCCGATCGTCCCCTGGCCGGCGATGATGGCATCGTCGTCGTACGGGTGCACGAAGGTCAGGCCCTGCTCGGCCGCCAACGTCCGGGCATGGGCGCGCGCCTCCTCCAGCGTGTCGCCGTGCAGCACCACCTCGGCGCCAAAGCCGCGCGTGCGCTCGACCTTCACTCCCGGGGTGAAACGCGGCATCACGATCACCGCGCGCAGCCCCAGGCGCTGGGCGTGGTAGGCCACCCCCTGTGCATGGTTGCCAGCCGACATGGCGATCACGCCCCGCGCGCGCTCCTGCGGCGTGAGCTGCGCCAGCTTGTTGCACGCCCCCCGCTCCTTGAACGAGGCGGTGTACTGCAGGTTCTCGAACTTGAGGAAAACCTGTGCCCCGGTGATCTGCGACAGGGTACGCGACTCCAGGCACGGCGTGGCCAGCACCTGGCCCGCCAGCCGCTCGGCTGCGGCTTCGATATCGGACAAACCGATCATGCCCAAACCCCTCCAAAGACGACACGGGCGCGATGCCCGCAATATGCCCACGATTGTCGCTGCCGGGCGCTGCGCAATGGAGCCGCCCCGGCCGCGGCGGCTGGCACCACGCCCGCGCCATCATCGCCGCATACTGGTGGTCACTCTCCGATACCCTCTCCGCCCATGAACGATGACGTCCAGCGCATCCAGCAGTGGCTCGACGAGCGCCGCATCACCGAAGTCGAGTGCCTGATCCCGGACATGACCGGCCAGGCCCGCGGCAAGATCGTGCCACGCCACAAATACGACCCCGCCGTCGGCCTGCGCCTGCCCGAAGCCGTGCTGACCATGACCGTCACCGGCGACTACCCGGAGCAGGACTTCACCCCCGTCGCGGACCCGGACATGCGGCTGCTGCCCGACCCATCGACGCTGCGCATCGTCCCCTGGGCCAAGGAGCCCACCGCCCAGATCATCCACGACTGCGTGCACTTCGACGGCAGCGCGGCCGAACTGGCACCGCGCAACGTGCTGCGCCGCATCCTCTCATTCTACGAACGCGAGGGCCTGCAGCCCATCGTGGCGCCCGAGATGGAGTTCTACCTGGTCGAGGTCGAGCCCGACGAGGACATCCCCCTCAAACCCCCGATCGGCCGCACCCGCCGCACCGAAGCCGGGATGCAGAGCTTTTCCATCGACGCCGTCAACGAATACGATGACATCTTCGACGTCATCTACGACTGGTGCGAAGCGCAGGGCCTGCAGCTCGACACCCTGATCCACGAGATGGGCACCGCCCAGATGGAAATCAATCTGGACCACGGCGAGCCGCTCGCTCTGGCCGACCAGGTGTTCCTGTTCAAGCGCACCGTGCGCGAAGTGGCGATCCGCCACCGCATGTACGCCACCTTCATGGCCAAGCCCATGCAGGGGCAGCCGGGCAGTGCCATGCACATCCACCAAAGCGTCATCGACCGCGCCAGTGGGCACAACGTCTTCAGCCAGGCCGACGGCTCGCCGTCCCCGGCCTTCTTGCACTTCATCGGCGGCCTGCAGACCTACCTGCCTGCGGCGATGGCCTTTTTCGCGCCCTACATCAACAGCTACCGGCGTTTGTCCCGCTACACCGCCGCCCCCATCAATCTAAGCTGGGGTTACGACAACCGCACCTGCGGGCTGCGCGTGCCGCACTCGCCGCCGCAGGCGCGGCGTGTCGAAAACCGCCTGGCCGGCGTGGACGTCAACCCCTATCTGGCCATCGCGGCCAGCCTGGCCTGCGGCTACCTGGGCATGCGCGAGCGCCTGCAACCCACCGAGCCGCTCACCGGCAGCGCCTACGAACACCCCCACCAGTTGCCGCGGCACCTGGACGATGCCGTCGACCGCCTGCTGGCCTGCGAGCCGCTGGCCGAACTGTTCGGCGAACACTTTCTGCGCACCTACGCCGCCATCAAAGAGGCCGAATACCGCAAATACTTCGACGTCATCAGCCCATGGGAGCGGCGCTTTTTGCTGCTGAGCGTATGAGCGGCCCGTTCCGGAAACGGCTTCGGGCATGACGGGATCTGACCTGATCGGGGCGATTTTTGCAGGACGGAGGGGGTTTCGCCGCCGTTCGTCGAGGGGAGCAGAGCGGTGGCGCGGCTGGCGGGGATCGAACCCACGACCCTCGGCTTCGGAGGCCGATACTCTATCCACTGAGCTACAGCCGCAGTCCAGACGCGCATTCTATCAGCCCGGCGCTGGCGCGGCGACCATGCGGCCAGCCCCAGGGAACCCCTCGATATAATGCGCGGGTTTGGCAACCCCCGCATGCACCGGATGGCGCCCCGCGCCACGGGCAACCGGATTCCCGCTACACGCCTCCAAAGGGACACCATGAGCGAGCACGCGCACGACAATCACACCGGGCCGATCAAGACCCCGAAGCAACTGTGGTGGACGGCCTTCTTCGCGTTCGTCGTTCCGGTATTCCTGATCATCGGGCTGGTGTTTTACGTGACCAAGGCCGACAAACCCCAGGCCGGCGCGGTCAACCCCGAACTGGCCACGGCCCAGCGCATCCAAAAGGTGGGCACGGTCGAGCTGCGCGACGCCAACCGTCCGCTGGCTGCTGGGGTTGACGTGTACAAGGCACAGTGCGCCGCGTGCCACGAGGCTGGTCTGGTCGGCGCCCCCAAACACGGCGACAAGGCCGCGTGGGCACCGCGCATCGCCCAGGGGTACGACGCGCTGGTCAACTCCGCCCTCAAGGGCAAGGGCGCGATGGGCGCTCAGGGTGGCGGTGCTTTCCGCGACATCGAAATCGCCCGCGCCGTGGCCTATCTGGCCAACCAGGGGGGCGCCAACTTCACCGAGCCGGCGGCGCCCGCGGCCGAGTCCAAGTAAGCGCCCGAAGGCATCGACGACGGGACCGCCATCGCCAGCCCCATCGTGACCCGCGTCCTGGTTCTCAACGGCCCCAACCTCAACTTGTTGGGCACGCGCGAGCCCGGTGTGTATGGGGCCGACACGCTGGCCGATCTGGAGGCCCGCTGTCGCGAGTACGGCGCGCGCCTGGGGCTGACCGTCGAGACGGTGCAAAGCAACCACGAGGGGGTGTTGATCGATCACCTCCACGCCTGGGGTGCGCTGCATCGTGCAGGTCAGGCCATCGGCGTGGTGTTCAACCCCGGCGCCTACACCCACACCTCGATCGCGCTGCACGACGCCATCAAGGGTGTCGCGCCCATGCCGGTGATCGAAGTCCACCTCTCCAATGTGCATGCCCGGGAGGCCTTCCGGCACCACTCGTGGGTGGCGCCGGTGGCTGCGGGCAGCATCATCGGCTTCGGGCCCGAGGGTTATCTGCTCGCGCTCGATGCGCTGGCCCGCCGCGCGGCCGCGGGGCTGGGCACGAAGCCGTAACGCGCCGGCAACTCCGCCGCTCGGCAGGGCTGGGGCGCCCAGTGGCCCGCCTCCACCGCCTCCGCCGCCAGGTGCATGTCCTGCGTGTGGACCACGCCGAGGCCCACGTCCCCCGCCAGGTACAGACGCCCAGCCTCGTCCAGCCACGCCTCTCCCACCCGCACCGGCACCCCCGTGTGGCTGAACACCCCGCCATCGGGCGCCAGGCGCCACACCCACGGCGTCAGCTCCAGCTCCACATACACCCGCTGCGGCCCGTTCTGAAAAAACCACTGCCCCTGCCCATCCACCCCGTAGTTGCGGCCGATGAAGGCGATCAGCTTGTCGTGGCGCAGCTCCACCCCCCGGCTGACGGCATTGGCCCCTTCCCCCGCGAACGGACCGGCTGCCTGGGCCCGGTCGTCTCGCATCCACCAGCGCCCGCGCGCATCCAGCCCCAGCCAGCCGTAACAATCGGGGACGTTCGGCCACTTGGCCATCGCCGCCTTGACGATGTCGTCCATGTCGGGACCTCTTTCTGCTCTGCGTGGGGCGATTGTGTCACCGCCCGGGCCAGCCCGCCGCCTCCGTCAACCACGGTATCACCTGGCGCGGCAGCGCGGCGACGTCGCCACGCAGGTCCCACGGGGCAGATGGCTCGGCAAAGCCCACATGCCCGCCCCGGGCGGGCTGCCACAGTTGGACGTACGATCCCGCTTCCGCCGCATCCGGCAGACTCGACGCGGGCACAAAGGGATCGTTGCGCGCATTGAGCACCAGGGTCGGCACCCGCACCGCGCACAGGTGAGGCCGGCTCGATGCGCGCCGCCAGTAGTCCTCCACGCCGCGAAACCCGTGCAACGGCGCGGTAAACGCATCGTCGAAGGCGCGCAGCGTCCGCGCCGCCAGCGCCCGCTCCAGATCGAACAGGCCGGGAAAGCGCGCCCACTTCTCCCGCGCCTTGCGCCGCATGGTGCGCAAAAACATGCGCGCATACAGCACGCGGTTCAGGCCCCGATCGATGGCGGCCCCAGCCGCTGCCAGGTCCAGCGGTGCCGAGATGGCCGCCGCCGCCCGTACGGACGCCGCGGCGCCCGCGCCAGCCTCCTGCAACCAACGCAACAGCGCATTGCCCCCCAGCGACACCCCCACCGCGACCCGAGGCCAGTCGGGCCAGCGCTGCGCCACGCGCGCGAGCATCCAGGCGATTTCCTCGAAATCCCCCGAGTGGTAGGCGCGCGGCGCATGGTTGGGCTCGCCTGAGCACCCACGAAAATGCGGCACGGCGATCGCCCAGCCACGGCGCTGGGCCTCGGCGGCAAACGCCTGCGCATAGTGGCTGGCCGACGAACCCTCCAGCCCGTGAAACAGCACCAGCAGGGCCACCGCCCCGGGCGGGACGATGTGGTCGACATCGATGAAGTCGCCGTCCGGCGTGCTCCAGCGCTCGCGCTGCCACCCCAACGGGGCCGCCACCCCGCGCCGCGCCCACAGCGCCGCACCGATGGTCTGCCAATGCCCGTTGCGCTGCCAACCAGGGGGGCGCGGCCAGACGTCCGCCGCGGCGGCCGGTACCGGGGCCAACGCGACTCAGCGCTTCTGGCGGAATTTGCGCAGGGCCGCGATCTGGGCGGCCATGACGGCCAGCTCTGACTGCGCCTTGGCCAGATCCACCTCGCTCTTGGCGTTTTTGAGCGCCTCTTCGGCCGCCTTGCGCGCTTCGCTGGCTTTGGCCTCGTCCAGATCCTTGCCACGGATGGCCGTGTCCGAGAGCACCGTCACCACCTTGGGCTGCACCTCGAGGATGCCACCGGCCACGAAGACGAACTCCTCCTCCCCATCCGCCTTTTCGATGCGCACAGCACCGGGCTTGATGCGGGTGATCAGCGGCACGTGGCCGGGCAGAATGCCCAGTTCACCGGCTTCGCCCGGCAGGGCCACAAACTTGGCGGGGCCGCTGAAGATGGACTCCTCGGCGCTCACGACCTCCACTTGAATGGTACTCATCTCAGATCTCCTTTGCGCGACGCGGGCTGTCTGGGGCCGCCACCGAACCGGCTATGCCGGACCACCGGAGGCGCCCCCTCGAGGGGGAGGCGCCGCAGGCGCTTCGGGGGTCGGGCATCAGCCGGCCAGCTTCTTGGCCTTCTCGAAGGCGTCGTCGATCGTGCCGACCATGTAGAACGCCTGCTCGGGCAGGTGGTCGCACTCGCCGTTGACGATCATCTTGAAGCCGCGGATGGTCTCCTTCAGCGGCACGTATTTGCCCGGCGCGCCGGTGAACACCTCGGCCACATGGAAGGGCTGCGACAGGAAGCGCTGGATCTTGCGCGCGCGCGCGACGGCCAGCTTGTCTTCCGGCGACAGTTCGTCCATCCCCAGAATCGCGATGATGTCGCGCAGTTCCTTGTAGCGCTGCAGCACGGCCTGCACCGCGCGGGTGGTGTTGTAGTGCTCTTCGCCCACGATGTTGGGGTCTACCTGGCGGCTGGTGGAGTCCAGCGGGTCCACCGCGGGATAAATACCCAGCGCCGCGATGTCGCGCGACAGCACCACGGTGGCGTCCAGGTGCGCGAAGGTGGTCGCCGGCGACGGGTCGGTCAGGTCGTCCGCGGGCACGTAGACGGCCTGGATCGAGGTGATCGAGCCGACCTTGGTCGACGTGATGCGCTCCTGCAGCTTGCCCATCTCCTCGGCCAGCGTGGGCTGGTAACCCACGGCGGAGGGCATGCGGCCCAGCAGCGCCGACACCTCGGTACCGGCCAGCGTGTAGCGGTAGATGTTGTCCACGAAGAACAGCACGTCGCGGCCCTCGTCGCGGAACGACTCGGCAATCGTCAGGCCGGTCAGCGCCACGCGCAGACGGTTGCCCGGCGGCTCGTTCATCTGGCCGTACACCATCGACACCTTCGACTCGCTCAGGTTGTCGGCGACGACGACCTTGGACTCCATCATCTCGTGGTAGAAGTCGTTGCCCTCGCGGGTGCGCTCACCCACACCGGCAAACACCGACAGGCCCGAGTGCGCCTTGGCGATGTTGTTGATCAGCTCCATCATGTTGACGGTCTTGCCCACGCCGGCGCCGCCGAACAGACCGACCTTGCCGCCCTTGGCGAACGGGCAGATCAGGTCGATCACCTTGATGCCGGTCTCCAGCAGCTCGGTGGAGGGCGACAGCTCGTCGTAGGCCGGCGCCTTGCGGTGGATGGAGCTGGTCAGCGACTGATCGATCGGGCCGCGCTCGTCGATCGGGTTGCCCAGCACATCCATGATGCGGCCCAGCGTCGCTTTGCCCACCGGCACGGTGATCGGGGCGTTGGTGTTGTAGACGGTCATGCCGCGGCGCAGGCCGTCGGACGAACCCAGCGCAATGGTGCGCACGACGCCGTCGCCGAGCTGCTGCTGCACTTCCAGCGTCAGGGGCGACCCCTCCATCTTCAGCGCGTCATACACCTTGGGCATTTGGTCACGCGGGAATTCCACGTCCACCACGGCGCCGATGCACTGAACGATCTTGCCTTGAACTTGAGCCATGATTGAAACCTTGTCGATGAAAGATAGACGAGAACCCGGCGACGTCAGACGGCGGCAGCGCCGGCGACGATTTCGGACAGCTCCTTGGTGATGCCGGCCTGACGCGTCTTGTTGTAGACCAGCTTGAGCTCGTTGATCAGGTTGCCGGCGTTGTCCGTGGCGGCCTTCATGGCCACCATGCGCGCCGACTGCTCGGACGCCATGTTCTCGGCCACGGCCTGGTAGACCTGCGACTCCACGTAGCGCACGAGCAGCTCGTCGATCACGGTGGGGGCGTCGGGCTCGTAGATGTAGTCCCAGTCGTAGCCCGCGTCACCCTGCTCCAGATCCTGCGCCGACAGCGGCAGCAGTTGCTGCACCACCGGCTCCTGCTTCATCGTGTTGATGAACTTCGTGTAGCACAGGTACACCGCGTTGAGCTTGCCCTCGGCATACGCATCGAGCAGCACCTTGACCGGTCCGATCAGGCGCTCCAGATGGGGGGTGTCGCCCAGCCCGGTGACGTGCGAGACGACCTGGGCGCCGATGCGGTTCATGAAACCGAAGCCCTTGTTGCCGATCGCGACCACCTGCGCCGTTTTGCCCTGCCCCTGCAGCTCGCGGAACTGGTTGGTCACCGCGCGCAGCAGGTTGGTGTTGAGGCCGCCGCACAGGCCCTTGTCGGTGGTCACCACGATCATCCCGCTGACGGTCGCATCGGGGTGGGCCACCATGAAGGGGTGCACGTACTCCGGGTTGGCACGGCTCAGGTTCGCCGCAATCTGGCGCACCTTCTCGCTGTACGGCCGGGCCGTGCGCATGCGCTCCTGCGCCTTGCGCATCTTGGAGGCGGCGACCATCTCCATGGCCTTGGTGATCTTCTTGGTGTTTTCCACCGACTTGATCTTGCCGCGTATTTCCTTGCCTGCTGCCATCGCTGCTCCTTGGAACGGTCCGCTGCCGGGCCGATCAGTAGGTGCCGGTCTGCTTGAAGGCGCGGATGGCGGCGTCGAGTTCGGCCTCGGCGTCCTTGTCCATGGCCTTCTGCGTCTCGAGCTTCGACAGCAACGCCGCGTGCTTGTCCTTCAGGTAGGCGTGCAGACCGCTCTCGAAAGGCAGCACCTTCTTGACGTCGATGTCGTCCAGATAGCCCTTGTTGGCGGCATACAGCGACGCGGCCATCAGGCTGATCGGCAGCGGGCTGTACTGCGGCTGCTTGAGCAGCTCGGTCACGCGCGCACCGCGGTCGAGCTGCTTGCGGGTCGCCTCGTCGAGGTCGGAAGCGAACTGCGCGAACGCCGCCAGCTCGCGGTACTGCGCCAAGTCGGTCCGAATACCGCCCGACAGGCTCTTGATCAGCTTGGTCTGCGCCGCACCACCGACGCGCGACACCGAGATACCGGCGTTGATCGCGGGGCGGATGCCCGAGTTGAACAGGTTGGTTTCCAGGAAGATCTGACCGTCGGTGATCGAGATCACGTTCGTCGGCACGAACGCCGAGACGTCACCGGCTTGCGTCTCGATGATCGGCAGCGCGGTCAGCGAGCCGGTCTTGCCCTTGACCTCGCCCTTGGTGAAGGCCTCGACGTAGTCGGCATTGACGCGCGCGGCACGCTCCAGCAGGCGGCTGTGCAGGTAGAAGATGTCGCCCGGGAAAGCCTCGCGCCCCGGCGGGCGGCGCAGCAGCAGCGACACTTGGCGGTAGGCCACGGCCTGCTTGGACAGGTCGTCGTAGATGATGAGCGCGTCCTGACCGCGGTCGCGGAAGTACTCGCCCATCGTGCAGCCGGAGTACGGCGCCAGGAACTGCATCGCCGCCGACTCGGAAGCGGAAGCCGCCACGACGATGGTGTAGTCCATCGCCCCGTGCTGCTCCAGGGCCCGCACCACGCTCTTGATCGACGACGCCTTCTGACCGATGGCGACGTAGATACAGACCATGTTCTGGCCCTTTTGGTTGATGATGGTGTCGATGGCCACCGCGGTCTTGCCGGTCTGGCGGTCACCGATGATCAGCTCGCGCTGGCCGCGGCCAATCGGCACCATCGAGTCGATGGCCTTCAGACCCGTCTGCACCGGCTGGTCCACGCTCTTGCGCGCGATCACGCCCGGGGCGACCTTTTCGACCACGTCGGTCAGCTTGGCGTTGATCGGGCCCTTGCCGTCGATCGGGCGGCCCAGCGCATCGACCACACGGCCGATCAGCTCGGGACCCACCGGCACTTCCAGAATGCGGCCGGTGCACTTGACCGTGTCGCCTTCGGAGATGTGCTCGTACTCGCCCAGAATCACGGCGCCGACCGAGTCGCGCTCCAGGTTGAGCGCCAGACCGAACGTCGGCTGCCCGTCCTTGCCGGCGGGGAATTCGAGCATTTCGCCCTGCATCGCATCCGACAGGCCGTGGATGCGCACGATGCCGTCGGTCACCGACACCACGGTGCCCTGGTTGCGCACGTCGGCCGACGGGGCCAGCCCCTCGATGCGGGACTTGATCAGTTCGGAGATTTCAGCGGGATTGAGTTGCATGACGCTTTCCTTTTCGGATGTTCGACAGGGCGTTGGGGCCAGCCGTCAGGCCGTCAGCGCCACACGCATTTGTTCCAGACGGGCCTTGACCGAGGTGTCCAGCACCTCGTCGCCCACCACCACGCGCACGCCGCCAATCAGTTCGGGGCGCAGCTGCACCTGCAGGCGCAACTGGCGGCCAAAACGCTTTTCAAGGACGCCCTGCAGATCGGCGAGCTGGGCCGTCTCGATCGGGAAGGCGCTCTCCACGGTGGCATCGGCCACGCCCCGCTGCGCATTGACCAGCTCGCGGAACTGGCGCGCGATCTCGGGCAGAGCCGCCACACGGTCGTTGTCGATGACGGTGCGCAGGAAGTTGCGACCGATCTCCGGCAACGACGTCTTCATCACCCCGGTGATGACGTCGAACACCTGCTCGGCGCGGACCTTGGGATCGGCCGCAAAGGCCTGAAGCTGCTCCTGGCCGGCAATCGCGGCAAGCTCGTCCAGCCATTCGCTGGCATCGGCCGCCTGCGCTGCGGCGGCCTTGAACAGCGCTTCGGCGTAGGGTCGTGCAATGGTGGCAAGTTCGGCCATGGTTCAACCTTCGGACGCGCGGTTCGGAAATTAGAGTTCGGTCTTGAGCCGCTGCAGCAGCTCGGCATGCACGCCGGCGTTGACCTCGCGCTGCAGAATCTGCTCGGCGCCCTTGACGGCGAGCACGGCCACCTGCTCGCGCAGGGCTTCGCGGGCCTGCACGGCCTGCTGCTCGGCCTCGGCTTTGGCAGCGGCGATGATCTTGGCGGCTTCCTCGGCGGCGCGGGCCTTGGCCTCTTCGATCATGGCCTGCGCACGGCGCTCGGCGTCGGCCAGGCGGGCGGCGGATTCGTTGCGCGACTGCACCAGCGCGTCCTCGACACGCTTGTTGGCCACGGCGAGCTCGGTCTTGGCCTTCTCTGCGGCGGCCAGACCTTCGGAAATCTTCTGCGCACGCTCATCCAGCGCCTTGGCGATCGGCGGCCACACGAACTTCATCGTGAACCACACCAGGATCGCGAAGACGATGGCCTGCGCAAAGAGGGTTGCATTGATGTTCATCGCAACGCCTTTCTGAATGTGTGCGGGGGTGGAGCGAGAGGGAGCCGGGTTCGATCGGCGTGCGCCCGGGCTGACCCGGGCGCACCCTTCCTCACCGCAGGACGATCAGATCGCGAAGGGGTTGGCGAACGCGAACAGCAGCGCGATGGCCACGCCGATCAGGAAGGCCGCGTCGATCAGACCGGCCAGAATGAACATCTTGGTCTGCAGGTCGTTCATCAGCTCGGGCTGACGAGCGGACGACTCGAGGAACTTGCCACCCATGAGGGCGATGCCGATCGACGCGCCGATGGCGCCCAGACCGACGATGATGCCGCAAGCCAGAGCAACGAGACCCAGAATATTTTCCATGATGGTTTCCTTTTGAGGTTGAGAGGAAGGTTTAGGGGGAAACGAACTCAGTGCGCATCATGTGCCTGCCCCAGGTAGATCAGGGCCAGCATCATGAAAATGAACGCCTGCAGGGTGATCACCAGGATGTGGAAGATGGCCCACACCGTACCGGCGATCAGGTGCCCGACGAAGAGCAGTCCGCCGCTGAACGACAGCGCGGCGAAACCGCCGAGCAGCGCGATCAGCATGAAGACCAACTCACCCGCGAACATGTTGCCAAACAACCGCATGCCGTGGGAGACGGTCTTCGCCACGAACTCGATCATTTGCATCAGGAAGTTCACCACGCCCAACAGCAGCGCCCAGAACGGGTTCTTGCTGGTGCCAAACGGTGCCGTCACCAGCTCGTGCGTCCAACCGCCCAAGCCCTTGATCTTGATGTTGTAGAACAGACACATCAGCAGCACCGACACCGACAGACCCAGGGTCGTCGAGAGGTCGGCCGTCGGCACGACGCGCAGATAGTCCTTGAAGCCCAGCGCAGGCCCCGCCGAGTGCCACAGCGCCGGCAGCAGATCCACCGGCAGCAGGTCCATGGCGTTCATGAAGAAGATCCACACGAACACGGTCAACGCCATCGGCGCGATGACCTTGCGGCTGGCGGCGTTGTGGATCACACCCTTGGCCTGGGTTTCGACCATCTCGACCAGGATCTCGACGGCGGCCTGAAAGCGCCCCGGCACACCCGCCGTGGCACGACGCGCCCCCAGCCACAGCAGCCACACGCCCAGCAGCCCCATCAGCACGGAAAACACCACCGAGTCGATGTTGATCACCGAAAAGTCGACGATGAATTCCTGCTTCTTGTTGGTCAGGTGCATCAGGTGATGCCGGATGTACTCACCTGCGGTCGGTCCTTGTCCTTCAGCTGCCATTCGTCAACCCATTCCCGTTCTTGAACAAACCGATCGGTCCCGTGCCGCCGGCCGCACGATCCACGCCAGCCAGTACGACTTGAGGACCACCACCAGCCCGACCACGAGGCCCAGCCAGCTCAGATCCGGGATCCAGCGCGGCGCCGACGCCAGCATCGCCAGCACCAGCAGCACCTTGACCCCTTCCCACCACAACCAACCCGCCAGCGACGCCCGCGCCACCCCGGGGAATGCCGCGCTCAGCCAACGCGCCAGCGCGCTCGACGTCATCCCCCAGGCCATGACCGCCGACGGCAGCACGGCGCACAGCGCGCCATACGCCACCGAGGCCACGAGGAACCAACGCCCATCGCCCGCGACGAAGACCCCTATGGCCGTCACCGCCGACACCAGCAACGCCAGCGCCGCTTGCCACGCCACGACGCGCCACACGGACAGCGCCGGATGCCGCTGCCGCCACAGACGCGCCTCTTCGGGCGTCAGGGGCTTGAATTCGGCGGCATCGCCCTCAATTGCCTCGTCATCGGGCCATCGCCCTTCGGTGCCTTCGGCCCCCTCGACCAACTGCGGACGAGGAGGCGCCACCACCGACGACGGCCGGGATGCAGCGGGAGGAGCGGACCGGTCTGCTGACACCACCAAACCTGCGATTATCGACACCTCGAATGACGCACGCCTGACAGCGAACGTGGCGCCTGCGCTGCTTTTGGCCACGCTGGCAAAGCTCTTTATTATATGGATAAACCCCAATTATCGTTCCGTTGCGCATGTCCGACGTCCCACCCCTGCTTCAGTTTCCGTGCCGCTTCCCGATCAAGGTGATGGGCGCGCACGTCGACGGCTTCGTCAGCGCCGTGGCGCACGTTGCGCGCCAGTTCGACCCCGACTTCGACGAAGCGGGCGTCGAGCAGCGCGTCAGCCGCGGCGGCCGCTACCTGGGTCTGACCATCACGGTGCGGGTGACATCGCGCGAGCAGCTCGACGAGCTCTACCGCACGCTGACCACCCACCCGATGGTGCGGGTGGTGCTGTGAGCGCGGTCCTGCGCGATCTGGGGCGGGCGGAATATGACGCCATCTACGCGGCCATGCGCGCCTTCACCGAAGGGCGCGGGCCGCACACCCCGGACGAAATCTGGCTCTGCGAACACCCCCCCGTCTTCACCCAGGGGCTGGCGGGCCACGCGGAGCATCTGTTGCATCCGGGCGACATTCCGGTCGTGGCCACCAACCGCGGCGGTCAGGTCACCTACCACGGCCCCGGCCAGGTGGTGGCCTACCCGCTGATCGACCTGCGCCGCGCCGGCTACTTCGTCAAAGAGTATGTGTACCGGCTGGAGGAAGCCGTCATCCGCACGCTGGCCGCTTGGGGCATCACCGGGCACCGGGTGGCCGGGGCTCCCGGCATCTATGTGCGATTGGACGACCCCCATGCGCATGCCGCGCTGGCGGGGCCGCGCCCGGGCGGCGACCCGTTCGCCGGACTGGGCAAGATCAGCGCCCTCGGCATCAAGGTGCACCGACATTGCACCTATCACGGGGTGGCACTCAACGTCGCGATGGACCTGAGCCCCTTTTCCCGTATCAACCCCTGCGGCTATGCCGGCCTGCGCACGGTGGACCTTGCTACCATCGGCGTCGATGCGCCATTGTCCGCTGTGCGCGCCGAGCTGGCGCAGCAGCTCCTGCGGTTGCTCGCACCCCGCCTATGACGCTGCCCAACGCCGCCCATGACGCTGCCCAACGCCGCCCATGACGCTGTCAACGACACCGCCACCGACGCCGCTCCTTCGCGGCCAGGACTCCCGATGAACGCCGAAACCTCCACGCCCCCGACCGCCGGCTACGACCCGACCGCCAAGCAAAAGAGCGCGGCCAAAACCGCCCGCATCCCCATCAAGGTCGAGTCCGCCCCCGCGCTCAAGAAACCGGACTGGATTCGGGTCAAGGCCGGCAGCCCCAGCACACGGTTTTACGAGATCAAGGACATCCTGCGCGCCAACAAACTGGTGACCGTGTGCGAAGAGGCGTCCTGCCCCAACATCGGCGAGTGCTTTGGCAAGGGCACGGCGACGTTCATGATCATGGGCGACAAGTGCACCCGGCGCTGCCCGTTCTGCGACGTGGGCCATGGCCGCCCGGACCCGCTCGACCCCGACGAGCCCGAAAACCTGGCGCGCACCATCGCCGCGCTCAAGTTGCAGTACGTCGTCATCACCAGCGTGGACCGCGACGACCTGCGCGACGGCGGGGCGGGGCATTTCGTCGCCTGCATCCAGCGCGTGCGCGCGCTCTCACCTGCCACCCGCATCGAAATCCTGGTGCCCGACTTCCGCGGTCGCGACGATCGGGCGCTGGAAATCCTCAAGGCCGCCCCGCCGGATGTGATGAACCACAACCTGGAGACGGTGCCACGACTCTACAAGCAGGCGCGCCCCGGCTCGGATTACGCGTTCAGCCTCAACCTGCTCAAAAAATTCAAGGCGCTGTTCCCCCACGTGCCGACCAAGAGCGGGCTGATGGTCGGCCTGGGCGAGACGGACGAGGAAATCCTGGACGTCATGCGCGACATGCGCGCGCACGGCATCGACATGCTGACGATCGGCCAGTATCTGGCCCCCAGCAGCCACCACCTGCCGGTGCGGCGCTATGTGCACCCGGACACGTTCAAGATGTTCGAGACCCAGGCCTACGCGATGGGCTTCACCCACGCGGCCGTGGGGGCCATGGTGCGCAGCAGCTACCATGCCGACCGGCAAGCCCACGCGGCTGGCGTGGGCGTCTGACGCCCACGCCCCGGGAATCAACGCCCGGCGTTTCACCGCTGCGGCGCGGCGGGAGCGGCCGCCGGGGCCGGAGCCGCCGCGGGCGCCTCGGCCAAGGCCTTGGCCTTGTCGATCTCGAACAGCAGCGGAGTTTCGAACGGGCACAACTCTGACCTTGCCCCTGCAAAGGAGAGTGCTTAGCCCTTGTTGAAAATGTCGACAAGGACAGAAGCGATGAGAGACAAGCAGGTGCGTGCGCAGCACACGCGGGAGTTCAAACTAGCCTGGGCAACTGGGTGCGGCTGGCCGCCAAAGGTGCACTCGGTGGTTTGGACGGCACAGACAAAGCCGATCGGGTCTCGCCCAAGCAGATGGAGATCGCCCGGCTGCGGGCGGAGGTAGCGCGCCTTCGCATGGCGCCCGACCTGGTGCAGCGGCGCTTTTACCCCCGAGGCACCCAATCGGCTCTGCAGCGGCGACATCTCCTCCATCGCCAACGACGAGGGCTGGCTGTACCTGGCTGCGGTCATCGACCACTTGGCTCGCCAGGTGGTGGGCTGGAGCCTGCAGGAACCCATGCACACGGGCTTGGTCCAGGGTGCCCTGGCCATGGCATGCTGGCGCCGCCGTCCGCCGCCTGGGCTGATCTTCCACAGCGACCGGGGCAGCCCATACTGCAGCCATGAGTTCCAGCAGGCCCGGCGGGCGGTGCTGGACTGGGTGGCTTGCTACCATCACCGTCGGCTGCATTCGTCGCTAGGCGATCTCAGCCCGATGCAGTTCGAGCAACGCTGGCACGAGGCACAGCGCAACGATGCCGCGTGCGCCGGGGGTTAAGAGCTCCACGAAACAGGGGCAAGGTCAAATGAGTATAGCGCCGTTCAATCGGCCAGCAGCAGGGCCGGCTCGTCGCTGGCGATGACATTTTGCGCCCAGGCGCGCAGCTTGCGGGTGTCGCTGCGCAGCACCTGTTGCTTGACGGCCAGGATTTGCGTCGGATGCATGGAAAAGCTGCGCAAGCCCAGCCCCAGCAACAGACGGGTCATGGTGACGTCGCCGGCCATCTCCCCGCAGACGCTGACGGGCTTGCCCGCCTCGCGGCAGGCGGCGATGGTGTCGGCCACCATGCGCAGGACGGCCGGGTGCAGGGGGTCGTACAGATGGGCCACCGATTCGTCCACCCGGTCGATGGCCAGAGCGTACTGGATCAGGTCGTTGGTGCCGATGGACAGGTAATCGAAGTGGCGCACGAACAGCCGCACCGCCAGCGCGGCGGCCGGCACCTCGATCATGGCCCCCAGGCGCACGGGGCCATAGACCGCCCCGCGCCGGTCGAGCTGCTCGCGCGCCTTGGCCAGCATGGCCTGCACCTGGCGGATCTCGCCCAAGTGGGCCAGCATCGGGATCAGGACGTTGACCTTGCCGTGCGCGGCCGCCCGCAGGATGGCGCGCAACTGGGTCAGAAACATGGCCGGCTCGGCCAGGCTCCAGCGGATCGCCCGCAGCCCCAGCGCGGGGTTGAGGTGCTCGTCGCGCCGATGGTGGTCCAGCGGCTTGTCGGCGCCCACGTCGACGGTGCGGATGGTCACCGGCAAGCCGTGCATGCCCTCGACGGCGCGACGGTAGGCGTCGTACTGCTCCTCCTCGTCCGGCAGCTGGCCGCCGCGGCCCATAAACAGGAACTCCGTGCGGAACAGCCCGACGCCGACCGCCCCCACGGACAGGGCCGGCAAGGTGTCCTCCGGCTGCTCGATGTTGGCCAGCAGCTCGATGCGCTCGCCATCCAACGTGACGGCCGGGGTGTTCTTGATGCGCGCGAGCCGCTCGCGCTCGATGACCCCCTGGCGCTGCTTGTAGCCGTACTCGGCCAGCACCATGGGCGTGGGATTGACGATGAGCACGCCCGCGTCGCCATCGACGATGACCCAGTCGTCCTGCCGAACGAGCTGGCTGGCGTTGCGCGCCCCCACCACCGCCGGGATGTCCAGGCTGCGCGCGACGATGGCGGTGTGGCTGGTCTTGCCGCCCACATCGGTGACGAAACCGGCAAAGACGCTCTGCTTGAACTGCAGCATATCCGCCGGGGCGAGGTCGTGCGCCACCAACACGAGCGGCTGCGTCTCCACCCCGGGGGCGGGCGCGGCCGTCACGGGCGAGGCCACCCCACGCATGACGCGCAACATGCGCTCGACCACCTGCTCGAGATCCGCCTTGCGCTCGCGCAGGTAGGGGTCCTCCATCTCGTCGAACTGCTTGGCCACCAGCTCGAGCTGCGCGGTCAGCGCCCATTCGGCGTTGTAGTGGCGCTCGATCACCCAGTGCTTGACGCCGTCTTGCAGGTGCTCGTCCTGCAACAGCATCAGGTGCACCTCCAGCAGGGCGGCCAGTTCGGTATGGGCCTCCACCCCGTCGTGCACCAGGCCCTGGCGCAGGCGGGCGATTTCCTCGGCGACGACGTCCCGGGCCCGCCGCAGGCGGGCCAATTCCGCGTCGGCCTGATCGGGCGCAATGAAGTAGTGCGCCACATCCAGGCGGCTGGAGGCGACCAGCACCGCCCGGCCGATCGCCACGCCGCGCGAGACGGCCTGCCCGTGCAGCGTGAAGGTCATTCGCCCTCCCCGAATTTGTCGTCGATGAGGGCGACGATGGCGTCCATGGCCGCCTGTTCGTCGGGGCCGTCGGTCTCGATATCCACCGTGGCGCCCAAACCGGCGGCCAGCATCATCACCCCCATGATGCTTTTGGCGTTGACGCGCCGGCCGTTGCGACTGAGCCACACGTCGCACGCAAATCCCCCAGCCAGCTTGGTGAGTTTGGCCGAGGCGCGGGCGTGCAGCCCGAGCTTATTGCTGATGGTCACGGTGCGTTGGATCATGGGAAGGCCTGCGGAATTGATTCTGCGGCGCGGTGGGGGCCAGCGGCATGACGCCCTGGGTGCCCCCCAGCGTGGCACGCGACACCAGAGTGTCGATGGGCTCGTGGCGGTACGTGACGGCGCGCAGCAGCATGGGCAGGTTGACCCCCGTGACCAGGCGGGTGTGGGCGCCATCGAGCAATTGCGTGGCGATGTTGCAGGGTGTCGCGCCAAAGATGTCGGTCAGCACCAGGGTATCGTCCGCGCCGTGCAGGGCCATCATCTGGCGGGCCTGGGCCAGCGTCTCCTCCGGGGCCTGATGCGGGGGCACATCCAACGCATCGACGACCTGGTGCGCGTCCGGAAAGACGTGCAGCACGCACTGCCGCAACGCGGAGGCCAGGGGTGCGTGGGCGATGACGAGGATGGCGTTCACAGTAAAAATTATCCGCCCGATCAGCGCAGGGCAAGTCCCCCGAAATAGGTTTCGTGGGCGTCGGGCGACAGACCGGGCCCGTAGAGCGCCACCTGGGCCAACCAACGGCCGTCGCCGGCCCAGTGCAACTCCGCTTGTACCGAAGCGCCGGTGGGGGTGCGCCCGGGACCGCGCCAGCAGCGCTGCACCGCGGCCGCGCGCGTGACACACGGCACGGCAACCCAGCCGGGCGGGGCCCCGTCCGGCCCCGGCTGCAGTTGCAGGGTGGCCCAACTGGCGCGCTGCCAGTCGTCGATCCAACCGGCAGGCCCCTCGCCCGCAGGCCAGGCGTCGGGCAGGCGCACCGCCGCCACGGCGAAGGTGTGGCCCGCCGCTTCGCAACTCAGCATGTGCAGGGTCACCGGCGGCTGTTGCGGGCCGCGCAAGGGCACGTCGCGCGTGGCGCGCTCAGGCTTGCAGGGCAGCACGGCCGTCACCGGGGTGGCCTCCTGCCGCACGGTGCGCCAGTCGAGCGCCGGACTGCACCCCGATCCCAGCAGGGCCATCAGCAGCGCCACCACGGCACCCGGCAGACGGGCGATGGCGGGACGAAGAAAAGCGGGGCACAATGCCATGCCGAGCATCGTACCGCAGCCCCTGACGCGCCATGAGTACACCCGCCACCACCGCGCCCCGCCCCGCCGCCGCATTGCCGGTGCCGGCGTCGTTGCAGACGGCGGCCCAGACGGCCGTCGCACGGAAAGAGCCGCTCGTGGTGATGGTGACGCTGGCGGGCTGCGCATTTTGCGAGGTGGTGCGCAACCACTACCTGGGGCCCATGCTGCAGCGCGGCGACATTCACGCCGTGCAGATCGACATGCTGGACCGCCGCACACCCTTGCTGGATCTGCAAGGGCGCTCCACCACGGGCTATGACCAGGCCCGAGCCTGGCGCGTGCGCGTGGCGCCGACCGTGCTGTTTTTGGACGAGCGCGGGCGCGAGCTGGCCGAACGGCTCGAGGGCATCGGCGTGGCGGACTTTTACGGCCCCTATCTGGACGAGCGGCTGCGAACGGCCCGCGCGCAATTGGGCCAGCGGCGCTGAGGGGCACAGCGGCTGCGGCACAATCCCGCGGTCACCTGCCTGACACCCCCGGGGATTTCCGCCATGTCTGGTTTGCCTGCCGACCCCATCTCCACCCCGCCGTGGCTGCTGCGCCCCGGGGTGATGTTGATGCGGCGACTGCCCATGCGCCTCAAGCTCATGGGGCTGGCGCTGGTGCTGTTGATTCCTTCGCTGCTGATCGGCTCGATGCTGCTGCACGACATCTGGTCGGATTGGCGCTACACCGCGGGCGAGCGCGCGGGTTTGGAGGGGATACGGGCGCTAAGCACCGTGGCCGACCACCTACAAGATTTGCGCGACGCCGCCCACCGTCATGCGGCCGATGGGCACCCCGGGGCAGCCCAGTCGCGCGACGCGGCGGCCTCTGCGCTGCGGGCGGCGCTGGCCCAACTGCAGCCGCTCGCGGCGGCCAACCCCGACTGGGGGTGGGATCGCGCTCAGCCGACGGTGGAGCGCGCCCTCGCTGCGGCCCCGCCGGCGGACCGCGCCGCCACCTTCGAGCGCAATGGCAAGGCGGTGCAGGCCGTGCTCGACGTGATGGACCGCATCGGCGAAGTGTCCGGCCTGTTGCTCGACCCACAGGCGCACACCTACTTCCTGATGGATCTGACCGTCACCCGATTGCCCAAGCTGGCCGACAGCGTCAGCACCTTGCGCGGCGATGCCAGTGGCCTGCTGGCCGGTGACGACGGCACCTCGGTGGACGATGCCCGGATTCTGGGCCTCACCCAGGCCGTCGAGAGCCACTTGCGCGGGGTGCAGCAGCGCATGCGGTCGCTGCAGCTTCAGGACGAGGAGCCACCAGCGAGCTGGACCGACGCTGAAAGCGCCACCACCACCTTCGCCACGGCCATCGCCGTGATCTACGGCGCCACAGCCCCAGAAGGCGACCCCAATGAGGTGTACACCAGCGGCACGCAAGCCCTGACCGCCATTCGCACCACCCAGCGGGAGGCGATCGACCGTCTGGACGCCTTGCTCGCCAAGCGGCAAGCGGGGCTGTTACAGCAGGGCTTGGTGGTTAGCGTCGCCAGCATCCTGGGCATGGGGTTGCTGGTGTACGGCATCGCGGCATTCAGCTGGGCCACGCTGAACAGCCTGCATAACCTGTCACGCACCATGGAGCAAGCGGCCCATGGCGATCTGACCACCCACGTCAGTGTCGATGGCCATGACGAAATGGCCCGCATCGGCCGCACCTTCGAGGCGATGCTGGGCAAGCTGTCGGATTTGGTGGCGGAAGTGCGCAGCGCATCGGCGATGGTCACGGACGTGGGATCGTCCCTGGTCGAGGACAGCAACCACCTGGCCGACCGCACGCAGGCGCAGGCCGCCAGCCTGGAAGAGACCACCAGCGCCGTGCGCAGCGTGGGAGACATGGTGCGGCTCAACGCACAGACCGCCCAGGAGGTCAGCCAGTCCACGCGTTCGCTGCAAGAACAAACCGACCACGCGGGCGAGGTCATGGATCGCACCGTGGCCGAGATGGACACGCTGCAGGCCACCTCGACGCGCATGAGCGAGATCATCGGCACCATCGACGCCATCGCCTTCCAGACCAATATCCTGGCGCTCAATGCGGCGGTGGAGGCGGCGCGCGCCGGCGAGGCCGGCCGCGGCTTTGCCGTCGTGGCCAGCGAAGTGCGCTCGCTGGCACAGCGCAGCCAGACCGCCGCGAACGAGGTGCGCGGTCTGATCGAGGCCTCGCGCCAGCGCGTCGGCGCGTCGGTGCACGCCATCGGCGAGGTCAACGCGGTGATGCACGAACTGCTCGGGCGCATCCGCGAGGTCTCCACCCGCATGGACCAGATCGCCCACGCCAGCGAGCGGCAAAGCACGGCACTGGGCGAAGTGGTCACCGCCGTGGGCGACTTGGATGCCGTGACCGCCGAAAATTCGGCGCTGGTGGAGCGTACGCAGCACCGTTCGCGGCGGCTGATCGAGCGGGCGCAGGACATGGCCGACGCGGTGGGCAACATCCGCCTGCGGCTGGGCACCGCAGACGAGGCTAAGGCGATGGCCCAACGCGCGTTGGCGCACATCCAGCGCGTGGGCTATGCCCAAGCGGAGCGGGACTTCCACACCCAGCCGGCGCAGTGGGTGGACCGTGATCTGTATGTGTTCGTCTTCGACCGCGACGGCATCTACCGCGTGCACTCGGCCGACCCCGCCAAGGCCGGCACGCCGTTGTCGGCGGCGCCCGGGTTGGATGCCGAACGCCTGCTGCGAGATGCGTGGTATCGCATCGAGCGGGGCGGCGGCTGGGTGGACTACACCATCGTCAACCCCGTCACGGGCGATATCCGGGCCAAGACCTCGTATGTGCTGCCGGTCGATGCCCAGCGTCTGGTGGGGGTAGGGGCCTACCGCATGGTCAGCGAGCGGCTGCGCCAAGCCCATGCCAGCGGCGCCTGAACGGGCAACGGGCGTGCATCAGCCGGTGCCGTGCCCGTCATCGTTCAGGGCAGCGGCGCACACGCGCGCGCGGCCCAGCCGCTTGGCCTCGTAGAGCTGGGCGTCGGCCAAGCCCAGCAGGGCGGCCGGCTGCCAGCCGGGCTGGGGCGGACCAGCACGCGTGGCCACGCCAAAGCTGGCAGTCAGCACCCCGCCCGGGCTGCCGTGGCGGTGTGGGATCGCCAGGGCGCGCACCGCCTCCAGCAGCTGCTCCGCCAGCCGGCGCGCGTCGTCCAGCGCGGTGTCGGGCAGCAGGCAGGCGAACTCCTCGCCGCCGTAGCGCGCCACCAAGTCGGTGCTGCGGCGCACATGCTCGCGCAAGCAGCCGGCCACGCGCCGCAGCGCGTCGTCGCCGGCCTGGTGGCCGTAGTGGTCGTTGTAGGCCTTGAAGTGGTCGACGTCCACCAGGATGAGGCTGAGCACGCTGCCGTGGCGCTGCGCGCGCGCCCATTCCACCGCCAGCCGCTCGTCGAACTGGCGCCGGTTGGCCACGCCCGTCAGCCCATCGACGAAGGCCAGCGCGCGCAACAGGTCGGACTGGAACTTCAGCGTGAGGTGCGTGTGGACCCGAGCCCGCACGACGCTGGGATTGACCGGCTTGGGAATGAAGTCGACCGCGCCGGCCTCCAGGCACTGCGTCTCGATGTCCTCGCCGCTGTGGGCGGTGACGAAGATGACCGGGATGTCGGCGGTATCGCGCTCGGCGCGCAGCGCACGCAGCACCGCAAAGCCGTCCAACCCCGGCATCACGACGTCCAGCAGAATCAGGTCGGGCAGCTGCTCGCGTGCGACCTTGAGCGCCTGCTCGCCGCCGGTGGCCATGAAGAGCTGGTGCTCCGCCGCGAGCGTGCGGTACAGCACCTGCAGATGCACCGGCTGGTCGTCCACCAGCAGCAGGCGCGGCTTGCGCGCCGGCCAGGCCGGGGCGGCAGCGTCAAGCGGCGCCATCGTGCCCCTCCGGCGACGCGGCCTGCAGCAGCGCCTGCACCGCCGCCTGCGCCGCCTCGAAGTCCATCGCCTCCATCGCGCGGTGCAGCGCGGCCCAGCGCTCGTCCTGCGCCACCGCCGACTCGGCCAGCAGCGCATCGTGCACCTCCAGCGCCTCCATGTCGCTGGCGGCCAGCAGCGCCGCCAGGCGCTCCAGCGTCTCGCGCCAGCGCGCCGGGTCGGCTTGTTCCTGGGCTTGCTCGCCCGCGGGCGCTTCGGCGGCGATCAGCCCGCGCGCCTGCAGCTCGGCCAGCACGTGCTGCAGCGCGCGCTCGGTGGCGCCGAGCTCCTCGGCCAGCGGCGCCCACCACGGCGGCAGCGGCACGCGCGGGGCCGTCGGGTCGGCCAGCGCCGCCTTGACGGCGCGCTCGGCCTCGGCGGCGCGCTCGGCCAGCCGCACCGCCCCCACCGTGCCAGCGGTGCCCTTGAGCGTGTGCAGCAGCGCGGCCAGCCGCTCGTCGGCCCCGGCGTCCAGTTGCGCCTGCAGCTGCGCCTGGGTCTGCGCCAGCCCCTGCACAAAGCCGCGCACGATGCGCGCGTACAGCGCCGGGTCGTCGCCCAGGCGGGCCAGCGCCGCCGGAACGTCCACACGCTCGGCCTCGGGCCACGGCGCGCTCACGGCGGCCTCGGCGGGGGCAGGGGCGGGCGGCTCGGCCTCGGCGCCGGCGGCGGACGAGCGCACCGCGTGCGGCGCCCAGTGCAGCAGCACGCGCACCAGTTGGTCGATGGCAAATGGCTTGCCGACGTGGTCGTTCATGCCGGCAGCCAGGCACGCCTCGCGGTCGCTGGCCATGGCGTTGGCGGTCATCGCCACGATGGGCAATGCCGTCAGCCCCAGGCGCTGGCGGATGGCCTGCGTGGCCTGCAGGCCGTCCATGACCGGCATTTGCATGTCCATCAGCACCACGTCCCAGCCGTCCGGGTGGGCTTTGAGCACGTCCAGCGCCTGCTGGCCGTGTTCGGCCAGGGTCACCTCGGCGCCCTCGCGCCGAAGCAGGTCGCGCGCGACCTGCTGGTTGATGGCGTTGTCTTCCACCACCAGGATGCGCATACCGGCCAGACGCCGGGCGCCCGGCGTGGGCGCGGCGGCGGGCGCCTGTCCCTGAGCCGCCGCGCGCGCGGCGCGCACCGCCTCCAGCAGCATCGACGCGGTGACCGGCTTGACCAGAAAGCCGTCCAGCGCCGCCTGGCGCTCCGGCGGCACCTGCGCCAACACCTCGCGGCCGCTGGCGGTGACCATGACGATGGCGGCACGGCGGTCGGGCGGCACGTCCTGGCGCAGCGCCAACGACAACGCGAGCCCGTCCATGCCCGGCAGCGACCAGTCGACGAACACCGCATCGAACGGACGTTCGGCTGCACGTACCTGCTGCAGCGCGGCCTCGGCATCGGCCACCGCGGTGCAACTCCAGCCAAGCTGGCGAACCGCCCCGCACAGCAGCTCGCGCGCCAGCGGGTGGTCGTCCACCACCAGGCAGCGCAGCGCCGCCAGTTCGCGCGGAATGGCTTCGGCGGCCAGCGCCGCCGGCACGTCGCGCGCCACCGGCAGCTCGATCTCGAAGGCAAAGGTGCTGCCCCGCCCCGGCGCGCTGTCCACCGTGATGGTGCCACCCATCATCTGCACCAGCCGCTGGCTGATCGCCAGCCCCAGCCCCGTGCCGCCAAAGCGCCGCGTGGTGGAGCTCTCCGCCTGCGTGAAGGCCGAAAACAGCCGCGCCTGTGCCTCCGGCGCGATGCCGATGCCAGTGTCGATGACCGCCAGCCGCAGCCGCACGCGCTCGGCGCCGTCCGGCTCGACATGACGCTCGAGCAGCCGCGCCTGCAGCGTGACGCTGCCCTCGGCGGTGAACTTGATGGCGTTGCCGGTCAGGTTGATGAGCACCTGCTGCAGCCGCATGGCATCGCCCACCAGCACGCGCGGAATGGCGGGGTCCAGATCAAACAGCAGCTCCAGCCGCTTGCCCTTGAGGTTGGCGGCCATGATGGTGGCCAGATCCCGCCACAGGCGATCGACCGCAAACGGCCCCGGGTCGAGTTCGAGCTTGCCCGCCTCGATCTTGGAGAAGTCCAGGATGTCGTTGATGATGCCCAGCAGCGACTTGGCCGCCGACTCGGCCTTGTCCGCATAGTCGCGCTGGCGTGCATCCAGCGCCGTGCCCAGCAGCAGCTGCAGCATGCCCAGCACCGCGTTCATCGGCGTGCGGATCTCGTGGCTCATGTTGGCCACGAACTGGCTCTTGGCGCGGCTGGCCTCCTCGGCGGCGCGACGAGCGTTCTCGATGTCGGTGACGTCGTAGCGCAGGCCCACATGCAGGCCGGTTGACGTGAGGCGCTCGACGATGCGCAGCGCCTGGCCGTTGGGGCGGTGAACGGTGCGGTCGGTGGTACCGGCGCGGAAGTCCGCGATCCGCTGCGCGAGCCACGCCTCGGGGTCCTCGCCCTGCAGATCGATGCTGCGGCGCTCGACACCGGCCCGGATGAAGGTCTCGAAGGTCACACCCGGCTGCAGGATGTCCGACAGCTGCGCGTGCAGCCGGTAGAAGCGCTCGTTGGCCCAGACCAGCCGCTCCTGGGCGTCGAACACCGACACCGCCGCGCCGACCGCGTCCAGGGCGCTGACCAGCAGCTCGCGGTTGGCCTCGGCCTCGGCGCGTGCCTGCTCCAGCTCGGTGATGTCGACGCGAAAGCCCACCACGTAGCCGTCGAGCGTGCGCCGCTCGATGATGCGCAGGACGCGGCCGCTGGCCAGATGCTGGATCACGTCGCGGTCGGCGGTGCGGTGCTGCGCCAGGCGCTCGGCCACCCAGGCCTCGACGCGGCCGATCGCCTCGGCGTACTCGCCGCGCTCGGCGCCGTAGCGGATGATCTCCTCGAACGTGCGCCCCGGCTCCATCAACGGCGCGGCCACCGAGTAGAGCTCGCGGTAGCGCTCGTTGCAGAACACCAGCCGGTCCTGAGGGTCGTAGAGCGCAAAGCCCTCGCCGATGGCCTCGATGGCGCTGCGCAGCAGCCGCTCGGCGCGCGCGGCGCTTTCCTCGGCAACCTTGACGTCGGTGATGTCGAGGTTGGTGCCATAGATGCGCGTGGCACGTCCGTCGGCGCCGCGCTCGAAGGCCTGACCGCGCGTGCGCACCCACAGCCAGCGACCGTCGGTGTGGCGCATGCGCAGGGTGTATTCGAAAGCGTCGCTCAGGCCCTCCACATGCCCATGCAGACCCAGCATCACCCCAGGCAAATCCTCCGGGTGCACATGCTCGGCCCAGGTCGCCATGCCGATGCGCAGCGGCGCGGGCTCGGGGCGGCCCAGCATGCGCAGCCAGCGCTCGTCCACCTCGGCCTCGCCGGTGGTGGGATCGAGCACCCAGGTACCGGCCCCGGTGGCCCGCAGGATGTTGTCAAGCCGCTGCTGCGACGCCTGCAGCGCCGCCTCGGCCTGCTTGCGCGGCGTGATGTCGAAGCGGATCGACAGGTAGCGCGCGATGCCGCCGCCGCTGTCGAACAGGGGTGCCACGATGCTGTCGACCCAGTACAGCCGGCCGTCCTTGGCGCGGTTGCAGATCTCGCCGCGCCAGGGGCGCCCACTGCCGATCGTGCCCCAGAAGTCGGCCCAGAACGCCGCATCGTGGTGGCCGGAGTTGATGATGTTGTGCGGTGCACCGATCAGCTCCTCGCGCGTGTAGCCGCTGATGGCGCAGAAGGCCTCGTTGACATCGACGATGGTGCCGTCCGGCGCGGCCTGGCTGACGATGGCGTGCTGGCGCACGGTGGCCATCAGCGTCTCGGCCTCCGCGAGCGCCACCTGCAGCCGCTCCTGCGTGCGCACGCGCTCGGTGATGTCGATCTCCACCGCCATGAAGCCGTTGCAGGCACCGGCCTCGTCGTGCAGCGGCACGAGTTCGATCGAGACCCAGTACTCGCGCCCGTCCTTGCTGCGGTTGAGGATGTCGACCTCGCAGCCGACGCCGCGGCGCATCGCATCGCGCAGCACCGCCACCGCCTGCGGGTCGGTGGCCGGCGACTGCAGCAGCCGGGCCGGGATCTGACCGAGCAGCTCCTCGCGCGTGTAGCCGGTCAGTTCTTCGCAGGCAGCGTTGACCCAGGTGATGCGCCCCGCGCGGTCGGTGAAGATGATGGCGTTGTGCGTGTGGCGCGCCACCAGCGACAGGCGATTGACATCCGACTCCAGCGCCTGCAACCGATCGCGCTCGGCGCGGCGCAAGCGGAACACCGCCATCGTGGCCCAGCCCGCCAACAGCGCGATCGGCAACGCCCCCACACCAATGATGGGCGCGGCCACCGGCTGCCACTGGCGTTCCAGCAAGGGGGTGCTGCGCACGAACAACTCGTAGCGGCGCTGGGCCAGTTCGATTGGGCGGTGCGCCCCGGCCCACGCCCCCCCGCGCCAGTCATGCCCCGCTGCGAGCATGGCGTGGCCACCGTGGCCATCCCCATCGAGCAGCTCCACGCCGGCGGAGCCATCCCCCGCATCCGGCGCGACGGCTTGCCCCGGTGGGGCGTTTGCGGCGGCGAGCGATGCGTCTGCATCGACCCAGTGCCAGTCGTAGCGTTCACTCAACAGCCCCGACTCTCGCGCCAGTTCGGCCACCGGCACACCCATGACGGCAAACCCCATCAAATCGGCCATCCGCTGCTCGACGGACGCTGGCATCCACCCGCTGCGGTAGACCGGCAGCACGAACAGCAGCCCGTACTCCACCTGCTCGGTATTGGCCAGCCGCAGCGGCGCGGTCACCACGAGGTCGCCGCTGGCGGCGGCGCGTTGCATCGCCTCGCGCCGCACTGGGTCGGAGCCCAACTCCAGCCCGATCAGATGCTCCTGCCCCGATGGCTCGATCCAGTCGATGACGAAGCGGTCGCCATTGGCATCCTGCAGCGGCCTCAGCGTGCGGTAGCGCACCTCCACCGACATGCCCCGCTGGCGCGCCTGATTCAGCCACTCGGTCACGCCGTCGGCCGGCAAGCGGCGCACGAACGCTACGCCGCTGGCAGCCGGGTAGCGCTCCGCCAATTCCAGCGGGCCGATGTAGGCGCGGGCCTCGCGCCAATCGGCTTGGGGATGCGCATGCAGCCAGCCGCGCACCCCCAGCAGCAGCGCGCCATAGCGCTCGACCACGCCGGACCACCGGCTCTGCGCGGTCTCGAGCTCATACTCGAGATGCGCCTGCAACTCCGCGCGCGTCCGCTGTTCAATCCAGAACGCCGCCCCCAAACCGAACGCCATCACCAGCAGCGCCACCAGCACGGCCAACCAACCGCTGCCCCGGATGGCTCGACCGTCACGCTTGCCCAAACGTTGCATGGCGGCCCCGCGGTTTCAGCCCAGCACGCGCTGCAGCTCGACCTGCAGCCGCTCGGCGTCCAACGGCTTGGCCACATAGCCGTCAGCGCCCGCGTCCAGCATGCGTCGGCGGTCTTCGGGCAGGTCGTAGGCGGTCACCATGATGACGGGCGTGCGGCGGCGGCCCGAGCGCTCCCATGTCCGCAGCTCGGCCAACGCCTCCAGTCCGCCCATGTCGGGCATCGTGACGTCGAACAGCGCCACATCGAAAGTCTGGGCCCGCAGCGCCTCCAGCGCCTTGCGCCCATCCGGGACCAGCACCCCGCTGTGCCCCATCTCGCGCAAAATGCGCGTGGCCAGCCGCAGGTTGAGGGGGTTGTCATCGGCCACCAGCACACGCAGCGGCCGCAAGGGGGAAGCGGTTGCGGTCGTGTCGCGGATTGTGCCCGCATTCCCCCGGGCGGCAAGCCCGTCATGCCCGCAACGGGGGCAAATTCGAACTTTTTCGGGACATCGGTTTCACAAACGCCACAGTCCCGGGCGCGATGTGACCTGCCGGACTGTGGTTCAATGCTGTTACCGTCGCAAGGATTTTCGCGCATGACCCCCCGTATTCGCCCCTGGCTGCTGGCGACGCCCCTACTCGCTGCGGTGGGGGGCTTGGCTGGCTGCACGTCCGCCGAGCGCGCCCCCGAGTCCACCTTTCGCCTGCTGGACGGCAGCACCCTGACCAGCGCCGATCTGCGCGGCAAAGTGTTGCTGGTCAATTTCTGGGCCACCACCTGCGTCAGCTGCGTCAAGGAAATGCCGCAGCTCATCGAGACGCACCGGCGTTTTGCCGCGCGCGGCTTCGAAACGGTCGCGGTCGCCATGAGTTACGACCCGCCTGAATGGGTGGCCAACTTCGCCCGGACGCGCCAGTTGCCGTTCAAGGTGGCGCTCGACAGCGACGGCACGCTGGCGCGCCACTGGGGCGAGGTCAAACTGACGCCCACCACGTACATCGTGGACCGGCAGGGGCGCATCGTCAAACGCTACGTCGGCGAGCCGGATTTTGCGGCACTGGCGAGTCTGCTGGACAAACTGCTCGCCGAAGGCTGAGGGCTGCGCGGCGGGCAGATCATTCGCGGTAGGCGTCGTGGCAGGCCTTGCAGGTGGCCGCCGCATCGCCAAACGACTTTTTCACCGCATCCAGGCTGCCCGTGCGGGTGGCGGCCTCCAGATCGGCGATCGCCTTGACCATTTTGTCGGCGCCCGCGCGCACCTTGTCCATCTCCATCCAGGCTTCGGGCTTGGTGCGGCTCTTGATCTTCTCGGTGTCGGGCGTGAAACCGGCCCACGGCAGCTTGGACATCGCCGCGACGATGGCCGCGTTCTCTTGCGCCACCTTGGCATCGAAGGGCGCGCGCCCCTGCGCCATCGCCCCGATGCGGCTGAAATGGGCGCCCAGGACGGTGAACGCCGACTGGCGGTATTTGACGGCGTCCTCCGGCTTTTGGAACTGCGCATGGGCAGCACCACTGAGGAGCACGGCCGCCGCGGCGACCAGGATGCGAATCTTCATGAAAAACCTCCAACGGGACAGCGGGAACTCCAGTGTATGCTGATATTCAAGCATTTGCTGTGACATTGCCACGACCAGGGAGTTCGCCATGACTTCTACCCCCCATCCCCACCGCATCCCCGTGCGGGTCTGGGATTTGCCGACCCGGCTGTTCCACTGGCTGCTGGTTGCGGCCGTGGTGGGGTTGGTCGTCACCGGCAATCTGGGCGGCAACTGGATGACCTGGCACCAGCGGCTGGGCTATGCGGTACTGGCGCTGCTGATGTTCCGCCTGCTGTGGGGGCTGGTCGGCGGTCGCTGGTCGCGCTTTCGGCATTTCGTGCGCGGGCCCGGCGCGGTGCTGGACTACCTGCGCGGGCGCGGCCGCCCGCACGACGAGGTCGGGCACTCGCCGCTGGGGGCGCTGTCGGTACTGGCCATGCTCGCGGTGCTGGCGGCGCAGGTGGGCACCGGCCTCATCAGCGACGACGAGATCGCCTTCGTGGGGCCGCTGGCGCGCTTCGTCGCGTCCGACACCGCGTATGCCGCGACGGCCTATCACAAAGGCTGGGGCAAGCTGCTGGTGCTGGGGCTGGTCGCCTTGCACATTGCGGCCATTGCCTACTATCGGCTGCGGCGCGGCAAGTCGCTGCTGCCGGCCATGCTGCACGGCGACAAGGCCCTGCCGCCGGACACGCCAGCCAGTGCGGACGGTTGGCGGCAACGCCTGCTGGCGGTGGCGGTAGCGGCGGCGAGTGTCGCGGCGACGGTGGCCGTGGTGAACCTGGGCACCCCCTGAGGACGGCCCCCTCGCCCGGCGCGGCGGATGCCCCTATCATTGGCGCATGGTCGACGATTCCGCCTTGGTCGCACCCACCGGCGCTGCGCCGGACATTCGCCTGCAGACCGTCGCCGAAGGCGCGCCGCTGGAGCACATTCGCACCCTGTTCCTGGAGTACCAGGACGACATCGGCATCGACCTGTGTTTTCAGGGGTTCGCAGATGAGCTTGCGGGTTTGCCGGGCGCCTACGCGCCCCCGCTGGGGGCGCTGGTGTTGGCCACAGTGGACGGCGAAGCGGCTGGCTGCTGCGCCTTGCGCCCCTTGCTGGACAGCGACCACGGCAACGCCTGCGAGATGAAACGCTTGTTCGTGCGGCGGGCGTTCCGGGGATTTGGCTTGGGCCGCCAACTGGTCGAGCAGATTTTGCTGCTGGCGCAGCAGAGCGGCTACGACTGCGTGCTGCTGGACACGCTGCGCGACATGGAGGCCGCGCGCGCCCTGTACCACGAGATGGGGTTCGAGGAAATTCCCCCCTACTACCACAACCCCCTGCCGGGCGCGCACTACCTCAAGCTGAGCTTCTGACCGCGCACGGGCGCGGCATCATCCGCGCAATTGCCGCACCTGCGCCAGCAGCGTATCGGCGTCGCTGACCTCGAACTGACCCGGCGCCTCGATGTTGAGCGCCTTGACCACCCCGTCCTGCACCAGCATGGAGTAGCGGTTGCTGCGCAGCCCCAGGCCGCGCGCCGTCAGATCCAGCGTCAAACCCGTGGCTTGGGCGAACTGCGCGCTGCCATCGGCCAGCATGCGCACTTTGCCGGCCGTGCCCTGGTCACGGGCCCACGCCCCCATGACGAAGGGGTCGTTGACGCTCACGCACCAGATTTCGTCCACGCCGGCGGCGCGCAGCTCGTCGTAGCGTTCGATGTAGCCCGGCACATGCTTGGCCGAGCAGGTCGGCGTGAAAGCGCCGGGCACGGCAAACAGCGCAATCGTCTTGCCAGCCGCGGCGGCGCGCACGGGCACAGGGTTGGGGCCAATGCTGCAGCCATTGCCCTCCGTCTCGCAGTACTCCATCAGGGTCACGTCGGGCAGGGTGTCACCAACCTGGATCATCTCGATTACTCCTCGCAAATAAAAACGGGCGACCGCATTGTCGGTCGCCCGGATTGACCCGGCAACGAGGCCGGTCATTGGCATGGGAGCCAGCCAGCGGCAGCCATCCGGGCCGCCGCCGCGACGGCGCATCAGACCTCGGCGGCCTTTTGCACCAGGCGCGTGGCCACCCAGTTCTTGGTCTTGGACAGCGGACGGCTCTCGGTGATCTCGACGATGTCGCCCAGCTTGTACTCGCCCTTTTCGTCGTGGGCGTGGTACTTGCTGGACTTGATCACGATCTTGTCGTAGAGCTCGTGCTTGACACGGCGCTCGACCAGCACGGTGATGGTCTTGGCGCGCTTGTCACTGACGACCTTGCCGATCAGCGTGCGCTTGAGTTTGGCTTGCGTCATGGTGTGCTCCTCACTGGCCGGCGGCCTGCTTCTCGGCCAGGATGGTCTTGGCGCGAGCGATGGCCCGGCGGGTCTGACGCAGCGCAGCCGTGTTGCCGAGCTGTTGCGTGGCCTTCTGCATGCGCAGGTTGAAGTGGGCCTTCTGCAGCGACTTGATTTCGGCCTGCAGAGCGGCGACGTCCTTTTGGCGCAGTTCAGCGGATTTCATGGTGTGCTCCTTCCTCACTGGCCCAGCATGCGCGTCACGAACGTGGTGCGCAGCGGCAACTTGGCCGCCGCGAGCTGGAACGCCTCACGCGCCAGCTGCTCGGGCACGCCGACGATTTCGTACAGCACCTTGCCGGGCTGGATCTCGGCCACGTAGAACTCCACACCGCCCTTGCCGTTGCCCATGCGAACCTCGGCCGGCTTCTTGGTGATCGGCTTGTCCGGGAAGACGCGGATCCAGATGCGGCCGCCGCGCTTGACGTGACGGCTGATGGCACGGCGAGCGGCCTCGATCTGGCGCGCCGTCAGACGGCCGCGGTCGGTGGCCTTCAGGCCAAAGTCGCCAAACACCACCGTGGTGCCGCTGGTGGCGACCCCGGTGTTGCGGCCCTTGTGCTCTTTGCGGTATTTGCGACGAGCAGGTTGCAACATGGTTATTCTCCTTTGCCGTCCGCTGCTGCAGATGCGGGTGCGTCGGAACGAACGCGCTTAACGGCGGGTTGTGCGGTGGCCTCGGCCGGCTTGTCGCTGCCGTCGGCCGGCGCCGCATTGCTGCCACCCCGGCGGGCGCCACCACGCGGGGGACGGGCCCCTTCGCGGCGCGGGCCGCGGGGACGGCGCTCATCGTCGGGACGCGGCGTGCTGTCCAACGACGGCACGTCGTTGCGGCCCAGGTTGTCGCCCTTGTAGACCCAGACCTTGACACCGATGGTGCCGTAGGTGGTCTTGGCCACCGAGGTGCCGTAGTCGATGTCGGCGCGCAGGGTGTGCAGCGGCACGCGGCCTTCGCGGTACCACTCGGTACGCGCGATTTCGATGCCGTTCAGACGGCCCGACGACATGATCTTGACGCCCTGCGCGCCCAGGCGCATGGCGTTCTGCATCGCGCGCTTCATGGCGCGGCGGAACATGATGCGCTTTTCGAGCTGCTGGGTGATCGAGTCGGCGATCAGTTGCGCGTCGACTTCGGGCTTGCGGATCTCTTCGATGTTGACGGCCACCGGCACGCCCAGCATCGTGGCGAGGTCCTTCTTCAGGCGTTCGATGTCCTCACCCTTCTTGCCGATCACCACGCCCGGGCGAGCCGAGTAGATGGTGATGCGCGCGTTCTTGGCGGGACGCTCGATCACGACACGCGAGACGGCGGCGTTCTTGAGCTTTTCGCGCAGGTACTCACGCACCTTGATATCGTCGGCGAGCATGCCGGCGAACTCGCGGTTGCTGGCGTACCAGCGGCTGGCCCAGTTGCGGCTGACCGACAGACGGAAGCCGGTAGGATGGATTTTCTGCCCCATGGTCTTCCTTTCCTGGTCAGTTGCCGACGGTCACGTAGATGTGGCAGGTCGGCTTGCTGATGCGGTTGCCGCGGCCCTTGGCGCGCGCCGTGAAGCGCTTGAGCGTCGTGCCCTGCTCGACGTGGATGGTCTTGACCTTCAGCTCGTCGATGTCGGCACCGTCGTTGTGCTCGGCGTTGGCGATGGCGGACAGCAGCGCCTTCTTGATGATGCCGGCAGCCTTCTTGGGCGTGAAGGTCAGGATCTGGAGGGCCTGGTCCACCTTCTTGCCGCGAATCAGGTCGGCCACCAGCCGGCCCTTGTCGGCCGACAGGCGCACGCCGCGAACGATACAGCGGGTTTCCATGATCAATCCTTACTTCTTGGCTTTCTTGTCGCCGGGGTGGCCCTTGAACGAGCGCGTCAGCGAGAACTCGCCCAGCTTGTGGCCGACCATCTGCTCGGTCACGTACACCGGCACATGCTGCTTGCCGTTGTGCACGGCAATGGTCAGGCCGATGAACTCGGGCAGGATCGTCGAGCGCCGCGACCAGGTCTTGATGGGCTTCTTGTCCTTGGCGGACTGCGCCTTCTCGACCTTGGCCATCAGGTGATGGTCAACGAAGGGACCTTTTTTCAGAGAACGAGACATGGCTCAACCCTTTACTTCTTGCGGCGCGACACGATCATGTTCTGCGTGCGGCGGTTGCTGCGGGTGCGGTAACCCTTGGTCAGGTTGCCCCACGGATCGACCGGCGGCTTGCCGGTGCCGGTGCGGCCCTCACCACCACCGTGCGGGTGATCGATCGGGTTCATCGCCACGCCTCGCACCGTCGGGCGAATGCCCATGTGGCGCTTGACGCCGGCCTTGCCGAGCTGGCGCAGGCTGTGCTCGGTGTTGGAGACTTCGCCGATGGTGGCGCGGCAGTCCACGTGCACCTTGCGCACTTCGCCCGAGCGCATCCGCACCTGGGCATAGACACCTTCGCGCGCCAACAGCACGGCCGAAGCACCGGCCGAGCGCGCCAGCTGCGCGCCCTTGCCCGGCTTGAGCTCGATGCAGTGGATGGTCGAGCCGACGGGGATGTTGCGAATCGGCAGCGTGTTGCCGACGCGGATCGGCGACTCGGCCCCGCTCACCACGGTCTGGCCGACTTCGATGCCGCGCGGCGCGATGATGTAGCGGCGCTCGCCATCGGCGTAGCACAGCAGCGCGATGTGCGCGGTGCGGTTGGGGTCGTACTCCAGACGCTCCACCTTGGCCGGAATGCCGTCCTTGTTGCGACGGAAGTCCACGACGCGGTAGTGGTGCTTGGCACCGCCGCCCTTGTGGCGCACGGTGATGTGCCCGTTGTTGTTGCGGCCGGCGGTCTTGGCCAGCGGCTCCAGCAGCGGGGCGTAACCGGGGCCCTTGTACAGGTTATCGCGCGAGACCTTCACCATGCCACGACGGCCCGGCGAGGTCGGCTTCATCTTGATGACTGCCATGATCAGACACCCTCTCCGCCGAACTGGATCTCCTGACCTTCGGCCAGGGTCACATAGGCCTTGCGCACGTGGTCACGGCGACCGATGGTCTTGCCGAAGCGCTTGACCTTGCCCTTTTGGTTCAGGACGTTGACATCCTGCACCTTCACGTTGAACAGCAGCTCCACCGCGGCCTTGATCTCGGGCTTGCTGGCATCGCGCAGCACCTTGAACAGGACGGTGTTGGCCTTTTCGCCGACACGGGTGGCCTTCTCCGAGATGATCGGCGCCACCAGCACTTGCATCAGGCGACCTTCGTCGAACTTCGGCTGGCTCATGCGAACATCTCCTTGAGTTGGTCGAGCGCACCCTTGGTGACCAGCACCTTCTTGTAGTGCACCAGCGACACGGGGTCGGCGTAGCGCGGCTCGACGACCAGCACGTTGGGCAGGTTGCGCGACGCCAGGTACAGGTTCTCATCGACCTCGTCGGCGATCACCAGCACCGAGTTCAGGTTCATGGCCTTGAGCTTGCTCGCCAGCAGCTTGGTCTTGGGCGCATCGACCTTCAGGCCCTCGACCACCGACAGACGGCCTTCGCGCACCAGCTGCGAGAAGATGGCGGCCATGCCGGCGCGATACATCTTCTTGTTGAGCTTCTGGCTGAAGTTTTCGTTGGGGCTGCTCGGGAAGATCTTGCCGCCCCCGCGCCACAGCGGCGACGAGGCCATACCGGCACGGGCGTTGCCGGTGCCCTTTTGGCGGAACGGCTTCTTGGTCGTGTGCTTGACGGCACCACGGTCCTTCTGGGCGCGCGTGCCCTGGCGGGCGTTGGCCTGATAGGCCACGACCAGCTGGTGCACCAGCGCTTCGTTGAATTCGCGACCGAACACGGTCTCGGGCACGTCCACGGTGGACGCGGCCTGACCCTGGTCGTTGAGGAGTTCGACTTGCATCCGTTCGCTCCTTACTTGGCAGCCTTGACGGCCGGACGGACGGTCACGAAGCCGCCCTTGGCACCCGGAACGGCCCCCTTGATCAGGAGCAGTTGACGTTCGGCGTCGACACGCACCACGTCCAGGTTCTGGGTGGTGACGGTCTCGTCGCCCATGTGACCGGTCATGCGCTTGCCCGGGAACACGCGGCCCGGGTCCTGCGCCATGGAGATCGAGCCCGGCACGTTGTGCGAACGGCTGTTGCCGTGCGAGGCGCGCTGCGAGCCGAAGTTGTGGCGCTTGATGGTGCCGGCGTAGCCTTTACCGATGGTCGTGCCCTGCACATCCACCTTTTGGCCGGGCTGGAACAGCTCGGCGACGGGGATGACCGCACCCGGAGCGTACTTGGCCGCCACCTCGGCGCTGACGCGGAACTCTTGGAGGATTTCGCCGGCTTCGACGCCGGCCTTGGCGAAGTGACCGGCCATGGGCTTGGTCACCCGCGTGGCACGCCGCTTGCCGAACGCCACCTGCAGGGCGTCGTAGCCGTCGGCGGCCTGGGTCTTGACTTGTGCCACCCGGTTGTTGGACACATCGACCACCGTGACGGGCACCGCGTCCCCGTCCTCGGTGAACAGACGCATCATGCCCACCTTGCGGCCCAACAACCCGAGAGAGTTGCTCAGACTCATTGTTTTCTCCGTTCCCGACTGCAATTGGCCGGGGCTGATGGCCCGCCCCCAGAAAAACTTTCTGAAAGCGCGGGCAGGTTACAGGTTTGCTTCGCCCGCAAAAAGAGCGAAGCCCGCAAGTTTACCTTGCGGGCTTCGCGGCGTCAAGCGCTGCGGATTACTGCAGCTTGATCTCGACGTCCACGCCGGCCGGCAAATCCAGCTTCATCAGCGCGTCCACCGTCTTGTCGGTGGGATCGACGATGTCCATCAGACGCTGGTGGGTGCGGATCTCGAACTGGTCGCGGCTGGTCTTGTTGACGTGCGGCGAGCGCAGGATGTCGAAGCGCTTCATGCGCGTCGGCAGGGGCACGGGGCCCTTGACGATGGCGCCGGTGCGCTTGGCGGTGTCGACGATCTCGGCCGCGGAGGCATCGATCAGCTTGTAGTCGAAGGCCTTGAGGCGAATGCGGATCTTTTGCTTGTTCATGACCGCGGCCTCACTCGATGATCTTGGCGACGACGCCGGCGCCGACGGTGCGGCCGCCCTCGCGGATCGCAAAGCGCAGGCCTTCTTCCATCGCGATCGGCGCAATCAGCTTGACCGTGATCGAGACGTTGTCGCCCGGCATCACCATCTCTTTGTCCTTGGGCAGCTCGATGGAGCCCGTGACGTCGGTGGTGCGGAAGTAGAACTGCGGCCGGTAGTTGTTGAAGAACGGCGTGTGGCGACCGCCTTCTTCCTTGCTCAGCACGTACACCTCGCCCGTGAAGTGGGTGTGCGGCGTGATCGAGCCGGGCTTGGCCAGCACTTGGCCGCGCTTTCTCGCCACCGCTCATCGTGCCCACGGGCTGCGTCACGGCGTCGCCGCTGAACTGGAAGCTGCCCAGA
>NZ_JBKBQX010000001.1:0-334646 GCF_046292505.1 Tepidimonas sp. | reverse complement strand
GGCTTCTTCTTGCTTGGCATAGATGCTCCTTTCCAACATGCTATGCCTCAAACACAAAATTCCTGACAGGCTGCCGCCGGCTTCTTCTTGCTTGGCATAGATGCTCCTTTCCAACATGCTATGCCTCAAACACAAAATTCCTGACAGGCTCGCCGCCGGCTTCTTCTTGCTTGGCATAGATGCTCCTTTCCAACATGCTATGCCTCAAACACAAAATTCCTGACAGGCTCAATGCCTCCAGGAATTTGTTGACGATCCTTCGATTGCCGAACAGGACAAGAAGGACGCGCGAGAACTGCTCCACTCCGCGGATGCCGACGAGGACATTGCCGCGCAGGAGGAGCGGTTTCGATACCAGCTCTGGCTGGACTCCGAGCGTGCGGCCATGTTCTTTGCCGACCGGGTGCTTCTGGTGGAAGGTGCGACCGAGAAAGCGCTCTTCAGCTGGCTGCTGGCACGAGACTGGCACGACCTGACCCGTCACCGCATCGCCATCGTCGATGTGCTGGGCAAGTACAACTTTCACCGCTACATGGCGTTGCTGGATCGTTTTGGCATCCCCTATGGGCTCATCCTCGACGACGACGGTGACAAGAAGCACCACAAAGCCGTCAACGAGTTCCTGCGCCACCGGGCTGGCCCGCATCGTCTGGCGGCCCCCGAATTCCTTCCCACGCACATGGAAGCGTTTCTCGGCCTCAATCTTCCCGGGCGCGGCGACCTCAAGCCGGTGCAAATCATGAAAGTACTGGAAACGGGCACGATCAGCCCTGAGAAACTGAATGCTCTCAGAAGCAAATTTTGCGCAGCGCTTGCGCTTGCGCAGGGTTGAGCGCGATGGCCGTGAGCGCCGCAGGTGGGGATCAGGTGTTCCGTCTGCATCACCTCGCTCCCGGGCGCGGCCGTCCATGGCGATCCTGGATTCAATTGCCATTTGCGCCTGTCGCGTGCAGTGAAAAAGCGCGTGGGGTTTGACTGCATGACCGCCACGTTGTGTGGCAGGTTGTGATAAGACCGATTAACAGGCCGTTGAAAAATTGCCCATCGAAGCGGCCACGTCCCCGTTTGCGTGGGTCCTAAGCCAGCGCAAGCCGCCTTTCTCGGCTTTCCACGGGATGGCCCATTCCGGTGGCTACCGGCAAGCAGGACCCTTGACGCGAAAATCCTGACGATGCGCGACAAGAAGAAAATCGCGGCCGATCTGGAGGTTGCGCTGTCTGGGCAAAGCCCACTGTGAACCGCCTCTCAGATTCCCGGGACGGTTCATAGACACGGTTGCTCGGGCCGCCGATTTCCTCCGTCGCCGCTCAGATCGAGTCGATGATTTCTGCGCCGACGGCGCCGTACTCCTTGTTTGTACAATCCGTGCCGTCACTGGGGAGTAGCCGCTCTGCGACCGTCAGAGGCCTGCGTCAACATGCTTGGCATCTTTGCCATGGCGCAGGCGGTTTCCGGACTTGGCAAGACCTTTGACCAGGGTGCCTCCGACTCGGCCGGGGATGCGCCGTGGTCGTTCGTCTTCGCGCCGGCCGGGAACTGTCCATGGAATCTCTCTTCGTCTCGACGGGCGTCGTCGCCCTGGCCGAAATCGGCGACAAAACGCAGCTGCTCGCCTTCCTGCTGGCGGCCCGCTTCAAAAAGCCACTGCCGATCATCCTGGGCATCCTGGTCGCGACGGTGGCCAACCACGGCCTGGCCGGTGCGCTGGGTGCCTGGATCACCGCCACCGTCAGCCCCCAGGTGCTGCGTTGGGGGCTGGGTTTGTCGTTCATCGCGATGGCGGTCTGGACGCTGGTCCCCGACGAGATCGAGGAAGACGAGGTATCGATCGCGCGGCGCTTTGGGGTCTTTGGGGCCACGCTGGTGACCTTCTTTCTGGCCGAGATGGGTGACAAGACGCAGATAGCCACCGTGGCGATGGCGGTGCACTACGCCTCGCCGCTGATGGTGGTCATCGGTACCACGCTGGGCATGTTGATCGCCGACGTGCCGGCGGTATTCGTGGGCGACAAGCTGGCCAACCGCATTCCGATGCGGCTGGTGCATGGAGTGGCGGCCGCCATTTTTGCCGGGTTGGGGGTGCTGACGCTGATGGGGGCGGGGGCCTCGCTGGGGGTGTGACGCTCAGGCCGGGGCGGGCCCGTCGGCGGCGAATTGCATGGCCGCCAGCCGGGCGTACAGGCCGCCGCGGGCCAGCAGTTCGGCGTGTGTGCCCGTCTCCACGATGCGGCCGTGGTCCATGACCACGATGCGGTCGGCGCGCTGGACCGTGGACAGGCGGTGGGCGATCACGAGGGTGGTGCGGTTGCGCATCGCCGCCTCCAGCGCGGCCTGCACCATGCGCTCGCTGTGCGTGTCCAGGGCGCTGGTGGCTTCGTCGAGCAGCAGCAACGGCGGGTTTTGCAGCAGGGCCCGCGCGATGCTGATGCGCTGGCGCTGCCCGCCGGACAGGCGCACACCGCGTTCGCCCAGAAAGGTGTGGTAGCCCTGCGGCAGCGCACGGATGAAGTCGTCGGCAAAGGCTGCCTGGGCTGCGGCGATCACCTCATCGTCGCTGGCGTCGGGGCGGCCGTAGCGGATGTTTTCCAGGGCGTTGGTCGAAAAGATCACGCTGTCCTGCGGCACGAGGCCGATGCGTTGGCGCAGCGCATGCAGGTCGGCCGCCTGCACCGGCACGCCGTCCAGCAGCACCCGGCCGCGCTGCACGTCGTAAAAGCGCAGCAGCAGTTGGAACACCGTGCTCTTGCCCGCCCCGCTGGGCCCGACCAGCGCCACCGTCTCGCCCGGGCGCACATGCAGGGTGAAGTCCAGCAGCGCCGCCGTGTCGGGGCGCGAGGGGTAGCGAAACTCCACCCCCTCCAGCGCCACCGCCGAGCCGCCCGAGACGGGCGGCAAAGGGCGCGGCTGCGCCGGTGACGCGATGGCCGATCGGGCCGAAAGCAGCTCCATCAGCCGCTCGGTGGCGCCGGCGGCGCGCAGCACGTCGCCATACACCTCGGACAGCACGGCCACGGAGCTGACCAGCAGGATCACATAGACCACCGTCTGCCCCAGGTGTCCGGCGCTGATGCGCCCGGCCAGCACCGCCTGCGTGCCCTGGTACAGCCCCCACAGCAGCGCGGCGGCGGTGGCGACGATCACGAAGGCGATCAGCAGCGCTCGCATGCGGGTGCGCCGGCGCGCCGTGTCGAATGCGGCTTCGGTGGCGCGGGCAAAGCGGGCCGCCTCGCGGGCCTCCTGTCCATGGCTTTGGACGACGGGGATGGCGTTGAGCACCTCGCCCGCGATGGCGCTGGCGTCCGCGACCCGGTCCTGGCTGGCGCGGCTCAGCCGCCGCACCCGGCGCCCGAACGCCAGCGCCGGCACGACGACGAGCGCCAGGATGGCCAGCACCTGCGCCATCACATAGGGGTTGGTGACGATCAGCATGACCAGCGCACCCAGCCCCATCAGCCCGTTGCGCAAGCCCATCGACAGGCTGGAGCCGATGACGGTTTGCACGAGGGTGGTGTCGGTGGTCAGGCGCGACAGCACCTCGCCCGTGCGCGTGGTCTCGAAAAACGCGGGGCTTTGCCGGATGACGTGGGCGTAGACCGCATTGCGCACGTCGGCGGTGATGCGCTCGCCCAGCCAGGTGACGCTGTAAAAGCGCAGCGCCGCAAACACGCCCAGCGCACCCGCCACGGCAAACAGCGTCCAGAAATGCGTGCGCAGTGCCATGACACGCTCCCCCGGCTGCGCCGCCACCAGCCCTTGGTCGATGAGGGTGCGCAGGGCCAGCGGCAGCGCCAGCGTGGCCGCCGCCGCGCCGAGCAGGAACAGCAGCGCCAGCGCGACACGGGCACGGTAGGGCCGCACGAAGGGCCACAGGCCCGACAGCGATCGGGGTGACGCCCGAGGGCCGGTCGGGGCGTCGCGGACAGGGGCGGGCGGGGGTGTCATGGCCGTGCAGCGTAGCGCATCGCTGCGCCGTCCGCGCGGCGTCGGTGGGCTGTCGCTGGGCGTCGCCGTGCCGGTGCAATCGTTGTATGCTTATCGAACGATCAAAAAAAGAGGGTCGAAAGCCGCTCGGCCCCGAGCCTGCCCCCGAAGGAGTTGCCCCATGTCTTCTGCCGCCCTGTCCCGCCGCCGCTGGTTGCAAATCGCCGCTGGCTCCGGCCTGGTGGGGGCCGGCCTCGCCACCATGCCGGAGGTGCGGCTGTTTGCCCAGCAGTTGCAGGACTTTATCGAGGGGCCGCCGGTGCCCGATGTGAAGCCCGAGCGCATCGCGCCCCACGTTTGGATGATTTACGCCCAGGACGGCTTTCCCACGCCGGAAAACCGTGGTGTGATGGCCAACGTGGTGTTCGTCGTCACCTCGGTGGGGGTGGTGATGCTCGACTCCGGTTGCTCGCTGCAACACGGCGAGATGGTCATCCGCATGATCCGCACCGTGACCGACAAGCCTGTGGTGGCGATCTTCAACAGCCATTACCATGGCGACCACTGGCTGGGCAACCACGCGTTCGTCAAGACGTATGGCGAGGCGCTGCCGATCTATGCCCTGCCGCACACCATCGAGCAGGTCAAAGGCGCCGAAGGCAGCCTGTGGCGCAGCCTGATGGAGCGCTGGACCAACCAGGCCACGATGGGCACCCAAGTGGTGGCGCCCAACCGGCCGGTGCAGCACGGACAGACGTTCAATTTTGGGGATGTCACTTTGCGCATGCACCACTATGGCAAGGCGCACACGCCGTCCGATCTGTGCGTGGAGGTGGTGCAGGATCGCTTCACCTACGTCGGCGACATTGCGATGGAAAACCGCATCGCCAACATCGACGATGGCTCCTACCCTGGGACGTTCAAGTACTACGATGCGCTCCAGCAGGCGGCCGGTGACCAGGTGTGGTGGCCGGGGCACGGGCGCGGCGGCAAGACGCTGCTGCGCGACTACGGCACCTTCCTCAAGGGCATTTGGGAGCCGTGCGTGCAGGCGGTCAAGGACGGCGTGCCGCTGGAAAAGGCCAAGGATCTCGTGCTCAAGGACCCGCGCGTGGCTGCGCGGGCGCGGGGGATGGCGGGGTTCGACTCCAACATCGGCAAATACACCAGTCTGGCGTATCTGGAAGCGGAGCGGGAGCTATTCTGACGCCGCGGCCGGCCGGGGCCGGGCCTTCGGGGGCAGTCGCCACCACGGCAGCGTCGCGGTCAGTGAGAGGACGGTGCCGCAGTCCTGCGGCGCGTAGCCCGGAATGTCGGCCAGTCGCGCCTGCCAGGCGTCCGAGGTCAACACGCCGCGCAGGGCGCGCAGCCCGGGTTGCTCCAAGGCAGTCTTGAGGCAGGCGAGGGCATAGCGTTCGCGCACCAAGGGGACGAAGCCCAGCCCCAGCCGTTGCGCGGCCGCCTGTGTGCCCAGGCCCGCATCGGCGTCGCCGCAGGCCACCGTCTGCGCGACGGCGGCGTGTGAGGGCTCGCAGCGATCGTAGCCCGACAGCTCCTGCGGTTGCAGGCCTGCGTCGCGCAACAACTCATCCAACAGCAACCGGGTGCCAGTGCCTTCGGGCCGGTTGACGTAACGCAGCCGCCAGCGCGCGACGTCCGCCAGACCGCGCAGCCGGCGCGGATTGCCCGGGGGGACGATCAGGCCCTGCCAGCGCCGTGCAAAGCCCAGCAACTTGTGCCGCCCCGGGGCAAGCAGTGGCCGGTAGGCCTGCGCAGCGGGGCTGTCGACGCCCGGCTGCTCGCGGGTGTGAAAGCCAGCCACCGCGCAGCGCCCGTCGTTGAGCGCGCGCAGCGCTTCCACGCTGCCGCAGAAGCGGATGTCCAAGTGCAGACGCGCGTGTTCGGCAGCGTATGTCTGCAGCAGCGGCAGGGCGTCGTCGTGGCTGGCGTACAGCGGCAGCACATGGCTGTCCGGGTCGAAGGCCAGCGCGAAGGTGCGCTCCAGCTCGGCGCGCAGGGCCTCGATCTGCGGCGTCAGGCGAGCCTGCGCCAGCCGCTCGGTCCAGATGAGCTTTTCGGCAAACGGGGTGAGGGTGGCGGCCTGGCCCCGCTCCCAATGCACCAGCGGTTGGCCCAGCCGATCCTCCCACGATTTGAGCTGTCCCCAGGCATGCCGGTACGACCATCTCAGCGCGCGCGCTGCGGCCGAGATCGAGCCCCCGGTGCGCACGGCGTACAGCAGGTCCATCAAGGGGTTGCGCAGCGGGGCGGCATGATCCCGTCCCGTGTCGTCCAGATGGTAGTGAAGCCCAATCCTGCGCATGCCCACAGTGTGCCCGATGTGATGGGTGTGCGCGCGCCACGGGCCGCCCCAGGCCTATGCACGCCGCTGCATACCGGGAAAGCCGCGGGCACCCGACGCTCGGTCGGCCGCTACGATGGGCGGCCATGGAGTCATTTGCACAGGGGTTGGCCCTTGCCTGGGGGTTGGTGCTGTCGGGCGACGCGACGTTGTGGCAGATCGTCGCGCGCTCGCTGGCGGTCAGCGCGGCGGCCTGCGCGCTGGCGTGCGGGCTGGGGTTGCTGATGGGGACGTGGCTGGCCGTGGCGCGTTTTCCGGGGCGCGCGGCCGTCGTTACGCTGGTGAACAGCTTGCTGGCGGTCCCCTCGGTGGTGATCGGGTTGGTGGTGTATCTGCTGCTGTCCCGCTCCGGGCCGCTGGGCTTTCTGGGCTGGTTGTTCACGTTTCAGGCCATGGTGTTGGCGCAGACGGTGCTGGTGTTGCCGCTGGTGATTGGACTCACGCGCCAAGTGGTCGAGGATGTGGAGTCCCAGCACGGCGAGCAGTTGCGGGCGCTGGGCGCCGGGACATTGTGGCGCGGCTGGCTGCTCGCCTGGGATGAGCGGTATGCCTTGCTGACGGTCGTGATCACCGCCTTTGGGCGCGCGGTCTCGGAGGTGGGGGCGGTGATGGTCGTGGGCGGCAATATCGAGGGTTTTACCCGCGTCATGACGACGGCGATCGCGCTGGAGACCAGCAAGGGCGATCTGCCGCTGGCGCTGGGGCTGGGCATCGTCCTGCTGGGGGTGGTGCTGGTGCTGAATGCCCTGGTGGCGCTGCTGCGGCGCTGGCGCGAACGGGTGGATGCGCTCACACCGGCGGGGGGGCGCGCATGACGCCGCTGTACGACTTGCGGGGGGTGCACGTCCGTCTGGGCCCGATGGGGCAGGTGCATGCGTTGCGCGGGATCGACCTGCGTGTGCAGCCCGGTGAGCGCGTGGCGCTGGTGGGCAGCAACGGCAGTGGCAAGAGCACGCTGCTGCGTGCGCTCATGGGCCTGTTGCCGGTGGAGGGCGAGCTGCACCGCGCCCCCGGGGTGCGTGCGGCCTTGGTGTTCCAGCAGCCGTACCTGATGCGCCTGAGCGCGCTGCACAACGTGGCGATCGGGCTGTGGTTGCAAGGGCAGCGCTGGGCACCGGCGCGAGCGCTGGCGCTGCAAGCGCTGGAGCGCGTGGGCCTGGCGGACCATGCGGGGCGCAACGGGCGAGCCCTGTCGGGGGGGCAGCAGCAACGGCTGGCCTTGGCCCGCGCCTGGGCGCAGCGCCCCAGCGTGTGGCTGTTGGATGAGCCCACCGCCAGCCTCGACCCGCAGGCGCGGCAGGAGGTCGAGGCCCTGATCCGCACCTTCACCGTTCCCGATGCCTCGCCGGCCGATGTAGGCAGGGGAACCTTGATCTTCAGCAGCCACCATTTGGGGCAGGTGCGGCGGCTGGCCAGCCGTGTCGTCTATCTGGAAGGGGGGCGAATTCTGGCCGATTTGCCGGTGGAGGCGTTTTTTTGCCCCGAGGCGCTCGCGCGGCATTCGCCGCGCGCCCATGCCTTCGTTCAGGAGGAGTCGGCATGAGCCGCATGGCCTGGGCGTGCATCCTCGCCATCGGGTTGCTCAGCGGGGGGGCACGTGCGCAGACGATCGTCGTGGCTTCGACCACGTCCACGGCGCAGTCGGGTTTGTTTGCCCACTTGTTGCCACGTTTTCGGCAGGCCACCGGTATCGAGGTCAAGGTGGTGGCACTGGGTACCGGTCAGGCGCTGGACATGGCCCGCCGGGGGGATGCGGACGTGGTGTTCGTGCACGACAAAGAGGCGGAGGAACGCCTGGTGGCCGAGGGCTGGGGCGTGCAGCGGCACGATGTGATGGTCAACGACTTTGTGCTGGTGGGCCCCAGGGCGGATCCAGCCGGTGCCTCGGGGCATGACATCGTTGCGGCCTTTCGCCAAATCGCCCGCGCGGATGCGCCCTTCGTCTCGCGCGGTGACAAGAGCGGCACGCATGCGGCCGAGTTGCGCTACTGGGCGCTGGCGGGGCTGCCGACTCCCGGCCGCGGCTACCGACTCTGTGGCTGCGGCATGGGGGCGGCCTTGAACATCGCCGCGGGTATCGGCGCCTATGTGTTGACCGACCGGGGCACGTGGCAGAGCTTCAAAAACCGCGCTCAACTGGCCGTCCTGGTCGAGGGGGATGCGCGTCTGGACAATCCCTATGGGGTGATCCTGGTCAATGCGGCGCGCCATCCCCACGTCAAGGCGGCCGCAGGGCAGTCCTTCATCGACTGGATCACCGGTCCGCAAGGGCAGGCCGCCATCGCCAGCTTTACGGTCGATGGGGTGAGGCCGTTTCGCCCAAACGCCTCGCGCTGACGGCGCGGCGGGCTCAGCGCTGGCCCAGCTTGCGGTAAACGGTGGCGCGACTGATCCCCAGTTGCCGCGCCGCTTCGGCCACATTGCCGCCGGCTTGCGCCACGGCGTGGCGGATCAGAGCCGCCTCCCGGCTTTTGAGGGGCAGGGCCGCCCCGTGCTGCGCGTCGTCGTGCCCCGACTGCGCCAGCACCAGCAGCCGCAGCCCCAGCCAACTGGGCACTTCGAGCGGCCCGCGCCCCCGTCGCGCGGCACCGAACAGGTCGCCATACGGCACGGCAAACACCTCGTCCGCGTGGGGCCAGCCGCCCGTGCTCGCTTCCGTGCCGGGGCGCAGGTCCAGCATTTCGGTGGCCGTGCGGTTGGCGCCCACGATGTGCCCGTCGGCATCGAGGACCAGGATGCCGTCGTCGTCATCGCCCGGCAGGTGCCCCGGCCAGGTGAGCCGCAGGCTCAGGGCATGGGGGCGCAACAGCACCAGCGCGTTTTCGATGCGGCGCGCCGTCACGCTGACCAGGTGCTTGAGGGCGCGGCGCTCCGGCGCCATGACGCCCGTCAGATCCAGCATGCCGATGCACGCGCCGTCGGGGTCGAACAGTGGTGCCCCGGCGCAGCTGTAGACCGCCGTATCGTCAAAAAAATGCTCCCCCCGGTGCAGCCAAACCGGTATCCGCTCGGCCAGCGCGGCGCTGATGGCCGAGGTGCCGATGGCCCCCTCCGACAGGTCCACGCCGATGCGGGCAATCGCGTGGACATGGCGGTTGCTGGGATCGACCGGGCCATGCACATCGATGACCACCCCGTGCGGATCGGTCAGCAGCGCAAAGTAGCCGGTGTCGGACATCGCCCGGCCCAACGTCCGGTCGATGATGGGGCTGGCCGCGCGACGCAGGGCTTGGCTGGCCTCCAGCGTTCGCCGCATGGCGGCGGCGCTGACGCTGTCGAACACCACCCGCTCGCGCGGACGTTGCCCTCGCGCCAAGCATCGGCGCCACGAGGACACGATCCATGGCTCCAGGCCTGGCGCGTCCCCGTCGAAATGGGGGTCGTCGAGCATTCGGCGCCGGGCCTGGTCGATGGCGACGGTGCGGGCGTGCGGGGGGATCGGCCGCGGGCTGACCGATTCGCCGGGGCGGGTGGGGGCAAGGGCCAAGGTCGTCTCCTGATCGTTTTGGGGCTCCGCCAGGCAATTGGACGGCAAATGCCGATTCGGCGCGATGCCCGTCCTACACGTTCACTGTCGCATTTTGAGAAATTCCGCACGCCTCCCCGATCGCCTAGGGTTATCCCCAAGGATCGCAGGGGATTCTCCTCCAACAATACCAAAGCGCTGAATTACCCATGGGTGTCCTTGCGGCCCCGCTACCCAGGAGACCAAGCATGCAAAAGGTGCTGCACATCGATCCGGCCAAGTGCACGGGCTGCCTCCAGTGCGAAATGGCTTGTTCGTTCGAAAACTACGGCACATACGCCACGTCCAAATCGCGCATCAAGGTGTTCGACTTCCACCACACCGGGCGCAAGGTGCCCTACACCTGCACCCAGTGCGACGAGGCGTGGTGCCTGCACGCCTGCCCGGTGGAGGCCATCACCGTTGACAAGGTCACGGGGGCCAAGGTCGTCAACGAGACCACCTGCGTGGGCTGCAAGGTGTGCACCATTGCCTGCCCCTTCGGTACGGTCAACTACGTGCAGGAAACCGGCAAGGTCCAAAAGTGCGATCTGTGCGGTGGCGATCCGGCCTGTGCCGATGCCTGTCCCACGGGCGCCATCACCTTCATCGATGCCAATTGGACCGGCATCGACCGCATGAAGCAGTGGGCCGACAAACTGGGCAACCAGACGGCCGCGGCCTGATCGTCAAAGGAGCACGAACATGTCTTGGGCTGGAAAAATCCTGCGCGTCAATCTGACGGCCGGCACCTGCACGGCCGAGCCGCTGAACATGACCTGGGCGCGCCAATACCTGGGCTCGCGCGGGCTGGGCAGCAAATATTTGGTCGAGGAGGTGGACCCCAAGGTCGATCCGCTGTCGCCCGACAACAAGATCATCTGGGCCACGGGGCCGCTGACCGGCACCATGGCTTCCACCGGCGGGCGCTACACGGTCATCACCAAGGGCCCGCTGACCGGGGCCATCGCGTGCTCCAACTCCGGCGGTTACTGGGGGGCGGAGCTCAAGATGGCCGGCTGGGACATGATCATTTTCGAGGGCAAGTCGCCCAAACCCGTGTACCTGTACGTCAACGACGACGTGGCCGAACTGCGCGATGCCTCGCACCTGTGGGGCAAATCGGTCTGGCAGACGGAGGAGATCCTCAAGAGCTCGCTGCAGGACCCGCTGCTGCGCATTTCCAGCATCGGCCGCGCGGGCGAAAACCAGGTCCTGTACGCGGCGGTGGTCAACGACCTGCACCGCGCCGCTGGCCGCTCCGGCGTTGGGGCGGTGGCGGGCAGCAAAAACCTCAAGGCCATTGCGGTGCGTGGCACCAAGGGCGTGGGCAACGTTCGCGACCCGAAGGCCTTCATGCAGGTCACGAAGGAAAAGAAAAAGATCCTGGCCGACAACGCGGTGACCGGGCAGGGGTTGCCCAAATACGGCACGCAGGTGTTGATGAACGTCATCAACGAGATCGGCGCGTTGCCCACGCGCAACCACCGCGATGTGCAGTTCGAGGGGGCCAAGGACATTTCGGCGGAGGCCATGCTGACGCCACGCCCCACCGACGGCAAGACGCACCTGGTCACCAACCAGGCGTGCTTCGGCTGCACGATCGCCTGCGGGCGCATCAGCAAGATCGACGAGACGCACTTCAGCGTGCAGAACAAGCCCCAGTACTGGGGGGCCAGCGGCGGGCTGGAGTACGAGGCCGCATGGGCGCTCGGCGCCGCCAATGGCGTGAATGATTTGGAGGCGCTGCAGTACGCCAACCTGATCTGCAACGAGCACGGCATGGACCCGATCAGCTTTGGAGCCACGGTCGGCGCGGTGATGGAGCTGTACGAGCTGGGTGTGCTGACCAAGGAGCAGATCGGCATCGAAGCGCCGTTTGGCTCCGCCCGTGCCCTGTGCGAGCTGGCGGACATGACGGCCAACGGCGTCGGGTTTGGCAAAGAGATCGGCCTGGGCTCCAAACGCCTGTGCGAGAAGTACGGCCACCCCGAGCTGTCCATGAGCGTCAAAGGCCAGGAGTTCCCCGCCTACGACTCGCGGGGCATTCAGGGCATGGGTTTGGCTTACGCGACCAGCAACCGCGGCGCCTGCCACCTGCGCGGCTACACCGTGGCGTCCGAGGTGCTGGGCATCCCCGTGAAGACCGACCCCTTGACGGCCGAGGGCAAGCCCGAGCTGGTCAAGGCCTTCCAAGACGCCACGGCGGCGTTCGACTCGGCGGGCATCTGCATCTTCACCAGTTTTGCCTGGGGTCTGGCCGACGTAGCGCCGCAGGTTGCCGCCGCCTGCGGTGACGAATACACCACCGAGGAGCTGGAGCGCATCGGCGAGCGCATCTGGAACATGGAGCGCGAGTTCAACAACGCCGCCGGCTTCACGGCCAAGGACGACAGCCTGCCACCGCGCCTGCTGACGGAGCCCGCCAAGAGCGGCCCGGCCAAGGGGCTGGTCAACAAGCTGCCCGAGATGCTGCCCAAGTACTACGCGGTGCGGGGCTGGGATGCGGAAGGCCGCCCGACCGCCGAAACCAAGGCGCGACTGGGCCTTTGATCTACCCGTCTGGGGACGACAAGGAGGCGGTCCCCGTGACCGCTTCTTTTTTGGGAGCACGATATGACCCACCACGTCATTCTGGGGGCCGGACCGGCAGGGGTGATCGCGGCCGAAACCATCCGCAAGCACGCGCCCGCGGATCGCATCACGCTCGTGGGCGATGAGCCGGAGCCGCCGTATTCGCGCATGGCGATTCCATACCTGTTGATCGGACACATCGACGAGGCCGGCACCCACTTGCGCAAAACGGCCGACCACTACGACCGCCTGCGCATCGAGCGCGTGCAAGGGCAGGCGACTGCGGTGGATGCGCTGGCGCGCGCCGTGCGTCTGGGCGACGGGCGTACCCTGACCTACGACCGGCTGTTGATCGCCACCGGGTCGCGGCCTGCCCGCCCGCCCATTCCCGGGATCGACCTGCCGGGGGTGCACCACTGCTGGACCCTGGCGGATGCCCGCGCCATCATGGAGCGGGCCAAACCCGGAGCCCGCGTGCTGCAATTGGGCGCCGGCTTCATCGGCTGCATCATCATGGAGGCCTTGCAACAACGCGGCGTGACCCTGACCATCGTCGAAATGGGCGACCGCATGGTGCCGCGCATGATGGGGCCGGCCGCCGGCGGCATGATCCGTGACTGGTGCGAAGCCAAGGGCGTCGCAGTGCACACCGGCACGCGCCTGGAAGCGATCGAGCCTGGCGCCCCGCTCAACGTGCGTCTGTCCAGCGGCCACGCGGTCGCGGCCGATCTGGTCATCATCGCCGCTGGGGTCAAGCCCGCCATCGGTTTTTTGGAGAACTCCGGCATCCGCTGCCTGCAGGGCGTGCTGACCGACGAGCACATGCAGACCAACGTGCCCGGCGTCTACGCGGCGGGGGACTGCGCCGAGGCGTTCGATAAGGTCTCGGGTACCACCATCGTCAGCGCGATCCAGCCCAATGCCGCCGATCAGGCGCGCGTGGCCGCGCTCAACATGGTGGGGCAGCGGGCCGAGTTGCGCGGCGTCACGCAAATCAACGTGCTCGACACACTGGGGCTCATTTCCACCAGCTTTGGCAACTGGCAGGGGGTGCCCGGTGGCGACCGGGTGGAACGGGTGGATGCCGAGCACCACAAGGTGTTGAGCCTGTGCTTCGACGGCGATGTGATGGTGGGGTGCAACAGTGTCGGTTGGACCGACCACGTCGGTGCCCTGCGCGGGCTGGTCGAGGGCAAAGTGCGGCTGGGCGAGTGGAAGCAGGCGCTGATGCAGGATCCGACCCAGTTCATGGCGGCGTATCTGGCGACGGCCCAGGCCCAGTCCCGATGGGGTGGGGCGGCCGACACGCGCCGGCGCTGAGGAGCCGTTGCCGCATGCAGATCACATTCAAGCTGTTTGCGACGCTGGGGGACTACCTGCCCCCCGGCGCGCGTTTCAATCAAGTCGAGTTGGAGGTGCCCGACGACGCCACCGTGCAGGCGATCATCGACCGTTACCAGCTACCCCCGAAGCTGGTGCATCTGGTGCTGGTCAATGGGGTGTTCGTGCCACCGTCCGCGCGGGCCGAACACCGGCTGGCGCCGGGCGACGTGCTGGCCGTCTGGCCGCCCATCGCGGGGGGCTGAGCCTGGGGGTGATCGGGTCACCCCGCACGGCCAATGGGGCATGCAGTCGCACTATCCCGCCTCGTTCGAGCGTGACATGGGGTGCACCGTTGCCGAGTGGCTGGGCTGGTTGCCCGCGGCGATTGGTCCGCACCCGTGGTCGCGCGACGGCGACGGGGCGCGGATTGGCCTTGGCGAGGGCGAGTTGGTGCTGACCTGGCGGCCGTTGCCGCCACGGACCCTCGCGCTGATGCAGCTGCCCCGGCTGTGGGTGGGGTTTTGCTTCGAGGGTGTCAGTGCCGATGCACGCCAGCGCTTCATGCGCCGCTTCGATCTCTACATGCAGCGGGGCGGTGGGTGATGCACCGCTAACCCAGCCGTCATGCGCGGATGAAGCGGTCAAGCCGGGCGGCGCGCCGGCCGCGACAGCCAGCCCATGACGGTATAGGCGAGCAGTGTGGTGGCGACGAAGCCGACGCCGTAGACGATCAGGATCAAGAACCAGTCGGCCGGCCCCGCCGCATCGGTGAAACCCGACGACGACACCGCCGCCATGATCACGAGGGCCACGGCGCCCCCCAGCAGCCCCAGCAGCTCCGACTGGACCATCCGGCGCGAGACGATGCGACCGTCGCGCCGCCACACCCACACGAATCCCACCACCGTCGCCAGCGCGAGCAGCGGCAACACCCACAGCAGCGGGCCGAGCATCTCGTGGAATACCGCAAGAAACACCAAGGGATCGTAGGTTTTCATGGGCAGGTTCTCCGAATGGGCGGCGGGGCCTCAGGCGCGGCCGCGCAGCATGCTCAGATAGGTGGGTTTGAGGGCCATCGTCTTCATCACCCAACTCACCCACAGCTCCTCCAGCGGCGCGATGAAGCCGGGGAAGGACTGGTAGAGGTTGTCCTGGTAGTCGAATTCGATGAGCATCGCACGGCCCAGCCGGGTGATCAGCGGGCACGAGGTGTAGCCGTTGTACTTTTCGGTCGAGGGCTTGCCCGTGATGTCGCCGACCAGGTGGTCCACCGCCACCGGCACTTGCCATTTGACGCTGGCCGCCGTCTTGCCCTTGGGCACGCCGGCGATGTCGCCCACGCCGAACACATTGGCATAGCGCTTGTGGCGCAGCGTCTCGCGGTCCACCTCCATCCAGCTCTCGCGCGCAAACGGCCCGTCTTGCCACGGCAGCGGGCTGTTGCGCACCACCTGCGGCGCGCGCATCGGCGGCACGACGTGGATGAAGTCGTACTGCAGCTCCGTCGTCCCGGCGGGGGAGCGGTAGGTCGCCAACCGGCGTCCCAGGTCTAGGGACACGAGCTGGTGCTCGTAATGGGTGCGGATGCCGCGGTCCTGAAACAGCATGCGCACCTTCTCGGACACGATGGGGACGGAGAAAAGCACCTTCTGCGGGGCCAGGTAGTGCAGCTCGGCTTTGCCGCGGCTGCCGGCGCGGCGCAGGCGGTCATCGGTGATGAAAGCGTACTTCAGCGGCGCGCCGGCGCACTTCATGTCCGTGTGCGGCCGGCCAAACAAACCGACCCCGCCCCGTTCGGCAAAGGCGGACATGGCCTGCCACGTGGCGGCGGCGGCCTGGGGGCCCTGATAGACACTGCCTACCCCGTCACGGCCGATCCATGCCGTATCCATGCCCTCGATCGCGCCGTAGTTCAGTTCCAGCCCGCAGGCCACGACCAAGAAGTCGTAGCCCACCTTGCGCCCGCTCGATGTCACCACGTGGCGGGCTTCCGGGTCGATCTCCGCGGCGGCCTCCTCGATCCAGTCGACGCCCTGCGGGATGTATTCCCGCGTCGAGGAGACGACGTAGTTCATCGGCTTGATGCCGGCGCCCACCAGCGTGAACCCGGGCTGGTAGTAGTGATCGCGCCGCGCGTCGATGAGGGTGATGCTCGCCTGGGGGAGGCGGCGGCGCAGATGCGAGGCGCTGGCCAGCCCGGCCGCCCCGGCACCGACGATGACGATGCGGGCCTTGCTGTCCACAGCGGGCGGCGTTGCCGCCTGGGCACGCGCCGCGTCGGCGGCCAGCGCGGTGGCCCCCATGGCGGCCAGCCGTGCCAGCGTTTGGCGGCGATCGGAATCGAATCGGTGCATGGCGGTGTCCCCCGTTCGTCATTCATACCCTTGGGAGTTTGTATGATGGGTGTGCTCACTGCGACAGTCCTTGATCCATCGCAAGGCCCGCGACCGATTCACATCCGGAGAAACCCGAGTATGGATACGCCCACCACCATCACGCTGGTTCGACGCAACGGCTATCAATTCGAGATCGATTTCGGGCTGGACACGCCCACGCTGTTCAGCGACGAACCACCCCCGCTGGGTCAAGCCAACGGCCCCACGCCGAAACACCTGCTGCTGGCGGCGGTGGCCAATTGCCTGAGCGCGAGCCTGACGTTTGCGCTCACCAAATTCAAGCAGGACCCGGGTACCCTGACCGCGGTGGCGCGCGCCACGGTGGGCCGCAACGCCGCCAATCGCCTGCGGGTGCAGCGCATCGAAGTCGAGATTCGGCTGGAGCGCCCCGGGGACGCGTACGAGCATCTCGACCGCATCCTCGGGCAGTTCGAGGAGTTCTGCACCATCTCGATGAGCGTGCAGCAGGGCATCCCGATCGACGTCCGCGTCACCGGGGGCGACGGTCAGGTGCTCAAAGGGTGATTCAGCGCGGCGCCTCGCCGCCCAGCGCCGCGATCAGGTCGCTGATCAGCGCGGACAGCTCGCCCGTGGCGATGGCGGCGTCGGTGTCGAAGCCATCCGCCTCGCCCGCATCGTTGTCCTCGAACACCCCGTCCTGAAACGCCAATCGGCGCAGTTGTGCGCTGTCGGTCAACACGAAGGCCACGCGGCCGTCCCAGTCCAGGGCCAGCTTGGTCGGCCGCTTGCCCTGCGCCAGGTGCCGCTGCATATCCTCGGTGTCGAGCACGTGGCGGGTGAAGCGCACCACCGCGGGGCTGTCGCCGTCGCTCTTGAGTTCGGCGTCGCGGCCAGGGGCGAAGTGCGTGGGCCAGTCCTGCGGCGCGGAGCCGAGCCAGCCGGCCATCGCCGTCGCCGGGGACAGTGCCGTCTCCAGCGGCTCGACACGCAGCCCGTCCAGCGCCCGGACCAGGGCGGTCACCACCGCGTCCACGCGCTTGGGCGACGTGCTGTCGAAGGCGATGCGCCCCGCGCCCACGTCGAGCCAGATCTGCACGTCCACCGCCTGCGCGAAGGCCATCGGCAGCAGCTCCTGCAGGATCGCTTCCTTCAGGTCGCGTTGCTCGCGCCGGCCCGGCTGGCGGCCCTCGGTGGCTTCGATCTGGGCGCAGCGCGCCTGCAGCGCGCGCTTGACGACGGCCCCGGGCACGCGCTTGGTCTCGATGCGGTAGCGCATCAACCGGTGGCCCGCCACCGACTCGACCAGGGGGGCATGGGGCTGGCCGCGCGGTGGCACCCAGCCCTCGCTCTGCATCTGGGTGGGGCCGCAGGGGTGGAAGGGCAGGGCCGCCAGGGCCTGCTCCATCTGTTCCAGGGTCGCGGCAAAGCCGTCGCCGATGCGAAAGACCGTCAGGTTCTTGAACACGGTGTGGGGAGCTCGTCGACGGCCGGACGTGCCATCGGTTGCAGGAACCGGCGGCATGCCGGCTGCGGGGATGCTGGAGCGGGCGATGGGAATCGAACCCACGTCTTGAGCTTGGGAAGCTCAGGTCCTACCATTGAACGACGCCCGCGTCGCCCCAGTATTGTAGAGCAAAGCCCGGGCGGGGCCGGGCCGTTCACGGTTTGCCGAGCAGGAAGTACAGGCCCGTGTAGCCGCGGGGGGCGTGCACCAGGCCGAGGTAGACGGGGCCGATGGCCGTGTCCGCGCCCAGGTATACGCTGCTGCCCCAGCGCAGGTTGTCGCGGTAGCCCGACAGGCGCAGCCGCTCCGTCGCATCCCAGGCCCCGCCGGCCTCCAGCGTGCTTCCGACGAACAGCGCCCGCGCCACGCCCGGATTCAGCGACAGTTGCCGGTAATAGCCGAGCCGCAGCAGCATCAGGGCATTGCCGGCCACTTGGCCGACCCGGTAGCCGGAGAGCTGCTGAAAGCCGCCCAGCGAGTACTCGTCTGCGGCGCCCGGCGGCAGCGCGGTGGAGCGGCTGAGGCGTCCGTAGAGGTTCCAGACGTGCGGCCCGCCGCGAAAGACCTCGTTGAGGCTCGCCTCCCAGCGGATGAAGTCCGTCGCGGTCCCCCGGGCGCGGTAGTGGCCGCGTTGCCACTCGATCTGGTAGCGGTGCCCCTGCCCGGGGAAGTTGGCGTGGTCCAGCTGATCCGAGACCCACGCCAGGCGCCACGCATACTCGCGCCAGCCCACGTCGCGCAGTGTGCCGCGGCCGACCCGCTGGTTGTCGTAGTCGATCAGCGAGTGGCGGCGTGCGGCGATCGCACCGACGCGCACGTCGCCCCAGTTGCCAGCCCGCCCCAGGTGCCAGCCCAGGTCGGCGCCGATGCGCGTGGTGCGGCGGTGGAACAGCGCCAGGGGGTCGCCGCCGGCGTCGAACCACTCGATCTTGCGCAGTTCATGGTCCGCGTACGCGCTCGTGAAGCGGCTGCGGTCGTCGCCCAGCGGCTGGTACCACTCGGTGCCCAGCGCCACCGTCGCGCCCAGCTCCACCCGGGTGCGCCACTGGGCGCCCCGGTGGCCGGCGTCGCGCAGCGTATGGCTCAGGCGCAAACGGAAGTCACCCTGGCCCTGGAAGTCGGTCTGCAAGTCCAGTCCGAGCCGAAGCTGGTGCCGCGCCCCGTCGTCGTCGCGCAGCCGGTAGATCAGGCCCTCGCCCGTGCCGTCGGTGGCGGGCGCCAGCCGGTAGTCGAGCTGGACGTAGTCGTCCAGCGCCACCAGCCGGCCCAGGTCCTCCTCGATGCGGTGCGGCTCCAGGGCATCGCCTGGGGCCACGTCGATTTGCCGCATCAGCCGCGCCGCCTGTGCCGACGAGACGCCCTCGATGCGCACGAAGGCCAGCGAGTCGGGCAGCGTTGCCAGCAGGGCCTCGTGCCGCGTCTGCCGCGCGGACTGCCACGCCGCGTAGGCCACTTCGTCGAGCGCGAAGCGCCGCAGGGCCTCGATCACGGAGGCCCCGTAGCGCTCCCCGATCGCCATCAGCGCCGGGCCCTGGTCGAAGCTGGCCGCCGTCAGCGAGCCCAGATCGGGGGTCAGCAACAGGTCGCGGCGGTTCAGGCCCTCGATGCTGCGGCGGACGTTTTGCTCCGTCAGGATGTTGATCATCTGCACCGTGACGCCCAGCGCGGTGCCCAGCGTTTCGCGGCGGGCCAGCGGGGTGCCGATGTTGACGGCGATGACGATCTCCGCCCCCATCGCCCGCGCGACGTCCACCGGCAAGTTGTTGACCAGGCCGCCATCGCCGAGGATGCGGCCGTCCCACTCCAGCGGCGAAAACACGCCCGGCACCGACATGCTGGCGCGCAAGGCGGCGGCCAGATCCCCCGACGAGAGCAGCACCGGTTCGCCCGTCTCCATATCGGTCGCCACGGCGCGAAAGGGCGTAGGCAGCGCGTCGAAGTCCGGCAGGTGCCGGGTGTGCAGGGTGTAGCGGCGCAGCAGCAGCTCGAGCGACCGGCTCGACACCACCCCCTTGGGGAACTGGAACTGGCCGTCCTTGAAGCCCAGCCGCACCGCAGGCGAGTAGGTGAAGTCCTCCTCCTTGCGGCGCTGGGTCAGGTCCTGCCGGGGCGGGCGGTCGTCGAATAGCCGACCCCAGTCCACCGCCAGAATCTCCCGCTCCAGCGCGGCCGGGTCCATGCCGCTGGCGTACAGGCCGCCGATGATGGCGCCCATGGAGGTGCCGGCGATGACGTCCACCGGCACACGCGCCGCCTCCAGCGCCTTCAGGATGCCGACGTGCGCGAAGCCGCGTGCCCCTCCGCCCGACAGGACCAGCCCGATGCGCGGCCGGTGGCCGGAGGGCGCGGCCGCGGTGTCCGGTGCTGGCGCGGCGGTGCGGTCGAGGAGGGGGCTGGCGGCGCCGGCGGCCTGGCCGTGCGCCGCCACCAGCCAGGCGAAGGCGGCCAGCAGCCGCCAGAGACAACGGATCATGGGATGCGTGCGGAGACCATCGGCAGGGGGCGTCGCCAGTGTACGGCCACCCCCGGCCGCTCGGTCACGTCACTTCAGCACGTCGCCGATGCAGACGTACTTCAGCTCCACGTACTCGTCCATGCCGTGGTGCGAGCCCTCGCGGCCCAGGCCGGACTGCTTGACGCCGCCGAACGGCACGTGCTCCGTGGCCAGGATGCCGACGTTGATGCCAACCATGCCGTACTCCAACGCCTCGGCGACGCGGAAGATGCGACCCACGTCGCGGCTGTAGAAGTAGCTGGCCAGCCCGTACTCGGTCGCGTTGGCGGCGTCGATGGCCTCCTGCTCGGTGCGGAACTTGAACACCGGCGCGAACGGCCCGAAGGTTTCTTCCTTCGCGCACAGCATGTCGGGGCGGGCGTCGGCGATCACGGTGGGTTCGTAAAACAGCCCACCGAGGCGCCGGCCGCCGGTCAGCACGCGGCCACCTTTGGCGATGGCGTCTTCGACGTGGCGTTGCACCTTTTGGACCGCGGCCTCCTCGATGAGCGGGCCTTGGTTGACCCCGTCCTCGAAGCCGTTGCCGACCTTGGCCGTGGCCACCTTGGCCGCAAACTTTTGCACGAAGGCCTCGTACACACCTTCCTGCACATAGATGCGGTTGGAGCAGACGCAGGTCTGGCCGGCGTTGCGGTACTTGCTGGCAAACGCCCCTTCGACCGCGCTATCGATGTCGGCATCGTCGAAGACGATGAACGGCGCATTGCCGCCCAGCTCCAGCGACAGCTTCTTGACCGTGGGGGCGCACTGCGCCATCAGGATGCGGCCGACCTCGGTGGAGCCGGTGAAGCTCAGGTGCCGCACCACGTCGCTCGCGCACAGCACCTTGCCGATTTCCACGCTGCCCGGCCCGTCGCTGGTCAGCACGTTGAGCACCCCGGCCGGGATGCCGGCGCGGATGGCCAGTTCGGCCGCGGCCAGCGCGGTCAGCGGCGTCAGCTCCGCCGGTTTGATGACGACCGGGCAGCCGGCGGCCAGTGCGGGCGCTACCTTGCGGGTGATCATCGCCAGCGGGAAGTTCCACGGCGTGATTGCCGCGCACACGCCGATCGGCTGGCGCAGCACCAGCAGGCGGCGGTTGTTGTCGAACTGGGGCAGGGTCTCGCCGTTGACGCGCTTGGCCTCCTCGGCAAACCATTCGACGAAGCTGGCGCCGTAGGCGACCTCGCCCTTGGCCTCGGGCAGGGGCTTGCCCTGCTCGGCGGTCATCAGGCGGCCCAGGTCGTCCTGGTTGGCCATGAGCAGGTCGTACCACTTGCGCAGGATGTTGGCGCGCTCCTTGGCCGTTTTGTTGCGCCACGCCGGCCAGGCGGCGTTGGCGGCGGCGATGGCCGCTTCGGCGTCGGCGGGGCCCAGCTTGGCCACGTCGGCCAGCTTTTGCCCTGTGGCGGGGTCATGCACGTCGAATCGCTCGGCGCCCGACACCCACTGTCCGTCGATCAGAGCGTCGGTCTTGAGCAGCGTCGGGTCCTTGAGCTGGGCCAGCGGGGAGGCCTTCATGTCCATCGTCGTCTCCGTCACGTCCAAAAGATGGCGACACTGTAGCGCGAAGGCGCCGGTGCGACCGGTACAGCGGGTGACAGCCGCCGCGGCGCTGTGCGGGCCGCGCGGCCGATACAGCCCGGGGCATATCGGGCCGCCCCGATCAGCGATAGGCCACGCCGGGCAGCACGCACAGCATCTCGTACAGCAGGTTGGCCCCCAGCAAGGCGGTGTTGCCGCTGGGATCGTAGGGCGGCGACACTTCGACCAGATCACAGCCCACCAGATTGAGCCCGCGGCAGCCGCGCACGATCTCCAGCGCCTGCGGCACGCTCAGGCCCCCGACTTCCGGCGTGCCGGTGCCGCCGGCATAGGCCGGGTCGATGCCGTCGATGTCGAAGCTCAGGTATGTGGGGGTGTCCGGCCCGATGGCGGCCCGCACCTCGGCCATCAGCGGCGCCAGCGAGCGCCACCAGACCTCGTGCGCGGGCACGATGTGGAAGCCCTGCGCCCGCGGCCAGTCGAAGTCGTCCGCCGCGTAGCCCGTGCCGCGCAGGCCGATCTGCCACACCTTGTCCCCTTGCAGCAGGCCGTCCTCCACCGCGCGGCGAAAGGGGGTGCCGTGCGCCAGGGGTTCGCCGAACATGTGCTCGTTGACGTCGGCGTGCGCATCCACATGGATGAGGGCCACCGGCCCGTGGCGCGCGGCCACCGCCCGCAGGATGGGCAGCACGATGGTGTGGTCGCCGCCCAGCGTCAGCGGGATGCAGCCCGCATCGACGATCGGGCGGTAGTGCTGCTCGATGATCTGGACCGATTTGGGCAGGTGGAAGGTGTTGATCGGCACGTCGCCCAGGTCGGCGACCTGCAGCGTGTCGAACGGCGCCGCGCCCGTGGCCATGTTGTACGGGCGCAGCAGGCACGATTCGGCCCGGATTTGGCGTGGGCCGAAGCGGGCGCCCGGCCGGTGGCTGGTGCCGATGTCCAGCGGCACGCCGATGAAGGCGGCGTCCAGCCCGTCGGGCGAGGTCGCGGCGGGCAGCCGCATCATGGTTGCCGGGCCGCCAAAGCGCGGCATCGCATTGCCGCCGAGAGGTTGGTGGGGCATGGTCGATGGGGGGATGGGGTCAGCGCCGGCGGCCGCGCAGCCACTCCAGCGTCAGCATCAGGGCGGTGGTGAACAGCGTCAGCAGCGTCGCTACCGCGGCGATGGTGGGCGAGATGTTCTCCCGAATGCCCGTGAACATCTGCCGCGGCAGAGTGACTTGATCAGGTCCGGCCAAAAACAGGGTCACGACGACCTCGTCGAACGAGGTGGCAAAGGCAAACAGGGCGCCGGAGATCACGCCCGGCGCGATGACGGGGAGGGTGACGCGGCGGAAGGTCTCCAGCGGCCCTGCGCCAAGGCTCAGGCTCGCGCGCACCAGATTGGTGTTGAAGTTTTGCAGCGTGGCCAGCACGGTGGTGACGACGAAGGGTGCGCCCAACGCGGCATGCACCAGGATCAGTCCCAGGTACGAGTCGTTGAGCCCCAGCCGCGCGAAGTACAGGTAGGTGCCGACCCCCACGACGACGATGGGCACCACCATGGGCGCGACCACGATGCTGTTGATCAACTCCTTGCCGGGAAAGCGCGTGCGGGCCAGGCCCATGGCGGCCAGCGTGCCCAGGACGGTGGCGATCACCGTGGCGGCCGGCGCGACGATGAAGCTGTTGCGCGCGGCGCGGATCCACTCGGGCGCATGCCACATCTCGCGGTACCAGCGCAGCGACCAGTTTTCGATCGGGTAGGCCAGGAAGGTGCTGTCGCTGAACGACAGCGGTACGATGGCCGCGATCGGCAGGATCAGGAAGGCGAGCACCGCCAGTGCCGCCAGGCGCAGCATCCACCAGCCCAGGTGGTCGAACCAGCGGTAGTGTGAAGGCAGGTCGGGCAGCCAACGTCGCATCGTCGGATTCCCCTTCAACCCAGGCTAAGTCCGCCGCGCGAGACGCGCCGGTAGAACACGAACAGCACCAGTGTGGCCGACAACAGCACGGCCCCTAGGGCGCAGGCCATGCCCCAGTTGACCTCGACGTTGGTGTACTGGGCGATGTAGTAGCTGAGCATCTGGTCGCTGGCGCCGCCCAGCAGCGCCGGCGTGACGTAGTAGCCGATGGAGGTGATGAACACCAGCAGGCTGCCCGCGGCGATGCCCGGATAGGTCTGCGGCAGCACCACGCGCACGAAGGCCGCCAGCGGATGGCTGCCCAGCGAGACGGCGGCGCGCAGGTAATTGGGCGGCACGGTTTTCATCACGCTGTACAGCGGCAGAATCATGAATGGCAGCAAGATGTGCACCATGGCGATGATGACGCCGGTGCGGTTGAACAGCAGCGGCAGCGGCCCGTTGGTCAGCCCAATGGTCTGCAGCCAGTGGTTGATGAGGCCGTTGTTCTGCAGCAGCACGATCCAGGCCGCGATGCGCACCAGAACCGACGTCCAAAACGGCAGCAGCACCAGGATCAGCAGCAAATTGGCGCGCCGCTCGGGCAGGGTGCTGAGCCAGTAGGCCAGCGGGTAGGCCATCAGCAGCGCGACCAGCGTCACGACGGCGCTGATCTCGAAGGTGCGCCACAGAATCTGCGAGAACACCGCTTCGTCGGCGGGGATGCGTTCGATGGCCCCGTCCACGGATCGGCGCAGGTCCACCGACGCCAGCAGGTAGTCCGGCGTCCAGCGCTGCGTGTTCTTGGCGATGGCTTGCCAGTACGGCAGTTCCTCCCAGCGGGCGTCCAGCTCCAACAGGGCTTGGCGGGCCTGATCGGCGTCGCCAGGTGGCGCCGTCCAATCGCGCACGGCGCGGTACGTGCCCATGATCAGCGAGCGAGCGCCGGGCGCCTCGCTGTTGAGGCGGCGGGCCAAGGCGCCGGCCCGCGCGGTTTCGGTGATGGCGCCCAGGTCGGCGGCAATGGCCGCGTAGGCGGCCGCGGGCGGCGCGGTGTTGCCGTCCCAGTCGGCCAGCGCCCGCGCGGTGGCCGGCAGGGCGTCGGCGACCTCCGGGTTTTCCACCGCGCGCACCAGCAGGCTGCCCAGCGGCACCAGGAAGAACACCAGCAGGAACAGCAACAGCGGAGCGGTCAGCGCCGCCGCGCGCCACTGCTGCCGGCGCTGGGCGCGGCGCAATTGCCGCGCCAAGTCGGCGCCGCCCGGGATCGCCACCGCCGCCGTCATTGCGCCGCCCACGCCGCGAAGCGCTTCTCCAGAGCCTCGCCCTGGTCGGCCCAGAAGCGGATGTCAAAGCGCAGCGCATCCTTGCCGTTGGCCGGCGAGGTGGGCAGTTGCTCCAGCACCTTGGCGTCCAGTCGCGCCAGCGCCTTGTTGTTGGTGGGGCCGTAGGAGATCAGCTTGGCGTACTCGGCCTGGGCTTCAGGTGTGCTCGCAGCGGCGATGAAGCGGTGCGCCAGGTCGCGGTTGGGCGAGCCCTTGGGGATGACCCAGTAGTCCAGATCGTAGATGCCGCCGCTCCAGCTGATCTTGAGGTTGCGGCCCTCGCGCTGGGCGGCGTCGATGCGGCCGTTGTAGGCGGTGGACATGATCACGTCGCCCGCGACCAGGAACTGCGGCGGCTGCGCGCCCGCTTCCCACCACTGGATGTGGGGCTTGAGTTCGGTCAGTTTGCGAAATGCCCGATCCGCGCCTTCCTTCGTGGCCAGCACTTTGTACACGTCGGCCGGTTTGACGCCATCGGCCATCAGCGCGAACTCCAGGTTGTAGCGTGCGCCCTTGCGCATGGCGCGCTTACCCGGGAATTTCTGCACATTCCAGAAATCAGCCCAGCTCGTTGGCGGCGTCTTCAGGCGGTCGCCGTCGTAGGCCAGCACCGTGGACCAGATGAAGATGCCCACGCCGCACTCGTGCACCGCGGCGGGCTGAAAGTCGGCCTTGTTGCCGATCTTGCCCCAGTCCAGGCGTTCGAACAGGCCTTCGTCACAGCCGCGGTTGACGTCGGGGCTTTCGACCTCGACCACGTCCCAGGTGACCTTCTTGGCTTCGACCATGGCCTTGATGCGGGCCTGTTCGCCGTTGTACTCCACACCGGTGATGCGCACGTTGTGGGTCTTCTCGAACGGCTCGAAGTAGGCCTTCTTCTGGGCCGCGCCGTTGGCGCCGCCGAAGTTGACCACGGTAAGAGATTGCTGCGCATGGGCGGCGGTGCCGCACAGGGCGGCGATCGCAAGGAGCGTGGCGGTGAGACGCATGGTCAGGGTTCTCCTGTGGGTGGGGGGAAAGGGGGGTCAGCGGTAACAGCGCAAATGGGCCGCCGGCAGATGCAGCCTCAGTGTGTCGCCGGGGGCATGCGGCCGCTGCGACAGCGGGCGCTTGGCCGTCACCTCCGCGCCGCCGGGGCGCCGGCAGCGCAGCCGCAGGTGATCGCCGAAGTAGATGACATCGTCCAGCACGGCGTCGATCACGTTGCCATCGGGGTGGGGGCTGTCGTGTTCCAGCACCTCGATGCGTTCGGGCCGTACGCAGCATTGCACGGCGTCGCCGGTGGCCGCACCGTTGACGTTGAGCCCGCGCAGCCGGGTCCCGTCGGGCAGCGCCACGATGGCGTCCGTGCCCGCGGTCTCGACCACGCGGCCCTCCAGCGCCGTGTTGTCCCCGACGAAGGAGGCGACGAAGCGGTTGACCGGCGTTTCGTACAGGCGGTCGACGCGGTCGATCTGCTGGATCACGCCCTCGTTGAACACGGCCACGCGGTCCGACATGGTCAGCGCCTCGGACTGGTCGTGCGTGACGTAGACGAAGGTGATGCCCAGTTGCCGGTGCAGCGCCTTCAGCTCGATTTGCATGTGCTCGCGCAACTGCTTGTCCAGGGCGCCCAGCGGCTCGTCCATCAGCACGAGCTGGGGGTCGAACACCAGCGCCCGGGCCAGGGCCACGCGCTGCTGCTGCCCGCCGGACAGTTGCGCCGGGTAACGGTCCGCCATGCGCCCCATCTGCACCATGTCCAGCGCGCGCTTGACCTTGGCTTCGCGCTCTGCACGCGGCATACGGCGCACGGTCAGCGGATAGGCGATGTTGTCCGCCACCGTCATGTGGGGAAAGAGCGCATAGTTTTGGAACACCATCCCGAAGTGCCGCTTGTGTGGCGGGGTGTGGGTGATGTCCCGCCCGCGCAGCTGGATTTCACCCGCCGTGGGGGTTTCGAAGCCGGCCAGCATCATCAGCGTGGTGGTCTTGCCCGAGCCGGACGGCCCCAGCAGCGAGAGGAACTCCCCCGCTTCGATGTCGAGATGCAGGTCGCGCACCACCAGGTGCTCGCCGTCATAGGTCTTCTGGACGCCGGAGAAGGTGACCAGGCGGGCTTTTGTCGTCATGCGTCGTTGTCAAGTACCACTGACGCAAATCTACCGGGCAATGGACCCCGTCGCCGATACAGTTGGGGCCGGTCATCGGCCCGGGTGTGCTGCCGCCACCTCCGCTACAGGGAAACCCCTATGGTGTGTCGAGGATGGTTGTGGCAACGTCGTGCTGGCAGATGGTGCATGCCAGCCATGACTATGTCCCCATGGGGGGCACCGTCTGCCGGTATGACGCGCTCAGCGCCCGCTGGAGCCGTCGGCCCATGCCGCCCGGTCCGCGTTCAGCACCGGGGGCGGGCGCTGCGCCGTGGGCCGCTGGCCGTCGAAGAGCACCGGGTGTGCCACCATCGGCGGGCGCCCCGGTGCGGCCGGCAGCACCATGCCGCGCGCCTGTACATGGGGGTGGGCCATCACCTGTCCAATGTCGTGAATCGGCGCGCAGGGCACGCCAGCGGTATCCAGTTGTCGCACCCATTCGGCCGTGTCGCGCGTGCGGGTCCACTCGGCGATCTGCGGCACCAGGATGCCGCGGTGCTCCACCCGCGCCGGGTTGGTGGCAAAACGCGCATCGCGGGCCACCTCGGGATGGCCGGCCACCTCGCAAAAGCGCTGAAACTGCCCGTCATTGCCCACCGCCAGCACCAAGTGCCCGTCGCGGGTGGGGAACGCCTGATAGGGGACGATGTTGGGGTGCGCATTGCCCATGCGTCGCGGCGTTCGCTGTCCGATGAGCTGGTTGCTGGCCTGATTGGCCAGCATGGCCACCTGCACATCGAACAGCGACGCATCCAGCACCCGTCCGCGGCCGGTGCGTTGGCGCTCGTGCAGTGCGGCCAGGATGGCGGTGGCCGCGTACACGCCGGTCATCAGGTCGGTCACGGCCACGCCCACCTTCTGCGGCTCGCCATCGGGATCGCCGGTGATGCTCATCAACCCGCCCTCGGCCTGGATGGCAAAGTCGTAGCCGGCCTTGTGCGCCAGCGGGCCATTTTGGCCGTAACCGGTGATGGAGCAGTAGATCAGACGCGGGTTGATGGCCTGCAGGTTGCGCGCATCCAGCCCGTACTTGGCCAGTTGGCCGACCTTGTAGTTTTCGATCAGCACATCGGCGTCGCGTGCCAGCTCGCGCACCTGCTGGATACCCTCGGGGCTGGCGATGTCGATCGCCACCGAGCGCTTGCCCCGGTTGGCGCAGACGAAGTAGGCGGCCACCCGTTCGTCCCCCCGGGTCGGGTCGGGCTGCCACCAGGGCGGACCCCAGGCACGCGTGTCGTCGCCGCTGCCCGGGCGCTCCACTTTGATCACGTCGGCCCCGTAGTCGGCCAGGATTTGGCTGGCCCACGGGCCGGCCAGGACGCGCGACAGGTCCAACACCCGCACACCCGCCAGCGGGCGGGGAACATCGGCACGGGCGCCCGGGGCGCCCGAAGTGGCATTCGGCACCATGGCGCGTCAGGCCGAGAAGGCCGCAATGCCCGTGATCGCGCGGCCCAGGATCAGCGCGTGGATGTCGTGCGTGCCCTCGTAGGTGTTGACCACCTCCAGGTTCACCAGGTGGCGGGCCACGCCGTATTCGTCGCTGATGCCGTTGCCGCCCATCATGTCGCGGGCCATGCGGGCAATGTCCAGCGCCTTGCCGCAGCTGTTGCGTTTGAGGATGGAGGTGATCTCCACCGCGGCCTTGCCCTCGTCCTTCAGCCGCCCCAGGCGCAGGCAGCCTTGCAGGCCCAGGCTGATTTCGGTCAGCATGTCGGCCAGCTTTTTCTGGATGAGCTGGTTGGCGGCCAGCGGGCGGCCGAACTGCTGGCGGTCCAGCACATACTGGCGGGCGCGGAAGTAGCAGTCCTCCGCCGCGCCGAGCGCCCCCCACGCGATGCCGTAGCGTGCGCTGTTCAGGCAGGTGAAGGGTCCTTTGAGGCCGCGGATTTCGGGGAAGGCGTTTTCTTCGGGGCAGAACACCTCGTCCATCACGATTTCGCCGGTGATGGACGCCCGCAGGCCCACCTTGCCGTGCACGGCGGGGGCGCTCAGGCCCTTCCAACCCTTTTCCAGAATGAAGCCGCGAATCTGCCCCTCATCGTCCTTGGCCCAGACGACGAACACGTCGGCGATGGGGGAGTTGGTGATCCACATCTTGGCGCCGCTCAGGCTGTAGCCGCCCGGCACCTTCTTGGCCCGGGTGATCATGCTCCCCGGGTCGGAGCCGTGGTTGGGCTCCGTCAGGCCAAAGCAGCCCACCCATTCGCCCGTGGCCAGCTTGGGCAGGTATTTCTGCTTCTGCGCCTCGGTGCCGAATTCGTAGATCGGCACCATCACCAGCGAGCTTTGCACGCTCATCATGCTGCGGTAGCCGCTGTCCACGCGCTCCACCTCGCGCGCCACCAGGCCATAGCACACGTAGTTCAGGCCCGCGCCGCCGTACTGCTCGGGGATGGTGGGGCCCAGCAGGCCGAGTTCACCCATCTCGTTGAAGATGGCGCGGTCGGTCTTTTCGTGGCGGAAGGCCTCTTGCACCCGGGGCAGCAGGCGCTCCTGGCAGTAGGCGTGGGCCGCATCGCGCACCTGGCGCTCTTCGTCGGTGAGCTGGTCATCCAGCAGAAAGGGGTCGGACCAGGAAAAGCGGGCGAGGGAAGCCATGGGGATGTCTCACATCTGGAGGGGTTGTCAACGTGCGCATCCTAAAGCGGCGAATTGGGCTTGGCAAACGAAAAATTTTCGGTCAGATATGATCGAATCGAATAAAAGCGGTGCAGGCCTGCTGGGGCGGGACTGCGTAGCCGCACGACAAACCGAGGCATGACCATGAGGCGCAAGCTTCCCTCCATCCAAGCCTTGAACTGCTTCGAGGCGGCGGCCCGCCACCAGAGCTTCACCCGTGCCGCGCAAGAGCTGAACCTGACGCAGGGCGCCGTCTCGCGCCAGGTTGCGGCGCTGGAGGCGTTTTTGGGCGTGCCGCTGTTCAAGCGCACCCAACACGGCATGGCGCTCACCCCCGCCGGGGCCGACTACGCCCGCCAAGTCCGCCAGCGGCTCGATGCCCTGGAGCGCGATGCGGTGGACCTGATGGGCCGCGGCGGCCAAGGGGACAGCCTGACGCTGGCCACCGTGCCCACCTTTGCCACCCGTTGGCTCATTCCCCGTCTGCCCCGGCTGGCCGCACAACACCCCGACTTGCTGGTGCATCTGGAAACCCGCACCCGCCCCTTCCTGTTCACCGACACCGGCATCGACGCTGCCCTGTGGGCCGGCACGCCACAGCAACTGCAGCAATGGGCTGGCACCCAGGCCACCCACTTGATGGACGAAGACGTGCTGCCCGTGTGCAGCCCGCGCCTGCTGCCGCAAGGCCAACCCGTCGAGCCGGCCGCGCTGGCCGAATGGCCGCTGTTGCAACAGTCCACGCGGCCCGAGGCTTGGCGCCAGTGGTTCGACGCCCAAGGCGTGGACGCCCCCCGCGCCATGGCCGGCCCCAGGTATGAGTTGTTTTCTATGCAGGCCGCCGCCGCCATGGCCGGCCTGGGCGTGGCGCTCATGCCCACCCTGCTGGTGCAGGACGAACTGGCCAGCGGCGCATTGGTGGTGGCCTGCCCGCGGCCCTTGAAAGCCCAGCGGGCTTACTACCTGGTGCAGCCCCAGGTGGCCGAGCGGCCGGCGCTGGCGGTGTTCAGGGAGTGGGTGTTGCAGCAGTGCCAGACCGCGCCGGGTGTTGCTGTGTAGTCAAGTTTGAAAAATCAAATGCCATGCCCGTGGTGCTGGGACGGGTCAGCCCCCGCGGTGCATTGACTTTTCGTACCAAAAATCGTACGCTTTCGTGCCAGGAGCCCCTACCGATGCAAATCCTCTCTGCCAGCGACGCACGATCCAAACTCTATCGCTTGATGGACCAGGCGGCCGAGTCGCACCAGCCCATCACCATCACCGGCAAGCGGCACGATGCGGTGTTGGTGTCTGCGGAAGACTGGCAGGCGATTCAGGAAACGCTGTACCTGCTGTCCGTGCCCGGTATGCGCGAGTCCATCAAAGAAGGCATGGTCGAACCCGTGGAGAACTGCGCCCAGGAGCTTGACTGGTGACGTGGGTGGTGGTTTTTGCCAAGCATGCGCAAAAAGATGCCCTCAAACTGGCCGCTGCAGGCTTGAAACCGAAGGCCCAGGAGTTGCTGGCGGTGCTCCGGGCCAATCCGTTCCAGAACCCGCCGCCCTACGAGAAGCTGGTGGGTGACTTGGCCGGCACTTACTCCAGGCGCATCAACATCCAACACCGTTTGGTCTATCAGGTGTTGACCGACGAGCACACCGTGAAGGTGTTGCGCATGTGGTCACATTACGAGTGACCACATGCCGGCCCGACCTGTCACCCCTTTGCCGTCTTCAGCGCCTCACCCATGATGGCCAGGCCCTCGTCCAGCAGGGCGTCGCTGGCGGTCAGGGGCACCAGGATGCGGATGACGTTGGCATACACGCCGCACGACAGCAGCACCAGCCCGCGCTTGAGCGCTTCGGCGCACATGCGTTTGGTCAGTTCGGCCGCGGGTTTGCTGTGGTCGCCGCCGTCGAACAGTTCGATGGCCACCATGGCGCCCAGGCCGCGCACGTCTTGAATCTCCGCGTGCTGCTGCGCCAGCGCGCGCAGTCCGGCTTTCAGGCGTTCGCCCACGGCGCGGGAGCGCTCCAGCAGCCGCTCTTCCTCGAACACGTCCAGCACGGCCAGCGCGGCGGCGCAAGCCAGCGGGTTGCCGGCGTAGGTGCCGCCCAGGCCGCCGGGCAGGGGTTTGTCCATGATCTCGGCCTTGCCGATGACGGCCGACAGCGGGAAGCCCCCCGCCATGCTCTTGGCCATGGTGATGAGGTCGGGGGCCACGCCCCACTGTTCGCAGGCCAGCCAGGTGCCGGTGCGGCCGGCGCCGGTTTGCACCTCGTCGGCAATCAGCACGATGCCGTGCTGGTCGCACAGCGTGCGCAGGGCCTGGGCGAATTCGGGCGGGGCCACGTAGAAGCCGCCTTCGCCTTGCACCGGCTCCAGGATGATGGCGGCCACGCGCTGCGGCTCCACGTCGTATTTGAAGATGTGCTCCACCGAGCGCAGGGCGTCGGCCACGCTGATGCCGTGCAGCGGGTTGGGGTATTCGGCGTGGTAGATCTCGGCCGGGAAGGGCCCAAAGCCCGCTTTGTACGGGGCCACCTTGCCGGTCAGCGCCATGCCCAGCAGGGTGCGGCCGTGGAAGCCGCCGCCGAAGGCGATTACCGCTTGCCGCTGGGTGGCTGCGCGCGCGATTTTGATGGCGTTTTCCACCGCCTCGGCCCCGGTGGACAGGAAGAAGGCTTTCTTGGGGAAGTTGCCTGGGGCCTTGGCGATGAGGCGCTCGGCCAGTTCGACATAGGGTTCGTAGGCCAGCACCTGGAAGCAGGTGTGGTGCACCTTGTCGAGCTGGGCTTTGACCGCCTCGACGATCTTGGGGTGGCGGTGGCCGGTGTTGAGCACGGCGATGCCGCCGGCAAAGTCGATGTAGCGGCGGCCCTCGACGTCCCAGATCTCGGCGCCTTCGGCATGGTCGGCGAAGACCTCGTAGGTCTGGCCCAGGCCGGCAGGCAGGGCGGCGCGGCGGCGGGCCATCAGGGCGGCGTTGGTCTGGGCGGCGGATTGCAGTTGGGGGTCGCTGTGCATGGAGGTCTCCGATCGGGGGACGGCGGCGCGGGGGACGGCCGCCACGATGGGCTGCACTGTATCGGCCCACCGGCCCGATAACATATACAGAGGCGTCTTTTGTGCCGATGCACTGTATTGCCCCGACGCCCAATACAGATTGGATCCGATGTTCACCCTGGACCCCCAACACCCCACGCCCCTGGTGCTGCAGATCGTCGATGGTTTTCGTGAGCTGATCCGCGCCGGCGTGCTGCGTCCCGGGGCCAAGGCGCCATCGATCCGGCAGTTTGCGCATGCGCACGGCGTGAGCGTGTACACCGTGGTCGATGCCTACGACCGGCTGGTGGCGCTGGGGTATTTCGTCTCGCGGCCGCACTCGGGTTTTTTCGTGCGCAGCCGCGAGAGTCATGCCGAGGCGGCGGCCGGCCCCGGGCCCCAGTACCACTTCGACTCGATGTGGTATTTGCGGCGGGTGTTCGAGAACCGCAACCTGCGCCTGAAACCCGGCTGTGGCTGGCTCCCCAACGACTGGCTGTTTGGCGACGGACTCAAGCGCAGCCTGCGTGCGCTGGCGGGTGATTCGGTGGATTTGGGCGGATATGGCGAACCCAAGGGCTTTACCCCGCTGCGGCAATTGGTGCGCGACCTGCTGGCCGAGCAGGAAATCGTGCTGACCAGCGACCAGGTGCTGTTGACCCACGGCTCCAGCCAGGCGATGGATCTGGTGGCGCGGCGCTTGGTACAGCCGGGCGATGCCGTGTTGGTGGACGAGCCCGGCTACCCAAACCTGCTGTTCTCGCTGCGCTTTCTCGGCGCGCGGCTGATCGGCGTGCCCCGCACCCCGCAGGGCTGGGACCTGGCCGCGCTGGAAGCGCGCATTCTGGAGCACCGGCCCAAGGTCTTTTTCACCCAGCCGCGGCTGCAAAGCCCCACCGGTTCCGTGGCGCATCTGTCCCATTTGCACCGGGTGGTGCAGCTCGCCGAACGCCACCAACTGCGCGTCGTGGAAAACGACATCTACGCCGATCTGGATCCGGAGCCGCGCCCGTCGCTCGCCAGTCTGGACCAGTTGCAGCGCGTGGTGCACATTGGCAGTTTTTCCAAAACGATCTCGCCCAACCTGCGCGTTGGCTACGTCGCTGCGCACCCCGATGTGCTGGAGGACTTGGCGCAGCTCAAGATGATCTCGGGGTTGACGTCATCCGAGTTTTCGGAGCGCCTGGCCTACGGGGCGTTGATCGACGGCCGCTGGCGCAAGCACCTGCGCGTGCTGCGCCAGCGTCTGGCCGATGCACATCAGCGCACCGCCGAGCGGCTCGAGCGCAAGGGCTTCGGGCTGTTTGCGCAGCCTGCGGCGGGCATGTTCCTGTGGGCGCGGCACCCCGCGATCGACAACGCCTCGACGCTGGCCTACCAGGCGGCGGAGCAGGACATTCTGCTTGGGCCAGGCCACTTGTTTGGACTGGATCTGTCACCCAGCCCGTGGCTGCGCTTTAATGTCGCCTTCTGCGAAGACGAGGCGCTATGGCGTTTTTTGTCCGAGGCCACGGGCGGGGCGGGCGGGCGGTGACCGCTCTGTAGAGCGCTCACACCGCCCAAGTGGAGCCGTGCTCGGGCACGAGCGCCGAGCGGTGCAGCTCCCGTTCGATGCGGCTGCGCAGAGCGTCGGCCGCATCTGCCTCGCCGTGGGTGACGAAGACGCGGCGGGGCTCGCCCGGGATGGCGCGCAGCCAGGCCATCAGCCCGTCGGCGTCGGCATGGGCCGACGCGGTTTGCAGAAGCGCCACTTCGGCCTGCACGGCCCAGTCCTGGCCGTGGATGCGGACCGTCGGGGCGCCGCGCTGCAGCGCATCGCCCCGGGTACCGGGCGCCTGGTACCCGGTGAGGATGACCATGTGCCGGTGGTCCCCCAGGTAGAGCTTGAGGTGGTGCAGCACCCGACCGCCCGTGGCCATGCCGCTGCCGGCGAGGATCACCTTGGGGCCGTGGTGGCGCGCGATGGCCTTGGATTCGTCCGGCGTGCGCGCCGCCTGCACCCCGTGGGTCATGTGGTGCACCTGGGCTGCGCTGAGGCGGTGCTCCCCCGGATGGTCAGCGAGCAGCGCCGTCGCCTGCATGGCCATCGGGCTGTCCAGATAGACTGGCAGCGTCCTTGGCAGCCGCTGCTGGCGCTTGAGCTGGTCGATCGCATGCATCACCGCCTGCGCCCGCCCCACCGCGAAGACCGGAATCACGGCGGTGCCGCCGCGTGCGGCGACGCGAGCCAGCAGCGGCGCCAGTTCGTCGATCAGGTTGCCCGCTGGGTGAAGGCGGTTGCCGTAGGTGGATTCGACCACCACCACGTCAGCCCCCGGCGGGGGATCGGGCGGGAACATCAGCGTGTCGTCCACGCGGCCCAGATCGCCCGAGAACAGCAGGCGCCGCCCGCCGACCGTGATCAGCACCGACGCGGCCCCCAGAATGTGCCCTGCGCCAAAGAACTGCACCCGCCAGCCAGGGATCGGCTCGAACGGCTGGTACAGCGGCTGCGCGCGCAGATGGCGCAGCGCGCGCATCGCATCGTCCACCGTGTACAGTGGCAATGCGGGCGAATGGCGGGAGAAGCCGTGCCGGTTGGCAAAGGCGGCGTCCTCCTCCTGCAAGTGGGCGCTGTCGGGCAGCAGAATCTCACACAGATCGCGCGTGCCGGCGGTGCACCAGATCTTGCCGTGGAACCCTTCGCGCACCAGCAGCGGCAGGTGGCCGCTGTGGTCGATGTGGGCGTGGGTCAGCACCACGGCGCGGATCTGCCCCGGCACGATGGGCAGCGGGTTGCGGTTGCGCAGCCGCAGCGCCTTGTAGCCCTGGAACAGGCCGCAATCCACCAGCAGCGCGTCGCCGTTGTGCTGCACCAGATACTTGGAGCCGGTGACGGTGCCCGCGCCACCGAGGAATTGAATGCGCACGTCCATGCGCGCATCGTACCGGACGGCGTGCGGGCCGGGGTGGTTGCCTGTTCAACGGTCCCGGGGGCGACGCAGGCCGCGCAGGGCGGAGGCGGCCTGGGCGCGGGCCGCCCGTCCGGTCACGAGAAAAAATCCCGCGCCTTCTCGAACCAGCCCTTTTCGTTGGGGCTGTGTTTGTTGCCGTTCTTTTTGAGCGATTCGTCCAGTTCGCGCAGCAGCCGGCGCTGGTGTTCGGTCAGCTTGACCGGGGTTTCCACCGCGATATGCGCGTACAAATCCCCGGGGTAGCTGGAGCGCACGCCCTTGATGCCGCGGCCGCGCAGCCGGAACGTCTTGCCGTGTTGCGTACCTTCGGGGATGTCGATCGTCGCCTTGCCGTCCAGGGTCGGCACGTCCACCTCGCCGCCGAGCGCCGCGGTGGTGATGCTGATGGGCACCTGGACATGCAGGTCGTCGCCGTCGCGCTCGAACAGGTCGTGCTTGCGAATGCGGATCTCGATGTAGAGGTCACCCGGCGGGCCGCCGTTGCGCCCGGGCTCGCCGTTGCCGCTGGAGCGGATGCGCATGCCGTCGTCGATGCCGGCCGGGATCTTGATCTCCAGGGTCTTGTGGCGCTTGATCTTGCCTTCGCCGCGGCAGGTGGGGCAGGGCTCGGGGATGATCTTGCCGCTGCCATGGCAGTGCGGGCACGTCTGCTGCACGCTGAAAAAGCCTTGGCGCATCTGCACCACGCCATTGCCGTGGCAGATCGGGCAGGTCTTGGCGCTGGTGCCGGGTTTGGCGCCCGTGCCGTGGCAGGTGTCGCAGTCTTCCCAGCTCGGGATGCGGATTTGCGCATCCTTGCCGCGGGCGGCTTCTTCCAGCGTGATTTCCATGGCGTACGACAGGTCGTTGCCACGGTATACCTGCCGGCCGCGCCCGCCGCGCGGGGCGCCGAAGATGTCACCGAAGATGTCGCCGAACGCCTCGGAGAAGCCCGCAAAGCCGTCCCCGCCCGCACCACCGGCCCGCATGTTGGGGTCCACCCCGGCGTGCCCGTACTGGTCGTACGCGGCGCGCTTTTGGGGGTCGGAGAGCATCTCGTAGGCTTCCTTGACCTCCTTGAACTTCTCCTCCGCCGCTTTGGCCGAATCGCCCTGGTTGCGGTCAGGGTGGTACTTCATGGCCAGCTTGCGGTACGCCTTTTTGATGTCGTCATCGCTGGCGTTGCGGGCCACGCCCAGGATTTCGTAATAGTCACGTTTGGCCATGTCGATCCACGGATGTCATGAGCACGAAAGCCGCGCCGGGAGGAGGCCCGTGCGCGGCGTGGGGTCGTCCAAGCAGCGACGGCGATCAGTCGCGCTTGACCTCCTTGACCTCGGCGTCGACGATGTCGTCCGCGCCGCCCTTGGCACCGCTGCCGCCCGCGCTGCCGGCGCCGCCCGCCTGCGCGTCGGCCGTGGCCTGGGCCGCCTGCATGTCGGCGTACATCTTCTCGCCCAGCTTCTGGCTGGCGCTCATCAGGGCCTCGGTCTTGGCCTCGATGGCGGCCTTGTCATCGCCCTTGACGGCGTCTTCGACCTCTTTGATCGCGGCCTCGATGCGGTCGCGCTCGCCGGCGTCGAGCTTGTCACCGTAGTCCTTCAGGCTCTTGCGCACCGAGCTGACCAGCGCGTCGGCCTGGTTGCGGGCCTGCACCAGCTCGACCTTCTTCTTGTCCTCGGCGGCGTTGAGCTCGGCGTCCTTCACCATGCGCTCGATTTCGTCCTCCGTCAGACCCGAATTGGCCTTGATGGTGATCTTGTTTTCCTTGCCGGTGCCCTTGTCGCGCGCCGACACGTGCAGGATGCCGTTGGCGTCGATGTCGAAGGTCACCTCGATCTGCGGGATGCCGCGCGGCGCCGGCGGAATGCCCTCCAGGTTGAACTCGCCCAGCAGCTTGTTGCCCGCGGCCATCTCGCGCTCGCCCTGGTAGACCTTGATGGTCACCGCCGGCTGGTTGTCCTCGGCGGTGGAGAACACCTGGCTGAACTTGGTCGGAATCGTGGTGTTCTTCTTGATCATCTTGGTCATGACGCCGCCCATCGTCTCGATACCGAGCGACAGCGGGGTCACGTCCAGCAGCAGCACGTCCTTGCGCTCGCCCGACAGCACCGAGCCCTGGATGGCCGCACCGACCGCCACCGCCTCGTCGGGGTTGACGTCCTTGCGCGGCTCCTTGCCGAAGAACTCCTTGACCTTCTCCTGCACCTTGGGCATGCGCGTCATGCCGCCGACCAGGATCACGTCATCGATGTCGCTGACCTTGACGCCGGCGTCCTTGATCGCCACGCGGCAGGGCTCGATGGTGCGCTCGATCAGCTCTTCCACCAGGCTTTCCAGCTTGGCGCGCGTGAGCTTGATGTTCAGGTGCTTCGGCCCAGTGGCGTCCGCCGTGATGTAGGGCAGATTGATGTCGGTCTGCGAGCTGTTGGACAGCTCGATCTTGGCTTTTTCGGCGGCTTCCTTCAGGCGCTGCAGGGCCAGCACGTCCTTGGTCAGGTCGACGCCCTGTTCCTTCTTGAACTCGGTGATGATGTAGTCGATGATGCGCTGGTCGAAGTCCTCGCCACCCAGGAAGGTGTCGCCATTGGTGGACAGCACTTCGAACTGCTTTTCGCCATCGACGTCGGCGATCTCGATGATCGAGATGTCGAACGTGCCACCGCCCAGGTCATAGACGGCGATCTTGCGGTCACCCTTGCCAGCCTTGTCCAGGCCGAAAGCCAGCGCCGCGGCGGTCGGCTCGTTGATGATGCGCTTGACCTCCAGCCCGGCGATGCGGCCGGCGTCCTTGGTCGCTTGGCGCTGCGCATCGTTGAAGTAAGCCGGCACGGTGATGACGGCCTCGGTCACCGGCTCGCCCAGGTAGTCCTCGGCGGTCTTTTTCATTTTGCGCAGCACCTCGGCGCTGACCTGCGGCGGGGCGAGCTTCTGGCCGCGCACCTCCACCCAGGCGTCGCCGTTGTCGGCCTTGACGATGGAGTAGGGCATCAGGTCGATGTCTTTTTGGACTTCCTTCTCCTCGAACTTGCGGCCGATCAGGCGCTTGACGGCGAACAGTGTGTTCTTCGGGTTGGTGACGGCCTGGCGCTTGGCCGGCGCGCCGACGAGGATTTCGCCATCCTCCATGTACGCGACGATGGAGGGCGTGGTGCGCGCGCCTTCGGAGTTTTCGATGACTTTGGGGACGCCGCCTTCCATGATGGCCACGCACGAGTTGGTGGTGCCCAGGTCGATGCCGATGATCTTGCCCATGTGCTGCTCCTGATCGGTTCTGAATCGAGGGATTGTTGAAACTGGTTCGAATGTGGGGATGCCTGTCCGCCATTCAAGAGCGGTGTCGCGCGGTCACTGGGGCGCGGCAACCGTTACCAAGGCGGGGCGCAGCACCCGCTCGGCCATCAGGTAACCCTTTTGCAGCGTGCTGACCACGGTGTTGGCCGGCTGATCGGCGGGCACCATGCTGATGGCCTGGTGTTGGTGCGGATCGAAGCGCGCCCCGGCGGCGGGCGCAATGGGCGTGACCTTGTGGCGCGCCAAGGCGGAGAGCAGCTGCTGCAGCGTCGCCTCGGCCCCCTCGCGGATCTGTTGCAGCGTGGCCTCCTGCACGGCGAGGCCGGCCTCCAGGCTGTCCACCACCGGCAGCAGGCTCTCGGCAAACGCCTCGACAGCAAACTTGCGCACTTTGGCGATTTCCTCCTCGGCGCGGCGACGGGTGTTGTCGGCATCGGCCAGCGCGCGCAGCAGCTGATCGTTGAGTTCGGCGTTGCGCTGACGCAGCGCGTCCAGCTCGGCCTGCAGGTCCGCCGCGGCCGTGTCCTGCGCGGCGGACGACGAGGTGGGCGCATCGGCGCTGGGGGTGGGGGTCGGTGGGTTTTCGGGATTCGTCATGGTTGTCGTCATGGTCGTTGTGCGAGAGGCGTTCGACACCAGTTGGGCCAGATGGGGGTGCGCGACGGCGGTTCAAGAGGGGGGCTGGCAGGGATCGTGCAGAATCGATGGCGAAGGAGCCACGCAGATGAAACTGTTCCGTCATGGGGCGCCCGGCAACGAGCGCCCGGGTTTGCTGGATGCGCAAGGGGTGCGCCGCGATCTGGCCGGGGTGATCGGCGATCTGGCCCCGCACACGCTGGGGCCCGACGCCCTGGCCCGACTGGCCCGCCTGGACCCCGCCCGGCTGCCCGAGGTGGATCCGGCCGAGCGGCTGGGGCCTTGCATCGGGCAGATCGGCAATGTGATCGCCATCGGCCTCAATTATGCCGACCACGCGGCCGAAGCCGGCCTGCCCATCCCCAAGCAGCCCATCGTCTTCAGCAAGCACACGGCCGCGGTGAGCGGGCCGCACGACGACGTGTGGCTGCCGCCGGGGGCGCACAAGCTGGATTGGGAGGTCGAGCTGGCGGTCGTCATCGGCCAGCCGGCCTGGCATGTGCCGTTGCAAGCGGCGCTGCAACACGTGGCCGGCTACTGTCTGGCCAACGATGTGTCCGAGCGCGCCCACCAGATCGAGATGGAAGGGCAGTGGATCAAGGGCAAGAGCTACCCCACGCATTGCCCCCTGGGGCCCTGGCTGGTGACGGCCGACGAGCTCCCCGACCCGCAGGCGGTGGACCTGTGGTTGGACGTCAACGGGGTGCCGCGCCAGCGGGGCAATACCCGCACCATGATTTTCGGCGTGGCGCAAATCGTCAGCTACCTCAGCCGTTTCATGCGGCTGCTGCCGGGCGATGTGATCCTGACCGGTACGCCCCCCGGCGTCGGCATGGGCCAGCGTCCGCCGGTGTACCTGCAGGTGGGGGATGTGGTCACGCTGGGCAGCCCCGTGCTGGGCGAGCAGCGACAGCGCATTGTCGCGGCGCCCGTGTCGGTCTGAACGGCCGCCCCTCGCCCGGCGGGGGTGCTCAGGCGTCGGGCCCCAGGTAGACTTTGCGCAACAGCCGGATCAGGGTGGCGCGCTCCCCGGCATCCAGGTGGGTGAGGTCGGAGATTTCCAGGGCGCCCACCTGGGCCTGTGCCTGGGCCTGGACCTCGGCGCCTTGCGGCGTCACATACAGTCCCTGTGCGCGCCGATCCGTGGGGTGCCCGCGTTTTTCCACCAATCCCCGCCGCTCCAGTGCCCGCACCAGCCCCACCAGGTTGGGCGGTAGGATATCCAGCGCCGCGCAAACCTGCCGCGAGGTGACGCCCGGGTTGTGCGCGATGACGGTCAGCACCGAAAAGTCCACCACCCGCAAGCCAAACGGGGCCAGCCGCTGCAACACGTGGCCGATGATGGCCAGCGCTGCGCGGCGCGCGTTGTAGCCGATCAGCGATTCTAGAAAGCGCGTGTCCAGGCGCAGGGCGGAGGCGTCGGCGACGTCTTCGCCGCCGGGCGGGGAGGGTTGCAGCGTAACCACATCCGGAATGGTAGCGCGACTGCGCGCGCGCCCCGGACTGGGGAGCCGCGCCGGGGTGGTCCGCCGCGCGGGGCGGACAATGGCACCTGCCGATCGCTGGGGAAGCGCCTGTCGCGGCTACCATGCCGGCCACCATGACCGATGCGCTCTCGACCCCTGCCGCCGTCAGCACAGCCCGTGCCGACGTGCTGGTGTTGCAGCACACGCTGGAGGATCCGCCCGGCTACCTGGCCACGTGGCTGGACGCCGTCGGCGCCCGCTGGGACGTGTTCTGCGCCGAGGCCGGGCAGGCCTATCCGGACTCGGTGGCCCGCTACCGGGCGCTGGCGGTGCTGGGCGGGGAGTGGAGCGCCAATGACGAGCGCGCGAGCCTGCGCCACGCCGAGGCGCTGATCCGCGAGGCCGCTGCGCGCGGCATCCCGGTGCTCGGGCACTGCCTGGGCGCGCAGCTGATGGCGCGCGCGCTGGGGGGGCGGGTCGAGCGCCTGCCGCGGCCGGAGATCGGCTGGCTGCCGATCCGTCACGACGGCAGCGCCGCGGCGCGGGAATGGCTGGGCGAGGATCCGGACCCGGTGGTCTACCAGTGGCACTACGACGGCGTGGTGGCGCTGCCGCCTGGGGCGGGTGTGCTGGCGGCGTCCGACGCCTGCGCGGTGCAGGCGTTTGCGCTCGGGCCGCATCTGGGCATGCAGTTCCACATCGAGATCACGCCGCTGAAGATCGAGAGCTGGCTGGCCAACCCGGGCGAGGTCTACCCGGGCGCCATCGGCGCGCACCCGCAGACGGTGCAGGCGCCCGAGGCGATGCGCGCCGCCACCGCCGCCCACCAGGCGGCGAGCTACCGCTTGGCCGACCGCATCTATGGCGCCTGGCGGCGGCGCTGGCGCACGGCCTAGCCGAGCGCGCGCTCGACCATCTCGCAGCGCCAGGCCTGCTCGGGCCAGACCCAGTGGTCGAAGGCGGCACCGACCTCGCCCTCCCATGCCGCGTCATGCCGACCCAGGCGGGTGCGCGCCCAGCCCATCAGCGTCAGCGCCACCGCACGCAGGAAGTCCCCCGCTACCGGCAGCAGCGCCTGCCGCTGCGCCTCGTCGGCCGCGGCCAGCCGGGCAAGCAGCGCGTGCAGCCGCTGCGCGCCGGCTTGCCTCGCGGCGTCGGCCGGCCCGTCGGCCTGCAGCTCGTGCAGCAGCGCGGCCAGCGCCGCGCCGCCGTCCGGCAGCGTCTTGCGCAGCAGCAGATCCTGCGCCTGGATTTCGTTGGTGCCCTCGTAGATCATCGTCACGCGCGCGTCGCGCACGATCTGCTCGATGCCCCACTCTCGCACGTAGCCGTGGCCGCCGAACACCTGCAGGCAGTCGCTGGCGCCGTGGAAGGCCTGCTCGGTCCAGGCGGCCTTCAGCACCGGGGTGATCAGTGCGCACCAGCGCTGCGCGGCCTGCCGGCGCGCGCCGTCCGGGTGGTGGTGGGCGACGTCCAGCGCCAGCGCCGTGCGGTAGGCCAGCAGCCGGCCGGTGTCGATCCAGGCACGCTGCGTATCCAGCAGCCGCCGCACCGCCGGGTGGTCGATGATCGGGTCGGCTGGCTGCGCGGGGTCGCGTCGCCGTGGCGCGCGCATTTGGCGCCGCTCGTGCGCGTAGGCGTGCGCCTTCTGCCACGCGGCGTCCAGCAGGCCGATGCCCTGCAGCGCCACGTGCAGCCGCGCCGCGTTCATCATCACGAACATCGCCGCCAGCCCCTGGTGCGGCGCACTGACCAGCCAGCCCTCGGCGCCATCGAAGCGCAGCACGCAGGTGGGGCTGGCGTGCAGGCCCATCTTGGCCTCGATGCGCTCGCAGACGATGGCGTTGCGCCGGCCGTCCGGCAGCCACTTCGGCGCCAGCAACAGGCTCAGGCCCTTCGAGCCGGGCGGGGCCTCGGGCAGGCGTGCCAGCACCAGGTGCACGATGTTGTCGGTCAGGTCGTGCTCGCCGCCGGAGATGAAGATCTTCGTCCCCTCGATCCGGTAGCCGTCGTCGCCGGTCGGTGTGGCGCGCGTGCGCACCAGGCCCAGGTCGCTGCCGGCGTGCGGCTCGGTCAGCGCCATGGTGGCCAGCCACTCGCCGCTGACCAGCTGGGGCAGGTAGCGCGCCTGCAGCGCGGGGCTGGCGTGGTGGCGCAGACATTCCACCGCGCCATGCAGCAGGCCCGGCGCCATGGTCCAGCCGTGGTTGGCGGCGCTGAGCCACTCGTACAGCACGAACGCCAGCGCCACCGGCAACCCCTGGCCGCCCAGCGCCGGCGGGGCCGACAGCGCCGGCCAGCCGGCGCGCCAGAACGCCTCGTAGGCGTCGCGAAAGCCCGGCGGCATCGTCACCGCACCGTCGTGCCAGCGCGCACCGATCTCGTCGCCAACGCGGTTCAGCGGCGCCACCACTTCGTGCACGAAGGTGGCGGCCTCCTCCAGCACCTGGCGCGTGAGGTCGGCGTCGGCGTGCTCGGCCAGCGCCGGCAGCTCGCGCCAGACGGCCGGGGCATCCAGCACGTCCAGCAGCCAGCGCGCGGACAGCGCCGCGTCGGGGCGATAGGGCTGCGTCATCGCTTCAGCCTCCGCACAGGGCGCGGATGTCCGCCGGGATCGGGATCGCCTTGATGCGGTTCGGGTCGTCCGGGTGGCGGACGCAGAAGGCGCGCGTCTCGCGCCCCTCGCACAGCACGTCGTCGCCGCGGCGCACCACGTGGTGCTGGATGAAGACCTTCTCGCGCCATTCCTCCACCCGCGTGTGCACCTGCAGGCGCTCGCCGTAGGTGGCGGGCTTGAGGAAGCGGGTGTGGATCTCCAGCAGCGGCGTGCCGATGATGCCGCGCGTCTTGACCAGCTCGCGCCAGGGCGGCACGCCGCACTGCACGAAGAAGTGCAGCGACGCTGCATCCATCCACTTGCTGAAGTTGGGGAAGAAGACGATGCCGGCCGGGTCGCAGTCGCCGAACATCACCTCTACCTCGTAGACCGTGGTCTTGCTCATGGTCGTGGTGTCAACAAGGTTCAGCGCGGGGGCAGGCGCAGCGCGCCGTCCAGACGGATCACCTCGCCGTTGAGGTGGCCGTTGGTGACGATGTGGCAGGCCAGATCGGCAAACTCCTGCGGGCGGCCCAGCCGCGCCGGGAACGGGATGCTGGCCGCCAGCGAGTGCTGCACCGCCTCGGGCAGGGTGCGCATCAGCGGCGTGTCGAACAGCCCGGGCGCGATGGTGCAGACGCGAATGCCATGCTGGGCTAGGTCGCGCGCCATGGGCAGCGTCATGCCGACGACGCCGCCCTTGGAGGCGCTGTAGGCCTGCTGGCCGACCTGGCCGTCGAAGGCCGCCACCGAGGCGGTGAACACCATCACGCCGCGTTCGCCGTCTTCCAGCGGGGGCAGGGCGGCGCAGGCGGCGGAAAACAGACGCGCGGCGTTGTAGGTGCCGATCAGGTTGACGCGCACGACGCGCTCGAAATCCTCCAGCGGCGCGGGCTGGCCGTCCTTGCCGACGATGCGCCGCGCGGTGCCGATGCCCGCCACATGCATCAGGATGCGCGCCGGGCCGAGCGTCGCGGTGGCCTGGGCAAAGGCGTCGCGCAGGCCGTCGGCGCTGGCGACATCGGCGGCCAGCGCCAGTGCCGTGCCGGCGCCATGGACGGCGTTCAAGTCCGCGGCGACGCGCGCGGCGGCCTCGCCCGACAGGTCGATGACGGCCACGCGTGCGCCACGGGCGGCCAGCTCGCGCGCCGTGGCCTCGCCGAGGCCGGAGCCGGCGCCGGTGACCAGGGCGGTTTGTCCATTCAGTTGCATCGGTGTCTCCTGGGGGGCCGCGGGGAGGGCGGCCCAACGTTGGGGGTGGGTGTTCGATCAGGCGGCGGTGGCAGCGTCGGGGTTTTCCAGCAGCAGCGCGATGCCCTGGCCGCCGCCGATGCAGGCCGACGCCACGCCGTAGCGCCCACCGCAGGCGCGCAGCGCGCGCGCGCAGGTCAGCGTCAGCCGCACGCCGGTGGCCGCCAGCGGATGCCCCAGCGCGATGGCGCCGCCGTTGACGTTCAGGCGCGCCTCGTCCAGCCCCAGCTCGCGCACCACCGCCAGCACCTGCGCGCCCTGCGCCTCGTTGATCTCGAAGCGGTCGATGGCTTCCAGCGGCAGCCCCGTGCGCTGCAGCAGCAGGCGGATGGCCGGCGCCGGGCCGATGCCCATGATCTCCGGCGGCACGCCCACCACCGCAGCGGCCACCACGCGCGCCAGCGGCGAGCGGCCGGTGCGCGCGCGCCAGTCGCGGGTGAACGCGCCGCCCGCCACGACGGCGGCCGCGGCCGCATCCACCAGCGCCGAGCTGTTGCCGGCCGTCTGCACCCCGCCCGGGTGCACCGGGCGCAGGCGCGCCAGCGCCTCCGGCGGCGAGGGGCGCGGGTGGGTGTCGGTGTCCACGCGCTCCACTTTCGGCGGCAGGCGCAGCGCCCGCGGCGCGTAGCCCTCGCGCTCGAACGTGGTGGGGGTGACGGGCTCGATCTCGCCCGCCAAAAAGCCACTCGACTGTGCCGCCAGCGCGCGCTCGAACGAGCGCGCCGCGTACGCGTCCACCTCGGCGCGGGTGATGCGGTAGCGGCGCGCCAGGTTCTCCGCGGTGCTGATCATGTCGACGCCGGCGGCCGGATCCTTCAGCGCCTCCCACATGAAGTCCTCGAACTTGACCGGCGCGCCGAGCTTGAAGCCGGTGCGGTGCTCGAAGGCGGCGATGGGGTTGCGCGTCATGCTCTCGGTGCCCGCCACCAGCGCCACGTCGACCCCGTCGCGCAGGTGCAGCCCGGCCTGGCGGAACAGCTCGAAGCCGGTGCCGCAGATGCGCTGCACCATCAGCGCCGGCACCTCGATCGGCACACCGGCGTACAGGCCGATGTGGCGCGGCAGCATGTACTGGAAGCTGTCGCCGGGGGCCATGTTGCCGGCCAGCACCGCGCCGACCGCTTCTGGCGCGACGTCGGCGCGGCGCAGCGCCGCGCGCGCCGCGTGGATGCCCAGGTCGGTGGGCGACAGGCCGCCGAAGACGCCGCAGTAGTCCACCATCGGCGTGCGCGCGCCGTCCAGGATCCAGCAGTCGTCGAAGCGGTTGAACAGGCCGCGCGGCTGGCGCAGGGGGTCGGTCATGGCAAGGTCCTCGTGGAGGGCAGGTCGGTCGGGGGCTGTACCGTGGGCTTGACGATGTGGCACAGCGCGTCGTCGTAGAGCTTGTCCACCGTGTCGGCCCGGTGCGTGAGCACCGCGCGCTGGTTGATCGAGCCCTTGTCGGTGATCTCGCCGCGGTCGAGGCTTGGCGGGTCGGCCAGCAGCACCAGCCGGGCGATGCGGTTGGCGCTGCCGGTGGCCTGGCGCGCCAGCTCGTCGACCACGCGCTGGAAGTGCGCCAGCACCGCCGGGTGCTCGACCACCTCGTGCAGCGAGGCGTCGGCCGGCAGCGGGCACAGTTCGCGCACGCGCGGCGTCGGGAAGACCAGGGCGCCGACCTCATGGCGGTTCAGACCCGTGATCACGGCGTCCTGCACGTAGGGCGCGCCGGCCGCGATCAGGCGTGCGCGCAACGGGCCCACGCTGACGAAGGTGCCGGTGGCGAGCTTGAAGTCCTCCGCGATGCGGCCGTCGAAGCGCAGGCCGCGGTGCACGTCGGTCTCGTCGATCCAGCGTACCGCGTCGCCCGAGCGGAAGAACCCTTCCTCGTCGAAGGCGGCGGCGGTCTCGTCGGGGTTGCGCCAGTAGCCGGGCGTGACGTTGGGGCCGCGGTAGCGCACCTCGGTCTTGCCCTCGATGTCCACCAGCTTCACTTCCAGGCCCGGGGTGGGGATGCCCAGGTCGCCCGCGAGCACATCCGGGCTGGTGACGAAGAGCGCAAACGGCCCCGACTCCGTCATACCCAGGCCGGAGGTCATGACGATGCGCTCGCCGGTTTCGCGCACCTCGCTCTCGTACAGGCTGTCCCAGATGGGTTGGGCCAGCGCCGCGCCGGCATAGAAGAACATGCGCACGCGCGACAGCAGGGTGCGACGCAGGGCGTCGTCGGTCTTCATCGCGTGGGCGATCGCCTCGAAGCCCACCGGCACGTTGAAATAGATGCTGGGGGCGACCTCGCGCAGGTTGCGCAGCGTCTCGCCGATCAGCGCCGGGGTGGGTTTGCCGTCGTCGATGTAGAGCGTGCCGCCGTGGTAGAGCACCATGCCGACGTTGTGGTTACCGCCAAACGTGTGGTTCCACGGCAGCCAGTCCACCAGCACCAGGTCGCCTTTGGCCAGCACCGGCATCGACTGCGTCATTTGCTGCTGGTTGGCGCACCACATGCGGTGCGTGTTGATGACGGCCTTGGGCGCCTTGGTCGAGCCGCTGGTGAAGAGAAACTTCACGATGGTGTCCGGCCCGGTGGCCTCGATGGCGGCCTCCACCGCCGCGGTCGGCTCGGTGGCCGCCAGTGCCGCGTAAGGCGTCACCGGGCGGTCGGGCAGGGTGCCCTCGGCCAACACCACCTCCACCTGCGGCGGCACCACCGCCCCGATGGCGCGCGCGTAGCGCGCATCCTGCGCGAACACCAGGCCCGGCGTCAGCGTCGCCCACACGTGGCGCAGCTTGGCGAAATCGCTGCTCAGCAGCGAGTAGGCGGGCGAGACCGGCGCCCAGGGCACGCCGGCCACCATGCAGCCCAGTGCCAGCAGCGCGTGCTCCAAGCTGTTCTCGCTCAGGATCAGCACCGGGCGTTCGGCCGACAGGTCGCGCTGCAGCAGCGCCTGCGCCAGCGCGCGCGCCGTGGCCCAGGCCTGGGCCCAGGTGACGTGTTCCCAGTCGCCCAGCGTCACCGTGCCATCGGCCGCGACGTGGCGGCGCCGGCGGGCGAACAGCGTGCGCTGCGGGCGCTCGCGTGCCCAGTGGCGCAGCCGGTCGGTCATGCGCGCCGGGTAGGGTTGCAAGGCCTGCTCGGCGCGCAGGTAATGCACCCCGGCGGGGCCGTCGCGCACCTGCACGCGCGTGACACCAAAGCGCAGCGGCCGAAACGGCGCCTGCGCCACCTCGGGGGGAAGGTGCGGTTCGCGGCTCATGTCTCCTCGGTCCTCGTGGTTCTGGTCGTGTGAGGGGCGGGCGGCGCCCGCCGCGGTCAGCCGCCCGGGCGCACCTTGGCGGCGCGCCCCTCCAGGAAGTCGCGCAGGCGCGCCTTGGCCTCGGGGGCGGCCTGGGCGATGGCGGAGATCAGCGCCTCGGTGAACAGCCCGTGGTCGCTGGCCTGCTCGGCGATGCGTGGCAGCGCGTGCATCAGCGCGTAGTTGGTCATCGGGGCATTGGCGGCGATGCGCCGCGCCAGCTCCAGCGCCTTGGCCAGCGCTTGGCCGGCCGGCACGCGGTACTGCACCAGCCCGGCCCGCTCGGCCTCGTCGGCGCCGAGCACGCGGCCGGTCAGCATCATGTCCATCATGCGCGCCACGCCGATCAGGCGCGGGATGCGCACCGCGCCGCTGCCGCCGACGAAGATGCCCCGCGTGCCCTCCGGCAGCGCGAAGTAGGCGCTGTCGTCAGCCACGCGCACATGGCAGGCACTGGCCAGCTCCAGCCCGCCGCCCACCACCGCGCCGTGCAGCGCCGCCACCACCGGCACGCGTCCGCGCTCGATGGCGTCGAAGGCGGCGTGCCACAGCCGCGAGTGGTGCAGGCCCTCCACGGCGTCGCGCTCGCGCAGCTCCGCCAGATCCAGCCCGGCGCAGAAGTGCTCGCCCTCGCCGCAGATGACCGCGGCGCGCGCGGCCTCCGGCAGGGTTTCGAAGGTTTGGCGCAGCGCGAGGATCAGCCCGTCCGACAGGGCATTGCGCTTGGCCGGCCGGCGCAGCCGCACGATGGCGACGGCGCCGTCCAGGGTGACGTCGACGGCTTGGAGATCGGGGGTGGCATTCATGAATACAGTTACAAAAAATAACGATATGGCGAATGTAGCGGTTTCACACCCCGTTTCGGATCCGGGAAAACCCGCAGACGCCATCGCCTCCGATCCCAGGGCCACCCGAAGAGCCCGAGCGGGCGCGGCATACTCCCCTGCCATGCACGACGATGCCTCCACCCCTCTCTACGCGGTTCACGACGGTGTGGCCACGATCACCCTCAACCGCCCGCGCCACCGCAACCGTCTGCATGGCGAAGACTTGCGCGCACTGGTGCGCCATGTCGAGTCGGCCAACCGCGACGCCTCGGTGCGTGTGCTCGTGCTCAACGCGCGCGTGCTGCCGGATGCACCGGTGTTCAGTGCCGGTTTCCATCTGGGTGGATTCGGGGCCGATGCCGGGGCAGCCGTCGATGCCTTTGCCCACGCGGCCGACGCGCTCGCCCGGGCCCGTCCGGTCACGTTAGCGGCCTTGGCCGGCAGCGTCTATGGCGGGGCCACCGACCTGGCCTTGGCGTGCGACTTTCGCATCGGCGTCCAGGGGATGGAGCTGCGCATGCCCGCTGCCGCACTGGGGTTGCACTACTATCCGAGCGGCATGCGCCGTTGCGTGGCCACGCTCGGGTTGTCGGCGGCGCGGCGGCTTTTCCTGTTCGCGGAGCCGCTGGGCGCGGCCGAGCTGCTGGCACTGGGCTACTTGGATGAGCTGGTCGAGCCCGCCGACTTGGACACCGCCGTGCGCCGCCGGTGTGCGCAAGTGCTCGCCCTGGCGCCGCTGGCCGTCCAAGGCATGAAACAGACGCTGCTGGACATCGCCTTGGGCGAGCGTCGCCCGGACGATTGGCGCGCGCGCGAGCTGGCCACGCACGCCAGCGCCGACTTCGCCGAGGGCCGGGCCGCGTTTGCCGAGCGCCGCCGCGCCCGCTTCGAAGGCCGCTGATCCCGCGCGACGGTCACAGGCTGCCAATGGCCCCGAGCCGTTGTGACAGCCGTTCGGCAGCTGCGCGCAGGGCTTGGGCTTGCGCACTGTCAGGGCTCAGGTCGAGCAAGGCGCTGGGGCCGATGGCGGCGATGGCCAGGGCCAGGCGGCCAAAGCCGTCGAACACGGGCACTGCCATCGCGCTGATGCCCGGCAGCAGCTCGTCGCGCACGCGGCTCAGGCGCTCGCGGCGGATCGCCTCCAGCTCGGCCACGAAGGCCGGATCCTGCAGGGCATGCGTTTCGCCCTCGCGTGCCAGGGCCTCGGTCACCGCCGCGGGGGGCGCAAAGGCGGCGAAGATTTTGCCCGTGCCCGTGTGGCGCAGCGAGGCGGGCGTGCCGTGCCGCATGGCCACATGCACCGGCGTGGGGGCCAGCTCCACGTGCACGATGATGGGGCCCACCGGCCCCCACACGGCGACCGATACCGTGCAGCCGAGCGTGCGCGCTAGCGCCGGCAGCTCGGCCACCGCCAGCCGCACCGGGTCCACCTGTTGCAGCCCGATCAGACCCAACTGCAAAGCCAGTGGCCCCAGGCCGTAGTGACCACTGACCGGGTCCTGCTCGACCAAGCCGATCCTGCCAAAGCTCACCAAATAGGGGTGTGCCTTGGCCGCCGCCATGCCTGCGGCGCGCGCCAAGTCCTTCAGTGGTAGGGCCGAGCCGCTGCGCACCAGGGCCTTGAGCAACTGGCCCCCCACCTCCACGCTCTGGATGCCGCGCGGTCCGCGCGACTCGGACTCATCGCCCAAACTGCCGTCCGTCGCCGGGGAGGGGTGTCGTGCAGGGTTCATGTCGATCATTGTCGATTCGCCGGTTGGGCTGCTCGGGCGCGCCGGCGTAGGGGTTTTTACTTAGTCGAATTCGTTAGACATGGTACAACGACCTCGCGTATCATCGCGATTGTTGTATGACAAATGCGTTAGGCATGGATAAATTTCCGGCCTCCACCCACGGAGTCTCCCGATGAGCACCAAAGCCTTTGCCAGCCAGGCTGACCTGCAGGACAAGCAGGTCAGCTTCACCAAGCTGTCCGACCACGCCTACGCCTACACCGCCGAGGGCGACCCCAACACCGGCGTCATCATCGGCGACGACGCCGTGATGGTGATCGACACCCAGGCCACGCCGGTGATGGCGCAGGACGTGATCCGCCGCATCCGCGAGGTCACCGACAAGCCGATCAAGTACGTGGTGCTGAGCCACTACCACGCGGTGCGCGTGCTGGGCGCCAGCGCCTACCAGCCCGAGCACATCATCGCCAGCCAGGACACCTACGACCTGATCGTCGAGCGCGGCGAGCAGGACAAGGCCAGCGAGATCGGGCGCTTTCCGCGCCTGTTCCGGGCGGTGGAGTCGGTGCCTCCGGGGCTGACCTGGCCCACCATCACCTTCACCGGCAAGATGACGATCTGGCTGGGCAAGCTGGAGGTGCAGCTGCTGCAGCTGGGCCGCGGCCACACTAAGGGCGACACGGTGGCGTGGTTGCCGCAGGAGCGGATCCTGTTCAGCGGCGATCTGGTGGAGTTCGACGCGACGCCCTACGCCGGCGATGCCTACTTCCGCGACTGGCCGCAGACGCTGGACAACATCGCCGCGCTCCAGCCCGAAAAGCTCGTGCCCGGCCGCGGCGCGGCGCTGACCACGCCCGAGCAGGTGCAGCAGGGGCTGGCCGGCACCAAAGCCTTCATCTCGGACGTCTATGCCTGTGTCCGCGAGGGCGTGGCCGCGGGCAAGGACCTCCACACCGTCTACAAAGATACGTATGCCCGGCTCAAGCCCAAGTATGGTCACTGGGTGATCTTCGACCACTGCATGCCGTTCGACGTCACGCGCTGCTACGACGAGGCCACGCAATACCCCGACCCCCGCATCTGGACGGCAGAGCGCGACCGTCAGATGTGGGAAACCCTGGAAGGCTGATGCCGCCTTCGCCACCCGAGAGGAGACCGACCATGCAGATTCAACGCATCCACCACGTCGCCTACCGCTGCAAGGACGCCAAGGAAACCGTCGAGTGGTACGTCAAGCACCTGAATATGAATTTCGTGCTGGCCATCGCCGAGGACCAGGTGCCCTCCACCAAGGCGCCGGACCCGTATATGCATGTGTTCCTCGACGCCGGGCAGGGCAACGTCCTGGCGTTCTTTGAACTGCCCAACTCGCCGGCCATGGGGCGCGACACCAACACCCCCGAGTGGGTGCAGCACATCGCCTTCAAGGTGGACAGCGTGCAGACGCTGGAGGAAACCAAGGCTCGGCTGGAGTCGGCTGGCATCCCCGTCGTCGGCGTCACCGACCACACCATCTTCAAGAGCATCTACTTCTTCGATCCCAACGGTCACCGCATCGAGCTGGCGGCCGACGTCGGCACGCCGGACATGTACGAAAAACTCGACGCCGTGAAGTGGGAGATGCTGGACGAATGGGCCCGGACCAAGCGGGCGCCCAAGCACGCCGCCTGGATGCACGAAAAAGAGTTCCACGCCGTCGACTGACCATGTTGCACACCTACACCTATCCGCAGTACGCCTACCGGCAAAGCGATGAGCAGCGCGATGGCCGGCGCGTGCGCCACCCGGTGGTTGTCATCGGCGCCGGCCCCGTGGGCATGACTCAGGCCTTGGACTGTGCTGCTCGCGGCATCCCCACCGTCGTGCTCGACGACAACAACACGGTCAGCGTCGGCTCGCGTGCGGTGTGCTACGCCAAGCGGCCGCTGGAGATCTGGGACCGCTTGGGGGTGGCCGAGGACTTCGTCGCCCAGGGGATCCAGTGGAAGGTGGGCAAGGTGTTCTTCCGCGACGAACTGGTCTATCAGTTCGACCTGCTGCCGGAGGACCACCACAAGATGCCGGCGATGATCAACCTGCAGCAGTACTACCTGGAGGAGCGGCTGGTGCGCGCCTGCGACGAGTCGCCCTTGGTGGACCTGCGCTGGAAGCACAAGGTGCTGGCGCTGGAGCCGCAGGCCGACCACGTGGTGCTGACGATCGAGACGCCCGACGGCATCTTCAAGATGGAGGCCGCGTGGCTGATCGCCTGCGACGGCGCCAGCAGTGACACGCGCCGCATGATCGGCGCGGACTTCACCGGCCAGTTCTTTCAGGACCGCTTCCTGATCGCCGACGTGGTGATGAAGGCGGACTTCCCGACCGAGCGCTGGTTCTGGTTCGACCCGCCGTTCCACCGTGGCCAGAGCGTGCTGCTGCACAAGCAGTGCGACAACGTCTGGCGCATCGACTTCCAGCTCGGCTGGGACGCCGACCCCAACGAGGAGAAGAAGCCCGAGCGCGTCATCCCGCGCATCCAGGCCATGTTGGGGCCGGACGTGCCATTCGAGCTGGAGTGGGTGTCGGTGTACCAGTTCGCCTGCCGGCGCATCGACCGCTTCCGCCACGGGCGGGTGATCTTCGCGGGGGATGCGGCGCACCAGGTCTCGCCGTTTGGGGCGCGCGGCGCCAACAGCGGCGTGCAGGACTGCGACAACCTGAGCTGGAAGCTGGCGGCGGTGCTGGCCGGCCAGGCGCCCGAGGCCCTGCTGGACACCTACCACGACGAGCGCGCCTTTGCTGCCGACGACAACCTGCTCAATTCCACGCGCTCCACCGACTTCATCACGCCCAAGAGCCGCACCTCGCTGCGCCTGCGCAACGCGGTGCTGGAGCTGGCGCGCACCGAGCCGTTCGCGCGTCCGCTGGTCAACAGCGGGCGGCTGTCGACGCCGACGCCCTACGTGCATTCGCCGCTCAACACGCCGGATGCCGAATCGTTCGCCGGCCGCATGACGCCCGGAACCAACTGCGCCGATGCCCCGGTCGAAGTCGACGGCCAGCCGGGCTGGCTGCTCAACCTATTGGGCCGCGGTTTCGTGCTGCTGAGCTTCGGGCCCGCCGAGCCGGTGCGCGTCGGCGGCGTCGAGGCCCAGGTCCTGCAGGTCGGGCGCGACCTGATCGACCGCGCTGGCGTGCTCACCCAGCGCTACGATGGTCAGCCGGGCACGGTGTACCTGATCCGCCCCGACCAGTACGTCGCAGCCCGCTGGCGCCGCTTCGACCGCGCCGCGGTCGAGGCCGCGCTGGCGCGGGCGCTGGGTCATGCCCTGGCCTGATGCCGCTTTCCGCGACGCCCCCGTCCCTCGGAGACCTGCCATGCCTTTGAACCGCCAACCCCACATCGCCGAGCCCGACGCCTTCTACGAGGAGCTGATCCACGCCCAGCGCGACCTCCAGGACGAGCAGGCGGAGATGTTTTTGGCCAAGCTCGTGCTGATTCTGGCCAACCACGTCGGCGACCGCGCCGTGCTCTCCGAGGCGATCGCGCTGGCCCGCGCCAACACCCTCGCGACGGTGGGCTGAACGCCGCGCCGGCCAGATGCCTTCGAGCGCGATACCTCCGCACACGCCCTTGTCGCCCATGTCCTTGCTCAACGAAACCCACGACCCCGCCCTGCGCAGCTGGGTGGACGGTGCCAACCGCCCCGGTCACGACTTTCCCATCCAGAACCTGCCGTTTGCCAGCTTTCGCCGCCGCGATCGCGGCGAATCCTGGCGCGGCGGGGTGGCGATCGGCGACGCCATCGTCGATCTGGCGGCGCTGCACCGGGCCCACCCGTTCGAAGGCCTCGCCGCCGAGGCGCTCGCTGCGGCCGCGCAGCCGCAGCTCAATGCGCTGATGGCCTTGGGCCCTGCCCACTGGAGCGCACTGCGGCTGGGCCTGTCGCGGGCGCTGCGCGAGGGCAGCCCCCAGCGCGCCGTCATCGAGCCCTGTCTGGTGCCCCAGGCCGAGGCGGAGTACGGGCTGCCGGCCCGCATCGGCGACTACACCGATTTCTACACCTCGGTTCACCACGCCACCAACATCGGCCGCCAGTTCCGGCCCGACAACCCGCTGCTGCCCAACTACAAATGGGTACCCATCGGCTACCACGGCCGCAGCTCCAGCATCGGGGTGTCCCCGCAGGCCTTCCACCGCCCGCGCGGCCAGGTCAAAGCGCCGGACGCCGAGGCGCCCACCCTCGCGCCCAGCCGGCGGCTGGACATCGAACTGGAACTGGGCGTCTTCGTCGGGCCCGGCAACGCCATGGGTGACGCGATCCCGGTGGCCCAGGCCGAGTCGCATGTGTTCGGCATCGTGCTGCTCAACGACTGGTCGGCGCGCGACATCCAGGCCTGGGAATACCAGCCGCTCGGGCCGTTCCTGGCCAAGAACTTTGCCACCACGATCTCGCCCTGGGTCGTGACCCTGGAGGCGCTCGCCCCGTACCGCGTCCCCTTCGAGCGGCCGGTCACCGACCCCCAGCCACTGCCGTACTTGGACGATCCGGCCAACCGCGCGCAGGGGGCCTTCGACATCCGCCTGTCGATCGGCTGGCAGACGCCGCGCATGCGCGAGCAGGGGATGGCTGACCACGTGGTCGCGCAGACCAGCTACCGGCACGCCTATTGGACGGTGGCGCAGATGGTGGCCCACCACACGGTCAATGGCTGCAATCTGCAGCCGGGGGATTTGTTGGGCACCGGCACGCTCTCCGGCCCGACGCTGGAGCAGGCGGCGGCCTTCATTGAGCTCACGCTCGGCGGCAAACAGCCCCTGAGCCTGCCCGGTGGCGAGCAGCGCACCTTTCTGGAGGACGGCGACACGGTTGTGTTGCGCGGCTGGTGCGAAGCGCCACGGGCGGCGCGCATCGGTTTTGGCGAATGCCGAGGCACGGTACTGCCCGCCCGTGGCTGATGGTGTGGGCGGTGCCCAGGCACCGGAGGGCCGCGCTCCGGTCCGTGGTTTGCAGCGGTACCGGGTATTGCGGTTTGCTATAGCAGTTTGTCTGTCATGGCAATTTTGCAAGCCAACGGCAAGCACTACAGTTCATGCGCTCGACCGTTGAGCCGGCGGTCCCGAGCACCTCGGGCAAACCCCGAGGTTTGAGGCCGGCACGCCGATTGATTCATTGCATTAATCGTCAGTGTGCTGTTTATTTTCGGCGCATCCACCCCCGCGCGGCCACCCGCGCCATCGCAATCCGCAGGAGACATGACATGAAAACCCCCTGGTCGCTTCGTGCACTGACCGTCGCCCTCGGTGGCGCGCTGCTGGCCGGTGCCGCGTGGGCACAGCAGGTGACGCTGCGCGTGCACCACTTTTTGCCGGCGCAGGCCAATGTGCCGCGCCTGGCCATCGAGCCGTGGGCCAAAAAGATCGAGGCCGAGTCCGGCGGCCGCATCAAGGTGCAGATCTTTCCGGCCATGCAGATGGGCGGCACGCCCGCGCAGTTGTTCGACCAGGCACGCGACGGCGTGGCCGATGTGACGTGGACGGTGCTGGGCTACACCCCCGGCCGTTTCCCGAAGATGGAGGTGTTCGAGCTGCCCTTCATCACCCCGAACAACGAGCGCGCCGGTGAGATCACTTCGCGTGCCGCCTGGGAGTTTGCGCAGCGCTTCGCGGCCGACGAGTTCAAGGACGTCAAGCTGATTGCGGTGCACACCCACGGCCCGGGCCTGTTCCACACCAAGCAGCCCGTCACGGGGCTGGAGAGCGTGCGCGGCATGAAGATCCGCGGCGGCACGCGCATCGTCAACAACATGCTGACCAAGTTGGGTGCCACCCCTGTGGGCATGCCCGTGCCGCAGGTCACCGAGGCGCTGTCCAAGGGTGTGATCGACGGCACCACCATTCCCTGGGAGGTGGGGCCGTCCCTGCGCGTGCACGAGATCGTCAAGAACCACACGACCTTCGCCGGCGACAAGGCGCTCTACAACATGGCTTTTGCGTTTTCGATGAACAAGGCCAAGTACGAGTCGCTGCCGCCCGATCTCAAGAAAGTCATCGACGACAACGCCGGGGCGGAGACGTCGGCCTTCTTCGGCAAGGCCATGGACCAGGGTGACAAGAGCGGTCGGGAGATCGCCGCCAAGGCCGGCAACAAGATCACGCAGCTCGAGCTGGCCGAGACCCAGCGCTGGCTGCGCACCGCAGGCAGCGTCGAAGACGACTGGGTCAAGGAAGTCCGGTCCAAGGGCATCGATGGAGCGCAACTCGCGAGCGAGGCCCGCGCCCTGCTGGCCAAGTACGCCAAGTAAACTGTCGTGCAGTGGGCGCGCGCATGGCGATTCGCCATGCGCGTTTTGCCAACTGCGGCCCCCGCGCCGGGGCGCCTCACAGACGAGAAGATCAACATGACGACTTGGGTATTTCGACTCGCGCGCTGGTCGGCTATCGTGGGCGGCGTGGTGCTGTGCGTCATCACGCTCATGAGCGTGGCCAGCATCACCGGCCGGGCGCTCTCCGGCGTGGGGCTCGGTCCGGTGCCGGGCGATTTCGAACTGGTGGAAGTCGGCACGGGCGTGGCGGTGTTTTTGTTCCTGCCGTGGACCTACCTGCGCGGCGGGCATGCGACCGTGGACCTGCTCTACAACCACCTGCCGGCCTTTTTGCAAAAAACGGTCTCGATGGTGTGCGATGTTTTGATGCTGGCCTTGTGGCTGGCACTGACCTGGAAGCTGTGGGACGGCATGCTCGAAAAGCGCGAGTACCTGGAGACCACCTTCATCCTGCAAATGCCGGTGTGGTGGGCCTATGCCGCCTGTTTCGTGGGCGCGGTCATCGGCTGCCTGGCCTACATCACCAAGACGTTGATCAATCTCGGACTGGCGCGCTATCCCGAGGGTTGGCCGGTCGAATCCGCGGGGGTGCATTGAGATGACGGGAATCGAACTGGCCGCGTGGTCGTTTCCGGTCCTGCTGGCGCTGATCTTCATTCGCGTGCCCATCGGGCTGGCCATGGCCGTGTGCGGTCTGGTCGGGGCGTACCTGGTGTATGGCACCCCGGTGCCGCTGCTCAATCAGCTCAAGCAGGTGACGTTCACCACCTTTTCCAACTACAACCTGTCGGTGATTCCGCTGTTCCTGCTGATGGGGCAGTTTGCCGCGCTGGGGGGGCTGTCGCGGTCGCTGTTCAAGGCGGCGGAGGCCTGGATCGGCCACTACAAGGGTGGCGTGGCGATGGCTGCCGTCGGGGCCTGTGCGGGCTTCGGGGCCATTTGCGGCTCGTCGCTGGCCACGGCGGCCACCATGGCGCAGGTGGCGTTGCCCGAGCTGCGGCGCGCCGGCTATTCCGGTGCCCTGTCCACGGCCTGTCTGGCCGCGGGCGGCACGCTCGGCATCCTCATCCCGCCATCGGTGGTGTTGGTCATCTATGCCATCCTGACGGAGCAAAACATCGCCAAGCTGTTCCTCGCAGCGTTCGTGCCGGGCATTTTGGCCGCCATTGGCTACATCATCGTGATTTCGATCTATGTGCGCCTCAAGCCCGACAGTGCTGGGCGCATGGCGCCCGTGCCCATGGCCGAGCGCTGGAAAGCCCTGGGCAGCACCTGGCCGGTGATCGTCATCTTCCTGTCGGTGGTGGGCGGGATTTACAGCGGCATTTTCACCCCGACCGAGGGCGCCGCGGTCGGTGCCTTCGGCACCGGGTTGGCGGCGTGGCTGGCGGGCGGGCTCAATGCCAAGACGCTGCGCGAGGCCATCTACGGCACCGCCATCGCCACGGGCATGATTTTCATGATCGTGCTGGGTGCCGGGCTGTACAACACCTTTCTGGCGTTGTCGCAACTGCCGCAGGAGCTGGCCCAATGGGTCATCGGCCAGGGACTGAGCCCGTGGCTGGTGCTCACCCTGATTCTGGTGATTTATCTGCTGCTGGGCTGCGTCATGGACTCGCTGTCCATGATTCTGCTCACCATCCCGATCTTCTTCCCGATGATCATGGGGTTGGACTTCGGCATGACACCCGAGGAAACCGCCATCTGGTTCGGCATCCTGGTCCTGATCGTGGTGGAGGTCGGTCTGATCACGCCGCCCGTGGGGATGAACCTGTTCGTCATCAACAACATGGCGCGCAGCGTGCCGATCGTGCAGACCTACCGCGGGGTCACGCCTTTCGTGATCAGCGATCTGGTGCGCACGGCCATCCTGGCGGCCTTCCCCGGCATCACCCTGTTTGCGCTGTGGATGACGTCGTGAGTCAGACCGTCGAATCCCCCTTGGCCGCGCCGGCGGTCACGCGCGTCGGCCTGGTCGGGCTGGGGGAAGTGGGGACGATCCTGGGCCGGGCCTTGGCCCCTCAGGGCCTGCGTTGGCTGGGTGGCTGGGACGTCAAGCTCGCCCACGCCGACACCCGCGACGCCGTGCTCGCGCGCGCCCAGGCGGCCGGTGTGCAGCCGTGCGACGGCATGGCCGCGCTGTGTGCTCAGGCCGAATGCATCGTCTGCGCCGTGACGGCGGCCAACACGCTGGCCGTCGCGCAGGAGGCGGCCCGGCATCTGCGGCCGGGCACGTGGTTTTTGGATCTGAACTCCGCCTCGCCGGGCACCAAGCAGCAGGCGGCTGCCGCCATCGAGTCGGCCGGCGGGCGCTACGTGGAGGCCGGCGTGATGACTTCGGTGCCGCCCTACGGCATTCGCGTACCCATGTTGCTGGGCGGCCCCCATGCGGCGGCGTTGCAGCCCATCGTCCAGGGCTGGGGCATGCAGGTGCAGGTCGCCTCCGACCGCCTGGGCGTGGCGTCGGCCACCAAGATGTGCCGCAGCGTCATGATCAAGGGGTTGGAGGCCTTGGTCATCGAGAGCTTCACCGCGGCCCGCCACTACGGGGTGGAGCAGGCGATGATCGCCACCCTGCAAGAGACGTTTCCGGGCATCGACTGGCCGGCGCAGGCAGCGTATTTTTACAGCCGGGTGGCGCAGCACGGTCAGCGCCGCGCGGAGGAGATGCGCGAAGTCGCCCGCACCGTGGCCGAGGCGGGCTTCGAGCCGCAGATGGCCCGTGCCATCGCCGACAAGGACGACTGGATGGCGGTGCTGCGGCGCGACGGCGCGTTTGGCGGGGTCAGCGATCCGGCGGTTTGGGAGCAGTGGGCGGATGCGCTGCTGGCGACACGGCGCCCGCGCGAGGAGGCTCCTACCCGCTGATCGCGCCCAGGCGCTCCTTGCACAACGCGCGGATCACATCGGCCGCGGCCTGTTGGGTGCGCGTGCCGGGCCGGTGGGCGCTGCTGACCAGCGCCACGCGCGGGCGCAACTCGGGCTGGGTGATCGGGCGGGTTTGCAGGGCGCTCGGTCTCGTCCAGCTCGCCACCGCATGCGACGACAGGATGGCGCAGCCCAGCCCCTCGGCCACCAATTCCAGAATCGCGGCCACGCCGTCGATTTCCAGCACCACATGCGGCTTGTGTCCCAGCGCCGCCAGGGCCGTCTCCACCTGCATGCGCAGCGCGTTGGGGCGGCTGGGGATGATCAAGGGCAGGGCGGCGACGTCGGCCAGGGGAATGGGCAGGGATGGATCGTCGGCCAGCCCTGGCGGACGGGCCTGTACCAGCGCCAGCGTCTCGTGGAACAGCGGCTCGACCTGGTGGTCGGCCGACACGGGCGGGTTGTAGACCAGTGCCAGGTCGAGCCGGCCTTGGTGCACCTGATCCCACATGGCGGCGGACAGGCCCTCGGCGATGGTGAGTGTGGCTTCGGGCAGGGCACGGCGGAAAGCGCGCGTCAGCGGCACCGCCAGCAGACGCGCCAGGCTGGGTGGCAGGCCGATGGCCACGCGCCCCGCCAACGCCCCGCGCACGCGGCCCAGCTCCTCCCGGGCACGTTCGACCTGGTGCAGGATGCCGCGCCCGTGCGCCAGCAGCACCTGACCCGCTTCGGTCGGGATGGCTCCGCGGCCGTTGCGCAACAGCAGGTTGTGGCGCAGCTCGACCTCCAGTTGGCGGATCTGCCGACTCAGCGCGGGTTGGGCGATGCCCAGGGCGTGCGCCGCACGCGTAAAACTGCCCAGCTCCGCCACGCGCACGAAGTATTCCAACTGTTTCAGGTCCACGGCCATCCCGCCGCGACGGCGGTTCCTGTTATGCAATATTTTGATACCAGATAGTCTGGCTAGTGTATTCTGGCATAACCGAATCCGCGCCAGAATGGTGCCCTGTGACCCTCGACACAGCCATCCCGCCCATGCCCGATTCTCAGCCGTCGGTCGTTGCCGCACCCCCCTTGCGTGGCCTGTCCTCCATGGCGACGCGGCTGGTGCTGGCCGACTTGGTGCAGGCGTGGCGTGCCGCCGGCGGCGGCCCGGTAGCCATCGAGTCGCTCGGCGGGGTCGATGCCGCCCGCCGCGTCGAGGCGGGCGAGGCCGTGGATGTGGTGATTTTGGCGGCCGATGCCATCGACCGCTTGATGGCGACCGGCCATCTGCTGTCCGGCAGTCGGGTCGATTTGGTGCGCTCGGAGGTCGGCGTGGCGGTGCGCGCCGATGCCCCGGTGCCAGACATCGGCACCGAGGCCGCGGTGCGTGCCGCGGTGTTGGCCGCTCGTCGCATCGGGTATTCGACCGGCCCGAGCGGGCAGGCGCTGGCGCAGCGCTTTGCGCGCTGGGGCATCGCGGACCTGGTCGCGCCCAAGCTGGTGGTGCCCCCACCGGGCGTGCCCGTGGGCATGTTGCTGGCGCGCGGCGACATCGATCTGGGTTTTCAGCAACTGAGCGAGCTCATCCACGTCCAGGGCATCCGGTTGCTGGGCACCCTGCCGCCCGAAATCGGCATCGTCACCGTGTTTTCCGGCGCCGTGGCCCGCACCAGCCAGCAACCGGAGGCGGTGCGCGCGCTGCTGGCCTTCATGGCCTCGCCAGCCGCCGAGGCCGCGATACGCCGCCAGGGCATGCGCCCGGCGTGATCCCTGTCCGCTTCCCCAGGAATACCCCATGCGACCCCCGCTCGTCATCGACGTCCACGGCCACTACACCACGGCGCCCAAGGCGCTGGAAGACTGGCGCAACCGCCAGATCGCCGGCCTGCAAGACCCTGCCGTCGCGCCCACCGCGGCCGACTTGCAGATTCCCGACGACGCCATCCGCGAATCGATCGAGACCAACCAGCTTGCCAAGATGCGCGAGCGCGGCAGCGACCTGACCGTCTTCAGCCCGCGCGCCAGCTTCATGGCACACCACATCGGCGACTTCAACACCTCGGCCACGTGGGCGGCGATCTGCAACGAGCTGGTCTACCGCGTCACGCAGCTCTTCCCCGAGCACTTCGTCGGCGCGGCGATGCTGCCGCAGTCGCCCGGCGTCGATCCGCGCACCTGCATCCCCGAGCTGCGCAAGTGCGTCGAGCAGTACGGCTTCGTCGGCCTGAACCTCAACCCCGACCCCTCCGGAGGCCACTGGCGCGAGCCGCCGCTGACCGACCGCTGGTGGTACCCGATCTACGAGGTGATGGTCGAGTACGACATCCCGGCCATGATCCACGTCAGCACCTCGTGCAACGCGTGCTTCCACACCACCGGGGCGCACTACATCAACGCCGACACCACGGCGTTCATGCAGCTGATCCAGGGCGACCTGTTCAAGGACTTTCCGACGCTCAAGTTCCTGATTCCGCATGGCGGTGGCGCCGCGCCGTACCACTGGGGCCGCTACCGCGGGCTGGCGCAGGAGCTGAAAAAACCCCCGCTGCAGCAGCACCTGCTCGGCAACGTGTTTTTCGACACCTGCGTCTACCACCAGCCGGGCATCGACCTGCTCACACGCGTGGTGCCGGTGGACAACATCTTGTTCGCCAGCGAGATGATCGGCGCCGTGCGCGGCATCGACCCCGAGACCGGCCACCACTACGACGACACCAAGCGCTACGTGCTGGCCACGCCGCACCTGGACGAGGCCGCGCGGCGCAAGGTGTTCGAGACCAACGCCCGCCGCGTCTTTCCGCGGCTGGACGCCAAGCTCAAGGCGCGCGGCCTCTGAGCCGCCGCGCTCCACCCGACCCCGCAGGAGTCCCCACCATGCACTACGAACTCGGCGTCGTCTACCGCCACATCGTGCGCGCCGACCGTGAGGTCGCCGACGCGCTGGCGGCCTTCGGCAGCGCCACCGTGCACGAGGCCATGGGCCGCGTCGGCCTCATGAAGCCCTACATGCGCCCGATCTACGCTGGCGCGCAGGTCGGCGGCACCGCGGTCACCGTGCTGCTGCACCCCGGCGACAACTGGATGATGCACGTCGTGGCCGAACAGATCCAGCCCGGCGACGTGGTGGTGGCGGCGCTCACTGCCGAATGCTGCGACGGCTACTTCGGCGACCTGCTGGCCACGAGCTTTCAGGCGCGCGGCGCGCGGGCGCTGGTGATCGACGCCGGCGTGCGCGACGTGCGCACGCTCACCGAGATGGGCTTTCCGGTCTGGAGCAAATGCATCAGCGCCAAGGGCACGATCAAGGCCACGCTCGGCTCGGTCAACATCCCGGTGGTGTGCGCCGGCGCGCTGGTGCACCCGGGCGACGTCATCGTCGCCGACGACGACGGGGTGGTGGTGGTGCCGCGCGACAAGGCCGCCGCGACGCTGGAGGCGGCACGCAAGCGCGAGGCCGCCGAGGCCGACAAGCGCGCCAAGCTCGCCGCCGGCGTCCTGGGGCTGGACATGTACGACATGCGCCCGGCGCTGGCCAAGGCCGGCCTGCGCTACGTCGATTGAACGGGAGGCCAGCGTGGACCGACCCACCACCGGCGGCTTCGCCAAGACCCCCGGCTGGCTCGACTGGTACGACGGCCCGAGCCGGCCGCGCCTGCGGCTGCCGGACGGCGCCGTGGATGCGCACTGCCACGTCTTCGGTCCCGGCGAACGCTTTCCGTACGCGCCCGAGCGCAAGTACACCCCCTGCGACGCCAGCAAGGAGCAGCTGTTTGCGCTGCGCGACCACCTGGGCTTTGCGCGCAACGTCATCGTGCAGGCCACCTGCCACGGCGCCGACAACCGCGCGCTGGTGGACGCGTGCCTGGCCAGTGACGGGCGCGCGCGCGGCGTGGCCACGGTGCGGCGCGACGTCGCCGACGCCGAGCTGGAGCGGCTGCACGCAGCCGGCATCCGCGGCGTGCGCTTCAACTTCGTCAAGCGGCTGGTGGACTTCACGCCCAAGGACGAGCTGCTGGAGATCGCCCGGCGCATCGCGCCGCTGGGCTGGCACGTCGTCGTCTACTTCGAGGCGCCGGACTTGCCCGAACTGTGGGACTTCTTCACCGCGCTGCCCACCACCGTGGTGGTGGACCACATGGGCCGCCCGGACGTGACCCAGCCCGTGGACGGGCCCCAGTTCGGCCTGTTCGTGCGCCTGCTGCGTGAGCACCCCAACGTCTGGACCAAGGTGAGCTGCCCGGAGCGGCTCTCGGTCTCGGGGCCGCCGGCGCTGCCGGGGCGCTGCGCTGCGGAGCGGCCGCCGTACGCCGACGTCATCCCGTTCGCGCGCCGGCTGGTGGAGGACTTCCCCGACCGCGTGCTGTGGGGCACCGACTGGCCGCACCCCAACCTGAAGGATCACATGCCCGACGACGGGCTGCTGGTGGACTGGCTGGCGCACATCGTCCCGGACGAGACGCACCTGCGCCGGCTGCTGGTGGACAACCCGATGCGCCTGTATTGGCCCGACGAGTCGAAAGGAGCCTGACGCGATGGCCCTGCACAAACCCTACGCCGACATCCCCGGCACCGTCATCTTCGACGCCGACCAGAGCCGCAAGGGCTACTGGCTCAACCAGTTCTGCATGAGCCTGATGGAAGACGCCAACCGCGCGCGCTACCTGGCCGACCGCCGCGCCTACCTCGACGAGTGGCCGATGACCGAGGAGCAGAAGCAGGCCGTGCTGGACGGTGACCTCAACCGCTGCATCCAGCTCGGCGGCAACATCTATTTCCTCGCCAAGCTCGGCGCCACGCATGGCAAGAGCTTCCAGCAGATGGCCGGCTCGATGACCGGCATGACCGAGGACGAGTACCGCGCGATGATGCTGGCCGGCGGGCGGCGCATCGACGGCAACCGCCGCCTCGGCGAGGATGGCGACGCCCAGCCGCACCGGCAGCCGCAGGGCCACGGCAGCGGCCGCCTGCTCTGAACCCCACCCCCCCGGAGACGACCCCCATGGCGCGCATCACCGCCTCCGTCTACACCAGCCACGTGCCTGCCATCGGCGCGGCCATCGACCACGGCAAGACCCACGAGCCATACTGGCAGCCGGTGTTTGCCGGCTACGAGTTTTCCAAGCAGTGGCTGCGCGAGCACATGCCCGACGTGGTCTTCCTCGTCTACAACGACCACGCCACCGCGTTCAGCCTGGAGCTGATCCCGACGTTTGCCATCGGCACCGCGGCGCACTTTCCGATCGCCGACGAGGGCTGGGGCCCGCGGCCGGTGCCCGAGGTCATCGGCCATCCGGAACTGGCCAGCCACATCGCGCAAAGCGTCATCCAGGACGACTTCGACCTCACCATCGTCAACAAGATGGCCGTCGACCACGGCCTGACGGTGCCGCTGTCGCTGATGTGCGGCCAGCCGGCCGCCTGGCCGTTCAAGGTCATTCCGTTTGCCGTCAACGTCGTGCAGTACCCGGTGCCGTCCGGGCGGCGCTGCTTTGCGCTCGGGCAGGCGATCCGCCGTGCCGTCGAAAGCTTCGACGAGGACCTCGACGTCCAGATCTGGGGCACCGGCGGCATGAGCCACCAGCTGCAGGGGCCGCGCGCCGGGCTCATCAACCGCGAGTGGGACAACCGCTTCCTCGACCGCCTGATCGACGATCCGGCCGGCCTGGCCGAGGTGCCGCACGTCGAGTACGTGCGCGAGGCCGGCAGCGAGGGCATCGAGCTGGTCATGTGGCTGATCGCGCGCGGAGCGATGGCCGACGTGGCCGGCGGCCCCAGGCCGCGCGTCGCGCACCGCTTCTACCATGTGCCCGCGAGCAACACCGCCGTGGGCCACCTGATCCTGGAGAACGCCACATGACCATCCACGTCGCCCTGGCCGGGCCGGGCGCCTTCGGCCAGAAACATCTGGACGCGATCCGCAACATCCCCGACGTCAAGGTCGTCTCGCTGATCGGCCGCGAGCCGGCCAAGACCGCCGAGGTGGCGGCCCAGTACGGCGTGCCGCACACCACCACCGAGCTGGCCGAGGCGCTGGCGATGAAGGAGGTGGACGCCGTGATCCTGTGCACGCCCACGCCGCTGCACGCCGCGCAGGCCAAGGCGTGCCTCGAGGCCGGCAAGCACGTGCAGGTCGAGATCCCCCTGTGCGACGTGCTGCGCGAGGGCGAGGACGTGCTGGCGCTGCAGCGCCAGACAGGCCTCGTGGCGATGGTGGGGCACACGCGCCGCTTCAACCCCAGCCACCAGTGGATTCACCGGCGCGTCGTGGCGGGCGACTACACCGTCCAGCAAATGGACGTGCAGACCTATTTTTTCCGCCGCACCAACATGAACGCGCTGGGCCAGCCGCGCAGCTGGACCGATCACCTGCTGTGGCACCACGCCGCGCACACGGTGGACCTGTTCGCCTACCAGACGCGCAGCCCCATCGTGCAGGCGCACGCCATCCAGGGGCCGTACCACCCGCAGCTCAAGATCGCGATGGACATGAGCATCCAGCTCAAGGCCGCCAATGGCGCCATCTGCACGCTGAGCCTGTCGTTCAACCACGACGGGCCGCTGGGTACCTTCTTCCGCTACATCGGCGACACGGGCACCTACATCGCCCGTTACGACGACCTGGTGCAGAGCCACAGCAAGGGGCCGGAGACCCCGGTGGATGTCAGCGGCGTGGACGTCTCGATGAACGGCATCGAGCTGCAGGACCGCGAATTCTTCGCCGCCATCCGCGAGGGGCGCGAGCCCAACGCCAGCGTCGCGCAGGTACTGCCGTGCTACCAGGTGCTGCACCAGCTGGAGCAGCAGCTGTGGGCGGACAACGGCCCGGCGCCGCGCTGAGGCCGCCCCCCGGCCGGTCCGGCGGCTGTGCGGTAGGGGGCGGATCGCTCCGCCCTCGCAGCATGGCCCTTCAGCGCGCGGTCAGCCGGGGCCTCGATGGAGTCGCGGGCAAGGCGGCCGTGGCGCTGGCCTCGGTCGCCTCCATCTGAAACACCGCCACCGCCTGCAGCAGCCGCTGCGCCTGTTCGCGCAGCGCCTCGGCCGCCGCGGCCGACTGTTCCACCAGCGCCGCGTTCTGCTGCGTGCTCTGGTCGAGCTGGCCCATGGCGGCGTTGACCTGGCCGATGCCTTCGCTTTGATCGTGCGCGGTCTGGGTGATCTCGCCAATCGTATCGGCCACGCGTTGGATCGCCTGCACGATGTCATCCATGGTTTGACCGGCCTGCTGCACCTGCGCGCTGCCAGCCTGCACCTTGGCAACGCTGGTCTCGATCAGCGCCTTGATCTCGCGCGCGGCCTGCGCGCTGCGTTGCGCCAGGGCGCGCACCTCGCCCGCCACCACCGCAAAGCCCCGGCCAGCCTCGCCGGCGCGGGCCGCCTCCACCGCGGCGTTGAGCGCCAGGATGTTGGTCTGGAACGCAATGCCGTCGATGACGCCGATGATGTCGGCAATCTTTTGGCTGCTGGTCTGAATATCGGCCATCGTGCTGACCACCTGCGCCACCGTCTCGCCGCCGCGGCGCGTGGTGTCGGCCGCCTGCGCGGCCAGATCGTTGGCGCTGCGTGCCGCGCTGGCGCTGTGTTGAACGGTATCGGTCAGATGCTGCAGGCTGGCGGCGGTCTGCTGCAGGCTGGCAGCGGCCGCTTCGGTTCTGCGGCTCAGGTCCTGCGTGCCACCCGCGATCTCGCCCGCGGCATTCTGGATCTGCTGCACGGCGCCGCGGATGCCGGTGACGGCATGGGCGATGCGGCCGATGACGTCCTTGAGCCGCTGGGCCAGCGGCGTCGTGGCGCGCAGGTGCGCCACGTCCAGCACCACATGGCTGCCGCGGGACAGGCTGTCGGCCAGCGCCGCGACTTCGGCGTTGTCGCGCACCTGGCGCGCCAGCCAAAGGATCAACACCACCTCGAAGCCGGTTTGTACGACCACGTACGCCGCATGCAAGAGGATGACCGGAAAGTTCGGCTCGCTCAGACAGTACAGCCCCCAGCCGGCCGCCTGCAGGCGGTCGAACGCCACGTGGTGCACCGCGAACAGCGCCGCCGACCACACCACCGGGCGCCAGTCCAAGTAGGTCATCAGCAGCGCCAGCGTCACGAACACGCCGAAGTGAAACTCGATCATCCCGGCCGAGACCTGGATGTGCAGCATCACCAGCGTGGACAGGGACGTGGCCAGCAACAGCCGGCCAGCCAGCGTGCCGCGCAGCGCCGCAAAGCCAATCACCCCCGGCAGCGACAGGGCGGCCAGCCACGCCAGCTCCGCCCCCAGGCCCAGGCCGGGCCGCTGCATCAGCAGCAGAACCGGCACCGACGCGATGGCGTACAGCGCCAGCGCGACGGTCATGGCCAAGTCACCCCGGCGGTAGATGGGCAGCAACGGGTCGCGCGGGGTGGTGTCGGTCGCGGAAGTGCTCCTGGGAACGCAAAAAAGGGGAACCGTTGAGAACGATTCCCCCTTGCACATTGCTACATGCTAGCAGCGTCGGAGATTTTCGCAAGGCTGCTTTGATCGATGTCACAGGTTGTCCAGGAAGCTGCGCAGCTTCTCGGACCGGCTCGGGTGCTTGAGCTTGCGGATTGCCTTGGCCTCGATCTGGCGGATGCGCTCGCGCGTGACGTCGAACTGCTTGCCGACTTCCTCCAGCGTGTGGTCGGTGGACATCTCGATGCCGTAGCGCATGCGCAGCACCTTGGCCTCGCGCGGCGTCAGCGTGTCCAGGATCTCCTTGACCACGTCGCGCAGGCCAGCCTGCATCGCTGCATCCATCGGTGCCACGTTGGTGGTGTCCTCGATGAAGTCGCCCAGGTGGCTGTCGTCGTCGTCCCCGATGGGCGTCTCCATCGAGATCGGCTCCTTGGCGATCTTCATGATCTTGCGGATCTTGTCCTCCGGCATATCCATCTTCTCCGCCAGGATCGAGGCGTCCGGCTCGACGCCGAACTCCTGCAGGTGCTGGCGGCTGATGCGGTTCATCTTGTTGATGGTCTCGATCATGTGCACCGGGATGCGGATGGTGCGCGCCTGATCGGCGATCGAGCGCGTGATCGCCTGGCGGATCCACCAGGTGGCATAGGTGGAGAACTTGTAGCCGCGGCGGTATTCGAACTTGTCCACCGCCTTCATCAGGCCGATGTTGCCCTCCTGGATCAGGTCCAGGAACTGCAGTCCGCGGTTGGTGTACTTCTTGGCGATCGAGATCACCAGGCGCAGGTTGGCCTCGATCATCTCGCGCTTGGCGTCGCGCGAGGTGGCCTCGCCTTCGTTCATGCGTTTGTGGATCGCCTTGAGCTGATCCAGCGGAATCACCACCTGGGTCTGCAGGTCGATCAGGCGCTGCTGCAGTTCCTGAATGGCGGGGATGTTGCGCCCGAGCACGGCGCTCCAGGGTTTGCCGGCGGCGGCCTGCCGTTCCACCCATTGCAGGTTGAGCAGGTTGGGCGGGAAGTCGGCGATGAACTTCTCCTGCGGCATGCCGCACTTGTCGACGATGATGCGGCGCAACTCGCGCTCGACCTTGCGCACCATGTCCACCTGCTGGCGCACCTTGTCGCACAGCGTCTCGATGGCCTTGGCCGTGAAGCGGATGGTCATCAGCGTCTCGGTGATGCGCGCCTGCACGGCCTGATAACGCGGCGAGCCCCAGCCGTCTTGCTCGTAGACCTGGCGCAGCTCGTCGAACAGCGCGCGGATGGTGTCGAAGCGCTCCAGCGCCTCGCGCTTGAGCTCCTCCATCTTGCGCGTCAGCGCTTTGGAGCCGCCCTTGCCGTCGTCGTCGTCCTCGTAGTCGTCGAAGTCCTCTTCCGCGACGTAGTCGTCGGCCTCGTCGGCATCGGCAAAACCGTCCACGATGGCCGAGATGATCGTCTTGCCTTCGCGGATTTCCTCTGCCATCGAGAGGATGTCGTGGATGATCGCCGGCGACTCGGAAATCGCGGCCATCATTTCGTGCAGCCCGCTTTCGATGCGCTTGGCGATTTCGATCTCGCCCTCGCGCGTGAGCAGCTCCACGGTGCCCATTTCGCGCATGTACATGCGCACCGGGTCGGTGGTGCGGCCGAACTCGCTGTCCACCGTGGACAAAGCGGCCTCGGCTTCCTCTTCGGCCTCCTCCTCGGTGGTCACGGCGGTGGGCGCGCCGGTCAGCAGCAGCGTTTCGGCGTCCGGCGTCTGGTCATAGACCGCCACCCCCATGTCGTTGAGCAGCGAGACAACCACTTCCAGCGTCTCCTGCTCGACCAGCTTGTCCGGCAGGTGGTCGTTGATTTCGCCATGGGTCAGGTAGCCGCGGGTCTTGCCCAGCTTGATGAGCTGTTTGAGCTTTTCGCGGCGCAGCTTGGCTTCTTCCTCGGTCAGCACCGTGTCGTCCAGGCCGAACTCCTTCATCAGGGCCCGCTCCTTGGCCTTGGACAGCTTCATGCGCAGCGGCTTGGCCTTCTCGGCCGGTTCGGCCTCTGCGGTTTCGTCGGCAACGGCCTCGACTTCCTCATCGACCAGATCGTCGTCGAGGTCGCCCAGCTCGGCGTCATCGAACACATCGTCGTCGGCCTTCTTGGCCGGCTTGCGGCCGCGCTTGGCGCCCCCTTTGGGCGCCGCGCCGGTCTTGGCGGTCTTGGCGGCGGTCTTGCGCGCGGGCTTCTCGGCGGCGGATGTGGTGACCGCTGTTTCGGTGGCGACGTCCGTGGTCGCTTCCGGGGTCACGGCCGTGTCGGCCGACGCGGCAGTGGCCGCTTTGCTCGTGCGCTTGCGTGCCGGGGTGGCGGGCGCGGGCACGGCTTCGGGGGTTTCGGCGGGGCTGGCAGCGGTTTTTTTGGAACGGGTGCTCACGGCAAACGCTTTCTGCCCGGCTCGGGGCCGGGCCTGACGGGGACGGACGAGCGGAACACGACCGGCGGGGACGAGGCCGTCGCGCGTGGGATACCCCGGGTAGCGACACGCACGCCCAGGCACGCAGACAACGACATCGACGCACGGCCACGCCCACATGGGGATGGCCGGCCGGCTTCGCAAGCGGGGTGGGCGAACATTTGGTGTGCAGTCCTTGCGGGGCGGGCGTCTGGTGCGCCCTGGCCAACGGGGTGTCGTCCCGTGTGCGTCACTGACGGCCGGCGCAATGGCCCCGCGCCGCCAGTCCGACATATGGCCCTGTCCGGAGGTGCTGCTGTCGCACTTGCGAAACTTTATATTATATCGGATCGTCCGCTTGTTGCAACAGGTTGCGTTCCGCCACCACCTCGCGGTAGCGGGCCTGTGCATCGGGGTCGGATCCCGCACGAGCGAGCAGCGCCGTCTCGAGCTGCTTGAGCGCCTCGATGCGCATGCGCCGCAACAGCTCGCGCAGCTCGCGCCGCATCTCGGTGGCGTCGGGTGGGCCGCCGTCCGTCGTGTCGTAGCCCATCCGCTCGAGTCCGATACCGCTGTCGTGCAGCGCCACGGCCAGCGCCTCGAACGGCTGGCCGCGCAGCCCCTCGCGCAGCGCCGCCCACGGCTGCGGGCCGTGTTCCAGCCACTGCGCCTCCAGCCAGGCGAACAGCGGGCCGTGCGGCGGCGGCTCCTGCGCAAGCAGCGCGTGGTCGTCGGCGGTCAGCCAGTCCCAGGCCTCGGGCGTGGTCAGCACGATGCGCGCGATGCGGTCGCCGCGGCCCAGCAGCCCGCGCGCGGCGCGACGCGCCTGCAGCGTGGCCGCATCGGGGCGGGCCGGCCCACGCGGGCGCGGCGCAGCCGCAGGGGAGGGGGCATCCCGTGTCGGGGCAGGGGCGGGCACCGCGGGGCGCGCTGCCCGCGCCGGTGCCGCAGCGGCAGGGCGGCTGGCGCGCGCCGGTCCGCGCGCCGGTCCGCGCGCCGAAGGGGCGGCCTCCTGCCAGAGCTGTTGCAGATCGCGCACCTCCAGCGCGGCCAGATCGGCCAGCTCGTGCAGCAACTGGCGCTTCAGCGCCCCCTCCGGCAGCGCCTGCCACAGCGGGCGCGCCTGCGCGGTGGCGCGCGCGCGGCCCTCGGCGGTGGCGAGGTCGCAGCCGTCGGCGGCCACCTCCAGCACGAAGCGGCTCAGCGGCGTGGCCTGCGCCAGCGCGGCCGCGAACGCTTCGGCGCCGTGGGTGCGGATGTAGCTGTCCGGGTCGTGCTCCGGCGGCAGGAACAGAAAGCGAAAACGCCGCGTGTCGCCGGCCCACGGCAGCGCGGCGGCGAGCGCCCGCTGCGCGGCGCGCCGCCCGGCCGCGTCCCCGTCGAAGGCGAACACCACGTCGTCGGTGAAGCGCAGCAGCTTGCGCACATGCTCCGGCGTGCAGGCGGTGCCGAGCGTGGCCACCGCATGACCGAAGCCCAGCTGCGCCAGCGCCACCACGTCCATGTAGCCCTCCACCACCAGCGCGCAGCCGGCCTGGCGGATGGCGCTGCGCGCCTCGTACAGGCCGTACAGCTCCTCGCCCTTGTGGAACAGCGGCGTCTCCGGCGAATTGAGGTATTTGGGCTCGCCGCCGTCGAGCACGCGGCCGCCGAAGCCGATCACCTCGCCCTTGACGTTGCGGATCGGGAACATGATGCGGTCGCGGAAGCGGTCGTGGCGGCGCGCCTCGTCCCCATCGCCCTCGACGACCAGCCCGCACTCCACCAGCCGCGCATCCTGATAGTCGCCGAACACCGTGGACAGGAAGCGCCGCTGCGCCGGCGCGTAGCCCAAGCCGTAGGCCTTGGCGATTGCACCGGTCAGGCCGCGGCCCTTCAGATAGTCGATCGCGCGCGGGCTGGCCTTGAGTTGCGCGCGGTAGGCGCGCGCGGCCTGCGCCATCAGCTCGGTCAGCGTTTGCTGCGCGCGGCGCTGCGCTGCCTCGCGCGCGCGCTGCTCGGGCGAGCGCTCGTCCTCCGGCACCGCCAGGCCCACTTGGGCGGCCAGGTCGTGCACCGCCTCGCGAAAGCCCGCGCCGGTGTGCGCCATCAGAAAGTCGATCGCGTTGCCGTGCGCGCCGCAGCCAAAGCAGTGATAGAACTGCTTGGCCGGGCTGACGGTGAAGGAGGGCGATTTTTCGCCGTGGAAGGGGCACAGGCCCAGATAGTTGGCCCCGCTTTTGCGCAGCGCCACGTGGCGGCCGACCACCTCGACGAGGTCGGCGCGCGCCAGCAGGTCCTGCAAAAAGGCGGAAGGGATGCTCACGCGCGCATTGTCGGGCATCGGGCGCCCGATCACCGCACGGTGCGAGCCGGTGGCATCCGGGTCGGTGGGCGGTGTGTCAGGCGGCCGGCTCGCGCGGCTGCGCCCGGGCCTGCGTCTCGAACTGCGCCACCGGCATCGGCCGGCCGTAGCGGTAGCCCTGCAGCAGATGGCAGCCGTGGCTGAGCAGGTAGGCCTCCTGCTGCTCGGTCTCCACGCCCTCGGCCAGCACCTGCATGCGCAGCTTGCGCCCCAGCGCGATGATGGTGGTGATGATGGCTTCGTCCTGCCGGGTGTGCTGGCCCAGGCGGGCGACGAAGCGCTGGTCGATCTTGATGATGTCGAACGGCAGCTCGGCCAAATAGGCCAGCGACGAGTAGCCGGTGCCGAAGTCATCCAGCGCCAGCGACACCCCCTGCGCGTCGAGCGCCTGCAACGTGGCGCGCGCGTGATCCAGATCGTCCAGGAACACCGATTCGGTGATCTCCAGCTCCAGCAGTCGCGCGGAGATACCGTGCTGCGCCAGCGCCTGCTGCACCCGCTGGCCAAACGCCGGATCGCGGAACTGCTTGGCGCTGACATTCACCGCCAAACGCAGGCGAGCGAGCACTGGGTCGCCCTGCCAGTGCCGCAGCAGCGCGGCAGCCTGCTGCAGCACCCAGTCGCCCAGCGGCAGGATCAGGCCGGTTTCTTCCGCCAGCGGGATGAACTCGCCCGGTGGCACCAGCGTGCCGTCGGCGCGCTGCCAGCGCACCAGCGCCTCGGCACCGACGATGTGGCCGCTGGCATCCACCTGCGGCTGCAGATACAGGCGCAGTTCGCTGGCCTCGATGGCGTGCGCCAGGTCATGCTGCAGCTGGTGGCGCTGGCGGATCGCGACCTCCATCTCGGGGTCGAAGAAGGCCACGCCGTTGCGGCCGGCCTGCTTGACGCTGTACATGGCCAGGTCGGCGGCCTTCAGCAGCTGGGTCGCATCGTCGTCGGCCACGGATCCTGAGCTGCCGTCGCCATAGAGCGCGATGCCGATGCTCAGCGTCAGCGTGAGGGTCTGATCCTTGTGCGCGATCGGCTGGCGCAGCGCCGCGCCGAGCTTGTCGGCCACCGCCTGGGCGGCCAGCGCGGCGGCGTCGCGGCGCTCGAAGGTGGCCGGCAGCAGCACGAGGAACTCGTCGCCCCCCAGCCGGCCCGGGGTGTCCTGCTCGCGCAACGTGGCGCGGATGCGCTCGCCGATCGTGCGCAGCACCGCGTCGCCGGCGTCGTGACCCAGGGTGTCGTTGATGTCTTTGAAGTGATCCAGGTCCAGGAACAGCACCGCGCCCCAGCGCGTGTTGCGTCGCGCCTGGCGGATGGCCTGCTGCAACCGATCGAGCAGCAGACGCCGGTTGGCGAGTCCCGTCAGCGGGTCGAAGAAGGCCAGGTTTTCGATCTGCGCCTCGGCCTGCTTGCGCCAGCTGATGTCGTGGAAGATGGCCACGTAATGGCGCACCTTGCCCACCGCGTCGGTGACGGCGCTGATGGTCAGCCACTCCGGGTAGACGGCGCCATCCTTGCGCCGGTTCCAGATCTCGCCCTCCCAGTGGCCGTGCTCGGCCAGCGCCTGCCACATAGTACGGTAGAACGCCGCGTCGTGTCGACCGGAGTGCAGCAGCTCGCCCGGCGTGCGCCCCAGCGCCTCGTTGGCACCGTAACCGGTGATGGTCTGGAAGGCGCGGTTGACGCGCACGATGCGGCCGAGCGCGTCGGTGATGAGCACGCCCTGGTTGCTGTCGAAGGTCTTGGCCGTGATGGCCAGCTCATCCAACAGAGCCGACTTGTCGCGCAACGCTTGGCGCAGGCGCCGCTTCTGCTGCAGCAGCGCCAGCAGGAACAGCAGCAGCGCCAGCACGCCGCCGCCGGCCAGCGCCAGCGGCCCGGCGTTGAGTTGCACCGTCTCGCGCCACGTCAGCTGCGGCACGCCGAACGGTCGCACGCGCAGCTCGCGCAGGATGCGCTCCACCGCCGTGTAGCCATGCGGCGGCGCGAAGCCGGCCAGCGGCCCCGTGCGCAGCGCCGCATCCTCGTGGGCGTGCAGCAGCGCCAGCGTCAATGCCCGGCGGGTGTCGTCGTCGACGTTGTTCACCACCGCCACCGGCCATTCCGGCATGAGCGGCGTGCTCACCGCGACCGGATAGCCGGGCAGGTCCTGCCGCTGCAGCACGCGCAGCCGGTCGGGCGGCACGCGGCCGGCGGCCACCATCGCCTCCAGCACGCCGTCGCGCACGAAGGCGGCCTCCACCCGCCCTTCCAGCAGCGCCAGCACGACGTTTTCGTGCGGCAGACCGATGCGCTCCCAGGTGACCTCGTCCTCGCGCACGCCGCGGCGGCGCAGCTCCATGCGCTGCAGGTACCAGCCGCCGAGCGATTCCTCGTGCGGCACGCCGACGCGCCGTCCGCGCAGGTCCTGCCAGCGCCGCAGCGGGCTTTCCGCGCGCACCAGCACCGTGCCACCGAAGGCGGAGGTCTCCACCCCTTGGCGCCGCCGCATCAGCGTGGCCAGCGCGGTGCTGAGACCGTGCGTGTGGCGCAACGCGACGTAGTGGGCGGGGTTGGTGACGATGACGTCGAGCTCGCGCGCACGCACCGCCGCGTCCAGCGCGGCGTAGTCCAGCAGGCGGGCGCGCAGCGGCGTGTGCGGCATCTGCCGCTGCAGCGCCTGCAGCAGCGGGGTCCAGTCGCGCTCCTCCGCCTCCAGCGGGCGCGGTGCCAGGATGCCCATCCGCAGCTCGGCGTGGTCGGCGTGCGCGGGGGCGAGCCAGACGCCCAGCAGTCCCAGCAGCAGCGCCAGCGCGCGCGCCAGGCGGGCCGCCGCGGCGGCGCGCGCGGCGTGACCGTGCCTCATGCCGGCTCCTCCACAGGCAGCCAGTCGGGCGCGGCCAAGTCCGCCGGCAGGCGGCCCTCGGGCAGCAGGCCGCGTTGTCGCATGAAATGCGCCAGCCCCTCGGCGGCGCGCTGCAGCCGGGCGGGGTGGCCGACCAGCCAGTCACGGTTGTCCGACCAGACCGTCAGGTGCAGGCCGCTGAAGGCCGGCATCACCTGATGCCGCGGCAGGTCCAGCCACGGCGCCAGGCGGTAGATGCTGTCGTCGCGCAGCGTCATCAGATGGCGCTGCGCCTCGAACAGGTGCCGCAGCAGGGTGGTCAGCGCGCGCTGCCGGTCCGCGGCCTCGCGGTGCACGGCCAGCACGTCGACGATCGGACGCTCCTCGGGCAGCTGGCCGCTGTCGAACAGCCGCACCGCCCCTTGCGCCTGCACGCGCGAGGCCACCGGCTCGAACGTGATCAGCAGGTCGACCGCGCCCTCGCGCCAGGCCCGCTCGTGTTCCTCGAAGCCGACGTGCACGACCCGCACGTCCGTGGGCTGCAGCCCCGCGTACTCCAGCCACGAGGCCGCCATCAGCTCGCCGACGGCGCCTGGCTCGTGGCCGAGCCGCGCGCCGCGCCAGCGCGTGCGCTCAACGTGCGTCGGGCGCGCCAGCACCACGTCGGCGCCGTGCGACCGGTCGAAGAGCGCCACCACGCGCAGCGGCAGGCGGTCGACCACGACCGCCTGCAGCACCTCGTCCAGCGTCAGCGCGGCGGCCTGCGCGCGGCCCTCGCGCAACGCCGCGCGCGAGGCGCTGGCCGAGCCGGTCGGCAGGCTGCGCAGCAGGCCGTCGTCCCACCAGCCCAGGCTGTCCGCCAGTTGGAGTGGCGCGTAGCCCGGCCAGGGGTGGAAGGCCACCGTCAGCGGCGGCTCGGCGCCGCAACCGGCCAGCCACGGGGCCGCCGCCGCCGCGGCAGCCAGCGCGGTGCCGCGGCGCAGCCAGTCGCGTCGGCGCATCCTGTTCATCCCTGCATCACGCGGTTCTTGCCGGCACGCTTGGCCTTGTACATGGCCGCATCGGCGCGCGCGATGGCGGCCTCCACCGGCTCGTCGCGCCGCAGTTCGGTGACGCCGGCGCTGAAGGTGATCAGCACCTGCTGCTCGCCCTGCAGGAACAGGTGGGCGCTCAGGTCGCGCTGCAGCCGCTGCACCACCCCGCAGGCCTCCTCGGGGGTGGTGTCGGGCAGCACGATGATGAACTCCTCGCCACCGTAGCGGCCGATGGTGTCCTGCGGGCGCAGGCTGCGCCGCGCGACGTCGGCCAGGTGCTTCAGCGCCGCATCACCCGCCAGGTGGCCCAGCGTGTCGTTGAGGCGCTTGAAGTCGTCCACGTCCAGCAGCGCAATGCACACGCGCGTGCCGGTGCGCTCGGCGCGGCGTGTCTCGCGGTCGATGGCGCTTTGCAGCCCCTTGCGGTTGAGCACGCCGGTCAGCAGGTCGTGCGTGACCAACTCGGCCATCTGATCCAGCTCGGCGCGCAGGCGCTGCACCTCGGCCTCGGCGCGGTCGGCGCGGTCGCGCAGGTCGGTCAGCTCCTCGGCCACGCGCTGGGTGTCCACCGCGAAGGCGCGCGCGGTCTGGATCGCTTCCTGCACCACCGGGGCCATGTCGGCCAGGCTGTCGGCGCGCTCCAGCGCCTGCGCGCAGGCTTCGAACTTGGCCTGATACTGGCCGGTGCTGGTGGCGGTCTGCGCCAGCCGCTCCAAAAAGGTGGCCAGCGTTTCGCGCATCAGGGCCTGCGCGCGCACGGTTTGCTCGCGCGCCTCGGCCTGCTTGACGATGACGTCCTTCAGCCGGGTTTGCAGGTCCTCCAGCCGGCGTTGCGACAGCGGTGGCTCGGCGGCCTGCACCAGCGCCTGCATCTGCTGGCGCAGCCACGGGTTGTCGGGGCTGATGGCGTCGATGTGCTCGAACACCTGCCGCAGCAGGCCCAGCAGCGCCTGCCGCACGCCCAACTGCTCCTCCACGCCAAACGACAGCCGGTAGGCGTAGTCGGCCAGCATGCGGCGCAGCGTCGGGGCGTGTTGCTGCTCCAAGCGCAGGTAGCGCACCAGCTCTTCGCCCATCGTGCGCAGGCGTTCGTCGTCGGCGGCCACCAAAGGCAGGCCCACGTCAATCAGTCGCGCGGTCTGTTCGGCCAGGTCGGCTGAAGGCAAGGCGCCCTCGGCGCTGGCAGCGCTGGCAGCGGCAGGGGGTGCGCTGGAAGCGTGGGCCTCCGCGGGCGCGACCGGTGGCGCACTGGCCAAGGGGGTTTGCGCCAGCAGCTTTTCCAGGTCGTCCCAACTGTGGCGCGCCACCGCCTTGTTGAACAGGGCTTTGAAGCGCACCTGGGCTGGGGTGCGCTCGGGCAGGGCTTGCGCGATCTGGCGCAACTGCGCCAGCGGAAAGGGTTGCAGCGGCCGGGTGCCGGCCACCTCGTGGTAGGCCGCCTGGAAGTTGTCGGGGGTGGGTGGCAGGCGCCGCGCTGTCAGCAGTTTGACGGCTTCGCGCGCGATTTCCTGGGGGGTGGAGGCGGGATCGCCCATGGCGCCGAAGTATAGCGCGGGACCGCCGCTCGGGCCGGCTGGGCGACTTGACGCCGATCAGCCGCTCCGCACTTGGCCCCCGCGCGGGGGTCAGCGCGGCTGCATGCGGATCGCGCCATCCAGGCGGATCACCTCGCCGTTGAGCATGTCGTTTTCGATGATGTGTTTGACGAGCTTGGCGTAATCTTCTGGCCGACCCAGGCGCGACGGGAAGGGCACCATCGCGGCCAGCGCATCTTGCACCTCCTGCGGCATGCCAAACAGCATGGGGGTGCCGAAGATGCCCGGGGCGATGGTCATGTTGCGGATGCCGAGCTTGGCCAAGTCGCGCGCGATCGGCAGCGTCATGCCGACCACACCGCCCTTGGAGGCGCTGTAGGCCGCCTGGCCGATCTGGCCCTCGAAAGCCGCCACCGACGCCGTGGAGACGATCACGCCGCGCTCGCCGGTCGGCTCGGGGGCGTTGGCGCTCATCGCTTGTGCGGCCAGGCGGATCATGTTGAACGTGCCGACCAGGTTGACCTGGATGACCTTGTTGAACAGCGCCAAGCTGTGCGGCCCGTTCTTGCCCACGGTTTTTTCGGCCGGGGCGATGCCGGCGCAGTTGATCAGCCCGGCCAGCTTGCCCAGCGCCACCGCGCGGTCGATCGTGGCTTGGGCGTCGGCTTCCTGGCTCACGTCGCATCGGACGTAGACCCCGCCGATGTCCTGGGCCACGGCCTCGCCGCGTTCGGCCTGCATGTCGGCGATGACCACGCGGCCGCCGTTCGCGGCCAGCATGCGTGCCGTGCCTTCGCCCAGGCCCGAGGCGCCGCCCGTGACCACATACACTTTGCCCGCGATTTCCATGGCCGTTCTCCTGCTAAATTGACGTTGACGTAAACGTCAATCATAGGCCAAAAAAAGCGCCCGCCGGTGGGGCGGGCGGCAAGCACCAACGGGTGCACACGGCCAGGAGAGGGGATGGCGCCGCCATGGCGGGGCGGCACCGGGGTCACTTGTAGCCGGCCCGGTCCAGCATTTGCTGCACTTTGGTCAGGTTCTTGGCGACGACGGTCAGCGGGATGTTCTCGGCCTTGAAGCGCTCACCCCCGATGGCCCGCAGCGCAGGGTTGTCCAGCCGCACGCCGCGCGCCGCAGGGAACTCGTTGTTGCCATTGGCGAAATACTCCTGTGCCAGCGGGCTGGCGAGGAACTCCATGAACGCGATCGCGGCATCCACATTCTTGGCGTGGCGAGCCACGGCCGCCCCCGCGATGTTGACGTGGGTGCCCGTCGTGGCTTGGTTGGGGAACACCACCCGCACCCGCTCCATCACCTTGCGGTCTTCCGGCTTGTCGGACTTGACCAGGCGGGCGATGTAGTAGGTGTTGGACAGCGCTACCCCGCACTCGCCGCTGGCCACGGCGCGGATCTGGTCGGTGTCGCCACCCTTGGGCGCGCGCGCCATGTTGGCCACCAGGCCGTTGAGCCAGGCCTGCCCCTTTTCGTCACCCAGCCGTTCGATCACGGTGGCAAACAGCGACAGGTTGTAGGGGTGCGAGCCGCTGCGCGTGCACAGCAGACCCTTGAGTTTGGGGTCCGCGAGCTGCTCGTAGGTGGCCACGTCCTCGGCCTTGACACGCAGCGGGTCGTACACGATGACGCGCGCGCGGGTGGAAAAGCCCGTCCACGTCACGCCCTCGGGCGTGCGTGCAGCGCGCAGCTCGGGCGGGATGGCCGCGTCCAGCTTGGCCGATTTGATCGGGCGAAACAGCCCCTGCGCATCGGCGGCGGCCATGCGCGCCGCGTCCACCAGCAGCACGACGTCGGCCGGGGAGGCGGGCCCTTCCGCGCGCAAACGCGCGACAATGCCCGCGTCGTCGCTGTCCACGCGATTGATTTTGATGCCCGTGGCCTTGGTGAAGGCTTCGTACATGAACTCGTCGCCCGGGTAGTGGCGCGCCGAATACAGGTTGAGCACCTTGTCCTGCGCGGACGCGGCGGAGGGCATCAGCATCAGCGGTGCGGTCAGCGACAGGAGCGTCAAAGCCCCTTGCATGACACGGCGACGCAACGACGATGGAAGGTTCGACATGGGGAGGACTCCTTGTTCAGACGGCGATCGGTGTGGCGAGTGAGGTGTGGGTGGAGGGATGTGTCACGGGATTTATATTATCACAAACGAGAATCATTATCGTTATGTTTGATCGTCTAAGCCCTAGCCAAACTCCGATCCAACCGCCCGACCTCGTCCGCCGCCGATGGCTGGGCGGCGGGGCGGCGGCGCTGGCCGCGTGGGCCCTCGCGGGATGCGCCGTGCCACCCCGCGAGCCGGATGCCCCCGCGGCCCCCCCGGCTGCGCCGCCTGCTCCACCCACGCCGCCGCCGACGCGGCCACCCCGCGTCGGGTTGGCCTTGGGCGGCGGGGCGGCGCGCGGCTTTGCCCACATCGGCGTCATCCAGGTGTTGGAGCGCGAGGGCGTGCGCCCCGATCTGGTGGTCGGCACATCCGCCGGCAGTCTGGTGGCGGCGCTGTATGCCCACGGTCTGTCGGGTGCGGCGCTGGAGCGCGCGGCGCTGGAGATGGAAGAAGCGACGATTGCGGACTGGACCGTTCCGATCTTCAACCGCGGGCTGTTGCGCGGCGAGGCGCTGGCGCGCTATGTCAACCGCATGGTCCAGGGCCGGCTGATCGAGGCCATGCCCTTGCCGCTGGGCATTCTGGCCACCGATCTGGCCACCGGGCAGCCGGTGCTGTTCCGCCGCGGGGACACGGGGACTGCGGTGCGGGCGTCCAGCGCGGTGCCGGGGGTGTTTTCGCCGGTGCCGATCTCGGGGCGAACGTATGTGGATGGCGGCCTGGTGGCGCCGGTGCCGGTCGAGCAGGCGCGCGAGATGGGCGCCGAACTGGTGATTGCGGTGGACATCTCCAGCCCCGCCGAGCCGCTGATCCAGACCGACCCGGTGCGGGTGCTGCTGCAAACCTTCACGATCATGGGCCAGACGATCAACCGCCATGTGCTCGGCAGCGCGGATGTCGTGATCCGTCCCCGGCTGGACGGCATCGGCAGCGCCGACTTTGCGTCACGCCAACGCAGTATCGCGGCGGGTCGCGCCGCCATGCAGGCGGGATTGCCGCGCCTGCGCGAGCAACTGTTGGCCCTGCGTCGGCCGCTGCTGGCGGGCCCGCAGGCCGCACGATGAACACCGCCCGCCGAAAAAAAGCCCCGCCGGGGCGGGGCTGGTAAGGGTTCCTGAATCTGATTTCGAAGAGACCCGAGGAGACAACTCGAAGCGAAAGGGGCTGTCCTTCAACCCGCGCTGCGGCGTGTCCGGGCGGCGGTTTTGGGCGCCTGGGCGGCTGCGGAAGGCAGGTTTTGCTGCGCTTGGGTCACCATTTGGTGGAAGTTGGCTTCGGCCAGCTCCGCCGCTTGCTTGACGGCTTGTTGGACGGTTTCCATGGCCGAAGTGGCGGCATTGACGGCATTGCGCATGGCCTCCACCGCGGCTTCGGTGCCGGCGGGCGCGTTCTTGGCGACGTTGTCCATCACGGCCATGGCCTTGTGTTGGACGTCGGCCGCGTTTTGCTCGGCGGCCTGGGCGAAGGCGCTGCCCGTCGTGGCCGCAATGTCGTAGAGCTGGCGGCTGTAGTTGACGGCCTTTTCGGCCAGCGGCTGCAGCAGCGCGGCTTGGCGTTGCAGCAGCTCCTGCGCGTCCTTGACCGACAGCAGGGCCTGGGTGTTGTCCGCGGAGTCGCGCAGCGCTGCCTTGGTGGCCTGCAGGTTGAGTTCGACCAGCTTTTCCACGCCTTCGAAGGCCTTGCGGGTGAGGCCGAACAGCATTTCGATGTTGGCCTTGTGGGCGGCGGCCAGTTGTTCAGGGGTCAGCATGTCTGTCGTCCTCCGCTGGTCGTGACGGGTGAAAAATTGCTGCGCTGCAGCATGCGCCTCCATTATACGGGTGTCGTTGAATTTTGCAAGTCGTGCTGCACTGCAACATTTGTGTCGCGTGCGCCGTGGGGCGGAGGGCATCAGGACGGCACATGCGGGGCATCTGGCACCAGCCAGCGGGCGCGGCGCCGCGCTGGCACACTGCGCGCCATGCAGGTGTTTTACGCGACCCAATTCGTGCTGCCGCTGCCCTCGGGCCACCGATTCCCGATGGCCAAGTATGCCCTGTTGCGCGACGCCCTGGCCAGCGAGCCAGACATTCGCTGGCAGCAGGCCGAGCCGGCCAGCGACGGCGAGCTGGCGCTGGTCCACACACCGGCCTATATCGACGCCATCACCCACGGGACGCTTGCCCCGGCGCTGCAGCGGGAGATCGGCTTTCCCTGGAGCCCCGCGATGGCCGAGCGGGCGCGCCGCTCGGTGGGCGCGACCATCCAAGCCAGCCGGGTCGCGCTGGCGGGCGAGGGCGTGGCCGCCAACATCGCGGGGGGCACCCACCACGCCTACGCCCACAAGGGAGGTGGGTTTTGCGTCTTCAACGATGCCGCGGTGGCGGCCCGCCTGATGCAGGCCGAATGGGGCCGGCGCGGGGCGGGGGCGCGCGCCCGGCCCTTGCGGGTGGCGATCGTGGACCTCGATGTCCACCAGGGCAATGGGACGGCCAGCATCTTTCGGGACGACCCGTCGGTGTTCACATTGTCGCTGCACGGAGCGCGCAACTTTCCCTTCCGCAAGGAGCCGAGCGACTGCGACGTGGAGTTGCCCGACGGCTGCGGCGACGCCGAGTACCTGCAGGCGCTGGAGTGGGCGCTGGGCGAGCTGGAGCGGCGCTTCGAGCCGGACTTCGTGATCTACCTGGCGGGCGCGGACCCCCACGAGGGCGACCGCCTGGGGCGGCTGCGCCTGTCCGACGATGGCATGGAGGCGCGCGATCGGCGCGTGTTCGACTGGGCGTGGCAGCGGCGCCTGCCCGTGGCCATGACCATGGCGGGCGGCTATGGCCGCGATATCGCCACCACGGTGCGCGTGCAGCGCACCACCTATGCGGTGGCGCTGTCGTACTGGCGACGCTGGCGGGCGGTGGCAGAATCGACGGCACCACCATCGAGGAGACCGCCGCCGTGAGCCCCGCCGCGCCCGCGCCTCAGCGCCCGCAGCCCTTGCCCAGAACGCACTTTCGCGTCTTTCGCCCCATCGGCACGCGTTGGATGGACAACGACATCTATGGCCATGTCAACAACGTCGTGTACTACAGTTGGTTCGATACCGCCGTCAACGGCCACCTGATCGAGCAGGGCGCGCTGGACATTCACCGCGGCGATGTCATCGGCCTGGTGGTCGAGACGCAGTGCCACTACTTTGCGCCGCTGGCGTTTCCGCAGCCGGTCGAGGCCGGTTTGCGCGTCGCCCACATCGGCCGCTCGAGCGTGCGCTACGAGGTGGGCATCTTCGCCGCGGGGGCGCCGGCCTGCGCCGCGCGCGGCCATTTCGTGCACGTCTATGTCGATCGCGACAGCCGGCGGCCGGTCGCCGCGCTGCCCGCTGCCCTGCAACGCACCCTGGAGGCCCTGTCATGAACGCACCCGAGCCCATCGCCGGCGCCGAGGCGGATCTGGATCCGCTGCGCGCCTGGGCCCAGCCGGTGGATCCGGCGCAGGTCGAAGCGGCCATTGTCGGTCGCCGCTCGGTGCGCGCCTTTTTGCCGCGACCGGTGCCCCGGTCCCTGATCGAGCGGCTGTTGCGGGTGGCGGCGCGCGCGCCGTCGGGCACCAACACCCAGCCCTGGAAGGTGTACGTTCTGCAGGGACGCGCGCGCGACGCGCTGGTGGACAAAGTGTGCGCTGCCCACGACGCCATCCGCGCCAACCCGGCGCTGGCGGCGGAGTATCAGGAGGCGTACGACTACTACCCCAGCCAGTGGGTGAGTCCCTACATCGACCGCCGGCGCGAGAACGGCTGGGGCCTGTACGGGTTGCTCGGTATTGGCAAGGGCGACAAAGACAAGATGCACGCCCAGCACCAGCGCAACTTCCGCTTCTTTGATGCGCCGGTCGGGTTGATGGTGACCATCGACACGGTGATGGGGCGCGGCTCGCTGCTGGATACGGGCATGTTTTTGCAAAACCTGATGGTGGCCGCGCGCGCCCACGGTCTGGACACCTGCCCCCAGGCGGCGTGGAACCACTACGCTCGCATCATCCTGCCGCACATTGGTGCGTCCGAGCAGGAGATGCTGGTCTGCGGCTTGTCGCTCGGCTACGCCGACCCCGAGGCGACGGTCAACCGCTTCGTCACCCCGCGCGAGCCGATCGAGCGCTTCGTGACCTGGCTGGAATGACCCGTTTGCACCTTGGAGTGGCCCATGCATGATTCCGCAGTCCCTCGGCCGTCGGTCCTGGTGGCGCGTGCCGTGTTCCCCGAAGCGGTGCAGCGCCTGCGCGCGCATTTCGATGTCGAAGCCAACGAGGCCGATGAAGATTGGTCCGCCGAAGAGCTGATTCGCCGTCTGCAGGGCAAGGCCGGGGCTTTGCTGACCGGCACGCAGCGCATCGACGACGCGCTCCTGCGTGCCTGCCCCGCGCTGCGCATCGCCGCCAACATGACGGTGGGCTACAACAACTTCGACATCGCCGCCATGGACGCCCACGGCGTGGTCGGCACCAACACCCCGGACGTGCTGACCGAAACGACCGCCGATTTTGGTTTTGCGCTGTTGCTGGCGGCGGCGCGCCGGGTGACCGAGAGCGAACACTACCTGCGTGCCGGCCGCTGGACGCGCTGGTCCTACGACCTGTTCGCCGGGGCCGAGGTGCATGGCACCACGCTGGGCATCCTGGGCATGGGCCGCATCGGCCAGGCGATCGCCCGGCGCGGCGCGCATGGCTTTGGCATGCGGGTGCTGTACCACAACCGCAGCCGGCTCGATGCGGCCATCGAGGCCGGCTGCCGCGCGACCTGGGTGGACAAGGACACGCTGCTGCGCGAGTCGGACCATTTGGTCCTGGTGCTGCCCTATACGCCGCAAAGCCACCACATCATCGGCGCGGCGGAATTGGCGCGCATGAAGCCGACTGCCGTGCTGGTCAACCTGGCGCGCGGCGGCATCGTGGACGATGCCGCGCTGGCCCAAGCCCTGCGCGAGCGGCGCATTGCCGCCGCAGGTTTGGACGTGTTCGAGGGCGAGCCGGCGGTCCACCCGGGGCTGCTGGAGGTGCCGAACGTGGTGCTCACGCCCCACATCGCCAGCGCCACCGTGCGCACGCGCCGGGCGATGGTCGATTTGGCGGTGGACAATCTGATCGCCTACTTGACCGAGGGCCGCGCCTTGACGCCGGTCAACCATCCCCGGGAGCCGCGCCCGTGAGTCGGATGGTGGCGCGGGCGCAGGGCAGGGCGGGGCCGACCGTGCGGGCACGCGGGCTGGCCCCGCCCGCGGGAACTCTCCCGCCGGTGCGGAATCCGTCGTTCAAGCACGGCACCGCGCAGGATCCTTGAGGAGGCGGGGCCTGGCGGATCGACAGCCCCCCACCGACCATGGCCCACGCCCATCACATCCCGCCTGCACCGGACGCCGGACTCGGACTCGCCGCGCGGGTGGCGTTCACTCTGCTGCCGGTGGCGGCGCTGGCCTGGGTGCTGGTACTGCTGAGCCACTACGATTTGCCGATCCAGGCCCGCTGGGCCTGGGTGCCGAGCGCGGGAATCGAGCTGGCCTTCTACATCGACGGGCTGTCGGCGCTGATGCTGCTGATGATCACGGGCGTGGGGACGGCCGTGTTCGTCTATGCCGGTGGCTACTTGGCCGGTCACCCCCAACAAGGGCGGCTGTATGGGTTGCTGTCCTTGTTCATGGCGGCGATGATCGGCTGTGTGACGGCGGACAATCTGATCACGCTGTTCGTCTTTTGGGAGCTGACCAGCTTGGTGTCGTTTCTGCTGGTCGGCTTCCACCATGAGGACGCCGCCAGCCGCAAGTCGGCGCAGCAGGCCTTGCTGGTGACGGGAACCGGCGGTCTGGCGCTGCTAGCGGGCTTCGTCCTGCTCGGCCAGGCGATGGACAGCACGAGCATCAGCACCATCGTCGCGCAACTGCCCCAGATGCCCGCATCGCCGGTTCTGACCGCAGCGCTGGTGTTGATGTTGGTCGGCGCGTTCACCAAGAGCGCGCAGTTTCCATTCCATTTCTGGCTGCCGAATGCGATGTCGGCCCCGACGCCGGTGTCGGCGTACCTGCATTCGGCCACCATGGTCAAGCTGGGGGTGTATTTGCTGGCCCGCTTCGATCCCGGGTTTGGCGAATGGGCGTTGTGGGAGTGGGCGCTGAAGGCGGCCGGATCGCTCACCGCGGCATGGGGCATGGTGCTTGCGCTGCGGGAGCGTGACCTCAAGCGCATCCTGGCCTGGTCCACCGTGGCGACGCTGGGCACGCTGGTGGCGCTGGTGGGCCTGCGCGGCGAGGGGGCCACGGTCGCCGTGGGAGCGCTGCTGCTGGCGCACGCGCTGTACAAGGCCCCCCTGTTCTTTGTGGCGGGCAACATCGACCATGGCACGGGCACGCGGGTCATCGACCGGCTGGGCAATTTGCGCCATGCCATGCCCTGGACGGCCGCTGCCGCGCTGCTGGCGGGGGCGTCCATGGCGGGCATGCCCATGTCGTTTGGCTACATCGCCAAGGACGTGATCCTGGCTGCCAAGGGAGGGGATGAGGTGTTCGCGTTCGCGCGGGCGGCCAACACCGTGTTTGGCGCCATCGCCGTAGCGGTGGCGGCGGTGGCCGCGATCCGGGTGTTTTGGCGCCACCCCGGTAGCAACGAGACGCCCGAGGCCCACGAAGGGGGCTGGGCGCTGGTCCTGCCGCCGCTGGCCTTGGCCGGCCTGGGCGTCGTCCTGGGGGTGTTTCCCTACGTGGTGCAGGATTTGATCGCCGCGGCCTCGGTGGCCATGACGCCGGGGACGGAAGCGGTCGTGGTCGCGCTGGCGCTGGAGATCGGGCCCTCGCTGCTGTCCTTGGCGGTGACGCTGGCGATCGGCTTGACGGTGTTCTTTTTCTGGGATCCGCTGCACCGCCTGTTCGAGCGCGTGGCGCTGCGCATCGGGCCCATCGGCATGGCGTCCCATTACGAGCGTGGCCTGCAGGCCATCCCCGCCGCGGCGGCTGCTGCGACCCGCTGGCTCCAGCATGGGCGCCTGCCCGGCTACGGCGTGGTCATGCTCGCGGTGTTGACGGCCGCCCTGGCTGCCGTGCTGGTGGGGGGTGGGGTGGCCTGGGCGTGGCCGGCCTGGACCCCACCGGGTTGGGGCTTCGGCGGCGCGTGCGCGTTGATTGCCTTGGGTGCCGTGCTGGCCCTGTTCCAGCATGACCGGCTGGTGCTGCTGTTGGCGGCGGGTTTGGTGGGCTTTGGCAGCGGCGTCGCGTTTTTGTTCGCCGGTGCGCCCGATGTGGCGTTCACGCAGTTCGTGGTGGAGTCCGTCTTCGTGATCGTCGTGGCTTCGGTGCTCATGAAGCTGCGCCGTCGCGGCTTTGGCCACGCGCTGGATGCGCCGCAGCCGAGCGCGTTGCGCGCCGTGGTGGCGGTGGGCTTTGGGGCGGTGGTGGCGCTGTGGTTGCTGGTCAGCGTGGCCGTTCCGTTCGATGCCAGCCTGTCGCAGTTTTTTGCGCAGCGCAGCGTACCGGATGCGCAGGGGCGCAATGTCGTCAACGTGATTTTGGTGGACTTCCGTGCGCTGGATACCTTGGGAGAAATCTCGGTCGTGATGCTGTCGCTGCTGGCCGCGTGGCCGCTGTTGCGCGCCATCGGCGAGCAGCCCGGCGCGGTGCGCCAGCAGACGACCGACTCAGCCCGCGGAGGGGTGGCGCCATGAAAACCCGCTCGGTCATCCTCGAGGTCGTCTCCGGCCCCCTATACGTCGTGATCGTGCTGGCGTCGCTGTGGGTACTGCTGCGCGGCCACAACGAGCCGGGTGGTGGCTTCATCGGTGGGCTGGTGGCGGCGTCGGCGTCGGTGCTGTGGGCGGTGGCGCGCGGCAGCGAGGCGGCCCGCCGTCGCCTGCCCTTGGGCTCGCCGCTGCGGCTGGCGGCGGCCGGCGTGGCCCTGGCGGGGCTGTCGGGCGTGCCCGCCTGGTGGCAGGGGCAGGCCTATTTGACGCATTGGTGGGGGGCACTGTCCGTGGGGGATGCGGCGCTGCCGGTGTCCACCGTGCTGTTGTTCGACCTGGGGGTCTACTTGTGCGTGTGGGGGGCGCTGGCCGGCTATGCGCTGGCGCTGCTTGCGCTGGGCGAGGCGAGCGGGACCGCAGCGGGGGGTGAGCCATGATCTGGGTGTTGGCCATGACGGTGGGGGTGACGGTTGCGGCCGGGGCGTACCTGGCGCTGTCCCGCGACGTCTTTCGCGCGGTGATGGGGCTGGCGATCGTGGGCAGCGCGATCAATCTGGCGCTGTTTGCCGCGGGGCGGCTGGGGTCGTCCGCTCCCGCGGTCGTCGTGCCGGGGGAGACCGTGCTGCGCGACGCGGCCAATCCGCTGCCGCAGGCGCTGGTGCTGACGGCCATCGTGATCGGCTTTGCGCTGGTGTGCTTTTCGCTCGCGCTGGTACTGCGCCTGATCCAGCGCGTGCGCACCGACGATGCCCTGGCGCTGCGTCTGGCCGAGCCCGTGCCGACCGATGGGGTCAAGCCCCCCGTTGCCGAGGCCGCGCACGATCCGGTGTGGCCGCCCCGGGACGACCGAGCGCCGGGGGGCCGCGCATGAGCGCGCTGGCCGTCTCCCCGGTGTTGGTGCCGCTGGCCACGGTGGTCGCGACCACTTTGACCATGGGGCGTCCACGCCTGCAACGGTGGCTGGGCCACGTGGGGGGGTGGTCGTTGCTGGGCTGCGCGCTGGCGCTGGTCGTGCAGGCGGCGGCGGACCGTCCGGCGCAGGCCGTCTTCGGCGGTTGGGGGGTGCCGTTCGGCATTGAATTTTTGGTGGACCGCCTGAGCGCGGCCTTGGTGTTGATCACCGCAGTCATGGGGGTGGCGGCGCTGGCATTTCTGGCCAGCGATGCGGACACGCGGCCGTCCCACCCGCTCATGCTGCCGCTGCTGCACGGGGTGCTGGTCGGTGTCGGCGGGGCGTTCGCCACGGCCGATCTGTTCAATCTGTATGTGTGGTTCGAGGTGATGCTGATCTGTGCGCTGGGGCTGTTTGCCATCGGCGGGCGCGCGGACCAGTTGGATGCAACCTTCAAGTACTTCGTGTTGAATCTGATGGGCACACTGTTGCTGTTGATGGCCGTCGGCATGGTGTATGCGGTCAGCGGCCACCTCAACTACGGTGCCATCGCGCACGCCTGGCCCCATGTGGCGCCGTGGGTATCGACATTGGCCGTCACCGGGCTGCTGCTGGCCTTTTTGGTCAAGGCGGGGGCGTTCCCCTTGTTTGCGTGGCTGCCGGCGTCGTACCACACGCTGCCGGCGCCGGTGCTGGCGCTGTTTGCGGGGTTGCTCACCAAGGTGGGGGTGTATGCGGTGCTGCGCGCCCTGCGGGATGTGTTCGTCACCACGCCCGACGTGCTGTTCGAGGCGCTGGGCTGGGTGGCCGCCGCGACCATGCTGTTCGGGGTGCTGGGGGCGGCCTACCACTGGGACATGCGCCGCATCCTGGCGTTTCACATCGTCAGCCAGATCGGCTACATCCTGCTCGGGGTGGCCCTGGCCAGCTCCGCCGGGGATGCGGCGACGCTGTTCTATACCCTGCACCACATCGTGGTGAAGGCCAATCTGTTCCTGATCGTGGCCATGGTCTGGCGCCTGACCGGCAGCTACGACCTGCGCCGGATCGGCGGGCTCTATCGCGCCCGTCCCTTGCTGGGGGTGTTGTTTCTGGTGCCGGCGCTGTCACTGGTGGGTATTCCGCCGCTGTCCGGCTTCTGGGCCAAGCTGTGGGTGCTGCAGGAGGCCTTGCAGCAAGGGCGCATCGTCTGGACCGGGGTGGCGCTGCTGGTGAGCGTGCTGACCCTGTATTCGATGATGAAGATCTGGATGGAAGCGTTCTGGAAGGCGCATCCCCGCTCGGACTGGACCCCGCCCGCCGACGCCCGGCTGGCACCCGCGTGGGCGGTGACCGGGGGGCTGGCGTTGATCACACTGGCCATCGGGCTGCAGCCCGAGCATTTGCTGGCCTACAGTCTGGCGGCGGCCGAGACGTTGGGGGGGCGCTGACATGGGGCGCTGGGTGCGACGCGCATGGGCGGCTGCGGTGCTGGTCGTGCGGTTCTTGAAGGCGGTGGTGGTCTCCGGTGTGCAGACGGTGGCGGTGATCGCCCGCGCCAGTCTGGGCGACCGCCGGCCGCCGCCCGCGGCGTTCTTGCGGGTGCGCTTTGCGCCCATGAGCGCGCAGGGTGCGGCCTTGTTGGGCTGCATGGTGACGCTCACCCCCGGCACGACCACCATCGACATCGACTTGGAGCGCTGCGAGCTGCTGCTGCATGTGCTGGATGCGTCCGACACCGAGGCGGTCGTGCAGGGTATCCGCCGGGACTTCGAGCCCGGGCTGGTGGCACTGTTCGGCCCCACGATGAATACTGCGGGGAGAACGGCATGAGCCCGATGCTGTGGTGGATGATCGGGGCGGCATGGCTGGCGATTGCGCTGGCCACGTGGCGCATGCTGCGCGGGCCGCGCCATGCGGACCGGATCGTGGCGCTGGACATTTTCCTGGCGGCGGCGGTCGCTTTGTGCATGGCGGCGGCGCTGGCCACGGCGCGCACGGTATTTCTGGACGTGGCGATCGGGCTGGCGCTCGTCGGCTTCGTGGCCACGGTGGGTTGGGCCCGGGTCGTGGATCAGGGCGGGGAGGAGCGATGAGCGGGTTTGGGGCGTGGCTGCTGGGGGGCGGGGCGGCCTTGCTGGTGATCGCCGCCTGGGGCGTTGTCGCCTTGCCCGATGCCTTGTCGCGCCAGCACGCCGCGACCAAGGCGGGCACGCTGGCGGTGGCACTGGTGTGCGGGGGCGCGGCGCTCGCGGTGGCGGAGGCCTCGTGGACCTGGCGCCTGCTGCTGATCATCGGCTTTTTGCTGGCGACGCTGCCCGTCGCCTCCAACCTGCTGGCCCGCGCCGCGGTACGCGAAGCCGGGCAGGAGGCCGACGCCGCGCGCGCCCCGGTGGTCGGCGGTGATGCGGGGCTCGCGGCACCCGCGCCGCGGCCCCCCGGCCGCGACTGATCGCGACGCCGAAAAGGCGCCTGCGCGCTTCCCTACAATAGGTGGTTTTCGAACCGCCCCGCCCTGCGGCGGATCGGGCGCCGCGCGCGCCTGTCCCATGCCAAAACGATTGCCGTGCTGCTGTTGATCGTCTTACTGCCCTTGCTCGTGGGCACCACTTTGACAGGGTGGCTGGGCGGCCGCTCGCGCCGCTGGACGGCGATGGGCGCCGCGGCCGTAACCGCCTGCAGTCTGGCCTTGCTGGCCCTGCACGCGCCGGCCGTTTGGAGCGGTGCGGGGGTGTACGAGTTCCACCCCTGGGTGAATGACATCGGGCTGAACATCGGCTTGCGGCTCGATGGCCTGTCGTTCCTGTTCGCGGGCCTGATCACGGTCATCGGGCTGTTGATCATTCTGTACGCGAGCTACTACCTGGCTCCCGAGGATTCGGCGGCCAAGTTTTACGCGGTGATGATGCTCTTCATGGCCGCGATGCTGGGCGTGGTGCTGTCGGATAACCTGCTGCTGCTGGTCGTCTTTTGGGAGCTGACCAGTGTCTCGTCCTTTCTGTTGGTGGGGTACTGGAGCCACCGGCCCGAGGCACGCAGCGGCGCCCGCCAGGCCCTGGCCGTGACCGGTGGCGGCGGGCTGGCGATGCTGGCGGGTTTGGTGATGCTGGGCTGGATCGCCGGCACCTTCGAGCTGAGCGAAATGACCGGCCGCGCCGTCGAGATTCAGGCCGACCCGCTGTTCGTGCCGGCGCTGCTGTTGATCCTGCTCGGGGCGTTCACCAAGAGCGCGCAGTTTCCGTTCCATTTCTGGCTGCCCGATGCCATGGCCGCGCCGACGCCGGTGTCGGCTTACCTGCACTCGGCCACGATGGTCAAGGCTGGCGTGTTCCTGCTCATGCGCATGTATCCGGTGCTCGGCGGCTCGGGGTGGTTCGAGGGCATCGTCACCGCGGTGGGGTTGGCGACCTTGGTGTTTGCCGCCTTCATCGCGATCTTCAAGCACGATCTCAAGGGGTTGCTCGCCTACTCCACGGTCAGCCACCTGGGGCTGGTGACCTGTCTGGTCGGTCTGGGCTCGCCCCTGGCCGCCGTCGCCGCGGTGTTTCACGTCCTCAACCACGCCACGTTCAAGGCGTCGCTGTTCATGGTGGCCGGCATCGTGGACCACGAGACGCAGTCGCGCGACATGCGGCAGTTGGGCGGGCTGTGGGCGTTCATGCCCTGGACCGCGACACTGTCCCTGGTCGCGGCGGCCTCCATGGCCGGGGTGCCGCTGACCAACGGCTTTTTGTCCAAAGAGATGTTCTTTGCCGAAGCCGTGGCAGGCGCCGGTGCGGCGGGGGTGTGGCTGCCGGTGGCGGTGACGATCGCGGGCATCTGCAGCGTCGCGTATTCGCTGCGCTTCGTGCACGATACGTTCTTCAACGGTCCGCTGGGCGAGGTGCCCAACCGTCATCCCCACGAGCCGCCGCTGGGCATGAAGCTGCCGGTCATCCTGCTGGTGGTGGCCTGTCTGGCGGTCGGGGTGTTGCCGGCCGCGACCTTCGGGCCCCTGGTGCATGTGGCGGCGACGGCCATGGTCGGGCGCGAGTTGCCGGACTATCACCTCGCGATCTGGCATGGCGTCAATCTGCCGCTGCTCATGAGTGTCGTCGCGTTGGTGGGCGGCGGGCTGTTCTACGCCCGGCTGGCCCAGGGTAGGCGCCTGCACCGCATCCAGTCCGAAGCCTGGTTTGGGGCTCTGACGGGGCGGCGGATCTTCGAGTCCGCGGTCGATGCGATGTTCGCCCTGGCCGGGCGCGTGTCCGTGGCGCTGGAAAACGGTTCGTTGCAGCGCTACGTAGCGTGGATGTTGGGCGCGGCCATCGTCGTGGCCGCGGCCCCGCTGATGGGTGAACACATCGGCACCGGTGGACGCGAGCTGTTGCCGGCGAATCCGTTGGCCATCGTGGTCTGGCTGCTGCTGGCGGCCACCTGCGTGGCGCTGGTGATGACGCACCACCACCGCTTTCAGGCCGTGGTGCTCGTCGGGGTGGTGGGTCTGGTGACCTCGCTGGTGTTCGTGGGTTTGTCGGCGCCCGATCTGGCACTGACGCAGTTGTCGGTGGAGCTGGTCTCGACGGTACTGTTGCTGATGGGGTTGGCGCTGCTGCCCCAGCATTCCCCGCGTGAGTCGTCGAGCCATCGCCGGCTGCGCGACGCCGCGCTGGCGCTGGCCGGTGGGGCCGGGATCGCCTGGATCGCGTGGGTGATGCTGACGCGCGATCACGCCTCGATTGCGTGGTATTTCCTCGAGCAGTCGCTGCCCATGGGGGGAGGTGCCAACGTCGTGAACGTGATCCTGGTCGACTTCCGCGGTTACGACACCTTTGGCGAGATCACGGTGCTGGCGATTGCGGCGATCGGGGTGCTGGCGCTCATGGAGGGGATGCGCACCCACCGCCCGATCGTCGATGCGCAGGGGCGGCGCTGGACCTTCGCGCAGCATCCGCTGCTGTTGCGGGTGGCGGCGTCGGTCGTGCTGCCGGTGGCGATGGTCGTGGCGGTCTACATCTTCATGCGCGGCCACAACATGCCCGGTGGGGGCTTCATCGCCGGGTTGGTGACCGCCGTGGCCCTGGTGCTGCAATCCATGGTGATGGGCCAGGAGCGTGCCGAGGCGCTGTTGCGCACCGGGGGCGGGCGGCGGTTCGTGCGCTGGATCGGCTCGGGGCTGACCATCGCGGGGCTGACCGGTGCCGGGGCCTTTCTGTTCGGGCGCCCCTTCCTGACCAGTGCGCATGGTCATCCGCAGGTGCCCCTGCTCGGTGAGCTGCCGCTGGCCAGCGCCGCCCTGTTCGACCTGGGGGTGTATTCGACGGTGGTGGGCGCCACGCTGTTGACCATATCGGTGCTGGGGGCGGCCAGCGTGGAGGCGCCTTCGTCCACCCAGCCCCACGGAGGACATCACCCATGAGCATGGAGTTTCTCGTGGCCACGGGCATGGGGCTGGTGACCGCCTGTGGCATCTACCTGCTGCTGCGCGGGCGGACCTTCCCGGTGGTGCTTGGCCTGTCGCTGATCAGCTACGCGGTCAACGTGTTCATCTTCGTCATGGGGCGGCTGTGGATCGACGCGTACCCGATCCTCGTCGGCAACGAGCCCGTGGCGGATCCGCTGCCCCAGGCCCTGGTGCTGACAGCGATCGTGATCGGCTTTGCCACCACCGGCTTCATCGTGGAGCTGGCGTTGCGCAGCCACCACGAGGGGGGCAGCGACCATGTGGACGGGGCCGAGCCGGGCGGCAGCCGCGGGGCGGCGCCGGGTGCGCGTGACGGAGGGGCAGCGTGATGGGGGCGGCGTTGCTGGGTTTTTGGGGTCAGCACGCCCCGGTGCTGTCGGTGCTGGTGCCGTCCTTCACCGGGATGGCCCTGTTGTTGTTGGGCGATCACGCCGGGATGTCCGCCCAAGGGGGCGGGCACGAGGGCGGGCGGGTGGTCTGGCGGCGGCGCCTCAGCCTGGCGTCGGCGCTGCTGGGGCTGGCCCTGGCCATGGCGCTGGTGAACCGGGCCAGCGGGGGAGAGTTGACCGTCTACGAGCTGGGCGAGTGGCCAGCACCGTTTGGCATCGTGCTGGTGCTCGACCGCTTGTCGGCGCTGATGGTGCTGCTGACGTACCTGGTGGCGGTCCCGGTGCTGTGGTACGCCTGCGGGGGGTGGGACACGCGCGGCCGGCATTTCCATGCCATTTTCCATTTCCAGCTGATGGGGCTCAGTGGGGCGTTCCTCACGGGCGACCTGTTCAACCTGTTCGTCTTTTTCGAGGTGCTGCTGATCGCGTCTTATGTGCTGATGCTGCACGGCCTGGGGCGTGAGCGCTTGCGCATGGGGGTGCACTATGTGGTGCTCAACTTGACGGCATCGGCGCTGTTTCTGATCGGGTTGTCCATGTTCTACTCGGTCACTGGCACGCTCAACATGGCCGATGCCGCCTTGCACGTGGCGCGGCTGGATGGTGCGTCGCTGCGGCTGGCGCAGTCCGCCGCGCTGATCCTGCTGGTGGTGTTCGGCCTGAAGGCGGCGCTCGTGCCGCTGTACTTTTGGCTGCCGGGGACCTATGCCGCAGCCAGCGCCCCCGTGGCGGCGCTGTTCGCCATCATGACCAAGGTGGGCGTCTACAGCATCGTGCGCGTCCATTGGGTGATTTTTGGGGTGGATGCGGGCGCCGCGTCGCTGACGGTACAGCCCTGGCTGCTGCCCGTGGCGCTGTTGACGAGTGTCCTGGGGGTGTTGGGCGCGCTGGCGGCCCACACCCTGGGGCGGCTGGTCGCGTATCTGACCGTGTCCTCGGTGGGCACGATCGTTGCGGGGGTGGCCCTGTTCACGCCAGAGACCTTGTCTGCGGCGATGTACTACCTGCTGCACAGCACCGTCGTGATCGCGGGACTGTTTTTGTTCGTGGAACTGGCCGCGGCGCAGCGCGGGGCCATGCACGACCGGCTGCAGCCCGCTCCCGCGGTGCGCGAGCCCGTGCTGCTCGGCGTCATGATGCTGTTCGGCGCGGCGTCGGCGGCGGGCTTGCCACCGCTGCCTGGGTTTTTGGGCAAAGTGATGCTGTTGCAAAGCACGGCGGGACTGCCCGCGCAGCCTTGGGTGTGGAGCGTGCTGATCGGGGTGGGCTTTTTGACGCTGTTGGGGCTGGCCCGCGCCGGTGTCGTCATGTTCTGGCATGTGCAGCCCGCCGCAGCGCCGCAGGCGTCGGGCACCAGCGCCCGCTTGCTGGCTGCCCCATGGGCCTTCATGGCCGTGACCGTGGCCATGGCCGTCTGGGCCGCGCCCATCAAGGACTACACCGACGCCTTGGCCCAGCAATTGACCGACAAGGCCCGCTATGCCAGCGCCGTTCTGGCCCGCCAGGGCGGCGTGGGCGTGCCCACCACGCGGCCCTATGACGGCCGCCGCCCGGCCGCGCCCAGCAGCCCCACGGCAACGTCGATCGATGCACAGGAGAGCCGGCCATGAGCACCCTCCCCCGTGAGCCGACCCGCCCCGGCACGCCGCCCACCGGCTGGCGGGTGCTGTTTCCGCATCCGGTGCTGTCGCTGCAGCTCGGCGTGACCTGGCTGATGCTGTCCCACAGCCTGGCGCTGGTGCACCTGCTGTCGGCGCTGGCGCTGGCCTGGGGCGTGCCGCGCCTGCTCGCCCCCTTTCTGGGCGATGCGAGTCGCCTGCACTGGCCGACGGTGGTGCGCCTGCTGCTGGTGGTGTTGTGGGACATCGTGGTGTCCAATGTCACGGTGGCTCGCCTCACGCTCGGGTCGATGCAGCGGCCGCGTCCCGCGTGGTTGCGCGTGCCGTTGGCCACCGACCATCCGCGCGTCAATGCGCTGTTCGCCAGCATCATCACCACCACACCGGGGACCGTGTCCATGACCATCGACGAAAGGCGGCGCGAAATCCTGGTCCACGCCCTCAATTGCGACGATCCGCAAGCGATGGTGGCCGACATGAAGGCCCGCTACGAAGCTCCGCTGATGCGGATTTTTCAGGTCGATCTCAACAGCCCGCACGGTGTGCGCACGGGAGGGCAGGCATGAGCAGTCCATTGCTCCTGTGGGCGCTCAACATCGGCATCGTCGTCGTGGCGCTGTCGGTGCTGTTGTGCAGTTGGCGCCTGCTGCGGGGGCCCGAGCTGCCCGACCGCATCCTGGCGCTCGACACCCTCTACATGGGGATGGTCGCCCTCATCATCCTGCTCGACATTCGTTTCGACACCGAGCTGCTGTTCGAGGCGGCGCTGATCGTGGCCATGCTGGGGTTCGTCTCGACCGTCGCGCTGGCCCGCTATGTCACCCGCGGTGACGTGATCGAGTGAGAAGGGGCCGAACGTGAGCGTCGTACTGGAAAACCTGGCCGCGGTGTTGATCCTGGTCGCGTCGTTTTTTCTGCTCGTCGGGGCGATCGGGCTGATCCGCTTCCCCGACTTCTACATGCGGCTGCACGCCCCCACTAAGGCCTCCACACTGGGCGTGGGCGGAGTGCTGATCGCGTCCATGCTGGTCACACTGGCGCATGGCCGACCCGGCATCGCGGAACTGCTGATCACGCTGTTTGTCTTCGTGACGGCGCCGGTGTCCGCCAACCTGATGGCGCAAGCGGCGCTGCACATGCGCTTGGCGTCCAGAGCGCTCGTCCCGCGCGACGCCGTGCCGGAGCGCCGCGCGGCGGACCGCTGACGCGGGCTCGTTTCGCTGAAGCCGTCCCGCTCAAGTGCCGAGGGGGCCGTCCACCGGGCAGGCCTCGGGTAGGCCGTAGAAGTGGCGAATGCCTTCCCAGGCCGCCTCGGGCGTGTCCACATAGGTGAACAGATCCAGGTCTTCGGGCGAGATGACGCCCTCGTCGACCATGGCGTCGAAGTCGATCAGGCGCTTCCAGTACGCGCTGCCGTACAGGAACACCGGCACCGGCTTGGCCTTGCGGGTCTGCACCAGGGTCAGCACCTCGAACAGCTCGTCCAGCGTGCCGAAGCCGCCGGGGAAGGCCACCAGCGCCTTCGCGCGCATCAGAAAGTGCATCTTGCGCAGCGCAAAGTAGTGGAACTTGAAGCACAGCTCGCGGCTGATGTAGGGGTTGGGGGCCTGTTCGTGCGGCAGCAGGATGTTGAGCCCGACGCTGGGCGCGCCGAGGTCGTGCGCGCCGCGGTTGGCCGCTTCCATGATGCCGGGCCCCCCGCCCGTGACGATGTAGAGCTGATCCGCCTTGGGGCAGGATTGGCTGTAGGCCGCCACCAGTTGGGCAAAGCGCCGCGCCTCGTCGTAGAAGCGGGCGTTGCGGCGCAGCGCCTCGGCACGGCGGATCGCTTCCGATTCGCCACTGGCCTGTGCCCGGTGCCACGCGGCATCGGCCTCGGCGGGTTCGCGAAAGCGCGCGCTGCCAAATACGACGATGGTGTTTTCGATGCCGGCGTCGGCCTGTGCCAGATCGGGCTTGAGCAACTCGAGCTGGAAGCGGATGCCGCGTGTCTCGCGCCGCAGCAGGAACTCCGGGTCGGCGAATGCCAGCCGGTAGGCGTCGGGCGGCGGGCGGGTGCCGTCTTCGGACAGCAGGTGCATCTCGACGATGGCATCGGCCAGCCGGCGAGCTTGCAAGTCGTGGACGTGGTCCGGATGCGTGGGGGCGGTGGCGTCGTCGTGCATGATTGCGGGAGCTCCAGGCGTGAAAAAGGCCCCGGGTGGGGCCTGTTGGATTCCAGGGGCGGCGGCAAATTCCGACACCCGGTCTCGGCGTGTCAGGAATCAGACGCGCTTGCGGTATTCACCGGTGCGCGTGTCGATCTCGATCTTGTCGCCTTGCTCGACGAAGATCGGCACCATGACCTCGAAGCCGGTGGCGATCTTGGCGGGCTTGAGCACCTTACCCGAGGTGTCGCCCTTGACGGCCGGCTCGGTCCAGGTGACTTCGCGCACCAGCGACGTCGGCAGTTCCACCGAGATGGCCTTGCCCTCGTAGAACACCACCTCGGCGGCCATGCCGTCTTCGAGGTAGTTGAGCGCGTCGCCCATGTTGTCGGCTTCGACCTCGTACTGGTTGTACTCGCTGTCCATCCAGACGTACATCGGGTCGGCAAAGTAGGAGTAGGTGCACTCCTTCTTGTCGAGGATGATGTTGTCGATCTTGTCGTCGGCCTTGAAGACGACCTCGGTGGCGCTGTTGTTCAGCAGCGCTTTGAGCTTCATGCGCACGGTGGCGGCGCCGCGGCCGCCGCGCTGGTATTCGGTCTTGAGGACGATCATCGGGTCCTTGCCCTGCATGATCACGTTGCCGGCGCGGATTTCTTGGGCGAGTTTCATGGTACCTCTGGCGGGGGAATGATTCGACTGATAAACCTCACATTGTACCGCGGCGGCCGTGCACGAAGGCCAGCAGCCGCGTCAACAGATCGTCCTGCCTGCACAAACGGTCGCGGGCGGCGCGGGCGGCGGCCTGCCACTGGGCGAGGCGCTCGGTTGTCAGCGCGGGCGGGGTGATTCCCGGGGCGCCATTCCACACCCTCAGCCAAGCCTGCCAGTCCGCCGGGGCGTCCAGCCAGGCCAGAAACGCCTCCAGCTTGTCGTGGTGGGCGCCATCGTCCTGCGGATAGAGCTGCCACAGGAAAGCCCGTCCGGCCCACAGGGCGCGCACCAGAGAGTCCTCCCCGCGCACCAGGTTGAGGTCGCACGCCCACAGACGCTCGTCGAAGGCGGGCTGCGGCACGCCGTCGAGCACGCGTACGGCAGCGCCGCTCGGCAAGGGGGGCGCCAGTGCGGCCCAGGCCGCGGCGCTGCGGCCGGCTGCGACCAGCCATTGCGCGGTCGCCAGAGCCGGTTGGGCGATCAGCCAGGGCAAGGCGCTCGGCTCGTAGCAAAACAGGCTGACCCAGGGGCCGTCGTGAGGCCCAAGGGCCGCACGCCAGCTCTGGGCGTCGAAGTGGGCCTGGCGTTGCGCCAAGTCCGCCTCGCGCAGCAGTCCGCCGGTGTCGGACGCGAAGCCCGGGAAGAAAAACCACTTGCTGCGTCCCGCCAACGGACCACTGAGCACGGGCGAGGGCAGGCCGTGGCTGCGCGCGACCCACGGTTCCGCGCTGAGGTACTCCAGATTCAGCCAGACGGTGGGCCGACCGTCGCAGCCGGTGGGCGGCAGCAGCGCCGCTACCCAGGCATCGGGCACATGGCAGCCAAAGGCCTCCACCAGCACGTCTGCGGGGGACAAGGCCGGGGGCGGGGGGTCGCCCTGGTCGCGGGGCCACGGGTGGACGTGCACGCCGGGCACGCGCCCCGCGCGGGCGCCGGGGGCCATCCAGTCCAGCGCATCGGCCTCGTCGATCCACAGCCGCACCCGCTGGCCCGCCGTGGCGAGTTGCTGACACAGTCGCCAGCAGACGCCCACATCGCCCCAGTTGTCGATGACATGGCAAAACACGTCCCAGGTCAGCGCGGGGGTTGCCGCATCCGGCGAACGCGCAGCGACGGGCGCGGTACAGTGCACGCTGTCGTGGCCCCTGGTGGCCGACGCGGTGGAGTGCAAGACGGGATCGGACATGTCAGCTGTGCATTCGGACGAGTTGTTGCGCGCGGTAGCGGCCTTGCCGTCGCTGCCGGGCGTGTACCGGTATTTCGACGAGGCCGGCACGCTGCTCTATGTGGGCAAGGCGCGCGATCTGAAAAAGCGCGTCAGCAGCTACTTTCAGAAAACCCACGACGGCACGCGCATCGGCCACATGGTGGGCAAGATCGCACGGCTGGAGACCACGGTGGTGCGCTCCGAAGCGGAAGCGCTGCTGCTGGAAAACAACCTGATCAAGACCCAACAGCCGCGCTACAACATTCTGTTTCGCGACGACAAGAGCTATCCCTATCTGCGCCTGAGCGCGAGCACCTGGGTGCCCGATGCCCCCCAGGCAGGGCGAACGCCCGGCGTTGCCAACCCCGACCATTATCCGCGCATGTCGTACTACCGTGGGGCGGTGGATCGGCGCCACCAGTACTTTGGTCCTTATCCCAGCGCCTGGGCGGTGAAGGAGACGATCCAACTCTTGCAAAAGGTGTTTCGCCTGCGCACCTGCGAGGACACGGTGTTTGCGCACCGGACCCGGCCGTGCCTGCTCTACCAGATCAAGCGCTGCAGCGGCCCGTGCGTGGGCCTGGTGTCGCCTGCGGATTACGCGGCCGATGTGCGGGCAGCCAGCGCCTTCCTGAACGGCGAGAGCCAAGCCGTGCTGGCGGAACTGGAGGCGCGCATGTTTGCCCACGCGGAGCGGCTGGCGTTCGAGCAGGCGGCCGAGGTGCGCAACCAGATCGCGGCCCTGTCGCGCGTGCTGCACCAGCAGAGCATGGAAAGTCTGGACGACCAGGACGTGGATATTCTGGCCGTGCGGGTGCAGGGGGGGCGGGCGTGCGTCAACCTGGCGATGGTGCGCGGCGGGCGCCACCTGGGGGACCGGCCCGCCTTCCCGGCGCATGTGGAGGACGGCGCGGCGTTGGCCGATCCGGACCAGCCGGGCACGGTGGAGCAGCGCGTGCTGGAAGCTTTTCTGGCCCAGCACTACACCCAGGTGCCGCCGCCGCCCGTGCTCGTGCTGGGGGCGCCGGTGGACGAGGCGTTGCTGGCGGCTCTGTCCGAGCAGACCGGGGTGCGGTTGCGGCCCGTGTTCCATCCGCGCGAGCAACGCCGGCTGTGGCTGGAGATGGCGCAGAAAAACGCCGATCTGCAACTGGCGCGCCTGCTTGCGGAAGAGGGATCGCAGCAGGCGCGCACCCGTGCCCTGGCCGAGGCGCTGGGCCTGCCCGCCGAGACGCCCGAGGCCTTGGGCGCGTTGCGCATCGAGTGCTTCGACATCTCGCACACCGCGGGCGAGGCGACCATGGCGTCGTGCGTGGTGTTCGAAGGCCACCAGATGCAGCCCTCGCAATACCGGCGCTATGCCATCGAGGGCATCACGCCGGGCGACGACTATGCCGCCATGCGCCAAGTGCTGCTGCGCCGCTACGGCAAGCTGGCGGCCGCGCTGGCGGACACCGGTGGCGACGCGGGGGTGGCCGCCGCGGGGGCGGATGCGCAGCAAGCGGCCCGCCCCCGCGGCGAGGCCCAGGCCCGTTTGCCCGACGTGGTGCTCATCGATGGCGGTGTGGGCCAGGTCAACGTCGCGCGCGAGGTGTTTGGTGCCCTGGGCCTGGATGTGGGGCGCCTGGTCGGGGTGGAAAAGGGCGAGGGCCGCAAGGTCGGGCTGGAGGAACTGGTGTTTGCTGACGGGCGGGAAAAGATCTACCTGGGTGCCGACTCCGCGGCGCTGATGCTGGTGGCGCAGATCCGCGACGAGGCGCACCGCTTTGCGATCACCGGCATGCGGGCGCGCCGCGCCAAGGCCCGCACCGGCGGCAGCCGGCTGGAGGACATCCCCGGCGTCGGCCCCAAGAAGCGCGCCCGCCTGCTGGCGCGGTTTGGCGGGGTGCGGGGGGTTGCCGCGGCCAGCGTGGAGGATTTGGCTGCGGTCGATGGGATTTCCGCCGAACTGGCCGAGACGATCTACCGGGCCCTGCACGGATAAGGCCGCATAATCGTAGGCCATGTTTTTCAACTTGCCGACGCTGCTGACCTGGGCCCGCATCGCCGCGATCCCGCTGATCGTCGCGGTTTTTCATTGGCCCGGGTTGGCGCTGCCGGCGCAAAACGCACTGGCCACCGTGCTGTTCGTGGTGTTTGCGCTGACCGACTGGGCCGACGGCTATCTGGCGCGACGGCTCAACCAGACGTCGGCCTTCGGCGCTTTTTTGGACCCGGTGGCGGACAAGTTTTTGGTCTGCGCCTGCGTGCTGGAGCTGGTCAGTCTGGATCGCGTCCATGTGTTCGTTGCGCTCATCATCATCGGGCGCGAGATCGCCATCTCGGCCCTGCGGGAATGGATGGCCACCATCGGCGCGGTGCGCAGTGTGGCCGTCCATATGGTGGGCAAAGCCAAGACAGCCACGCAAATGGTGGCGATCCCGTTCCTGCTCTACGACGGGGTGGTGATTGGCATCGACACGCGCTGGTGGGGCACCGGGCTGATTTGGGCCGCTGCGGTACTGACGGTGTGGTCCATGGTGTATTACTTGAACAAGGCCGTCCCCGAGATTCGCGCCCGCGCCCGATGACCGCCGCCGACGACTCCGCCTGGATCCGCGCCATGCCCGCGGTGTTCGTGCTGATCTGGAGCACGGGCTTCATCGTCGCGCGCTTCGGCATGCCGCACGCGCCGCCGATGACCTTCCTCGCCTGGCGCTACGCGCTGTCGATCGCCTGCTTCGGCGTGTGGATCCTGCTTGCCCGCGTGGCGTGGCCGCGCACGCCGGCGCAGTGGGGGCACCTGGCGGTCACCGGTGTCCTGATGCACGCCGGCTACTTGGGCGGCGTGTGGGCGGCCGTCAAGGCCGGCATGGGGGCGGGGTTGTCGGCGCTGATCGTCGGCCTTCAGCCGGTGTTGACGGCGGTGTGGCTGTCCGCCACCGGCGGGCGCGTCACGGCGCGCCAGTGGTTGGGGCTGACGCTGGGCTTGGCGGGGCTGGTGCTGGTGGTTTGGCACAAGTTTGGCCACGGCGGCCCGGGCGACAGCGCCACGCCGGTGAATTTGGCCTTGGCGGTGACGGCACTGCTGTCGATCACCACCGGCACGCTGTACCAGAAGCGCTTTCTGGCGCCGTGCGACGTGCGCACCGCCAACACCGTGCAACTGGCCGCGGCGCTCGCGGTGACGCTGCCGCTGGCGTGGCTCGAGCGCGAGCCGATGCGCTGGAACCTGGAGTCCGCCGGCGCGATGGCGTGGTCGGTGCTGGGCCTGACGCTGGGCGGCAGCTCGCTGCTGTACCTGCTGATCCAGCGCGGCGCGGCCGCGTCGGTGGCCAGCCTGATGTACCTGGTGCCGCCGTGCACCGCGCTGCTCGCCTGGGTGCTGTTCGGCGAGCCGATCACCGCCATGACGCTGACCGGCACGGCGCTGACCGCCCTGGGCGTGGCGCTGGTGGTGCGCGGCGGCCCGCCGCGCTGACCCGGCGCGCCGGGAACGCTGACCAAGGAGACCGCTTGATGACCGTCTCATCCACCCCCGCCCCGGTGCACCGCATCGCCGTCATCCCCGGCGACGGCATCGGCACCGAGGTCATGCCCGAAGGCCTGCGCGTGCTGCAGGCCGCGGCCAGCCGCTTCGGCCTCGAGCTGCGCTTCGAGACCTTCGACTTCGCCTGCTGGCCGTACTACGAGCGCCACGGCGCCATGCTGCCGCCCGACTGGCAGGACATCCTCGGCGGGTTCGATGCGATCTACTTCGGCGCGGTGGGCTGGCCCGAGAAGATCCCGGACCACGTCTCGCTGTGGGGCTCGCTGCTGCAGTTTCGCCGCGCGTTCGACCAGTACGTCAACCTGCGCCCGGCGCGGCTGATGCCGGGGGTGCGCTCCCCGCTGGTGCGCGCCGACGGCACGCCGTACGCGCCGGGCGAGATCGACATGCTGATCGTGCGCGAGAACACCGAGGGCGAGTACTCCAGCATCGGTGGGCGCATGTTCGAGGGCAGCGAGCGCGAGCTGGTGGTGCAGGAGACGGTGATGACGCGCCACGGCGTGGACCGCGTGCTGCGCTTTGCGTTCGAGCAAGCGCGCCGCCGCCGCGGCCGCCTGACCAGCGCCACCAAGTCCAACGGCATCGCGATCACGATGCCGTACTGGGACGAGCGCGTGCGGGCGATGGCGGCGGCCTTCCCGGACGTGGCGGTGGACCAGTACCACATCGACATCCTGACCGCGCACTTCGTGCAGCGGCCGGATCGTTTCGACGTCGTGGTGGCCAGCAACCTGTTCGGCGACATCCTCAGCGACCTGGCGCCGGCCTGCACCGGCACGATCGGCATCGCGCCGTCGGCCAACCTCAACCCCGAGCGGCGCTTTCCGTCGCTGTTCGAGCCGGTGCACGGCTCGGCGCCGGACATCGCCGGCCGCGGCATCGCCAATCCGATCGGGCAGATCTGGTCCGGCGCGCTGCTGCTGGACTTCCTCGGCCACCGCGACGCGCACGATGCCATCGTGCGCGCGATCGAGGCGGTGTTGGCTGCCGGTGGCGACGCGCCGCGCACGCCGGATCTGGGCGGGCGTGCCGGCACCGCCGACGTCGGCCGCGCGGTCGCCGAGGCGCTGCGCGCGGGGGCGTGAGGCGTGCGTTGGCGTGGGTAGAATACGCCCCTTTTTCGCGCCGGTGGGCGGTCGCGTCGCCGGCTATGGAGAGAGTCTTGCACATGAACAAAGCACAACTGATCGATCAAATGGCGGAGCGCGCGGAGTTGACCAAGCAGGAGGCCGCGCGCGCGCTCGACGCCTTCCTGGCCACGGTTTCGGACACGCTGGCCCGCGGCGGCGACGTCACGCTGGTGGGGTTTGGCACCTTCCAGGTGGATGAGCGTGCGGCCCGCAAGGGGCGCAACCCCAAGACGGGGGAGGTGGTCGAGATCGCTGCGGCTAAAATGCCGAAATTCCGTCCGGGCAAGGCGCTCAAAGACGCCGTCAACGGATGACCGCTCCGGCTGCCGGACAGGTATTTCTGGCAGTCACCGGATCGGGTGCTTAGCTCAGCTGGTAGAGCGGCGCCCTTACAAGGCGTAGGTCGGCGGTTCGATCCCGTCAGCACCCACCAACCCTTCCCGAAGCGCGCAGGTCATGTTCGACGTCTTTCGCAACAACATGAAGGTGCTCATGGCCCTGCTCATGTTGTTGATCATCCCCTCGTTCGTCTTCTTCGGCATCGAGGGCTACACCCGGTTTCGCGACCAGTCTGAGCCCGTGGCCCGGGTGGGCGGCGAACGCATCACCCGCACCGAATGGGACGCCGCCCATCGGCGCGAGGTCGAGCGCCTGGCGGCGTCGATGCCCGGGGTGGACCGCGCCCTGCTGGAGAGTGAGGACAGCCGGCGCGCGACCCTGGAGCGCCTGGTCACCGAGCGGGTGCTGGCGCGTGCCGCGCAGGACATGCGGCTGATGGCGACCGATCGCCGGCTGGCGGCCGAGCTGCTGCGCGACCCGACCATCGCATCGCTGCGCAAGCCCGATGGCACCCTGGATGTGCAGCGCTACCAGGACCTGCTGCGCGCGCAGGGCATGACGGCCGAGCAGTTCGAGGCCGGCGTGCGTGCCGACCTCGCGCGTCGTGCGGTGACCCAGGCGGTGGCGGACAGCGCATTCATGCCCAAGGCCTCGGCCGAATGGGCGGCGCAGGCGTTTTTCGAGCGACGCGAAGTCGCGCCGGCGTTCTTCCGACCGGCGGATCATGCGGCGGCGATTTCCGTGTCGGACGCCGACCTCAAGGCGTTTTACGACGAGCATGCGGAGGAATTCCGCACACCCGAGCAGGCGGACATCGAATACGTGGTTCTGGACCCCCAGGCCGTCGCCGCGCGCATCACCCCCAGCGAAGCCGAACTGCGCGACTACTACCGGCAAAACGTGGCGGACACCTCGCGCGCGGAGCAGCGCCGCGCGTCCCACATCCTGCTGTTGCTGCCCGCCGACGCCTCTGCCGACGAAAAGGCCCGCGTGCGTGGCGAGGCCGAGCAGCTCCTGGCCGAGGTGCGCCGCGATCCCAAGCGGTTTGCCGAGCTGGCCCGCACCCGCTCGCAAGACCCGGGTTCGGCTGCGAAGGGTGGCGATCTGGATTGGTTTGGCCGGGGTGCGATGGTCAAGCCGTTCGAGGATGCGGTCTTTGCGCTGCAAAAGGGGCAGATCTCCGACATCGTGGAGAGCGAGTTCGGCCTGCACATCATCCAGCTCACCGACGTGCGCCAGCCCGAGGCCGAGCCGTTCGACAAGGCCCGCCCCCGCATCGAGACCGAGGTGCGCCGCCAGCTCGCGCAGCGGCGGTTTGCCGAGGACGCGGAGCGCTTCAGCAATCTGGTGTACGAGCAGTCCGATACCCTGGCACCAGCCGCCCAGGCCTTGGGACTCACGGTGCACCGCGCGACGGTCGAGCGCACCGGTCCGGTCGGGGCCGCGGCCGCGGCCGATGCGCTGCTGCGCGAGCCCGCGCTGTTGCGCGCCGTCTTCAACGAAGAGGCCCTGAGCCAAAAGCGCAACAGTGCGGCGATCGAACTGGGCGGCAACCGATTGCTGTCCGTGCGGGTGTTGGCGCACCGGCCGTCGGAGCGCCGGCCGTTCGAGGCCGTGGCCTCGGAGGTGCGCCAACGGCTGGTTCAGCAGCGCGCCCGCGCGGCGGCGGTGGAGGCTGCCCGCGCCGCCCAGACCCAATGGTCCACCCAGCCCCCGGCCGCATCGGCCTTGCGCACGCCGGTGCTGGTGTCGCGCCAAGACGCCCAGGGCCTGCCGCCGGCGGCCGTGCGCGCGGCCATGAGCGCCCGGCTGGAGGGCGACGCCCCCGCGTGGGTGATGGTCGATCTGGGTGCCGACGGTGCGGCCGTGTTGCGCGTGCGGCGCGGACCGTCGCGCGAGGCCCCCGATGCGGTGCGTCTGCTCAACGAACGACAAGAACTCGCCCGGCTGTGGGGCGAGGGCGAGGCCCAGGCCTACCTGGGGGCCTTGCGTCAGCGCTACAAGGCCGAGATCCTCGTCAAGTGAGGGGCACGAGGGGGAAACCCCTCCAAAACGGCGATATAATGTCAGCTTCTGCGGTGGCTGTAGCTCAGTTGGTAGAGTCCCAGATTGTGATTCTGGTTGTCGTGGGTTCGAGTCCCATCAGCCACCCCACCCCCATTTGACGATCGTCAAATGCCCACGCGGTGAAACGACAGCCGTTCCGCGTGCACCCCGGGCAGCGTGCGATGATGCCAATCTCCCATGCAGTCGCCCGCATTTCCCGCTCTCCGTTCTGACGTCGATCCGGCGGCGGTTTTCGTCGTGCTGCTGGGGGCCTCGGACAGCGCAAATCGACACTGCTCAACATCCTGGGTGGGCTGGATACCCCCACCGCGGGCCTAGCCACCTGGTTCCACACCCGGCAGGCCCACGACCTGGCCCTTGCTGGCGCGCAACGGCGACGGTGTCACCCACGCCGTGCTGCACGCCGATCTGGCGCAGGGCGAACGTCATCGACCCGGCGACGTATGCCGGGGCGGCGCTGGTGGTGCTCGCCTCGGGTGTGGTCAGCGCCTGGCTGGTGCGACGCCCCATCGACCGGCTGGATCTGGTCGCGGTTTTGACGGTGAGGGAATGAACGACACACCGACACGGTCGCCGTAGGGGCGACGCGCAGCCATCGCGGCCGGGGTGCTGGGGGTGGCTGCGCTGGGGGCTTGGGTGCTACAGCCGTGCCCACTGATGGTCGACGTGGCCACCGTACGCGAAGGTCGCTTCGAACAGACGGTGCAGGAGGACGGCCGGCTGCGGCCGATGGAACAGCGTGTGCCGGTCGTCCTGGCCCTGGACGGGCCGCTCACCGACGCGACGCTCGGCGATGGTTACCGGGTCGAGGCGCGCATCGTCGTCTCGGCGCAGGAGCGGGCCACGCTGGTCCCCACCGGCGCGCTGGTGCGCGACGGCGCGGGCTGGCAGGTGCTGGTCGTGGAAGGCGGGCGCGCCGTCGCGCGCCGAGTGGCGTTGCGCGATCGCAACGCCGACGTGGCCTGGATCACGGACGGCGTGCGTGCCGGCGACACCGTGGTGTTGTATCCGGGACAACTGGTGCGCGATGGGCAACGGGTCCGTCCCCGCGCTGCGCCGGGGTAAGCATCGGGCAGAGCGCTGACGTACCATATTTTTCATGACCCCCAAAGCCATGTCGCCTGCAGAGCAGTCCGCTTACGAACGGGAGCTGGCGCCGGCACGCATCCGCAGCGCACGCGAGTTCGCGGTGCTTGCGGCCGTCTTGTACGCACTTTTCGCGATCCTGGACTGGTGGGCCATCCCCACGGCCGTGTACAAGGTCTGGGTTTTGCGTGCCGGCGTCGTGGCCTGGCTGCTGTGTCTGTTGGCGTACACCTATCGGCCCACTTTTGTGCGCCATTACGCGGTGGCGATGCTGAGCAGTTTCGCAGTCGTGGGGGCGGGCATCGAGGCCATGGTCGTGCTCGCCGGTCCGGGGGATCTGGCGCGCTGGCTGTACTACACCGGCTTGATCCTGGTCGTCATGGCGTTGTACACGTTTATGTAGTCGTCCCTGAAATATTCACTTTCAAGCCACCTGCGGCCGCAGCGAGGCCGGGTTGGCGCCGCCGGTCTCGTTTGTTCGCGGCTGGGCAAGCCACCGGCCGAGCAGCTGCACGGCCGTGATGAGGCGCAAAGAAGCTTCCGTCAAGAAGGGCACACCCTTCTTGGCGATCATGCGCAGCAGCCATCGGATGTTGTAGCCGGCCGCACACAGCACCGCGTGCAGCCGGTCACCTTGCTCGCCTTTGAGATGACAGCGGTCCATGCGGTGATCCGCTTTGAGATGCCCGATGATGGGCTCGATGGCTTGGCGGCGTTTGAGCAGCTTGCGTTCCTGCTGGGTGAGGCGCTTGATCTTGCCGCGGTGCACCAGGCGCACCCCGGGGATGTCGGCCTGCACGCCACGGTAGCCCAGATCGGCATAGGCGGCAGAGGGCTTGACGCCCGTGTCCTGCATCAGGATCGTGGCCTGCTGCAGCTGCGCTGGCAGCGTATGCCCGTCGTAGGGGTTGCCGTGAAAGGCCCGCGCGCCGACGATGAGGCTGTGCTTCAAGGTGCTGGCGATGCCGACCTTGACCCCGAACTCATACGGTTGGCGGGCCTTGCCCTTGTGGATGCACTCCACCTCCGGGGCATGCCAGGCGTAGAGCTTGCGTTCCTGCTCGGTGGTCTTTCGGTTGGCGGTTTGTGCCACCAGACGCGCCGCCTTGTTGAGAGTGTCGCAAAGTGCGCTCTGGATGGCCTGCCCCAGGCGGGCGGCCTTGCGCTCGATCTCCCGCTGCAGTCTGGCGACGATCGTGCGCTGACGCTTGATGGCGCGGCGCATACGTGCAAACTGCCGCGCATGGGCGTAGCGGCCGGCCTTGCGGCTCAGGTCCTTGCCTTCCTTGGCAAAGGTCTGCTTCAGCGCAATGCCGGCTGCCTTGGCCGCCTGCACGAGCTTGGTGCGCGCCGTCTCCAGCAGCCGGCTGTCGGTCGGGTGCGCTATCGCCTTGGGCTGCACGGTGGTGTCCACCACCACGCGCTTCAAGTCCTGCGGCTTGATGAGTCCGGCTTCCACCGCCACGTTGATGGTCTGCGCAAGCAGCTCCTCCACCCCTTCCTCGCCCAGCAGCCGGCGAAACTTCACCAGCGTCGTGGCGTCGCACGGCCGGCGATGTTCAAAGTACGCCCGCCCCGAGAAAAACTGCCATGTGGGGGTTTCGCCCCAGCGCTCCACCACCCCTTCGTCCGACTCGTTGAAGGCGTGCTTCAGGTACAGCAGCGCGATCATCACGCGCAGCGGCACGCGGGGACGCCCGACATTGGACACCCGAGCTGCACGCACCGGCGCTTCGCCAAAGAGGTCCAGATCGGGCATTGCGACACCTGCGCGCGCTTTGCGCATGAACAGGTGCGCAAGCCTTGCTTCCAACTCCTGCCACGGCATGCGCGAGGCCAAAACCGCCAGCGGATGGCGCAGGTCGATCATCTGATCGAGCCGGGCGCGGAAGAAGTCCTCAGTGGCGGGGCAGGCAAACATCGAAAAACTCCAAGAAAACGGCGCATCAGACAATCAAATCTGGGGGTTATTGTACCCGCAAACAGGCAATAACACACGGAAAATCATGAGGTTATGAATATTTCAGGGGCGACTATGTACTTGTCTCCGTGGATCCTGGGCGTGATCGGCTTTGGGTTCTTGGGCGTTTATCTGTTCATCGCGATCGAGGTCCAGCGCATGACCCAGCCGGGGGACTGGGCGGCTCTGTTGGCGCATGTGTTCTTTTTTGCCAGTGCCAATGTCATCGGTCTGATGGCTGCGTGGCAGCGGCAGCGCCTGCTGCACGAGGGGTTCAGGTTGCGCCAGCGGCTGAGTACCGAGTTGCAGCGGACGGTAGTGGAGCCCAACGTGGACGTGCCCCTTGGGGCCAGTGTCGGCGTGGCGCAGTATCCGCAGGACGGCTACGATGGGGCGCGGCTGCTGCAGGTGGCCGATGCGCGCATGTACGGAACCAAGGCCGCGCATCGGCAGGCGCGGGGGGCATCGGTGTTGCCTGATGTCGAGGGTGCGTCCGGCGGAATGGCACAATCCCGCCAGGGAGGACGCGACCATGCCGGGCCGATCGGCGCGCCGGTCCCTCCCCGTTGAATCATCGACCCCAATCTGACTGACATGGCCAAAGGCATGATCCTCGCCGCGGGACAGGGCACCCGCGTGCGTCCGCTCACCAAAGACCTGCCCAAGCCGATGATCCCCATCCTGGACAAGCCGGTGATGGAGTACCTGGTGGAGCGGCTGGCCGCGCACGGCGTGCGCCACATCATGGTCAACGTGGCCTGGAACCACCACAAGATCGAACAGTACTTCCGCGACGGGCGCCGCTGGGGCGTGGAGATCGGCTACTCGTACGAAGGCGTCTACGAGCATGGCGACATCCTGCCGCGGCCGCTGGGCTCCGCGGGTGGGATGAAGCGCATCCAGGACATGAGCGGCTTCTTCGACGAGACCACGATCGTGCTGTGTGGCGATGCGCTGGTCGACCTGGACATCGGCGCGGCGCTGGCGGAGCACCGCGCCAAGGGAGCGCTGGCCAGCGTGGTGACGCTGCCGGTGCCGCGCGAGCAGGTGGGCAACTACGGCATCGTGGTGGCCGGCGAGGACGGGCGCGTGGTCTCGTTCCAGGAAAAGCCCCGGCCCGAGGAAGCGCGCTCGAATCTGGCCAGCACCGGCATCTACATCTTCGAGCCGGCGGTGCTGGATCTGGTGCCGTCCGGGCGGGTGTTCGATATCGGTTCGGAGCTCTTTCCGCTGCTGGTCGAGCGCGGCCTGCCCTTCTATGCGCAGAGCCGGCCGTTCCACTGGATCGACATCGGCCGCGTCAGCGATTACTGGTCGGTGCTGCAGCGCGTGCTCAGCGGCGAGATCGCCGACCTGCGTATGCCGGGCACCGAGGTGCGCCCGGGCGTGTGGGTCGGGCTCAACACGCGCGTCGACTTCGACCGCGTGCAAATCACCGGGCCGGTGTACCTGGGCTCCAGCGTGCGGCTGGAGGAGGGCAGCTCCGTCGTCGGGCCGGCGTGGATCGGCCACGGCAGTCACCTGCGCGCCGGCTCGCGGGTGGAGCGCAGCGTGCTGTTCGAGTACACGCGCATCGGCGCCGGCATGCTGTTCCAGGACATGATCGTCTCGCCGAGCTACTGCGTGGACCGCCACGGCCGCGCCACCTACGTCGGCGACGACCGTTGCCCGCTGCGCTGGGGCGACGCGCGCGCCTGAGGCGCGGACCGCCGCGGCCGGCAACCGACCGCCGGCCATCCCCCCGTCCGGGCGGTCTGGCGAGCGCGCTCGCGGGGAGGCTGCGGGGTCGCGTCAGCGTGCGGCGTCGGCCGCGCGCACCGGCGCCAGCCACGCCAGCGTGAGCGTCGCCGCGGTGGAGGCGATCAGCGCGCCGGCGAACGGCGCCAGCGTCGGCACGTTGGCGGGGAAGGTGGCGGCGACCAAGCCCTGCCACAGGCTGCCCGCGGCCCAGGCGTCCGGCAGCACCGCGCCGACCAGCCCGGCGGCCATGCCCACCAGCGCCGCGTGGCGCGGCGTGCGCCGCCACAGTCCGAGCAGCAGCGGCACCGCGGCGGTGGCGCACAGCAGGTCGGCCACCAGGAACAGCCGCAGCACCGACAGGCCCTGCCACGCCACGGCGATCACCGGCACCATCAGCAGCACGGTGGCCCAGCGCGCGCCCGCAAGGGTCGCGCCGGCGCGCTGCGTCACCAGCAGGGCGGCGATGCCGCTTTGCAGCGTATCCACCGACGACGCGACCAGGGCCACCGCCAGCACCAGCACCGGTGCGACGACCCAGCCCGGCGCCTGCTGCACCAGCGCAAAAAACGGCACCGGTGGCGTCCCCAACGGCAGGCCTTGCTGGGCCGCCAGCATCCCCAACCCCCCCACCAGCGCGATGGCGGCGGCGGTCGTCACGGCACCCAGCCAGGCCCCCCGGTGCAGCGCGCGCTCGCTGTGGGCCGCCCAGATGCGCTGCCAGTAGCCTTGGTGGAACAGGTTGGCCGCGGTGACGGCGATGATCAGCGTGAGTGCCACGGACAGGCCCACGGGCAGGGGTGCGGCGGCCGGCGCCGATGGCGCAGCCGCGGGGGGCGTCGGGGCATGGGCGACCACCGCACCCACCCAGGCCAGCAGCGCCAGCAGCAACCACGCCTGCCAGCGATCGGTGGCCAGACTGGCGCGCAGCCCGCCCCAGGCGGTGTAGATCAGCGTGACGGCTGCGACGGCCAACACCGCCCAGCGCCCATCCTGGCCCGTCAGCAGCGCCACGATGCCGCCGATGGCGGTCAGCTCCGCGGTCAGAAAGCACAGCATGTACAGCAGCGACAGCAGCAGCACCCAGCGGCGGACCGCCCCCCCGAAGCGCTCGCCCGCGTACTCGGTCAGGCTGCGCCCGGCGGGCATTCGGCGCCGGATGGCCGGGCCGCACCACGCCAGCACCAAAAAGGGCAGCGCCGCCCCGATGGCGTAACCCGCCAACGCCACCGGACCGACGAAGGCGCCGATTTCCGGCGGCACGAACAGGATCCAGGCCCCCAACCCCGAGGCCAGAAAGGACAGGCCCAGGGTGGTCGCGGACTGCGAGCCGCGGGCGGTCAGGTATTCATCGAGGGTGGTGTCCGCCGAACGGGCCCGCAAACCCACCCACAAAAAGGCGAGCAACGCCGCGCCCACCGTCGCGATCGGCAACGCATTCATGTCGCACTTCCTCCGCCGGTACGAACCGGATCAGGTTCCAGGGTCTGGTCGTCGGCCCCCATGGCCCACGCCCACTCTCAGCCCGTTGCGCGCCGGTCACGGCGGCTCAGGGCTCCCCTGGCGACGTTTGAAAACCGCGATTCTAGTGCGCGTTGCGCAGCACCACCTTGCCCATCACCCGGCGCGATGCCATCAAGGCGTAGGCTTGGGGCAACTGTTCCATGGGCAGCACGCGGTCGATCACGGGCTTGATGTGGCCCTTCAGATACCACTGCGCCAGCGTCTGCAGCATCGCGGCGTTGGCCTGGGGCTCGCGGCGGGCGAAGTCGCCCCAGAACACACCCACCAGCGACGCGCCCTTGAGCAGCGGCAGGTTCAGCGGCAGTTGAGGAATGGGGCCCGACGCGAAGCCGACCACCAGGTAGCGGCCCCGCCAAGCGATCGAACGGAAGGCGGGCTCGGCCAGATCGCCGCCCACCGGGTCGTAGATCACATCCGGCCCTCGGCCTTCGGTCAGCCGCTTGATCTCGTCGCGAAAGCTGCCGCCCGCGGTGTGGATCGAGTAATCCAGCGTTGCATCGGCCCCCAGGCGTTGCGCCAGGGCGCATTTTTCGGCGCTGGAAGCGGCGGCGATGACCCGGGCGCCGTGGTGTTTGGCGATCTGGATGGCCGCGGTCCCCACACCCCCCGCCGCGCCGAGCACCAGCACCGTTTCGCCCGGCTGCAGCGCCGCCCGGTCGATCAGGGCGTGGTAGGACGTGGCATAGGTCATGATGAACGCCGCGGCGTCCGTCAGGTCGAATGCCGCGGGCAGCGGGATGCACCGTTCGGCCGGCGCCAGGGTGTGGGTGCCAAACCCCCCGGTGCCGCTCAGGCAGGCGATCGGCTGGCCCGGCTGCAGATGCGTCACGCCCGGGCCGACGGCACGGACGGTTCCGGCGTACTCCGATCCCGGCACGAACGGCAGCGGGGGCTTGAACTGGTACTTGTTCTGAACGATCAGCAGATCGGGGAAGTTGAGGCTCGCGGCCGCGATCTCGACCAGCACCTCGCCCGGGCCCGGGGTCGGGGTCGGCAGTTCCTTCCAGGTCAGGGCGTCGACGCCCACGGGGTTTTCGCACAGCCAGGCGTGCATCCGGTGTCTCCTTGGGATGATGTGTGGTTTGCGGGGGTGCCGCGGCATCATAGGGGCGGGCGCCCCCCAGGGGTGTCACCGGCGTTGCGGTCGGGCCGCCTACAATGCCTCGCCATGAGGATCCTGCTCTCCAACGACGACGGCTACCAGGCGCCGGGCATCGTGGCGCTGGCCCGCGCGCTGTCCGCGTTTGCCGACGTCGAGGTCGTGGCGCCCGAGCACAACAACAGCGCCAAATCCAACGCGCTGACGCTCAACGCTCCGCTGTATGTGCACCGCGCCTCCCCCGGGGTGCGCTATGTCAACGGCACCCCGGCCGACTGCGTGCACATCGCGCTCACGGGGCTGCTCGACTACCGGCCCGATCTGGTCGTCTCCGGCATCAACAACGGGGCCAACATGGGCGACGACACGATCTACTCGGGGACCGTGGGCGCGGCCATGGAGGGCTATCTGTTCGGCATTCCGGGCATTGCGTTTTCTTTGACGGAAAAGGGCTGGGCCCATTTGGACACTGCCGCCTCCCTGGCTGCGGAGCTGGTGCGGGCCCTACAGCCGGCCGCCGAGGCCCATCGCCGCGCCATGGCCGATGCCGCGCCCGATGCCGCCCATCCCGGCCCGTGGCTGCTCAATGTCAACATCCCCAGTTTGCCGCGCGAGGCCATCCGTGGCTTCAAGGTTGCCCGACTGGGGCGTCGCCATGCGGCCGAGCCGGTGATCACCCAGGTCAATCCGCGCGGCGAAACCATGTACTGGATCGGTGCGGCCGGCCCGGCCAAGGACGATGCCGAGGGCACGGATTTTCACGCCACGCGCCAGGGCTATGCGTCGATCACACCACTGCAGATCGACCTGACGGACCATGGCCGGCTGGCCTACTGGGCCCAGACCGCTGCTGCCTTGTCCGCTGTGGCCGGTGTCGGGGCGCTCGGACCAGCGGCCGGGGCCCATGGGACCCACACCTCCGATATCCCCCAGACAAACCACCCAGACCAGCGCCCATGGTAAAGCCGCGGCCCGACCCCGTCTCTCCGGCCGCGCCCCCGGCAGCGGGCACGCGGCCACGGTTTCCGGCGACCCTGGAGCGGGTGGCGCCGGCAGCGGTCGGTGGTCGTCCTGGTACGCCGGGCAGTGCAGCGGCGCGCCGGCCGGAGCGGGCCACCCCGCCGGCGGCGGGCGTGGGGCTGGATTCGGCGGCCGTGCGGCGCGCGATGGTCGGGCGGCTGGCCGAGCAGGGAATCACGCACCCCGCCGTGCTGCAGGCCTTCGAGCGGGTGGAGCGCCACCGTTTCGTCGATTCCGCGCTGGCGGCCCAGGCTTACGAGGACACCAGCCTGCCGATCGGCTGGGGACAGACGATTTCCAAGCCGAGCGTCGTCGGGCGCATGCTGGAGCTGCTGTGCGCGGGGCGATCGTTGCCGCTGGGCCGCGTGCTGGAGATCGGCACTGGCTGCGGCTACCAGGCGGCCCTGCTGTCGCACCTGTGCCGCGAGGTCTACAGCATGGAGCGCCTGCGGGCGCTGCACGACAAGGCGCGCGAGAACCTGCGGCCGCTGCGCATTCCGAATATTCATTTGATTTTCGGCGACGGCATGCCGGGGTTTGCGCAAGGGGCACCCTACGCCGGCATCATCGCCGCGGCCGGCGGCGAGGACGTTCCGCCCGCGTGGCTGGAGCAGCTCGCGGTAGGGGCGCGGCTGGTGGCCCCGGCCGAACTCCAGCCGGGCCGGCAAAGCCTGGTGGTGGTGGAGCGCACGCCGCGGGGGTTCGAGCGCCAAGTGCTCGAGGGTGTGTGGTTCGTCCCCCTAAAATCCGGGGTTGCTTGACGGAGGACGTACGCACCGATGAATCGCCAACGACACGCGACCCTGGCCTCGACCGCCGTTGCGACCCGACTGTGCGGGGCGCTGCTGGGCGTCGCCCTGGTGTTGGCCGGCTGCGCCGCACCCAAGCAGCCGGCGCGGCAGGCGCCGGTCGTCGATCGCTCGCCTGTGCCCGCACCAACGTCGGCCAGCGGTTCTGCGCCGGCTGCGCCCGTCGCCGCCCCGCCCGGCAGCGAAAACGCCGGCAAGCCGGGCTATTACACGGTTCGCCCCGGTGACACCCTGTACCGCATTGGTCTGGAGCAGGGACAGAGCTGGCGCGACATCGCGGCCTGGAACGGGCTGACCAATCCCCATCTGATCGAGGTGGGGCAGGTGCTGCGCGTGGTGCCCCCGGGCGCCACGCCCGCCGCGGCCACGGCCGCCGTGACCACCCAGCCCGTCACCGGGGCCAGTGTCCAGGCGCGGCCGCTCGATGCCGCCAATACCGCCAACACCCCCAGCGCACCCGCGGCCACGTCGGCGGGGGCGGCGGGATCGCGGCCGCCGACCGCCAGCGCTCCTGCCCCCGCCGCTGCACCGGCGTCGGCGCCCACGCCCGCCCCTGCAGCCAACGGTGAAGCGATCGCCCTGGTCTGGCCGGCGCGTGGTCCGGTGCTCTACCACTTCGACGAAACCCGCAGCAAGGGGGTCGGCATCGGCGGCCGAGCCGGGGACCCCGTGCTGGCCGCGGCTGACGGGCGCGTGGTCTATGCCGGCTCGGATCTGCGCGGCTACGGCAATCTGATCATCCTGAAGCACAACAACACGTACTTGACGGCCTACGCCCACAACCAGACCTTGCTGGTGCGCGAGGACCAGACGGTCCGGCAAGGGCAGAAGATCGCCGAAATGGGCAGCAGCGATGCCGATCGGGTAAAGCTGCACTTCGAGGTGCGGCGGCAGGGCAAACCCATCGATCCGCTGAGCTTGCTGCCGAGCCGCTGATGAGCCAGGCCCCCGATTGGAGCGCCGGCAGCCAGCCCGGCGACGCCTCCGCCACCCCCAGCGAACCCGCGACCGACTTCCCGCGTCCCCCGGGCATTCCGGTCGATGCGCTGGGCGTCCAGGCCCTGGACCTGGAGGCGCAGGGCATCGCGCGCCGGCCGGACGGCAAGGTGGTTTTCGTCGAGGGCGCTCTGCCCGGGGAATGGGTGGAGGTGCAGGTCACCCGCCGCAAAAACCAGTGGGAGGCGGCCGAGCTGCGCACGCTGCACCGCGCCTCGCCCCTGCGCGTCGCGCCGCGGTGCGCGCATTTCGGCATGCACGCGGGGGCCTGCGGCGGTTGCAAGATGCAGCATCTGGAGCCGCTGGCGCAGGTGGCCATCAAGCAGCGCGTGCTGGAAGACAATCTGTGGCGGCTGGGCAAGGTGCGGCCGCAGCAGGTGCTGCGCCCGATTGCCGGGCCCGCCTGGGGGTACCGTTGGCGCGCGCGCTTGTCGGTGCGTTATGTCGCCAAAAAGGGCGACGTGCTGATCGGTTTTCACGAGCGCAAGAGCCGCTATGTGGCGGATATGGACATGTGCGCCGTGCTGCCGTCGCATGTGAGCGCCCTGCTGCGGCCGCTGCGCGGCCTGCTCATGGGCATGGACGCACGAGAGACCTGCCCCCAAATCGAGCTGGCCTGCGGGGACGGCGTGACGGCCCTGGTGTTGCGGCACCTGGAGCCCTTGTCCGACGCGGACCGGCAGCGCCTGCGCGACTTTGCCCGGGCGCACGCCGATGCCGCCGTGCAATGGTGGCTGCAGCCCAAAGGGCCGGACAGCGTGCACCGGCTGGACCCGGACGATGGCACGCCCGAACTGTCGTATGGCCTGCCGGAGTTTGGTCTGGTCATGCCGTTTCGGCCCACCGATTTCACCCAGGTCAATCCGCACATCAACCGCGTGCTGGTCGCGCGCGCGCTGCGGCTGTTGCAGGCGGGCCGCGACGAGCGCGTCATCGACTGGTTCTGCGGGCTGGGCAATTTCACGCTGCCGTTGGCGACCCAGGCGGGCGAGGTGCTGGGCATCGAGGGCAGCGAGGCCCTGGTGGCGCGTTCGCGCGAAAACTGGCAGCGCAACCAGGCCCGGCGCGGGGGATTGGCGCCAACCACGTTCGTCGCGCGCAATCTGTTCGAGATGACGCCGGCGCAACTGGTGGCCGACGGCGTGGCCGATCGCTGGCTGGTGGACCCGCCGCGCGAAGGCGCGTTTGCGCTGGCCAAGGCGCTGGCCGATCTGCACCAGGCCGCCCTGGCCGGTTCGCAAGCGGTTCCCACCCGGACCGGCGAGCCATGGCGTCCCCCGCGACGCATCGTGTACGTCAGTTGCAATCCCGCCACCCTGGCCCGCGATGCGGGCTTGCTCGTGCATCAGGCAGGTTATCGTTGTACGGCGGCGGGCGTGGTCAATATGTTCCCCCACACGGCGCACGTCGAAAGCATCGCGGTGTTCGACCGGCCGGACGATCGCTGAGGATGGACCGCTGCGGCCATGCGCGGGCCACGCGCGCGGTCAGCGATTGGCGGTGGGGGCGGCAGGGGCGGAGGGCCGCGCGGTGGCCGGAGCGGGTGGTGCAATGCGCGGAACGATGCTGCCGGTGGGCGGGGTCGCGGGTGGCGCCGACGGTTTGGCTGGGGAGGGGCTGACGACCTCCTCGCTCGGGCCGGTGGATTCGGCCGGCTGGACGGGTGGCGCCGGTGCCGGTGGCATCGCGGGGATGTCGTTTTCCCGCATGTATTCATCCATTTCGCGCCAACCGGCAAAGATCGCCGCTTTGGCCGCCCGCGGGTTGGCGGCGTAACAGTCTTCCAGGCTGCGCTGGGTGTGGCGGCAGCCCGCGCCGATCGCGCGCCCGTCGGCCTCGCGGCGCGCCGCCTGCTTGGCGGGGGTATCGATGCCCAGCATGTCACACCCCCCCAGCAGCGCCGAGCAGGCGAGCAAGGCCGCCATGGCCCGAACCCGCCGGGACGCGGCGGGTGGCGCTGGGGACGGCGTGGGCACGACGGTGAGCAAGCGCATGGTGGGGATTGTCGGCCACCGGGGAGAGGCTGGCTACCCCCATCCATGCGTCAAAAAGCGGGCCAAAGCCGTCGCTTTTGACCCGCTTGGCGCGGCGGAGGTAGCCCGGTCCCAGGCTGGCTGCGATCAGTCCCGTTCGCCGCCAAAGATGCCCAGCAGAGCGAGCAGGCTTTGGAAGATGTTGAACAGGCTCAGGTACAGCGCGAGCGTGGCGGTGATGTAGTTGGTCTCGCCGCCGTCGATGATGCGCTTGAGGTCCACCAGCAAAAAGGCGCTGAAGATGCCGATGGCCATGACCGACAGGGCCGCCATGAACGCGGTGCTGCCGACGAAGACGTTGACCAGTCCGCCGATCAGCAGCACGATGGCGCCGAAGAACAGCCATTTGGCCAGGCCGTCGAGGTCGCGCTTGACGATCGATGCCAAGTTGGCCATCACGAAAAACACCCCGGCCGTGCCGCCGAAGGCCGTCATGATGAGCTGCGCCCCGTTGCTCAGGCCCAGCACCGCGGCCAGCAGGCGCGACAGCATCAACCCCATGAAGAAGGTGAAGGCCAGCAGCACGGCCACGCCCGTGGCCGAATGCTTGGTGCGCTCGATGGCGAACATGAAGCCGAAGGCACCCGCCAGGAACACCAGCACACCGACGCCGCCGGACAGGGCTGCTGTGATGCCGGTGCTCACCCCGATCCAGGCGCCCAGCACCGTGGGCACCAGGCTCAGCGCCAGCAGCCAGTAGGTGTTGCGCAGCACGCGCTGGCGTTCGCCGCCGGCGACGGCGGTGCCCGGGCGCGTGGAGACGGTGGTCAGACTCATGGATCGATCACTCCTATGGTGAGAGGGACAAGGGGCAATGCGCTAAGCTTGCTTGCCGTTTGAATCTTTTGCGGAAGAGAAGTTCATGAAATCCCGCGCCGTGCTCGAACTCGCCGACGTCAAGGCCATCGCCGCCGCCGCCGAAGCGGAGGCCCTGAAAAACCACTGGGCGGTCACCATCGCCATCGTGGACGAGGGCGGCCATTTGCTGTGGCTGCAGCGTCTGGATGGCGCCGCCCCCGTTTCGGCTCACATCGCACCGGCCAAGGCCCGCACGGCGGCCCTGGGGCGTCGCGAGAGCAAGGTCTACGAGGACGTCATCAACCAGGGGCGCACGTCCTTTTTGTCTGCGCCCACACTGGAAGGCCTGCTGGAAGGCGGCGTGCCGATCATCCACGAGGGCGAGGTGATCGGCGCCGTTGGCGTCAGCGGGGTCAAGTCGAGCGAGGACGCCCAGATCGCCCGCGCCGGGATCGCCGCGCTCGGGCTGTGACCCCGCGCCGTGAAGCGCGCGGCGGGCGCCGCGTTCACGGCTGCTCGGTGACGAAGCCAATGCCGTGCAGCCCGGCGCGCTGGGCTGCGGCCAACGCCTGCGCCACCCGCTCGTAGCGCACCGCGCGGTCCCCGTGCAAGTGCAGCGGGGGCTGCGGGTCCTGGGCGGCGGCTTCGGCCAGGCGCGTCGCCAGTTCCGCATCGCTCACCGGCGTGTCGTTCCACAGGTAGCGGCCGTCGGCGTCGATGGTCAGCCGGACGGCCTCGGGGGCCGGTGCCTGCTTTTGCGCCGCCGCTTTCGGCAGGTCCACCGGCACCGCATGTTTCATCACCGGGATGGTGATCAGAAACACGATCAGCAGCACCAGCATTACGTCGATCAGCGGAATCATGTTGATTTCGCTGAGCAATTCGCCGTCGTCCGGGTCGTTGAGAGAAAACGCCATGGTCGGTCTCCGTCGTGCGGGCGGTCAGCGGCCGTCGCTGCGCAGGGGGCGTACCTTGCCATCGTTGGCCGCACCCCCGACCCGTGCCCCGGTCACGAAGTAGGCGTGCAGTTCGTGCGCAAAGCGGTTGACCCGGTGCACCAAGGCCTTGTGGCCGCGCACGAGCGCGTTGTAGCCGAGGACGGCGGGGATGGCCACGGCCAAGCCCAGTGCGGTCATGATCAGCGCCTCGCCGATGGGGCCAGCCACCTGGTCCAGGGCCGCCGAGCCGCTGGTGCCGATGCCGATCAGCGCGTGGTAGATGCCCCAGACGGTCCCGAACAGCCCCACGAACGGGGCGGTCGAGCCCACCGACGCCAGAATCCACAGGCCCGCCTGCAGCCGGGCGACGAAGTCGTCGATGGCGTGGCGCAGGGCGCGCGTGACCCACTCGCTGACGTCGAAGCCGTCGTGCAGTTGCGGGGCGCGCTCCCCGTCCAGCCCGCGGATGTGCGCCGCCGCCTCACGGCCTTGCGTGGCCAGCAGATAAAACGGGTTGTCGCCACCATCGCCCAGCCGGGCCAGGCCGTCGGCGAAGTCGCGGCTGTGCCAGAAGGCCTCGACCTGCCGGGCCTGCGTGCGGTGACGGCGCAGGTCCAGCGCCTTGAGCACGATGACGACCCAGGAGGCCACGGACATCAGCAACAGCAGCACCGCAATGGTGCGGATGACGCCATCGCCCTGGGCCCACAGGTGGGCCAGGCCAAAGGCGGGGGGGGTGGGGTTGGTTTCCATCGGGGGTCACTCCAGGACGAATTGAATCGGGATCAGATACCACATGGCTTCCGGCACGCCGTTGCGTTTGCCGGGGACATACTTCCAGCGCAGGACGGTTTGCAGCGCGGCCTGGTCCAGCCGCTCGAAGCCGCTGGAGGTGCGGACTTCGGCGGCCGAGGCCGTGCCGTCGGCCTCGATGCGCACACGCACGACCACCTTGCCTTGTTCGCCCAAGCGCCGGCTCAGTGGTGGATAGGGTGGCGGTGGATTGCTCAGGTAGGCCGCGCTGGCCGAGGGCAGATCGATCCGGGCGGGGGCCGCGGCCGCAGTGGCCGTTGACCCGTCGGTTGCCGGCGCGGTGGACGCGGAGCCGGCGGACGGCAACGGTGCCACGCTGGAAAGGGCGGCGGCCGCAGCGGGCGCCGGATCGGCCGGCCCGGGCGGGGATGCTGCCGGCACAACGGATGGCGGCGGCGCGTTCGGGGCGGGCATTGCGCTGGGCGCAGGGGCCGGCGCGCTGGGTGGGCGCTTGGCGACGGCCAGAGGGCGGGGCCGCTGCCCCTGTGGCGGGGACGGGGCCTCGACCGAGGCGGCGGGCGGCGCGGGGGCCGCGGCAGAAGACGCGGGCAGCAGAGTGGCCTGCACCACGGTGGGCGCGGGCGGGGACGGGGAGCGCGCGCTCCAGGCACCGTGCACGGCCCACAAGGCCGCAGCATGCGCAGCCAGCACCCCCGCCACCGTGCCGGGCAGCCGGGTACGGTGGGTCGTGGCGCGGCCCGGCGGTGGCGGAGCCGGCGCAGGGGCCGGGGGGACGAATGCGGCGCGCATCATGCCTTCAGAATCCAGGTCGTCGCCAGCAGCACGAGGACGAGGCTGGCCAAGAGGACCGCAATCGGGATCATAGACACTCCGGTGGGTGGAAAGCCCCATGGCACAGCAGGGCCGGCGTCAGCGCGTCGAGGGTCGCGGCCCCGCACAGCGCCATGGCGCCGCGCAGCTCGTCGTGCCAGCGCCGCCACAAGGCGGCCACGCCAGGGGAACCACCTCGGGCCAGGGCGGCCACCAGCGGCCGACCGACCAGTACCGCGTCCGCGCCCAGGGCCAGCGCCTTCAGCCCATCCGTCGCCTGGCGCAGGCCGCCATCGACCAGCACGGGGCAGCACCCCCGGACGGCGTCCACCACGGCTGGCAGCAGCGCGGCGGTCGGGGGCAGGCCGTCGAGCACGCGCCCGCCGTGGTTGGACACGATGAGCCCGTCGCACAGAGCCGCCGCGCGCTGCGCGTCGGCCGGGTGGGTGATGCCCTTGAGCAGCAGCGGCAGCGGGCTGTGCGACCGCAGCCACGCGACGTCGTCCCAGTCGGGGGCTCGCGCCAACAGGGCTTCCAGCGTGCCGGTTTCGGGAAGGGCAGGCAGGTTGGGTTGCGGCCAGTCGGCGGGCAGCGCAAAGCCGCTGGCGCGCTCGCGCTCCCCCGCCCATTGCACTGGGGCGTCCACGGTGAGCACGATCGCCTCGTAGCCCGCGCCATGGGCCCGTTGCACGAGGCGCAGCCAGTCGTCGCGTTCGCCGTATGGATAGAGCTGGAACCATAGGGGCCCGCGCTGTGGCTCGGGCAGCACCGCCCGCGCCACCGACTCCAGCGCCGTGGTCGACTGGGTGGACAGCACCAGCCCTGCGCCTTGGGCGGCGCAGGCGAGGGCGAGGCCCCGTTCGGCATCCGGGTGGGCCAGCGCCAGGTGGGCCATGGGCGCGGCCAGCCAGGGTGTCGGCCAACGGCGCCCCAGCAGCGTGATCTGGGTGTCCACCTGCCGCGGGGTGGCGAGCACCCGCGGACGCAGGCCGATGGCGCGCCAGGCCGCGACGTTGGCGTGCAGCGTCACCTCGTCGCCCGCCCCGCCCTCGAAGTAGGCGCGGATGGCGGACGCTGCCAGCGGCGCGGCGGGTGTGGTGTCGTAGGCACGGGCGGTCATGGCGTGGCCCAGAGTCGCAGCAGGTTGTGATAGACCCCGCTGAGCGCCAGGGTCTCGCGCGTTTCGCCCAACTGCTGGCGCAGCCGCAGCAGGTTCATGTCCAGCTCGAAGAGCAAACGGCGTTGTTCGTCGCTGCGCACCATGCTCTCGATCCAGAAAAAACTGGCCAGGCGTGCGCCGCGCGTCACCGGCGTCACCTCGTGCACGCTGGTGCCGGGGTAGAGCACGGCGTCGCCCGCCGGGAGCTTGATGCGTTGCGTCCCGTAGGTGTCGTGGATGGTCAGCTCTCCTCCGTCGTAGTCCTGCGGATCGCTGAGGAACAACGTGCACGACAGGTCGGTCCGCACCCAGGTGTCGTCGGCATGCGAGTGCAGTACCGCGCCGTCCACATGGGGGCCGTAGGCGGGGGCCTCGGGGCGGTAGCGGTTGAACAGCGGGTTGTACAGGCGCCGCGGCAGCGCCGCCGAGAAGAACAGCGGATCGCGAGCGACCGCCGCCCGTACCAAGGCTTGCAGACGGCGGGCGGCCTCGCTGTCCTGCGCCAGTTGTTCGTTGCGCTTGACGGCCGAGGCCTGGGCGCCTGCGCTGGTGCGGCCGTCCAGCCAGAGGGATTCGTCGCTCAGCAGCCCGCGCGCGGTGGCCAGTTCCTCGGGCGTCAGAACGCCTTTGAGGTGCAACAGCATGGGATGGCACCAGCGGACTCAGAACACGGTTTTGACGCTCAACATGACCTTGCGCGGTGCCCCGGGGGTGTAGAACCCGCGATAGAGCGCATCGGCATACCGCTTGTCGGTCAGGTTGGTGACGTTGAGCTTGACCGTGGTCCGTTCGTCGACCGTGTACTCCACCATACCGTCCCAGACCGTGAAGGACGGCGCCACGTAGGTGCGTTGGCCCTCGGGGTTTTGGGCGCCCCGGTGCGTCCACCCGATGCCGACGCGCCATTGGGGGGCGATGCGGTAGGTGGTCCAGGCGCTCAGACTGTGCCGGGGGGTGAGGGCGGGGCGGTCGCCCTCGACCTGGGCGCCTGCACCGGTGGCGGACAGGGCCTGGTTGCTGCGGTCGATGCGCGCGCTCGGAATCCAGGTGTGGTTGTAGAACACCTCCCACTTCGGGGTCAGGCGCCCCGCCGCGCTGATTTCCACCCCGGTGGCGTGGCGCTTGCCCGACAGCAGCATTTGCTGGGCGGCGCTGTCGGGGTCGGTGTTGCGCTCGTTGAATTTTTCGGCGCGGAACAGCGCAACGCCCAGGCTGGCGCGTTGCTGGAAGAGCTCCCATTTGGCGCCGATTTCGGCGTTGCGGCTCTTTTCGGGCGGGGTGTTGGCCAGCTTGGCGTTGGTGCCACCAGGGGCGAAGGTGCCCAGGGCGAACTGGTAGGTGTCCCCCGAGGTGTTGTATGACTGTCCCAGCGACACGTAGTACGACGCGGTCTCGCTCGGCTGGTACAGCGCGCCGATGCGCGGGCTCCACAGATTTTCGGTGACCGATCCGGTGTTGCCCGCGGTGTCGCGGTAGGTCGCGCGGAAGCGGTCGAAGCGCAGCCCGCCCACGAGCTTCCAGTGCGGCGTCAGGGTCACCACATCCTGGACATACAGCCCCAGGCTGTCGGCGTCGAAGGTGTTGAGCGGGGGCGCACCCCGGGTGTCGGCCCGCCAGGCGCCATCGTTGGGCGTGCCCACCGTGGTGCCCAGACCGGAGGCAGCGCCGCCGAAGCTGTTGTTGCGTCGCGCGTCCTCGACGGTCAGATCCACACCGGCCGTCAGGTGATGGGCGAGCCCCCCGGTGTGGAAGCGATGGCTGTAGTCGCTTTGGATCTGGGTGATGTCGCTTTGGCCATAGCGCCCCTTGGGATTGCGGTTGAGCCGCGTGGCATCGGTGGGCGGGTTGGCGAGCGAAACCGCCTGTCCCCCCGGTTGCTGCGCAGCGGGGGCGAAGACGATGGCGCTCACCCACAGGTCGCGCTCGTAGCGGCCATGGCGCACGGTGGTGCGCAGCTCCTCCTGCGGGCCGAAGCGGTGGGTGTGGGTCAGCGTGAGCGCCGTTTGCTCGGTGTTCTGGTAGTCACTGGCCAATCCATAGTAATTCTTGGCCGGCAACACCGGCGCGATGGTTCGGGTGGGGTCGGTGGCGCTGCCCGTCAGCAACCAGGGGTGGTTGTAGTTCGGGCGACCCTCGGTCTGCAGGTGGTAGAGGTCGATCTGGAACTCGTCGCGTCCGCCGATGCCGGTGCGCCAACTGGCGGCAAGGCCGCGGCGGTCGTCCTTCGCCCCCCAGTTGTCGCTGTTCTGAGCCATGACATTCAGGCGCACCGCGCTGTCGGGGCCGAGGGTTCGGTTCAGATCGGCCTGCGCGCGGCGGTGGCCGCCGCTGCCGAGCGTGAGTTCCGCCTCGTACCGGTCCATCAGAAATGGCTGCTTGGTGACCTGGTTGACGACGCCGCCGGTCGAGCCCTTGCCGAACAACATCGACGCCGACCCTTTGAGCACCTCGACCCGTTCGGTGGCGAAGGTGTCGCGGGTGATGAGCTGGCCCTCGCGCAGGCCGTCGCGGTAGATGTCGCCCGCTTGTCCGAGCGAGAAGCCGCGCAGGCGCACATCCTCCTCGCCGGTTTCGCCGGCCAGGAAGGTCACGCCGGCGGTTGCCTTGAGTACCTCGCGAAAGTCGTCGAGGTTGCGGTCGTCCAGCAGTTGTTCGGTCATCACGGTCACATGCTGGGGAATGTCGCGCAGGGCCTGCTGGCCCTTGCCCAATCGGGTGGCGGTGGCGCGCAGGGTGCTTTTGGCGCGGATTTCGGTCGGGTCGCCTGCATCGCGCACGGTGACGGTATCCAGACTGCCGGCCACGGCGTCGGCAGCGGGCGTGGCGGTTTGGGCGGCGGCCTGCAGACCGCTGGCGAGCAGCAGCGCCCCCAGCGGAAGCGCGGCCGTGCTTCGCGCGGGAGTGGGCGGGGTGGCGCGGTGGGGAGTGGGCGAGGGGTGAGTGGGGCGGGAGCGTGGCATGGTGGTCAAAGGGCGGAGTGCGCGATGGGCAAGCGTGGAAGGGATGGCGGTGGGAAAGGTGCCGCAAGCGACGCTGTCCATTATATACAAATGAGAACGATTCGTAACAACAAAAACAAAAGCAACTATCCGCTGAATAAAAACTATCAATCATGTAAAACGATTGTCATGAACTATGATATGCTCGTTTTCACGGAGTCAAGCCACCCGCGCAGGCGGTCCCCGCCGGCTCCGGTCGAACCCGTTTTTCAACCACGAAAGGAAAGCAGCATGTCGCTGATCAACACCCAAGTCCCCGCCTTCAAGGCCCAGGCCTTCCACAACGGCAAGTTCGTCGAAGTCACCGAGCAGTCCCTCAAGGGCAAGTGGTCGGTCCTGATCTTCATGCCGGCGGCCTTCACCTTCAACTGCCCGACCGAGGTCGAGGACGCGGCCGACAACTACGCCGAGTTCCAGAAGCTCGGCGCCGAGGTCTACATCGTGACCACCGACACCCACTTCTCGCACAAGGTGTGGCACGAGACCAGCCCCGCCGTGGGCAAGGCCAAGTTCCCGCTGGTGGGTGACCCCACGCACCAACTGACCCGCGCCTTCGGCGTGCACATCGAGGAAGAAGGCCTGGCCCTGCGTGGCACTTTCGTGATCAACCCGGAGGGGGTGATCAAGACTGCCGAGATCCACGACAACGCCATCGCGCGCGACGTCAAGGAAACCCTGCGCAAGCTCAAGGCCGCCAAGTACGTGGCCGAGCACCCGGGCGAAGTCTGCCCGGCCAAGTGGAACGAGGGCGCCAAGACCATCGCCCCGTCGCTGGACCTGGTCGGCAAGATCTGATCCGGACGGTCTGAACCGTCCCGCGGTCCGGCCACCGAGCCGGACCCCCTCCGGCCCGGTGTCCATCGGCCCAGGCCGGAGGTCGGACGCTGCCCCAGTCATCCCCCCCATTCCCGGAGAACCCCATGCTCGACGATCAACTGCAATCCCAACTTCAGGCCTACCTGACGCGCGTCAGCCAGCCGTTCGAGCTCGTGGCCTCGCTCGATGACTCGGCCAGCGCCCGCGAGCTGGAGCAACTGCTGCGCACCATCGCCAAGCTGTCCGACGGCAAGATCACGGTGCGCACCGATGGCGCCGATGCGCGCCGTCCGTCCTTCGCCATCCGCCGGCCAGACGGAGCGCAGGACCTGACCTTTGCCGCCATCCCGCTGGGACATGAATTCACCTCGCTGGTGCTGGCGTTGCTGTGGACCGGCGGGCATCCGCCCAAGGTGGCGCCCGAGGTGCTGGACCAAGTGCGGGCCCTCGACGGGGAGTACCGCTTCGAGGTCTATATGTCGCTGTCGTGCCACAACTGCCCGGATGTGGTGCAGGCACTCAGCCTGATGGCCATTCTCAATCCCCGCGTGCACACGACGGTCATCGACGGCGCTCTGTTCCAGGCCGAAGTCGAGCAGCGCAACGTGATGGCCGTGCCGCTGGTCTTGCTCAACGGCGAGGTGTTCGTCTCCGGCCGCACGTCGCTGGAGGAGATCGTCGCCAAGCTCGACACGGGCTCGGCGGCGCGCGCCGCGGCCCAGTTGTCGGCCAAAGATCCGTTCGACGTGCTGGTCGTCGGCGGTGGCCCGGCCGGTGCCGCCGCCGCGGTCTACGCCGCGCGCAAGGGCATTCGCACGGGCATCGTGGCCGAGCGCTTCGGCGGGCAGGTGAACGACACGCTGGCGATCGAGAACTACATCTCGGTCTTGGAAACCGACGGGCCCAAGTTTGCCGCCGCGCTGGAAGCGCAGGTGCGCCACTACGAGGTGGACCTGATGAATGGTCAGCCGGTCGCGGCGCTGCTGCCCGCCGATGCGGTGGGCGGTTACGTGGGGGTGCAACTGGCCAATGGGGCCGAACTGCGCGCCCGCAGCGTGATTCTGGCCACGGGTGCGCGCTGGCGCAACCTGAACGTGCCCGGCGAGGCCGAGTACAAAAATCGCGGCGTGGCCTACTGCCCGCACTGCGACGGCCCCCTGTTCAAAGGCAAGCGGGTGGCGGTGATTGGCGGTGGCAACTCCGGCGTCGAAGCGGCCATCGATTTGGCCGGTATCGTTGCGCATGTGACGCTGTTGGAGTTTGCCGATCAGCTCAAGGCCGACGCGGTGCTGGTCAGCAAGCTCAAGAGCCTGCCCAATGTGACCGTGCTGACCCAGGCCCAGACTTTGGCGGTGGAAGGCGACGGCCAGAAGGTGACCGGCCTGCGTTGGCGCGACCGTGCCAGCGGGGTGGAGCAGACTCTGGCGCTGGAGGGCGTGTTCGTGCAGATCGGGTTGGTGCCCAACACCGAGTGGCTGGACGGCGTGGTCGAGCGCAACCGCTTTGGCGAAATCGTGGTCGACGCCAAGGGCCACACCAATGTGCCCGGCGTGTTTGCCGCGGGCGACTGCACGACGGTGCCATACAAGCAGATCGTCATTGCGGCGGGCGAAGGGGCCAAGGCGGCGCTGTCGGCCTTCGATTACCTGATCCGCACCCCAGCGCCGCAGGCGGAGCCGGCGGCAGTCTGACGGGCCAGAACCCGCACCCGGGCGGCGCTTGCGCCGCCCGATTTATTTCATGTCGTTGGCGATGAGCTGTGCGATGCGCTGCGCGGTGGCGGAGCGGTCCGGTTGGCCGTTGCCGTCCAGCACGACCACTGTCGCGCGTTCGCCGCTGGCGGTGACGCGGATGCGGTAGCGCGTCGGCGCGCTTTGCGCGGTGTTGGAACTGCCAAACCAGCCCGTGATGCGGCCCAGGAAGCCGCGCTCTTGCGCCTGCGGATTCTCGTCCGGCGGCACATAGCGCACGAAGTACGTCCCCTCGGCGCGGTTGCGGTCTTCCACCGTAAAGCCGCTGCGGTCCAGCGCCAGCCCCACGCGGCGCCAGGCACGGTCGAAGTTTTCGTCGATGACGACCGTCGGCTGGCCATCGACCGTTTCGATGCGCGCGATCGCCGGCCGAGCGCCCGCAGCGATGGCGACCTTGGACTGCTCCTGGCTCACGCCCAGCTTGACCATCAGGCGGCGCAGAAACTCGGCCTCCAGCTCGGGGTCGGCAGGCCGGGTCTGCCAGACCGTGTTGTCTTTGCGCTCGGTGGTGTAGACCTCCACCATGCCACGGTGGCTGATGAAGATTTCGCTGCCGCCCGCAGCGTTGCGCTCCACGCGGGTGCGGAATTTGTCGCGCTCCCCGGTCGAGTAGAGGTTGTCGAACAGCTTGCCGATCGTGGAGCGGATGATGTCCTGTGGGATCTTGGCGCGGTTTTCGGCCCAGTCCGTCTCCATCAGGCCCAGTTGCGGTTGGTCCAGCGTGAGCAGAAAGCCGTTTTCCTGCCAGAAGTCGCGCAGCGCGGGCCACAGCTCATCGGGCGCGCGGTCCACGACCAGCCAGCGCTGGTTACCCGCTCGTTCGATGCGCACATCACCGATTTGCGCAGGGGCGGCGGTGCCAGTGGGGCGGGCGGCGGCCGTGGCCTGATAGCCCGATGCGGTGACCGACGCCCCAGGCAGCGCATAGCGCGAATCGCGCGCCAGTTGCGTCAAATCTGGCGGGACTTCCAGGCGGTTGATCTGTTTGGCGCTCTTGTAGTCGATGCGGTCTTCTTCCAGCACCGAGCAGCCGCTGGCGAGCAGCGCCGCCAGGGCCAGGGGCGCGAGCCGCCACGCAGTGGAGGGGCGGGGGCGGTGGGTTGCGGGCATGTCAATTCCCTTGGCGTGCGGTGGGGCGTGTTCGTCAGATCAGACCGGCGGCGCGCAAAGCCGCCTCGACTGCAGGCTGGTGCTGGGCCGACAGCGGCGTCATCGGCAGGCGCAGCGCCGGGCCGCACAGTCCCATGCGCGCCATGGCCCACTTGACGGGAATGGGGTTGGCCTCGACGAAGAGCTGCTTGTGCAGCGGCAGGAGCTGCATCTGGATGCGCATGGCGGTGCGGGCGTCGCCCGCGATCGCGGCGGCGCACAGCTCGTGCATGAGGCGCGGGGCGACGTTGGCGGTGACGCTGACATTGCCCTGGCCGCCGCACAGCATCAGCGCCACGGCCGTGCCGTCGTCGCCCGAGTAGAGGGCGAAGTCGGCGGGCTTGGCGCGGATCAGCCACTGGGCGCGTTCGATGTTGCCCGTGGCCTCCTTGATACCGACGATGCCCGGCACCTCGGCCAGGCGCAGCACCGTCTCGGGCTGCAGGTCGGCCACCGTGCGGCCCGGCACGTTGTACAGGATGATGGGCAGATCGCCCGTGGCTTCGGCAATTGCCTTGAAGTGCTGGAACAGGCCCTCCTGCGTGGGCTTGTTGTAGTAGGGCACGACTTGCAGTTGGCAGTCGGCGCCCACCCGGCGGGCGAACTCGGCCAGCGCGATCGCCTCGCGCGTGGAATTGGCGCCGCAGCCGGCCATGATGGGCCGCCGCCCGGCGGCCTGCTCCACGGCGACGCGGATGATTTCGCAGTGCTCTTCGACGCTGACCGTGGGGGACTCGCCAGTGGTGCCGACCACGCCGATGCAGTCGGTGCCCTGGTCGATGTGCCAGTCGATGAGCTTGCGCAGGGTGTCGTAATCGACACGGCCGTCCTCGTGCATGGGGGTGACGAGGGCGACGATGCTGCCGGTGATGGGCTTCATGGCGTGTGCGCAAATCCAATGTTGGGTCCAGCGGACATTCTAACCAGCGGCTCGGGTGGTGCTCACCGGGTCAGAGCGGGTAGCGTGGCGGTGCGCCGTTTGTGGTCGTGGCCTCGCGCACGGCGGCGATGCGCTGCACGAACCGGTCCGGCCGGCTCAAAAAGCCATCCTCGTAGGCGATCACGCGCAGTTCGGCGCAGGCCCGCAACAGTTCGCCCGGGGCCAGCAGAAAGTCGGGGCGCGACGGCTTGCCGACGGTTTCGTTGCCCTGGGCGAAGGTTTCGTAGAGCAGCACGCCGCCGGGTGCGACTGCCTGCACGATGCGCGGCAGCAAGGGGCGCCAAAGGTAGTGGGTGACGACCACTGCGTCGAAGCGCTCGTCGGCCAGGGGCCAGGGGGCGTTTTCCAGATCGGCGGGGAGCGGGCGCACTGCCGCGCCCAGGTCGGCGAGTGTGGTCAATGCTGCCGTGTCGCGGTCGACCGCGGTGACGTGCCAGCCCCGCGCGACCAGCCAGCGCACATGGCGCCCGTGGCCGCAGGCCAGGTCCAGCGCCCGCCGCAGGCCCCCGTCCGGCGCGCGGGATGGCAACAGCGCCTCGAAGCGGGTGATCCAAGGCGAGGGGGGCAAGTCCGCGTGCGGCATGGTCAAAAGCAACTCCAGAGCCGATCCGCCAGCGTGAGCAGAAAGGTCGGCTCCAGGTACCAGGCGAACACCTCGGCACACGCCCCCAGCCCCACACTCCAGCCGGCCAGGCGCAGGACCGGACGCAAGACCGGGCGCGATTGGGGCGACGGGGCGGCGAGGGGCATCGCAGGGGCGGATTCTTGGACTGAAAACGGTCGAGCGAAGGCCTTGAATGCGCAGGGGCTGCGAGCCGTCACGGGGCGGCCGGCCCAGTCATGCGCACTGGCCCTCGGCGGATTGGTGCCTCCTGGATGGGCCAGTTGACGACGGCGGCAAAGAGGCCCAGCGCAATGGATATCCACCACACGATATCGTAGCTGCCCGTGCGGTCGTAGAGCAAGCCGCCCAGCCACACCCCCATGAAGCTGCCCACCTGGTGGCTGAAGAACACGAAGCCCCCGAGCATCGACAGGTGCGCGACGCCAAAGATTTGCGCCACGATGGCATTGGTCGGCGGCACCGTGGACAGCCACAGCAGCCCCATGGCGGCGGCGAAGGCGTACACGCTCCATGGCGTCAGCGGCGCGGCCAGGAACAGCGCTATCGCGATCGAGCGCATCAGATAGATACCGGCGAGGATTTTGCGCTTGGCCAGCCGCTGCCCCAGCACGCCCGCCGCGTAGGTGCCAAACACATTGAACAGGCCGATCAGCGCCAGTGCCGTGGACGCCACCTGCGGCGACAGGCCGTGGTCCTTCAGATAGCTCGGCATGTGCACGCCGATGAACACGACCTGAAAGCCGCAGACGAAATAGCCCGCCATCAACAACTGGAAGCTGCGGTAGCCGAAGGCCTCGCGCAGTGCCTGGCCGATCGTTTGTTCGCGCGCCGCCCCCCGTGCGCCACCGGCAAAGTCCGGTTCCCGCAAGCCCCAGGCCAAGGGACCGATCGCGAGTACGGCACCGGCGAGCACCAGCAGCGCGTCCTGCCAGCCGAAGGCGGCGATCAGCCAGCCTTCCACTGGCACCATCAAAAACTGCCCGAACGACCCGGCTGCGGCCGCCAGGCCCATGGCCCAGGAGCGGCGCTCGGCCGGAATTTGGCGCCCGATGACGCCGTAAATGATGGCGTAGGTCGTGCCCGCCTGGGCTGCACCGATCAACACGCCGGTGGTCAGCGCAAAAACCAACGCCGAGGTGGCCAGCGCCATGCCCGCAAGGCCCAGGGCATACAGCAGCGCGCCGCCCAGCAACACCCGGTAGGCTCCAAAGCGGTCCGCCAACATGCCGGCAAAAATGCCGAACACCCCCCAGGCCAGGTTCTGTACTGCCATCGCGAAGGCAAAGGTTTCGCGCGTCCAGCCCTGCGCCTGGGTGATGGGTTGCAGCCACAGACCGAAGCCGTGGCGGATGCCCATGGAAAAGGTCACGATGAGGGCGCCGCACAGCAGGACCTGGGCGGCGGAGAGTCGGCGGGCAGCGGTCATCCGCCAACTGTAGCGGATGGTCCTGCTCCCCGTGCGCGGGGACATCGATGGCCGGGTGGGGCGGATGGGTTGGGGCGGTTTGCGCGGCCATGCGCAGACCTCATCTGAGGTCGATGGCCCAAGTCCTTGACCCACCGGGGGTCTTGGGCCTTGTCCCAAGTTGTTGTGGATAACTTTGTGGGTAAGACGTGGTCATGCGGGGCAAAGCCTCATCCGACAAGGGCTTGAACAGATTGCCCATTTTTTAATCACGCAAAAAATATTATATAAAACAATATCTTGCATGTATTTCCGAGTGCGCTGCGGTGCAACCAAGGCGGTGCGGGTGGCGCGGCTGAAGGGGGCATCCCGGGGGCGAGGGGTGTGCAAAACACAGACCGCCCCGGGCTGTCAAGCCCCCCCGGCGGGGCCATGATCGGGCCGCACCGCAATGGGCGGTCGCCCGCGCGAGCGGGTCCGTACGGGTCCGTACAATCCGCCGCCATGTCCGCCTCCACCACTGTGCCGGGCGCTGCGCCCGGCTACGCCGAGAGTTCGATTCGGGTGCTCAAAGGGCTGGAGCCCGTCAAGCAGCGTCCGGGCATGTACACCCGCACCGACAATCCGCTGCACATCGTGCAGGAGGTGATCGACAACGCCGCCGACGAGGCGCTGGCGGGTTTTGGCCGACGCATCCGCGTGACGCTGCATGCGGATGGCTCCGTCAGCGTGGAGGACGATGGGCGCGGCATCCCTCACGGCCTGCACCCCGAGGAGGGCGCGCCGGTCTTGGAGCTGGTCTTTACCCGGCTGCACGCGGGTGGCAAGTTCGACAAGGGACAAGGCGGGGCATACAGCTTTTCCGGTGGGTTGCACGGCGTGGGGGTGAGCGTGACCAATGCGCTGGCCAGCCGGTTGGAGGTGACGAGCCACCGCGAGGGGCATGTGGCGCGCCTGGTGTTTGCTGGCGGTGACGTGGCGGAGCCCCTGGTGCGCCGGCCGCTCGAGGCGGGCGAGCGCCGCCAAGGGACCACGGTGCGCGTGTGGCCCGATGCGCGCTACTTCGATCAGGTCACCCTGCCACTGGGGGAGCTGACGCATTTGCTGCGCAGCAAGGCGGTGCTGATGCCGGGGGTCACCGTGACGCTGGTCAACGAGCGCACGCGCGAGACCCAGACTTGGCAGTACAAGGGGGGCTTGAGCGATTATCTGCAGCAGACGCTGGCGGCCGAGCCGCTGATCCCGCTGTTCGAGGGCGAGGGGTATGCCGAGGCAGGGCACGAGAGCTTTGCCGAGGGCGAAGGCGCGGCCTGGGCGGTGGCCTTCACCGAGGAGGGCCCCCTGGTGCGCGAGAGCTATGTCAACCTGATCCCCACCCCCGCCGGGGGCACGCACGACAGCGGCCTGCGCGAGGGGCTGTTCCAGGCTGTGCGCGGCTTCATCGAGCTGCACGCGTTGTGTCCCAAGGGCGTGAAGCTCTTGCCCGAGGATGTGTTCGCCCGCGCCAGCTATGTGTTGAGTGCGCGGGTACTGGACCCGCAATTTCAGGGCCAGATCAAGGAGCGGCTCAACTCCCGCGATGCGCTGCGGTTGGTGGCGGCCTATGTGCGCCCCGCGCTGGAGCTGTGGTTGCACCAGCACGTCGAGCACGGCAAGCGGTTGGCGGAGCTGGTCATTCGCGCCGCGCAAAGCCGCCAGAAGGCCGCGCAGAAGGTGGAAAAGCGCAAAGGCTCCGGCGTGGCGGTGCTGCCTGGCAAGCTGACCGACTGCGAAAGCCGCGACCTGTCGCGCAACGAGCTGTTTTTGGTGGAAGGCGACAGCGCCGGGGGCAGCGCCAAGATGGGGCGCGACAAGGCGTCGCAGGCCGTGCTGCCGCTGCGCGGCAAGCTGCTCAACACCTGGGAGGTGGAGCGCGACCGGTTGTTTGCGAATGCCGAGATCCACGACATCGCGGTGGCCATCGGGGTCGATCCCCACGGTCCCGACGACGCGGAGGATCTGAGCGGCCTGCGCTACGGCAAGATCTGCATCCTGAGCGACGCGGACGTGGACGGCTCGCACATCCAGGTGTTGCTGTTGACCCTGTTTTTCCGGCACTTTCCGCGCCTGATCGAGGCGGGGCACGTCTATGTCGCGCGGCCCCCGCTGTACCGGGTGGATGTGCCGGCGCGTGGCAAAAAGCCCGCCAGCAAGCACTATGCGCTCGACGAGGGGGAACTGGCGGCGATTCTGGACAAATGCGCCAAGGAGGGCGTGCCGCGCGAGAAATGCCAGATCAGCCGCTTCAAAGGCCTGGGGGAAATGAGTGCCGAACAGTTGTGGGACACGACGCTCAACCCCGACACGCGCCGCCTGCAGCCCGTAACCTTGGGGGGGCTGGACGCCGCCGCGACCGCGGCGCGCCTGAATCGCTTGATGGGCAAGGCCGAGGCCGCCGCCCGCCGCGAGCTGATGGAGCAGTGGGGTGATGCGGTGGAGGTGGACGTCTGAGTAACCGGCCCCATCCGTGAGTCAGGCCTTCAAGGATCGCGCCGCAGCAGCACTACGCCGCCGCGTTGGTAGAGTACGGTGTGGGGCACATCCGGCAGGCGGTCGAGCCGGGTAAGGGCCCACTCCCCCGGCTCGGGCAGGCGCTTCGGCGTGATCGCCTGGGCATAGACGCTGAAGCTGGGGGCATCGAAGCGCCACAGCACCGCCGACGCCTGGGCCTGGTGCGCGAGGCGGCCCGCGTGGCGCACGGCGCCCTGCAGCACATCGCCAAACCACGGCGCCACGAGGGCGCCGAGCAGCAGGGCCTGCATGGCCGCCAGTGCCTGCAGCCGCCGCCAGACGGGCCAGCGCCGTTGGATCGCCACGGCAATGCCCGCGATCAAAGCCGCCCAGGCCACGGGCGGATAGAAGGCGGGTGCCAGATCCCGGGCCAGAGCGAGTTGCGCGCGGTAAAAGGGGTTGTCGGTGCGCAGCCCGGCCTCGTGCAGCAGGGCGGGCAGGTGGGGCCACAACGCCAGCAGGGCCACGGGCACGATCAACCAGGCACCACGCAGCGCGGGCAGGCGCAGCGCCAGCAGAATCATCAACGGGGTGGAGCCGTACAGCACATAGTGCGGCAGCTTGGTTCCGGACAGGCTGAAGAACACCAGCACGAATCCACACCACAGCCACAGATAGCGCGTCAGCGGCGTCTGGACATCGGGTTTGATCTGCCGCAGCACCGCGGGAAGGGCCGCGCTCCACGGCAGCAGCAGCAACGGCAGGGCGATCAGGTAGTACAGCCAGCCCCCGCTGTGTCCCTCCAGCGTGCCGGTGAAACGCTGCACGTTGTGGCGCAGGATGAAGCCGTCCACGAATGCCTGTCCGTGGGTCAGCAGCATGGCGACATACCACGGGGCTGCCACGGCCAGAAGGATCAGCCAGCCCTGCACGTCGAAAGCGACGCGCCGCCAGGTGGACCCGTCGCGCGTCAGTAGGGTGTACAAGGTGCCCGCCGCAGCCGGGATCAGCACGGCCACTGGCCCCTTGGTCAGCAGCCCCAGCCCCACCCAGAGATACACCCGCAGCAAATCGCGCCGTTGCCGTCGCTCCAGATAGCGCCACAGATCCAGACAGGCCAGCGTCAGCCACAGGTTGAGCAAGGCATCGGCCGTGGCGGCCCGTGCCATGATCCAGGGTCCGAGGGCCGTCGCGACGATCCACAGGGCGCGCTCTGCCGCCGCCGCGTCGGCGCGCTCGCGCACGAAGCGCCAGACCGCCCAGCCCCATCCGATCGCCGCCAGGGCAGACGGCAGGCGCAGAGCCCATTCGTGCAAGCCCAGCACAGCAACCGACAGCGCCTGCAGCCAGTAAATCAGGATCGGCTTGTCGTACCGCGGCACGCCGTTGAGCCAGGTCGACAGCCAATCGCCGTTGAGCAGCATCTCCCGCGTCGCTTCGGAAAACGCCCCTTCGTCGACGTCGAACAACGGCGGGGTGCCCAGCCCGGTGAGCCATGCCGCCAAGGGCACCAGCCAAAGCAACCAGCGCATTGCCGCGATCACTCCGTTTCTCTCCGTCGCCACAGCGGCATCACCGCCGAGGAGCGGAGCAGCCAGATCTGCAGCGCCGCCGCGACCAGCGCCACCCCGACGACCAAGCCGCCTAGGGCGTGGGCCAGCGGCTCGACGCTGGCGGGCAAGGCGCGCCCCCACAGTCCGAGACCGAGCACGCCAGCTGCGGCGATTTCCCAATGGTGCAGCACATCCCCTGGGCGCGGCCCCCAGCGCCTGGCGGCCACGACGGCGGCGGCGGCGCAAAGCCAACCCAGCAGTGCCCCGACCGCGACGTCCAGAGGCCAATGCGCCCCGACCGCGACTCGCGACAGACCGATGGCGAATGCCAACGGCAGCGCCGCCGCGGCAGCCAAGCGACGCTGCGGGGGTGGCGTCGTCAGCACCCAGCAGGCAGCGAGTGTAAAGGCCGTGACCGTATGCCCCGACGGAAAGCTGCCCTGCCTGAGCACGTCACCGATGAGGTGAAATGCGTCGGGTGGCAAGACGGCGGCGGGTCGGGGAGCCGCCGCCAGTGCCTTGATGCCGTGCAGGGTCAGTGTGGCGGGCGCGATGCTCCAGAGCAATGCGGGTGACGCTCGGCGGTGCCCGGTCGCGATCGCAGCCGCCAGAAACATAGCCAGGGCGAAATGCGTGTCGCCCAGCCAGGTCAACCACCACCACAGCAGATCGGGGGTGGTCCGCGTCAGCCGCTGCACGCCGACCAGCGCATCGATGGGCGAAATGAACACCAAACCCGCGATGACGAGCAGCCACAGCGCCGGCAGGCCCCAGAACCAGATACTGCGAAGCATCGAGACGGAATGAGAGGGCGTCGGCGGGGTGCGCATAGCGATCAATGCAATCGAGAGGCCGACAGATTGCCGGCGCTGCGTGAAAATGCCGTGTCGGCGGGCCCGGGTGTGTCGCCAAGGACGGCGCCAGCCCGACCGGCCGGTTGAATGGATTAAACGCCCGCGGGGCTTAACGAAGCCTTAACCCCGCGCGAAACCCTCGGATCGGATGGAACGCCCGGATTGCAGCGCGGGCAGGAGATGGAAGGATTGCGCATCCTGATCGTCGAAGACGACACCGCCATCGCGAACGGCGTGGCCGCGCTGCTGCGCGCGCAGGGGCATGGGTGCGATGTTTGCACGACGTTGGCCTGCGCGACGCGGGCGCTGCAGGTCGAGCCGTTCGACCTGGTGCTGCTGGACCGCGGACTGCCGGATGGTGATGGCATCGATTGGCTGCGCGCGCGGCGTGCGGCCGGGCTGCATGCGCCGGTGCTGGTGCTGACCGCCCGCGACGCATTGGCCGACCGGGTGGCGGGGCTGGACAGCGGGGCTGATGACTACCTGGTCAAACCGTTTGCACCGGAGGAGCTGCTGGCACGCATGCGCGTGGCGCTGCGCCGCAGCGCCGGTCAGGCCGAGGCGGTGCTGCGCCATGGCGCGCTGCAGGTCGACCCGGCCGCGCGCGCGGTGTGGCGCGACGGCCAGCCGGTGGCGCTGCGTGCCAAAGAGTTTGCATTGCTTTGGGCGTTGCTGCGCGCCCGCGGCCGCGTGCTGACGCGCGCCCAGCTCGAGCAGATGTTGTACGGTTTCGACGACACGGTGGAGAGCAACGCGCTGGAGGTGCATGTGCACCACCTGCGGCGCAAGCTCGGCGAGGACCTGATCCAGACCGTGCGCGGGGTCGGCTACACCATCCCCCCACGGCCGGAGGGCGCCGATGGCCGCGGCTGAACGCGCCCCTCGGCTGGCATGGCGGCTGCTGGCATGGACCTTGGCCACGCTGCTGGGGGTGTGGCTGGTGCTCGTGGCCAGTGCCTACCAAACCGCAGTGCACGAGGCGCGGGAAATCAGCGATGGGCAACTGAAGGCCGCCGCGCGTTTGCTGTTGACCGCTCCGGTGCAAGGCCCGGCCCCTGCGGTCGACGCGGCGGCGCTGCCGGTGCGCGCAGAGCCGCGCTATGCCCCCGAGCTGCATGTGGTGGTTTGGGAGAGCGGGGCGCTGCGCTGGGATCCGGAAGCCTGGGCAGCGCGCTTGCCGCCGTCGTTGCCGGAGGGCTATCACACGCTGGTGCTGCCGCTGGCGGGCGAGGTGCGCACGTGGCGCTGGTTCGTCGCCGAGCATGGCGCACGCCGAGTGGCTGTCGGGCTGGATGTCAGCCGCCATGCGGAGCTGGGGCGCGACGTGGCCGAGCACCTGGTGCGGCCAGCGGTGGTGTTGCTGCCGCTGGTCGCGCTGCTGTTGGGGTGGGCGATCCGGCGCGGCTTGGCGCCCCTGTCGGCGCTGGCCGAGGCGCTGCAGCACTTCGATCCCGATACCGCGCGTGGCTTGCCACCGGCGCAGCGCTACGACGAATTGCAGCGCTTGCAGCGGGCGCTGCGGGCGCTGGTCGAGCGGCTGCACGCGCTGTGGCAGCGCGAGCGGTGCTTTACCTCCGACGTGGCGCACGAGCTGCGTTCGCCGCTGACGGCGCTGGTGTGGCAAGCGCGGTTGGCGCGGCTGCAGACGGGCACTCCGGAAGGCGATGCAGCGCTCCAGACGGTGGAGCGCGAGGCGCTGCGCGCCGGCGAGATCCTGACGCAATTGCTGGCGTTGGCCCGTGCCGACGCCCCCGGTGGCGAGACCGCCCAGCCGGTGGATCTGTTGACGCTGGTGCATGACGTGGTGGACGACTGCGTCGCGTCCGCCGGTGGCGAGCGCAGCGCGCCCGAAGTGCAAGGGCGGTCGTGTGTGGTCCACGCGCGGCCGACGCTGTTGCGGCTGGCGCTGCGCAACTTGGTGGACAATGCCTTGCGCCATACCCATGCGCAGACGCGGGTGGCCGTGCGCGTGGGGCCGCGCGCCGACGGTGCTGTCGTGCTCGAGGTGCTGGACGAGGGCGGTGCGCGCGCGCAAGCACCCGCCGATCGCGGTGGCCTGGGTCTGGGCCTGACGCTGGTGCAGCGCATCGCCCAGCATGAGGGGGCGCGCTTCGAGTTCCTCCCCAATCCCTCACCGCCGTGGGCTACGGGCTTTGCGCTGGTCTGGGGGGCGCCGTCCGGATCAGGTTAAGGTGGGGCTAAGGTGTCGGAAGCATGATGCCGACCATGAGGATTCCAAGAAACCGAGGTACGAATAACCACGCCCCCGAGATCGCCCAGGACGGCTGGCACCCGCTGGCCGCGCTGACTCTGCTGGCGGCGTGGTTGGCCACGGTCGGTAACGTGCCACTGTGGTCGGCGGTGTGGCAGGCGCAGGGGCCGTTGGGCTGGCGCGGGTGGGCCGTGGCGCTCGCATGGGTGCTGGCGCTGACGCTGGTCAACCTGGCGGTGCTCGCGTGGCTGGCGGCCGGACCGCTGCGCCGGCCGCTGGGGGTGGCGCTGCTGGCGCTGGCCGGTGGGTCGAGCTACTTCATGCTGGCCTACGGCATCGTCGTCGATGCGTCGATGGCGGCCAACGTGTTCCAGACCGACCTGCGCGAGGCGCGTGACCTGCTGACCCCGGGCCTGCTCGTCGGGTTGGTGCTGGGCGTGGCGCTGCCGGGTTGGTTGTGGTGGCGCCTGCCCGTGCGGCACTGGCCCGCGCGGCGCGCGCTGGGGGTTCGTACCGGTGTCGGGGCGCTGGCGCTGGCGCTGGCCGTCGCCCTGCTGTGGCTGACCTTCCAGGATCTGGCGGCGTTGATGCGCAACGATCGCGCGCTGCGCTACCTCATCAATCCCTACAACAGCGTCTACGCCGCGCTGCGCCACGGCGTGGGCCAGCGGGCGCTCGCGTCCGAGCCGCTGCAGCCCATCGGCCTGGACGTGCCGCCGCTGCCCGCAGCGGCTCGCGAGGACGAGGCGCCGCTGGTGGTGCTGGTGGTGGGCGAGACGGCGCGCGCGGCCAACTGGGGCTTGAACGGCTACGCGCGCGACACCACGCCTCGCCTGCGCGCGCTGATCCAGCAGGGGCAGCCGATCGTGTCGTTTGCCGCCGTCACCTCGTGCGGCACCAACACGCAGACCTCGGTGCCGTGCCTGTTCGCGCCGGAAGGTCGGGAGCGCTGGAACCCCTCGCGCGCGCAGGAAAACCTGCTCGATCTGCTGCAGCGTGCGGGGTTGGCAGTGACGTGGCTGGACAACCAGTCCGGCTGCAAGGGCGTGTGCGCGCGCGTGCCGTCGCGCCAGACCGACCGTCTGCAGGAGCCCGGGCTGTGCCGTGGCGACGAATGCCATGACGAAATCCTGCTGCGCGAGTTGCCCGGGGCGCTGCAGGCCCTGCCCGAGGCGGCGCGCCGGGTCGGCACGCTCGCGGTGCTGCACCAGATGGGCAGCCACGGGCCGGCCTATTTCAAGCGCACGCCGGCGGCGTTCAAGCCATTCCAGCCGGAGTGCACGACGGCGCAGCTGCAGGCGTGCGAGCCGGCGCACATCGTCAACGCCTACGACAACACGCTGCGCTACACCGACCATGTGCTGGCCGAGTTGATCGGCTGGCTGGTGCGGCGGCGCGGGCCCACGGCGCTGCTGTATGTCTCCGACCACGGGGAGTCCCTGGGCGAAGGTGGGCTGTACCTGCACGGCATGCCCTACGCCGTGGCCCCGCGCGAGCAAAAGGAGGTGCCGATGCTGCTGTGGGCCAACGGCGGCATGCAGCAGCGCCTGGGGCTGGATTGGGCCTGCCTGCAGCGGCGCGCGCAGGAGCCCGCCTCGCACGACCATGTGTTCCACACTGTCGCCGGGCTGTTCGGCGTGCGCAGCACGGTGGTGGACGCCGAGCGCGATCTGCTGGCGGCGTGCCGCCGCGCGGGCTGAAGGGCCGTCAGCCGCGCCACCAGCTCCACAACGCCGCGCCCCAGACTCCGCCGGCAAACAGCAGGGACAGCAGCACGGCGGCGCTGCCCAGGTCCTTGGCGCGCTTGGAGAGGGCGTGCCATTCCGGGCCCACGCGATCGACGACCGACTCGACGGCGGTGTTGAGCAACTCCACCACCATGAGCAGCATCACCGAGCCGACCAGCAGGGCGATCTGAACCCAGTCCCGGCCCAGCCAGAAAGCGGCCGGCACCAGGCCCACGGCCAGGAGCACTTCCTGCCGGAAGGCCGGCTCGTGCCAGCCGGCTTTGAGCCCATCGAGGGAGTGACCCGCGGCATGCCAGAGTCGCGCCACCCCCCGGCGCTTCGGGGCAACAGACGGGGACGAGGACATGGGTGGGCGCAGACTCACTGGGGCCGGTGCAGGGCGCACAGTTTGTTGCCGTCCGGGTCGCGCACGTACGCCAAGTAGAGGGTACCGCTGGGTCCGTGGCGCGGGCCGGGTGGGGCCTCGATGGGGGTGCCGCCGTGGGCCACGGCCACGTCGTGAAAGCGCTGCACCTGCTCGGGCGATTCGCATTTGAAGCCGATCGTCCCACCGTTGGCGCAGGTGGCGGGTTCGCCATTGATCGGCTGCGATACCCCGAAGGTGCTGCCCGCATGGCGGTAGAACACCCGCTCATGACCGCTGGCCGCGGTGTTACGGACGCCCTCGGGGGCCCCCAGCACGCCCAGGACGGCGTCGTAGAAGCGCTTGGCTCGGTCGATGTCGTTGGTGCCCACCATCACATGGCTGAACATGTCGAAAGTCTCCTGTCGGCAAAAGGAAGTGACGTCGTCGCTCGTTATTGTCGCCCCCTGCGTACCGCGCAACGCGGGTCGAGGGCAAAGGCCCCGAGGCGAGCGACAATCCGCCCATGAGTCTAGACGTGTTGCCCCCTTCCGACCGGTCGCCCGCCGAGCCGGCGGCCGACCCCGACAGCCTGGCCGCCTACGCGCAGCGGGCCTATCTGGAATACGCGCTCAGCGTGGTCAAGGGCCGTGCGCTGCCCGACGTGTGCGACGGCCAAAAGCCCGTGCAGCGCCGCATCCTGTACGCGATGCAGCGCATGGGCCTTGGCTACAGTGGCCCGAACGCCAACACGCCGGCCAAGCCGGTCAAGAGCGCCCGCGTGGTGGGGGATGTGCTGGGGCGCTTCCACCCCCACGGCGACCAGGCCGCGTACGACGCGCTGGTGCGCATGGCGCAGGACTTCGCGCAGCGCTATCCGCTCATCGACGGGCAGGGCAACTTCGGCAGCCGCGACGGCGACGGTGCCGCCGCCATGCGCTACACCGAAGCCCGCCTGGCCAAGATCAGCACCCTGCTGCTGGACGAGATCGATCAAGGCACGGTGGACTGGGTGCCCAATTACGACGGCTCCACCGAGGAGCCGCGCCAGTTGCCGGCCCGCTTGCCGTTCGTGCTCCTCAACGGCGCCAGCGGCATCGCGGTCGGCATGGCCACCGAGATTCCCAGCCACAACCTGCGTGAGGTGGCCGACGCCTGCGTGGCGCTGGTCAAAAACCCGCAACTGCCCGACGACGACCTGTTGGCTCTGCTGCCCGGGCCAGACTACCCCGGTGGCGGCCAGATCATCAGCCCGACCGCCGACATCCACGACGCCTACCGCAGCGGCCGCGGCAGCCTGAAGGTGCGTGCCCGCTGGAAGATCGAAGACCTGGCCCGCGGCCAGTGGCAACTGGTGGTGACGGAGCTGCCGCCCGGCGTCAGCGCGCAAAAGGTGCTGGAGGAAATCGAGGACATCACCAACCCCAAGGTCAAGGCCGGCAAGAAAGCACTGACGCAGGAGCAGACACAGCTCAAGGCCAGCCTGCTGGCGGTGCTCGACGGGGTGCGCGACGAGTCCAGCAAGGAAGCGCCCGTGCGCCTGGTGTTCGAGCCCAAGAGCAGCCGCATCGAGCAGCAGGAACTCATCACCGCGCTGCTGGCCCACACCAGCCTGGAAACGTCGGCCCCCATCAACCTGACCATGGTGGGCCTGGACGGCAAGCCCGTGCCCAAGAGCCTGCGGCAGATGCTGGAGGAGTGGATCGCCTTCCGCCAGACGACCATCACCCGCCGCTCACGCCACCGGCTGGACAAGGTGCTGGACCGCATCCACATCCTCGAGGGGCGGCAGATCGTGCTGCTCCACATCGACGAGGTGATTGCCATCATCCGCGCCAGCGACGAGCCCAAGGCCGCGCTGATCGCGCGTTTTGCCTTGAGCGACCGCCAGGCCGAGGACATTTTGGAGATCCGCCTGCGCCAGTTGGCGCGGCTAGAGGCCATCAAGATCGAGCAGGAGCTCAAAGAGTTGCGCGAGGAGCAGGGCAAGCTGGAAGACATCTTGGCCAACCCGGCCAGCCTGCGCCGCCTGATGGTCAAGGAGATCGAGGCCGATGCCAAGACCTTTGGCGACGAGCGCCGCACGCTCATCCAGGCCGAGAAGAAGGCCGTGGCCGAAATCAAGGTGGTGGACGAGCCGGTGACGGTGGTGGTGTCGGCCAAAGGCTGGGTGCGCGCGCGCACCGGCCACGGGCATGATGCCGCGGGCTTCGCCTTCAAGGCGGGCGACGGCCTGTACGGCACCTTCGAATGCCGCACCGTGGACACGGTCATCGTGCTGGGCAGCAACGGCCGCGTTTACAGCGTGCCGGTGGCCAGCCTGCCGGGGGCGCGCGGCGACGGCCAGCCCATCACCACGTTGATCGACCTGGAGCCGGGTACGCAGCCGGTGCATTACCTGGCGGGGCCCGCGTCGTCCCTGTGGCTGCTCAGCGGCTCGGGCGGTTATGGTTTTCTGGCCACGGTGGAGGACATGACGAGCCGCTTGAAAGGCGGCAAGGCCTTCATCACCCTGAACGAGGGCGAGACCGTGTGCCGCCCCGCGCTGGTCAGCGGCGGCATGGTCGTGCGGCTGGCCGCCCCGGACGGCACCGTGCTCGCCCCGCCCACGGCCCCGGAAGGCGGGGACGCCCAGTCCGCCTTGGCCCCGGCCACCCAGGTGTGCTGTGTCTCCAGTGGCGGGCGCATCCTCACCTTCGATCTGAGCGACCTCAAGCACCAGCCCAAGGGCGGGCGTGGCCTCATGCTCATGGGGCTGGAGGGCAAAGACACCCTGGCCGGCGCCGCGGCCTATCTGCGCAGCGTGCGCATCGACGGTGTGGGGCGGGGCGGCAAATGGCGGGATGAGGTGCTGGAAATCCGCAGCCTCAACAACGCCCGCGCCGCCCGTGGCCGCAAAGGGCGCGATGCCAGCTTCGGCTTCAAGCCCCTGCAGGTGTGGCGGATGCTGTGATGGGCCTTTGGCAGCCGCGGCTTTGAGCCGGCTGCTTTGGCGATAATGGGGCGTCACACGCTCAGCGTGGGGAGACGGCCCGCCATGAAAGCAGAACTGTACCGGCCCCTGGACGAGGCGGAGTACCTCCGCCTCGAAGCCCGCAGCCCCGTGCGCCACGAATACGTGGGCGGGCAGATCTACGCCATGACCGGCGCCTCGCTGCGGCACAACATCATCGCCGGCAATGTCTACACGCTGTTGCGTCACCACCTGCGCGGCAGCCCCTGCCGCACGTTCATGGCCGATGCCAAGCTGCGCGTGGCCAAGCAGCAGAGCATCTACTACCCCGATGTGATGGTGACCTGCCACCCGCAGCACCAGCAGGTTGGCAGCGAGGATTTTCTGGTCGAGTCGCCGCGCCTGGTGGTGGAGGTGCTCTCCGAATCCACCGCGGGCACCGACCGGCGCGAGAAGCTGTTGGCCTACCGCACCCTGCCCAGCCTGCAGGAATATGTGTTGATCGCGCAGGACGAGGCGTTGATCGAAATCTATCGCCGCGAAGGCGACATCGGTTGGCAGCGCATCACCCTCACGCCGGGCGACCCGGTGGAGTGGATCAGCGTGGAGCTGACCACGGACTTTGCCACCATCTACGAGGAAAGCGGGCTGGCCCTGCCACCGCCCGCTTGAGGCGATCGGCGAGGCGAGTCGTCAGGCCAGTTCGGCCATCAGCTCGATTTCGACGCACGCCCCGAAGGGCAGTTGCGCCACGCCAAAGGCGCTGCGTGCGTGCGCGCCGATCTCGGGGCCGAACACCTGTCCCAAAAGCTCGGAGCAGCCGTTCGTCACCAGATGGTGCTCGGTGAACGTGTTGGTGGAGTTGACGAGGCTGAGCACCTTGACGATGCGCTTGACGCCATTGAGGTCGGTGCCGGCGGCCACGCAAGCGGCGTGCAGCGTGCCCAGCAGGTCGATGGCCACGGCGCGGGCCGCGGCCTTGCCTTCGTCGGTGTTCATGGTCAGGCCCAGTTGCCCGACCCAGGGCTTGCCGTCGCGCTTGGCGATGTGGCCACTGAGCAGCACCAGCTTGCCGGTGTGCACGAACGGCACGTAGGCGGCGGCGGGCGTCGCCACGGCGGGCAGTTGGATGTCGAGGGCTTGCAAACGATCGTAAACGCTCATGATGTGCGGGCTCCGTAAAGGGCTTGCATTCTAGTCAGCCGGTGCCTGGCGCGGCCCAGCCGAGCGCCGCCCATTCCTGCGGCGGCGCGACAGTGACGGCGACGCGCAGCGCGTGCGCGCCACCGCCTTGGATCACGCCCCGCAGCGGCGAGACGTCGCCAAAATCGCGCCCGGTGGCGACGGTGACATAGCCCTCGTCTGGGCGGTCCCAGCCCCAGCGCCGGTTGGTCGGGTCGAGGTCGAACCAGCGCTCGCCCCAGGGTACCGCTACCCAGGCGTGGGAGGCATCGGCCCCCACCAGGCGGGGCTGGCCCGGCGGCGGCTGGGTCAGCAGATAGCCGCTGACATACCGCGCCGGCAGGCCCAGCGCGCGCAGCGCTCCGATCAACACATGGGCGAAGTCCTGGCACACCCCGCGACGCTGGCGAAACGCCGTCAGCAGCGGCGTGTGCACCTCGGTGCTCGCCGGGGCGTAGGCCAGATCCGCGTGCAGCCGGGCGGTCAGATCGCAGCAGCCCGCAAGCCACCCCCCTCCCGGGGGGAAACTGGCCCGGGCGTAGGCCATCAGGTCGGTATCGATCAACGCCTCGCGCGGGATGTGCGGGGAGGCGTAGACGAACTCCGCCTCGGGGCGATAGGGCGTACCCGCCCGGTAGCGCAGCCGCTCGCGCACCTGCTCCCAGGGTTCGTCGGTCTGGGGTTGCTCTGGCGCCTGGGTGTCGACCACGGAGTCGGCCACGACGTCGAGGGTCGTGTGTGGCCGGTCGATGGCAAACAGCGTGCGCCGATTGCCGTAGACGTCCACCTCCTGCGTTTGATGAGCGGGCGCGGGATCGACGGTCAGGCGATGGAAGACGACCCGCTGGCCGGCCGCGTCGCGCGGGTGGAGAATGGCGATGTGGTGGGACGACACCACTGGGCTGTGGTAGCGGTATTGGGTGTGGTGGCGGATGTGCAGGCGCATGGCAGCGGTCAGGCCAGCAGGGTCTGCGCGGTGGCGTCCGCGTGGCTGAAGTAGGTGTGCCCCAGCCGCTCCGACAGGCCCAGCACGGACGACTCGCAGGTCTGCAGCAGCTCGATCAGGCGCAAATGGGTGGTTGCCGCCCCGGGGCCGTAGCCGCCCTTGGCCCCGCTGAGCGTCACCAGGTCCCAGTCGTCCGGGTCCGGCAGCATCGTCACCAGATCTTGCCCCGTTGCGCGCTCGCTCTGAGGCAGCTTGCGCACCCGGGCGCGCAGCGTCGAGAGCACCCAGGCGAGTGCGCGCGGGTTGTCGCGGTGGGTGACCAGCAGGTCGAGCAGCGCCACGAGATCGCGGCGCTGCTGGTACAAGGCGTGGAAGGTGATGGTGCTGTCGAACAACCCGAGCAGGGCCTCGTAGCCAGCGTCGCTGTCGATGGCACCGCTGTGCAGCGCGGCAGCCAGCGCATGCGCCAGCGCGGCGACGCGCTCGATCAGCCGCCCGATGCTCAGCAGCCGCCAGCCGTCGTCGCGCACCATGCGATCGACCTGTGCGCCGGTGATGGCGGACAGGCGTTCGCTGGTCTCTTCCAAAACGGCGAAGGCTTCGGCCTCGCCGCCATCGGACCGCCGCGCCCACGCCCGGCAGCGGCCGTCGAAATCCGTGGCCAGCGCATCGATCAGTTTGCGCTGTTCTTGCGAGAGGCGTTCGCGGACCTGGTCGGCGGCGCGACGCAGCGCCCGCAGGTTGAAGCCGACGCTGGTGGCGCCGCTGTCGGCGCCCAACTGCGCCACCAGGGCGCGCGCAAACACCCGTGGGGCCTGGGTGGCGTCCGGCACCTGGGGCAGTACCAGCCCGCTGTGCCGCGCGCAGGCGGTCAGCCAGGCCAGGACGGCGGGGTCGCTGGCGTCCTCGCCGCGCAGGCCTTGCAGCGCGATGCGGGCCAGCCGGACGGTGTTTTCCGCGCGCTCGCTGTAGCGGCCCAGCCAAAACAGATTTTCCGCGGCGCGGCTGGTCACGGGCCGCTGGTGCAGCGCCAGGGACAGCGTGCTTGGCGCCTGGCGCAGCAGGCTGGTGCGGTCGACGTCACCGTGGGTGCGGACCCAGCAATCGGCGCTGCTGCCCCCGCGCTGCATGGAGACGATCTGCTGCCCGCCTGGAGCCAGCCGGACCAGGCCGCCGGGCAACACCCGCCACGAGCGCGGACCGTCAGCCAGGGCGAACACGCGCAGCAGGGCCGAGCGCGGCACGATGCGGCCCTGGCGCCACGCCGGTTGCTGCGACAGCGGCAGATAGGCTTGCAGCGTGAAGTCCTCGGGCCATTGGCGGATGCGCTCGGCCAGCGCCTCGCGCTCGCTTGGGGACAGGCTGGGGCCGAGCAGGGTCTCGATGTCGCGGTCGGGGCGGGTGGGCTTGGCCACGGCCCGATCCAGCCGGGGCAGCGCATCCGCCAGCGCGGCTGCCTCGCCGCACCACCAGGTCGGCAAGGAGGGCAGGGTGAGCGGCCCGCCGAACCAGCGCTCGTGGATCGCCGGCAGAAAGCCGAGCAGCGCCGGCGACTCCAGCGGGGCGGATCCCGGGGCGTTGGCCAGCAGCAGGTGGCCCGCGCGCACGGCCTGCAGCAGGCCCGGCACCCCCAACGAGGAGTCCGCGCGCAGCTCCAGCGGGTCCAGCCACTCGTCGTCCAGCCGTTTGATGAGCACATCGACCGGCTCCAGCCCCTGCAGGGTCTTGAGGTAGAGCCGGCGATCCCGCACGACCAGATCGCTGCCCTCGACGAGCGGCAGGCCCAGGTAGCGCGCCAGGAAGGCGTGTTCGAAGTAGGTCTCGTTGTGCGGGCCGGGCGTCAGCAGAGCGATGCGCGATTCGGCCCCACGCGGGGACAGCGCCGTCAGCCCGCGCATGAGCGCCCGGTAACTCGCGGCCAGCCGCTGCACCCGCAGGCCCTCGAACGCCCCAGAAAACAAGCGCCCGATGGCGAGGCGGTTTTCCAGCAGATAACCGAGTCCGGACGGGGCCTGGGTGCGCTGCGAGACCACCCACCACTGCCCGTCCGGGCCGTGCGCGAGGTCGAAGGCGGCGATGTGCAGCCAGGTGTCCCCGGGCGGGCGCACGCCGTGCATGGCACGCAGGTAACCCGGGTGCCCTTGCACCAGCGCGGGCGGAATCAGCCCGTCGCGCAGCAGCGTGCGCGGGCCGTAGAGGTCGGCCAGCACGGCGTCCAGCAGGCGCACGCGCTGCAGGATGCCGGTCTCCAGATGCGCCCAGTCCTGCGGCGAGACGATGAAGGGGAACAAATCCAGCGACCAAGGACGCTGGGGGTTGTCGGCATCCGCATAGACGTTGTAGGTGATGCCGTTGTCGCGAATCTGCCGCTCCAGCGCGCTGGCGAGCGCGGGCAATTCGTCCAGCCCGCCGGGGCCCAGCTCATCGAAGAACTGCGCCCAGGCGGGCGACAGGCCGCAGGCATCGAGCGCGCCACTGCGCCATTCGTCGAAATGACCGGGCGGGAACGGCTCCCCCCAGGCGGCCGCCTGTTCGCTGGGCCGCGCAAGGTCGCCCGCGCGGGCGTGCAGCGGGCGGTTCGAGGAGGGGGGAAGGGTCACACGGGTCACCACCGGGAGTATCGCCGAACCACGCGCCGCCGGCGCTGATGCAGACCACCAGGACCGGGCGGCCCGGGATGGGGGCGTTCGTCAAGCCGTGGCGGTGCAGGCCTCAGGCGCGCCCGCTCCAGGGGGCGTCCAGCCGAGCGCCATCGACCGCTTTGGCATCCGGGGCAAGCGGGATCAGATGGCCCGTGACGAAGCGCGCGGCCAGCCCCAGATGGCGCAGCAGTTGCACGAGCAGCCAGCCGCTGTCGCGGCAGGATCCGCTGGCCTTTTCCAGCGTCTCCTCCGGGGTCTGTACGCCCGACTCCAGCCGGATGGTGTAGGCGATGTCCGGTCGCAGCCGGCGGTTCAGTTCGACCAGAAAATCCACCGTGCGCCGCGGACCGCGCTCGACCCGGGTCGGCTGCGGAAACACCAGCCGCGCCTGGTAGTTGGCAAACGGGTCCTGCTGCCAGTTGATGAAGTGCGGCTCCGGCGCGACGCGCCGGGGCTACGACAGGATGCGCGTGCGGCTGTGGGGCGCTGGGTGCAGACGCGCCACCTGCGGGCCAAGACGGACGAGCCGGTCGTATCGATAATGGGTGACGTGGCGGAGCGCCACGTGGATGGCCATGGTGCTCTGGCGAACGGAAGAACAGGGAGGGGGGCATGCCGATGGGGCATCGGGCGCATTTGGACGCATCCGCGATAGAACCGAGCAAAGATCGCGCCATGTCGGAAGGCGCGCACATCTGGACAGGGGCCGCCGCCATCCGCCGGGCCTGGGGGCCGGTCGGGCTGGGGTGGGTCCTGGGGACGGCGTTGCAGCTCACGCAGGCGTCGCTCTGGCCAGGTTGGGGTTACGGGGCACTGGCGCTGGCAGCGCTCATGGCGGGCGTGGTGCTGATGCGGGCGATGCGATACTGGCCCCACAGCCGGTGGGCTGGATTGCCGGTCGCGGCTGTGCTGGCTTTCGCCGCCACGGGCGGGCGGGCCGTCGGGTTTGCCGCGCAGGCGTTGCCCCCGGCGGCGGACGGCGCGCTCGTGCAGGCCGTCTGGCGGGTGACGGCCATGCCCAGCCGTAGCGCCCAGAGCGTGGCGTTCGAAGCCCAGGTGGTGCAGGCCCGCACGCGCGACGGCCACGAGCTGCCCATTCGGGGCACGATCCGCCTGACTTGGCGGCCGTTGGGTGCGGTGCGCGGCGAAGCCGCCGTGCCGCAGGTGTTGCCCGGCGAGACGTGGCAGGGCCGCCTGCGACTGCGCGCGCCGCGCGGGCTGGCCAATCCGCATGGCTTCGATGCCGAAGCCTGGCTGTGGCGAGAGGGCATCGTCGCCACGGGCAGCATGTTGGAGGGCGGGCGGCACGAGGCCCCGCACCGCCTCGCCGACGATCCCTGGCGCCACCCGGTGGAGCGGGCTCGCACGATCGTGCGCGATGCGATCGTGGAGCGGCTTCAGCCCCGACACGAGTCGGCGGCGGTGGGGCTGGTCGCGGCCTTGGTGACGGGCGATCAGGGAGCGATACCCGCCGCTGACTGGGCCGCGATCCGCACCACGGGTGTGGCGCATCTGGTCTCCATCTCGGGCCTGCATGTGACGATGTTCGCGGTGATCGCCACCGTGGCGGTGGGGTTCGTCTGGCAGGGCGTGGGGCGGCGCTGGCCCGCCGTGCTGTTGCGCTGGCCGGTACCCGTGGCCGCGGGGGTGGGTGGCGTGGCACTGGCCACGGCCTATGCCCTGTTCGCGGGTTGGGGCGTGCCCGCCCAGCGCACGGTGAGCATGCTCGCGCTGGTCGTGGCCCTGCGCTTGAGCGGGCGACGCTGGCCGTGGGGCGCGACCTGGTTGGCCGCCATGGTGGTGGCCGTGATGCTCGACCCGTGGGCCCTGCTGCAGCCGGGCTTTTGGCTGAGCTTCGTTGCCGTGGCGGTTCTGTTTGGTCAGGGCGGGGCGTCGTGGCAACCCACCGGCCTGGGGCAGCAGTTGCGCCATGCGGTCATGGGGCTGTTGCGGGTGCAGGCCGTCATCACCGTGGCCCTGGCGCCCCTGACGCTGTTGCTGTTCGGCCAGGTGTCCGTCATCGGCCTGCTGGCCAATCTGATCGCCATCCCTTGGGTGACATGGGCCCTGACACCGGTGGCGCTGGCAGGCGTCGCGGTGGCGCCCTTGGGGGAGGCCGCCGCGTGGCTGGCCCAGGCCCTGTTGGCCGTCCTGCGCTGGCTGGCGGCGTGGCCTATGGCCGTGTGGGAGCGACCGGCACCGCCCCTGCCGCTGGCGGTGGCCGCCTGCGCCGGGGCGGTGCTGCTGGTGTGGCGCGCCCCGTGGCGCTGGCGGGTGTGGGGGCTGTGGCTGCTATGGCCCGTGTTGGCTTTCCGGCCCGCCACGCCGCCGCCCGGGGCGTTCGAAGTGCTGTTGCCCGATGTGGGGCAGGGCAGTGCCGCCATCGTGCGCACCGCTCGCCACACCTTGGTGTTCGACAGCGGCCCGCCGATGGGGCGCAGCGATGCGGCCGAGCGCGTGCTGCTGCCGTGGCTGCGCGCCCTGGGCGGCGTGCCCGACGCGGTCGTCATCAGCCACGACGACAGCGACCACGCGGGGGGACTGTCCACGCTGGCCCAGGCCTTCCCCGCCGCCACCTGGTGGGCATCCTTCGACCCCGGGGCGCGGCATGCGGGCCCGGTTCAGACGTGCGCCGCCGGTGTGTCGTGGGTCTGGGACGGCGTCTCCTTCGAATTTCTGCACCCGCCGACGCCCGACTGGGTGCCACCGCGACAGGGCGGCGACAACGCCCGCTCGTGCGTGCTGCGCATCGGTCGGGGCGAGCACGCGGCCCTGCTGGTCGGGGATATCCGCCAGGAGGAGGAAGCGTCCCTGGTCGCAGCCGATCCGACCTTGCGCACCGGCCTGTTGGTGGCAGCGCACCATGGCAGCCGCACCTCCACGGGGGCCGTCTGGCTGGATGCGCTTCGACCCCGCGCGGTGGTCATTCAAGCGGGGTGGCGCAACCGCTACGGCCATCCGCACCAGGCGGTTTTGCAGCGGCTGCAAGACCGGGGTATTCCCTGGGTGGACACCCCGACTTGCGGGGCGGTCACTTGGCGCAGCGCAGAGCCGGCCGCCCTGGCCTGCGAACGGGCGCGAGCACCGCGCTACTGGCACGCCGTGCCGCGCGTGGGCACCTCGGGCACCGGAAACCCCCGAGCCGATGCGCTGTCGGACGCCGGCGCGAATTGACCATCTGTCGGGGAAGCCTCCCATTCCTCCGCGACCACATGGATACCGCGCTGCGCCTGCTTGGCCAGGTGTTTGGCAGCCGCCGCCGCACTGGCCACCTGTTCGGCATTGCGATAGCGGCCGGGGACGACGCGCACCACGCCGATGCTCACGGTCGTCAAGCCGTGAAAGCGCATCACCCCGTGCCGATCCTCGGCCAGGATGCCGCCAGCCTGCCGTGCCGCGGGGTCGTACAGATCGCGGGCCAGGCGGTTGAAGCGCTCCAGCGCGGCCTCCAGGCGGGCGTGCCAGTCGGCGCTTTGCATCAGCAGCACGAAGTCGTCGCCACCGACATGCCCGATGAAGTCCCGCCGCGGATCGCAGGCGCCCGTCAGGCAGCGGGCTTGCAGGCGGATCATCTCGTCGCCGCGCCAGTAGCCGTAGTGGTCGTTGAAAGCCTTGAAGTGGTTCAGATCCGCATAGCAGGCCGTGAAGGCCTCGCCGTGGTCCAGCAGCCGCTCGATGTGCAGGGTCAGCGGCACATTGCCCGGCAAGAAGGTCAGGGGGTTGGCGTGGCGGGCGGCTTCGATGCGCGCCTCGGTCACGCGGCGCACGAGCTGCTCGCCCGTGCCCAGGCCCAGGTAGCGGCCGCCTTCGGTGATGATGAAGCCGTCGCGCAGATAGCGCTGATCGGGCGAGGTCAGCACCTGCGTGAGTTGCTCGATGGGGGTGTGCACATCCACGCACAGCGGGTCGGCGCTGGCGTGCAGCAGGCACGGACGGCGCCCGTACAAATCTCGAAAATAGCGCTGCATGGACAGCTCCTGCAGCGTGCGGCGGGCGATCAGACCGACGGGGTAGCCGCCGGCCACCAGCGCCGCGGCTTCCAACTCGGGGTGGTGGTGAAACAGCTCCAGCGCGTCCTCGTGCGTGGCGTCGGCAGGCAGGGCCGGCGCATCGACCAGCAGGGCGCGGGCCGTCAGTCCGCGGTGGATGACGGGGCGGTCTTCCGGCAGCACGGCGATCTCGCGGCTGTCCAGCACCGCCAGCGCTGCCGCAGGCACGTCGGGGGTGGGCTCCGTGCGCGGATGCCCCAGCAAATAGCCCTGCACGAAAGGGATGCCCAGATCGCGCAGCACCATCAGCTCGTCCGCCTCTTCCACGCCTTCGGCGATCAGACGCGAGCCGAAGGTGTCCGCCAGTTGCTGCAGCGCCCGCAGTGTTTTGAGCTTGTGACCCTCCTGGTGCACCCGGCGCACGAAGTATTTGTCGATCTTGACGTATTCCGGGCGGAGTTCCGACCACAGGCGCAGGCTGGAACGCCCGTCGCCGAAATCGTCCAGTGCCAGCGCGGCGCCCGCGGCGCGCCAGACCGACAGCGCCTCCTGCACGGCGGTCAGATCGTGCACCCGCTCATGCTCGGTCAGCTCCAGCACCACGCCGGCCAGGTCCAGTCCCGCCGTCTGCAGCGGATCTGTTGCACCCGGCCCCCCGCCCATGCGCAGCGCGCCGTGCACCAGCGCCTGCGCACTCAGGTTGACGAACAGTTGCCCGGGCGCGTCGTGGCGGCGCGCCAAGGCCGCGACCAGGCAGGCGTGTTCCAGCTCCAGCGTGCAGCCTTCGCGCCGGGCGGCGGCAAACAAGGTGTCCGGCGTGCGCCAGGCACAGCTGGCGGGCGTGCGCACCAGGGCCTCGTGCCCGACGACGCGGCGCGCCGCAGCGTCCACGATGGGTTGCAGGTGCATGTGCAGCGAGCCCGCGCTCAGCAGGGTGCGCACGCTGTGCGGGTCGGGTGGCGCCGAGGCACCGGGCAGGGGCAGGATGGGCGTATCCATGGCGTTCATGGCAGCACGCCAGCGTACCGGTCTTCTGTGACCGATTGGTGACACGTCACGGTGGGGCGGCGCGCCGTTCGTTGTGTGGCCTCCCCATCCGGTGTGCCGGCTGGCCTGAGCCTTGCTACCATGGACTGCGAATCGCGGGGCGAGCGCCGGCTTCGTTCCGCGTCGCAAACGCCCAGGGACCGATCATGACCCCAGCCCCCCGCACCGGATACGACGAAATGACCGCCGCCGACGGCGGTGTGCGCCCCCACTACGCCGCCTATGGCCGCTGGCTGGCCGAACAACCGCCGGAGCGCATGGCCGCACGCCGGGAGGAGGCGGAAATGATCTTTCGCCGCGTCGGCATCACCTTTGCCGTCTACGGCGACAAGGACGAGGACGGCGCAGGCACGGAGCGCCTGATCCCCTTCGATCTGATTCCCCGGGTGATCCCCGCGCACGAATGGCAGTTGTTGCAGCGCGGACTGGTGCAGCGGGTGACGGCGCTCAACCGCTTCATCCACGACATCTACCATGGGCAGGAGATTTTGCGCGCCGGTGTCGTGCCGCGCGAGCAGGTGGAGCGCAATGCCCAGTTTCGCCCCGAAATGGTGGGCGTTGACGTGCCCATGGGCGTCTATGCCCACATTGCGGGCATCGATATCGTGCGTGCACCCATACCGGGCGGTGCGGGCGAGGCCCAGTACTATGTGCTGGAGGACAACCTGCGCGTGCCCTCCGGGGTGAGCTACATGCTCGAGGACCGCAACATGATGATGCGGCTGTTCCCCGAGCTGTTCCGCGACCATCGCGTCGCCCCGGTGGCGCACTACCCGGACCTGCTGTTGGAGACGCTGCGCGCCGTGGCCCCCAGCCACACGGCCGAGCCGACCGTCGTCGTCATGACGCCGGGCATCTACAACAGCGCATATTTCGAGCACGCCTTCCTGGCCCAGCAGATGGGGGTGGAGCTGGTGGAGGGCCAGGACCTGTTCGTGCGCGACGGCTTCGTCTACATGCGCACCACGCGCGGGCCGCAGCGGGTGGATGTGATCTATCGTCGCATCGACGACGACTTTCTGGATCCGCTGGCGTTTCGGCCCGACTCCACCCTGGGGTGCGCGGGGTTGCTGGACGCCTATCGCCGCGGCAACGTCACCTTGTGCAACGCGATCGGTACCGGAGTGGCGGATGACAAATCCCTCTATCCCTACGTGCCCAAGATGATCGAGTTCTACCTGGGGGAGTCGCCCATCCTCGCCAACGTGCCCACCTACCTGGGGCGCGATCCGCAAGACCTGGCCTACATCCTGGACCACCTGCCCGAGCTGGTCGTCAAGGAGGTGCATGGTGCCGGTGGTTACGGCATGCTGGTCGGCCCCGCGGCCACGGCAGCGGAGATCGAGCACTTCCGCGCGGCGCTGCGCGCCCGCCCCGACCACTACATCGCCCAGCCGACCCTGTCGCTGTCCACTTGTCCCACCTATGTCGAGCAGGGGATCGCGCCGCGGCACATCGACCTGCGCCCCTTCGTGCTGTCCGGCAAGACCGTGCAGATGGTGCCCGGGGGACTGACGCGCGTCGCGCTGCGCCAGGGGTCGCTGGTCGTCAACTCGTCGCAGGGCGGCGGTACCAAGGACACCTGGGTGCTGGAAGCCTGACCCCACCCCTCGCCCGATTTTTCTGGAGGCCGACATGCTGTCCCGCACCGCCGATCACCTGTTCTGGATGGCGCGCTACACCGAACGCGCCGAAAACACCGCCCGCATGCTGGACGTGCACTACCAGACCTCGCTGCTGCCACAGTCCGACGCAGTGGCGCGACAAGGCTGGGAGGCGCTGTTGCGCATCAGCGAACTGATGCCCGCCTACCAATACCAGTATGGCGAGATCAGCGCGCGCGACGTGCTGCACTTCATGGTGCGCGACGAGCACAATCCATCGAGCATCTTCTCGTGCCTGCGCGCGGCGCGGGAAAACGCCCGTGCCGTGCGCGGCGTGCTCACCACCGAAATGTGGGAGACGCAAAACCAGACCTGGCTGGAGCTGCAGCGCCTGTTGCGTGCCGGCGACTTCGAGCGCGATCCGGGGCATTTTTTCGAGTGGGTCAAGTTCCGCTCGCACGTCTCGCGCGGGGTGGCCTACGGCACCATGCTCCAGGACGAGGCCTTCCATTTCCTGCGCATGGGCACGTTTTTGGAGCGCGCCGACAACACCGCGCGCATGCTCGACGTCAAGTTTCACGCCGCGGCGCCCGAGGTGTCCGTACCCGCCGGCCCCCTGTCGGCCGCCGATCCGACGCTGGACTTCTACCACTGGAGCAGCATTCTGCGCAGCGTCAGCGCCTTCGAGATCTACCGCAAGGTCTACCGCAGCGTGATCACGCCGGAGCGGGTGGCCGAATTGCTCATCCTGCGCCAGGACATGCCGCGCAGCCTCACCGCCTGTCTGGACGAAGTGGTGCGCAACCTGGAGGCCGTGCGCAACGACCACTCCGCCGAGACCGAGCGCCACGCCGGCCGGCTGCGCGCCGAGCTGCGGTTCGCCCGCATCGACGAGATTCTGGCCAACGGGCTGCACGCCTTCCTGACGCAGTTTCTGGAGCGGGTCAACGCGCTGGGCACGCGCATCAGCCAGACCTTTTTGCTGCCGGTGTCGGCCTGATGCCCCCGCTCGCCGGGCCGTCGTCGGCCACCCGGCACGGGCGCAGCCGCACCACGCCCGCGTCGGAGGCGCTGGCGCCGGACGGGACTTGGGCGGACCACTCGCGCAGCGGCCGACACCGGCCGTCCAGACACAAGGTGTAGTCAGCCGTGTAGGCCGAGTGCATCAGCCGCAGGGCGGACAGGGCGGCGGGGGGCGGCGACCATTCATAGCCGCCCTCGCGCCAGACGGCATCCGGCGCCGGCTCCATCCCCGCGCCCGACCCCCGTACTCGGGCCCACAGCGGGCACAGGACGCCGTTGCGCGCGGGGGTGCAGCGCTGTCCGGTGTCGGTGGGGGCGAGCAGGGCGTACGACTCCTCCCAGCGCACGCGCTCGATGGAATGCGTCCAAGCCAGCGTCACGGTGCGCGCGGGCAACACGACTTCGGCTTCCAGCGGCGGCCCCCCGTCCGTCGGTGGCAGGTCCGCCGCCGAAGCCGCCCACAGCAGGCACAGCACCCAGGTCGCGGGCACGGCCACGATCGCTCAACCCGTCCGCACGGGCAAGCGGCGGCGCCGGCGCAGTCCATGCCACAGCAGCAGCGCCACGGTCCCGGCCAGACCGGCTTCGTCCGTGACCGGCAGCGCCATCACCAGCAGGCTGGCGGCGACGATGGCCCAGATCCGCTCCCACCACGCCAGCGGGCCCCACAAAAAACCGATCGCCCCCGCACCCCACAGGCCGATGGCCACCAGCGCCTTGAACACCACCCCCACCACGGCCAGCCAAGTCGGGTCGCCTTGCAGCATCAGCGCCGGGCTGTACACCGCCATGTATGGCACCACGAACCCGGCCACGGCGACCCGCACGGCGTTGAGGCTGATCTTCAACCCCGATTCGCGGGCGATCGGGGCCGCGGCAAAAGCGGCGAGCGCCACCGGGGGCGTCAGATCGGCCATGATGCCGAAATAGAACACGAACATGTGGGACACGATCAGCGGCACGCCCAGCTCCAGCAGCACCGGCGCCGCCAGGGAACTGGTGATGATGTAGTTGGGGATCGTGGGAATACCCATGCCCAGCACCAGGCAGGTCAGCATGGTCAAAAACAGCGCCAGCAGCAGGTTGTCCCGGCCAATCGCAATAACGTGCCCGCCGATTTCGGCCGCCACGCCGGTCAGGTTGATGACGCCGATGATGATCCCCACCAGCGCGCAGGCCGATGCCACCGGCAGCGCATGGCGCGCGCCGTCCACCAGCGCCTGCAGCGCCGTCCAGCGGGCGTCGGCGCCGACGCGCAGCACATAGGTCAGCCCCACGAGCGCCGCCGTCACCACGAAAAAGGTACCCGCCCCAAACCGGAAGAACCCGCTGCACGCCAGCGCCAGCAGCACCCAGAACAGGATCCGCAGTGGCAGTCCGCGCACGCCCTGCATCACCGCGGCCCCAAAAATCAACACCACCGTCAGGGCCAGCCCCACGGTCCCCGAGAACATCGGCGTGTAGCCGGAAAACAGCAGCGCAACCAGACAGGCCAGCGGCAGCAGCAGATACCAGCGCTCGCGCACCGCGGCCCACGGGTCGGGGCATTGCTCCCGGGGCAGGCCCATCAGGCCCTTGCGCCCGGCCTCCAGGTGCACCATCCAGAATGCCGTCACGAAGTACAGGATGGCCGGGATCAGCGCCGCCTTGACGATGGCCAGATAGGGCACGTTGATCGTCTCGGCCATGATGAAGGCCACCGCCCCCATCACCGGCGGCATGATCTGTCCGCCCATGCTGGAGGTGGCCTCGACGCCACCGGCAAACGCCGGGCTGTAGCCGAAGCGCTTCATCAGCGGGATGGTGAACTGCCCCGTCGTCACCACGTTGGCGACGCCGGAGCCGTTGATCGTGCCCATCAGGCCCGATGAGATCACCGCCACCTTGGCCGGCCCGCCGCGCGAGTGGCCCACCGTTCCCATGGCGAAGTCGGTGAACAGCCGCACCATGCCCGCCTGCTCCAGAAACGCGCCGAACAAGATGAACAGGAAGATGTAGGTCGACGACACATAGGTCGGTGTGCCGTAGATCCCCTCGGTGCCGAAGCCCAGCGTGGCGATGAGGATCTCCCAGTCGTAGCCGCGGTGGGCCAGCGCGCCCGGCAGGTGTTGCCCGAACGCGCCATAGGCCAGAAAGACCGCGCAGATGATGGGCAGCCCCCAACCCATGACGCGCCGGGCCGCCTCGAAGATCAGGCCGATCGCGACGATGCCGACCCACCAGTCCCAGCCCGCCAGTTCGCCGGCGCGCTGGGTGAGGTCGGCCTCGAACGCCCATTGGTAGAGCCCCGTGCCCAGGCCGGCGAGGCCCAGTCCCCAGCCCAGGGCCCGTCCGGCTCGACCGAGCCAGCCCGGTTGTTGTCGGAACGGCGGATACAGCAGGAACACCAACCACAGCACGAAACCGACGTGCATGGCCCGGATGACCTGGCTGGACAAGGAGTGGAAGGCCGCCATCCAAAGCTGGAAGGCGGCGAAGGCGAGGGCCACCCAAAAAATCGGGCCGCGCAGGTCGGCCCGATGGGAGGGGGTGGCCGCCGGCGGGGTGTCCGTGGCGGCGTTCATGCGGCGATCACTTCAGCAGGCCGACCTCACGGTAGTAACGCTCGGCGCCGGGGTGCAGCGGCACCGGCATGCCTTTGAGCGCATTCTCGCGCTTGATGGCGCGCGCGGCGTTGTGGGCCGCGTACAGGGTGTCCAGGTTGTCGTACATGGCCTTGGTCATGCGGTAAACCACATCCTCGGGCACGCCGGCATGGGTGACCAGAAAATTGGGGATGGCCGCCGTCGGCACATCCGCGGTCTGGCCGGTATATGTGTTGGCCGGGATGACCGCGGGCTGGTAGGCCGGGTCGCCCACCTTGGCCACCACATCGGCGGGTACGGGGACGACCACGATCTTGATCGCCGTGGCCAAGTCGCGGATGGAGGCCACCCCCAGGCCCGCGGACTGCAGCGTGGCGTCGAGCTGGCGGTTTTTCATCAGCTCCACCGATTCGCCGAAGGGCAAGTACTCCACCTTGGCCAGGTCGCTGTAGGACAGGCCGGCGGCCTTGAGGATCTCGCGCGCGTTGAGCTCGGTGCCAGAACGTGCCGCCCCGACCGAGACCCGCTTGCCCTTCAGATCGGCCAGGGTGCGGATGCCCGAGTCGGCGTTGGCCACGATCTGGATGTAGTTGTTGTACAGGCCCGAGATGCCGCGCAGCTTGTCGAGCTTTTGCTTGAAACCGGCTTCCTCATTGCCCTTCCAGGCGTCGGACAGCGCATCGGCCAGCGTGAAGGCGGCTTCGCCGCGCCCCGATTGCAGCAGGTTGAGGTTTTCGGCCGAGGCGCGTGTGACCTGGGCCGTGCTGCGGGCGTTGGGGACCTCCTTGGCGTAGATCTGCGACAGAGCGACGCCGACGGGGTAGTACACGCCGCTTTGCCCGCCCGTCAGGACGTTGATGAACTGTGTCGACTGGGCGGCGGCGGTGCTGGCGAACAAAGCGGCACCGATGCCAAGGGCAGCGGCCAGTTGGCGGATCATGCGCATGGAGTCTCCTCTGCTCGGGATCAACGAATGGATCACCGATGGTAGCGCGCGACCGCCCGCGCGCCCGTCAGGGGAACCCCCGGAAGCCGTGCAGACCAGACCCGGGCGCGACACCCCCCGTGCGCATCAGCGCGCCTGCCGCGCACGCTCGACCGCCAGACCCAGATCCAGCACCGCCATCGCGTAGTAGCTGCTTTGGTTGTAACGGGTGAGGGCGAAGAAGTTTTCGGTGCCCAATACGTAGGTCGGGGGCGCGCCACCGTTGGCGGGATCGCCGTTTTGCAGCTCCACCAGGGCCAGCAGGCCAGTGTGACCCTCCGCCTCCGCCGCCGGCCGGGCGCCGAGCGTGCGCACCTCGTCCAGCGTGAACGTGGGCCGGATGTCCGGCGCCAGCAAGGCGGCCAGTGCCTCACCGGGGGGCGGTGGCGTCACACCATAGCGCGCAGGCAGATCGCGTTGCCAGCCGTGCGCGCGCAGAAATTGGGCAACCGAGCCGATGGCGTCCTCCGCGCTCGCGGTGAGGTCGATGCGGCCGTCGCCATCGAAGTCCACCGCGTGGGCCAGCCAACTGCTGGGCATGAATTGTGGCAAGCCGAGCGCCCCGGCGTAACTGCTGCGCCATCCGTCAGGCGCGGCGCCGGACAGCCGGGCCAGCCGCAAAAAGGCGCGCAGTTCCCCCTGAAAGTACGCCTGCCGGGCGGCGGCGCGCGGGTGCTGGGTGGGGAAGTCCAGCGCCAGCGTGGTCAGCACGTCCAGTGTCCGGTGGCGGCCCAGGTGTTGGCCGTAGAGGGTTTCCACCCCGATGATGCCGACGATCAACCACCCCGGCACACCGTATTCGGCCTGTGCGCGCGCCAGCGCCGTGCGGTGCTCGTCCCAAAAGCGAACACCGGCCGCGATGCGCCGCGGCTCGACGAACCGGGCACGGTAGGCCGCCCAATCCTTGAACGCCGCGGGCGGCGGCGGCAGGACCTGTTGCGCGGCGCGCGCGTCGTGCCGTGCCCGGGCAATCCAGCGGCGCGCCCAGCCATCGTTCCAGGCCTCGGCGGCGTCGATGGCGTCGGCCAGGGCGCGGGCATCCGCGCGCTCGGCATACGAGGCGGCCGCGGCCTGATGGGCTGGCCCCGCCTTGCTGCGCGCGAGCGCCGGTGCCGGCGGCAGCCCCAGGCCGGCTCCCACGGCCAGCATCCACGCGGCACCCAGCAGACGGCGCCGTCGTCCGCCGTCTGGCGCGGGGGGCGGGGGCAGATCGCGCAGGCGGCGGGCGAGGGGGGTGAGCGTCGGCATCGTCGAATCGGTGGAGCGGGACCAGGCGGGATCGTAGCGCGACGCCTCGAGCGCTGCGAGCCACTCGGCCCAGGCCGGGTACACCCCGTCGGGGTCGTCCCCCAACCGCTGCGCGATGGCGGTGCTCAAGCGGGCGGGGGTCAGCGGGCGCGGGCGGGGCACGCCGGCGCACTCCCAACGCCGAGCGGCCTGGACCAGCAGCCGGTGCCAGCGGTCCATCCGTGGCCGGCTCCAGAGCAGGGCGACCACGCCGACCGCCGCCATGGCGGCGACCACGCTGCCGAGCAGCCGCGCCGCATCCTGCCAGTCCGTCGCCGACAGCCCCAGCCGCCGCAGCAGATCGAGCTGGCGGGTGGGGCCGTAGTCCAAAATCCAGTCGTTCCAGCGCTGGTTGGCCGCGTCCCAGACAGCGCGCATGCGGTCCAAGAGGGCCGGATCGACCCGCACCATGGCGGTGGCGATGAGTCCCGGGGGCGGACGCAGCCGCTCGCCGGCCGCCGTGCGGTCGGGGCTGACATAGGCGGTGGGGTCGATGCGCACCCAGCCGGCGTCCGGCAGCCAGACTTCGGCCCAGGCGTGGGCGTCGCTCTGCCGCACCGTCCACCGCCCGTCGATGGGGTTGTACTCCCCGCCCTGGTAGCCGGTCACCACCCGCGCCGGGATGTCCAGCGCGCGCAGGGCGATGACGAAGGCCGATGCGATGTGTTCGCAAAAGCCAGCCCGCCGGTCGAACCAGAATTCGTCCGCGGTGTCGCGGCCATAGACGCCCGGCTCCAGCGTGTAGCGGTAACCGCCCTCGCGCAGGTGGCGCAAGACGGCTTCGACCAGGACTGGGGCGGGGGGCTCGCCCAGCTCGCGCCGCAGCGACTGGGCCCATGCCAGCGTCCGGGGGTTGTAGCCCGGCGGCAGTTCCCGATCCACCTGCAGCGCCAGGCGCGCAGCGTCGGCGCCGCTGCGGTGCGCGGGGTGGGCCACGGCCTCGTAGCGCAGCACGTCGGTGATCGGGCGCGGCAGCCACCACTGCCGGTCCGCCGTCGCCTGCGGCGACAGACCACCTGCACCAGCGCCGGCGGCGGTGATCACCGGGGCCGAGGCGGTCGCTTCCAGCGTCAGCAGCCAGGGGCGCAGGCTCGGCTCCATCGTCACTTGGTAGCGCAGGGCGGGGCCGGTGGGCTGAAAGCGGCCCGACGTGTCCTGCAGCGACAGCGTGGGGGGAACGCCGCCGGCCGCATCCGGGCCGTGCAGCGGTCGCCAACGCCGGCCATCGAACACCCGCAGCACCGGCCCCCGAAAATACAGCGCTTCGCGTGGGGGAGCCCCGTCGGGGAAGGCGACCCGCAGCGCGACCCGCTCATCCAGCGCCAACTGGGCCACATCGCCCACTTGCATCTGCCCCGACAACCCGCTGCGGCCGATGGTGCTGTCGGTGGGGATGCCCCACAACGGGGGCAGACGGGGAAACAGCGCGAACAGCAGGGCCATGATCGGCGCGCCCGCCAGCGCCATGCCGCCCGCCGTGCGCGCCGCCTGCCACAGCGGCGGGCGGCCGTGGGGCAGGTGGGCCAGCACCAGCGCGGTCAGCAGCCCCCACACCGCCAGACCGATGCCCAGCGCCGTCAGCAGCGATTGCGAGCGCAACAGCGGCGTCCACAGCGTGAAGAACCCCAGGAAAAAGATCACGTAGGCGTCGCGCCGGGCGCGCATCTCCAGCGTCTTGAGCGTTAGCAGCACCACGATGAGGGTGACGCCGGCCTCCGGTCCCAGCAGGGTGCGGTGGTTGCCCACCGTCAGGCCTGCGGCCGCCAGGGTCAGCGCCAGCCGCCACGGCCAGCCCGGCAGCGGCCGGCCGCGCCACGCGATCCAGCCGCGCCAAACCAGTATGACGGCGGCCAGGGCAGTCGTCCAGGCCGGGATGTGTCCGGCCTGCATGCCGACGATCGCGCCGATCACGCCGAGCAGAAACAAGGTGTCGCGCGTCTCCCGCGGCTGGGACGTCAGGTCCAGCCGCCTGCCGAGCGGGGATCGGAGGTTCGGTTGGCGGGAAGGTGGGGGGGTCAATGGCACGCCAGGGCCTCCAGGCAGTGTCGGCGGTGGGCGGGGCCGCGCTCCGGTTGCACCGTCAGGTCAGGCAGCCGCAACCCATAGCGCAGGCCCCGGGCGTCGGCCTGCAGCACCCAGGCGCAGAGGCGCCCGCGTTGGGCCTCGGTATCGCGCAGTCCGCAGGTGCTGCTGTCCAGCCAAAGCGCGGCCGTGGTCTGCTGGTGCGCGGCCTCGCGCACCAGCCAGCCGCTGGGGTCACCGTCGCTGCGGGCGGCCTTCTTCCACAGCACCCGTGCGGGGGCATCGCCGGCGCGGTAGGGCCGCACGGCGTCCGGCAAGTCGTCGCTCACCGGGGCGGGTGCCGCGCTGGGAGCCACCGGCGCGGGAGGTGTGAGGCCGTCCGTCGCCGCTGCACCGGGCAACGGCGGGGCGTCGATCTCCGGCGCCGGGTAGACGGTCAGCGTGCCGGCCGGGCGCCACCAGCTCCAGACGCGAAAAGCGCCCAACGGGTAGCGGGTCTCGATGGACAGCGGAGGCAGGGGCTGCCGTCCCCGTGTGGTAAACACCAGGGGCAGGGCCACGCTCAGCGTCTCGCCAGGGGGAAGGTCGATCACCGCCGCGTCCGCATCCGCTCGCGCCCAGCGCAAGCTCAGGGCCCAGCGCGCGCGGCGCCCCGGGTTGTGCACATCGATCCGCACTCGGACGGGTTGGCCGGCGAATGCTTCGCCCTCGACGCCCACCCCCAGGCGCAGGCCGCGCAGGTTCTGGTGCGCGACCCATACGCCGACCGCCGCCTGGCCCGCGAGCAGAAAGGTCAGCAAATACCCCAGGTTGAGCTGGTAGTTGATGCTGCCCACCAGCAGCAGGAGCAGGGTCAGCGCCAGCGTCCAGCCGGGCCGGGTCGGCAGCACATACAGGTTGCGGTGGGTCAGCGCATGTTCGGCGGTCGCGGGCAGCCGTGCCATCCACCAGGCACGCAGCCGCGCCAGCGGACTTCGCACCAGAGCGCGGGGCTGGGCCATGGGCGCTTTCAAGGCAGGGGAAGGGCTTGCACCAGTGCGCGCAATTGGCCCGCCGCATCGCGTCCGGCCCCTGCCGCGGGTGTGAGCCGGTGCGCGGCCACGGGGACCAGCACGTCGAGCAGATCGTCCGGGGCCACGTAATCGCGGCCCTGCACCAGCGCCCGGGCGCGGGCGGCGCGCAGCAGCGCCAGGCCGGCCCGGGGGCTCAGGCCGTGGGCAAACCAGCGCGGCTCGCGCGTGGCGGCCAGCAGCGCCTGCAGATAGTCCAGCAATGGGTCGCTCACCGCCACCGCCTCCACCGCCTGTTGCAAGCCGAGCAAGCCCTCGGAATCCAGCGCCGCCGGCAGCCGCTGCAGCATTTGCCGGCGGTCCTCGCCTCGCAGCAGGGCGCGCTCGGCCGCGCGGCCGGGGTAGCCGAGCGACAGCCGCATCAAAAACCGGTCCAGTTGCGACTCGGGCAGGCCGTGGGTGCCCAATTGCTCGAAGGGGTTTTGCGTCGCGATGACGAAGAACGGCCGCGGCAGCGCGTGCGTGGCGCCATCGACGCTGACCTGGCGCTCCTCCATCGCCTCCAGCAGCGCACTCTGGGTCTTGGGGCTGGCGCGGTTGATCTCGTCGGCCAACAGCACCTGGGTGAACAACGGCCCGGGGTGGAAGACGAAATCCTGCCGCACCCGGTCATACACCGAAGCGCCGATCAAATCGCTGGGCATCAGGTCGGCCGTGAACTGCACCCGTGCAAACCGCAGCCCGAGCGTGCGCGCCAACGCTTGCGCCAGCGTCGTTTTTCCGACGCCGGGCAGGTCCTCGATCAGCAAATGGCCGCCCGCCAGCACGCAGGTCACGGCGTCGCGCAGGGTGTTGTCCTTGCCCACGATGACCGTGGTAAGCTGATGCATCAAGGAGGCAATGAGGGGCCGGTACGCGGTCATGCCCCGACGATACCGGAAAGCGCTGCGGCGCGTCGCCCCGAAACCCGTCTGCCATGAAACCGACCGGTTACTACACCCACCCCGCCTGCGCCCGGCACGACATGGGACCCGGCCACCCGGAGTGCCCCCAGCGGCTCGGGGCCATCGACGACCGCCTGCTGATCACCGGCCTGCTCGATGCCCTGGAGCAGCGCACCGCCACCCTGGCCTCGGCGGCCGAGCTGGAGTTGGCCCACGACCGGCTGCATGTCGCCGCCATCCGCGGTTTGAGCGATGAGTTGCGTGATGCCATCGCGGCGGGCGGGCCACAAACGCTCTCCGTCGATCCGGATACGGCGCTCAACCCCCACACCTGGGAGGCCGCCCTGGCCGCCGCCGGCGCTGCGATCGACGCCACCGAGGCCGTGGTGAGTGGCGAGCTGGCCAATGCGTTCTGCGCCGTGCGCCCGCCGGGGCACCACGCCTGCCGCAACCGGGCGATGGGGTTCTGCTTCTTCAACAACGTGGCGGTGGCGGCCAAGGTGGCGCTGGAGCGGCTGGGGCTGAAGCGCGTGGCCATCGTCGACTTCGACGTGCACCACGGCAACGGCACCGAGGACATCGTCGCCGGCGACGAGCGCATCCTGATGTGCAGCTTCTACCAGCACCCCTACTACCCGGAGTGGGACCACCGCGACGACGCCAACCTGGTCAACTTGCCGGTGCCGGCCTACACCAAAGGCATGGACGTGCGCGAGCTGATCGAGATGATGTGGCTGCCGCGGCTGGAGGCGCACCGCCCGGAGCTGATCCTGATCAGCGCCGGTTTCGACGCCCACCGCGAGGACGACCTGGGTCAGCTGGCGCTGGTCGAGCAGGACTACGTCTGGATCACGCAGCGCATCAAGGAGGTGGCGCGCCGCCACGCCAAGGGCCGCATCGTCAGCGTGCTGGAAGGCGGCTACAACCTGAGCGCGCTGGCGCGCAGCGTGGAGGCACACGTGCGCGTGCTGGCCGACCTGTGATTCGATCGAAGGGCGCGCCCCGGGTGGCCGCCCTCCACAGCCGAGGAGACCCATCGATGAGCGAGGAGCCGATCCTGCTGCACGCGCGCGATGCGCGCGGCGTGCACACGTTGACGCTGAACACCCCGAAAGCCTTCAACGCGCTCAGCGAAGCGATGCTGGACGCGCTGTCGACCAAGCTCGACGAGATCGTTGCCGACGAGGGCGCGCGCGTGCTCGTCATCGCTGCGGCCGGCAAGGCCTTCTGCGCCGGCCACAACCTGAAGGAGATGCGCGCCAACCCGCGGCTGGAGTATTACCAGCAGCTCTTTGCGCGCTGCTCGCGCATGATGCTGCAGATCCAGCGCCTGCCGGTGCCGGTGATCGCGCGTGTGCAGGGGTTGGCGACGGCGGCCGGCTGCCAGCTGGTGGCGCAGTGCGACCTGGCGGTGGCCGCGCAGGAGGCGCGCTTCGGCGTCAACGGCATCGACGTCGGGCTGTTCTGCGCCACGCCCAGCGTGCCGCTGGTGCGCAACGTGCCGGTCAAGGTGGCGATGGAGATGCTGCTGACCGGCGAGTTCATCAGTGCCGAGGAGGCGCGGCAGCGCGGCCTGGTCAACCGCGTGGTGCCGCTGGATGCGCTGGACGCCGAAGTCGAGCGGCTGGTGGTGGCGATCCTAGCCAAGCCGCGCGTGGCGATCGCGATGGGCAAGGCGGTGTTCTACCAGCACCGCGAGACCGGCATCGAGGCCGCCTACCAGCTCGCCGGCCAGACGATGGCCTGCAACATGATGCACGAGGTGGCGCAGGAAGGCGTGCAGGCCTTCATCGAGAAGCGCGCGCCGGCCTGGCGCGCGGGAGGCTGAGCGATGGCCCGCCCCGCCGCGCCGGCCCCGATCGACGACCTCGGCTCCTGGTTGCAGACGTTTGCGCAGCCCGGCGCCCTGCTGGAGCTGGCGGCGCTGGCGCTGTGTGTCGGCTTGGCCTGGCTCGTGGTGCGCGCGCTGCAGCGTGCCTTCAACCCCGATGCGGAACGCTCGATCTGGTTCGGCCGCCGCGGCGTCGACGGCGTGCTGTTCCCGCTGTTGCTGCTGGTGCTGGCCTACGGCGCGCGCGCGCTGACGCTGCTGTGGGCGCCGCGCGCGGTCTGGCACGTCGTCATCCCGGCGCTGATGGCGTTGGTGGTCATCCGCATCGGCGTCAAGGTGCTGGAGGTCGCGTTCAAGGGCGCGGCGTGGCTGCGGCCGGTGGAGCGCACCGTCTCGTGGCTGGCGTGGCTGGCGGCGGTGGCGTGGATCACCGGGCTGCTGCCGGTGGTGCTGACGGAGCTGGACCAGGTCACCTGGAAGCTGGGCGGCACCCAGCTTTCGGTGCGCACGCTCATCGAGGGGCTGCTGTCGGCCGGCGCGGTGCTGATCGTGGCGCTGTGGGTGTCCTCGGCGATCGAGGCGCGCCTGCTGCGCGACGCTACCGGCGAGTCGCTGTCGCTGCGCAAGGCCGCCAGCAACGCCGCGCGTGCGCTGCTGCTGTTCGTCGGCCTGATGCTGGCGCTGTCGGCGGTGGGCATCGATCTCACGGCGCTGTCGGTGCTGGGCGGCGCCATTGGCGTCGGCATCGGCTTCGGTTTGCAGAAGCTGGCGGCCAACTACGTCAGCGGCTTCGTCATCCTGACCGAGCGCAGCATGCGCATCGGCGACATGGTGCGGCTGGACACCTTCGAAGGGGTGGTGGCCGACATCAAGGCGCGCTACACCGTGATCCGCGCGGTCAGCGGGCGCGAGTCCATCGTGCCCAACGAGATCCTGATCACGCAGCGGGTGGAAAACCTCTCGCTCTCGGACCCCAAGGTGTGGCAGTCCACGGTGGTTGGCGTGGCCTACGACAGCGACGTGGCGCTGGTGCGCCGGTTGCTGGAGCAGGCGGCGCTGGAGCAGCCGCGCGTGCTGCGCGACCCGGGGCCGCTGGCGGCGCTGTCGGCCTTCGGCGCCGACGGGCTGGAGTTCACGCTCGGCTACTGGATCGCCGACCCGGAAAATGGCCAGCTCGGCCTGCGCTCGGCGATCAACCTGCGCATCCTGGAGCTGTTCCGCGAGCACGGAGTGGAGATCCCGTATCCGCAGCGCGTGCTGCATGTGCGCGCGTCCCCAACTGGCGGCGCGCGGGGCTTGTGACACCCCACATGACCGCCTATAATCCAAAAAAAACGAACGGTCGTTCGTTTTTTGACGGAGTTTCCTCCTTACAATGCGCTCAGTTGACGTTGACGTAAACGTAAAGTTGGCGTCACTGCCCCACCACCCACAGGAGCAAGCATGAAGATCCTCGTCCCCGTCAAGCGCGTGGTCGATTACAACGTCAAGGTCCGGGTCAAGGCTGACGGCACCGGCGTCGATATCGCCAACGTCAAGATGAGCATGAACCCCTTCGACGAAATCGCCGTCGAGGAGGCCGTGCGCCTAAAGGAAAAAGGCGTCGCCACCGAGGTGGTGGCCGTCTCGTGCGGCGTGGCGCAGTGCCAGGAGACGCTGCGCACGGCGATGGCCATTGGCGCCGACCGCGCCATCCTGGTCGAGACAGACGAGGAACTGCAACCCCTGGCCGTGGCCAAGATCCTCAAGGCGCTGGTGGACAAGGAGGCCCCGGGCCTGGTCATCCTGGGCAAGCAGGCCATCGACGACGACGCCAACCAGACGGGTCAGATGCTGGCTGCGCTGGCCGATCTGCCGCAGGCGACCTTTGCCTCCAAGGTCGAGGTGCAGGGCGATGCGGTCGAGGTGACGCGCGAGGTGGACGGCGGTCTGGAGACCCTCAAGCTGTCGCTGCCTGCCGTCGTGACCACCGACCTGCGCCTCAATGAGCCGCGCTATGTCACGCTGCCCAACATCATGAAGGCGAAGAAGAAGCCGCTCGAGACCATCAAGCCCGCCGATCTGGGGGTGGATGTGGTGCCGCGCCTGAAGACGCTGAAAGTCGCCGAGCCGCCCAAGCGCAGTGCCGGCATCAAGGTGCCCGACATCGCCACGCTGGTCGACAAGCTCAAGAACGAAGCCAAGGTCATCTGAGGAAAGGACACGCCGCCATGACCATTCTCGTCATCGCCGAACACGACAACGCCTCCCTCAAGGGGGCCACGCTCAACACGGTGGGCGCCGCGCTCAAGCTGCAGGCGGCTGGCGCCGGGGACATCCATGTGCTGGTGGCCGGCCATCAGGCGGCTGCCGCCGCCCAGGCTGCTGCCCAGATCGCGGGCGTGGCCAAGGTGCTGCACGCCGACGGGCCCGCGCTGGCCCACGGCCTGGCCGAAAACGTCGCCGCACAGGTGCTGGCGCTGGCCGGCGGCTACAGCCATATCCTCTTCCCGGCCACGGCGGGCGGGCGCAATGTGGCCCCTAGGGTCGCCGCCAAGCTCGACGTCGCTCAGCTCAGCGACATCACCGCGGTGGTCGATGCGCACACCTTCGAGCGGCCGATCTATGCCGGCAACGCCATCGCCACCGTGCAAAGCAGCGACGCCCAACACGTGATCACGGTGCGCACCACCGCGTTCGACGCGGCGGGCGCGGGTGGATCGGCAGCGGTCGAGTCGGTGGCCGCGGTTGCCGATGCCGGCAAGAGCGCTTTCGTCAAGAGCGAGCTGGCCAAGAGCGACCGCCCCGAACTGACCGCCGCCAAAGTCATCGTCTCGGGTGGCCGGGCCTTGGGCAGCGCCGAGAAGTTCAACGAAGTGATTACCCCGCTGGCCGACAAACTCGGAGCCGCGATCGGTGCCAGCCGCGCGGCGGTGGACGCGGGCTACGCGCCCAACGACTGGCAGGTCGGCCAGACCGGCAAGATCGTCGCGCCCCAGCTCTATGTCGCCGTGGGCATCAGCGGCGCCATCCAGCACCTGGCGGGCATGAAGGACTCCAAGGTCATCGTCGCGATCAACAAGGATCCGGAGGCGCCGATCTTCAGCGTGGCCGACTACGGGCTGGAGGCCGATCTGTTCCAGGCCGTTCCCGAGCTGGTGCAGGCCCTCTGATTCGGTCATCGACAAACGGGCATCCGAGGGATGCCCTTTTTTTGCCCTAGGAGACCCCCCATGACCTTCAAGGCCCCCGTCAAGGACATGCTCTTTGCGATGGAGCACCTGGCGCAGTTGGAGCAGATCGCGCAGATGCCCGGTTTCGAGGAAGCCAACCTGGAGACCGCCCAGGCCGTGCTGGAAGAATGCGCACGCCTGAACGAGGAAGTCATCGCCCCCCTGAACTGGGAAGGCGACAAGAACCCGTCCTGGTTCGAGGATGGTCAGGTGCGCACCACCCCCGGTTTTGCCGAAGCCTTTCGCCAATACGCCGAAGGCGGCTGGCAGGGGCTGCAGCACCCCGCCGAGTTCGGCGGCCAGGGCCTGCCCAAGACGATCGGGGCGGCCTGTGGCGAGATCCTCAACGCCGCCAACCTCAGCTTTGCCCTGTGCCCGCTGCTGACCGACGGCGCCATCGAGGCGCTGCTGACGGCCGGCAGCGACGCGCAAAAGGCCACCTACATCCCGCCGATGATCGAGGGGCGCTGGACCGGCACCATGAACCTGACCGAGCCGCAGGCCGGCAGCGACCTGTCGCTGGTGCGCACGCGCGCCGAGCCGCAGCCGGACGGCACCTACAAGATCTTCGGCACCAAGATCTTCATCACCTACGGCGAGCACGACATGGCCGAGAACATCGTGCACCTGGTGCTGGCCCGCGTGCAAGGGGCGCCCGAAGGCGTCAAGGGCATCAGCCTGTTCATCGTGCCGAAGTTCCTCGTCAACCCGGACGGCTCGCTGGGCGCGCGCAACGACGTGCACTGCGTCAGCATCGAGCACAAGCTGGGCATCAAGGCCAGCCCCACCTGCGTGCTGCAGTACGGCGACCACGGCGGCGCCATCGGCTACCTGGTCGGTGAAGAAAACCGCGGCCTCGAGTACATGTTCATCATGATGAACGCCGCCCGCTACGCCGTGGGGGTGCAGGGGATTGCCGTGTCCGAGCGCGCCTATCAGAAGGCCGTGCAGTACGCGCGCGATCGCATCCAGAGCCGCCCGGTCGATGGCAGCGTGGCGGGTGCGGCGCCGATCATTCACCATCCGGACGTGCGCCGCATGCTGATGACGATGCGCGCGCTGACCGAAGGCTGCCGCGCCATGGCCGCGGTGGCCGCCGCCGCCTACGACGCCGCCCACCACCACCCGGACGAGGCCACGCGGCGCCAGAACCAGGCCTTCTACGAATTCATGGTGCCGTTGGTCAAGGGCTACAGCACCGAGATCAGCCACGAGGTCACGAGCCTGGGCGTGCAGGTGCACGGCGGCATGGGCTTTGTGGAGGAAACCGGCGCGGCTCAGTACTACCGCGATGCCAAGATCTTGACCATCTACGAAGGCACGACGGCCATCCAGGCCAACGACCTGGTCGGGCGCAAGACCGCGCGCGATGGCGCAGCGACGGCCCTAGCCATCGCGGCGCAGGTCCAGGCCACCGAAGCCGCGCTGGCCGCCAGCGGCAGCGAGGCGGCGCGCGCCGTGCAGGCGCGCCTGCAGGCTGCGCGGCTGGCTTATGAGGAGGTGGTGCGCTTCATCGCCGCGCAGGCCAAGGCCGACCCCGTGGCCACCTACGCCGGCAGCGTGCCGTACCTGATGCTGGCCGGCAACCTGATGGCGGGCTGGCAGATGGCGCGCGCGCTGCTCGCCGCCGAGCGGGAGCTGGCCGCCGGTCGTGACGAAGCGTTCATGCGTGCCAAGATCGCCACCGTGCGCTTCTACGCCGACCACATCCTGACCCGCTGCGGCGGCTGGCGCGACGGCATCGTGGCCGGCCACGCACCCATCGCCGACATGGCGCTCGACGCATTCTGAGGAGGAGAAGCCCCATGTCACGACTGCCCACCGTGCTGCAACGCGTGCCGTTCCCCGTGATCGGCTCGCCGTTGTTCATCATCAGCAACCCCAAGCTGGTCATCGAGCAGTGCAAGGCCGGCATCGTTGGCGCGATGCCCGCGCTCAATGCGCGGCCCGCTTCGCAGCTCGACGATTGGCTGGCTGAGATCACCGAGACGCTGGCGGCCTACAACGCCGCCCACCCCGACAGCCCAGCCGCGCCCTTTGCGATCAACCAGATCGTGCACAAGAGCAATGACCGGCTCGAGCACGACATGGCGCTGTGCGAGAAGTACAAGGTGCCCATCGTCATCACCAGCCTGGGCGCGCGCGAGGACGTCAACCAGGCCGTGCACGGCTGGGGCGGCGTGGTGCTGCACGACATCATCAACAACACCTTTGCGCACAAGGCCATCGACAAAGGGGCCGATGGCCTGATCGCCGTGGCGGCCGGTGCCGGCGGGCACGCCGGCACCAAGAGTCCGTTCGCCCTCATTCAGGAAATCCGCCAGTGGTTCGACGGGCCGCTGGCGCTGTCGGGCTCGATGGCCACGGGGTCGGCGGTGCTCGCGGCGCAGGCGATGGGGGCGGACTTCGCCTACATCGGCTCGCTGTTCATCGCCACCGACGAAGCGCGCGCGAGCGACGCCTACAAGCAGTGCATCGTCGAGTGCAACTCGGACGACATCGTGTACAGCAACCTGTTCACCGGTGTGCACGGCAATTACCTCAAGCCGTCCATCCGCGCCGCGGGTCTCGACCCGGATCACCTGCCCGAGAGCGACCCGAGCAAGATGAACTTCGGCGATGGCGCCAAAAAGGCGTGGAAGGACATCTGGGGCTGCGGGCAGGGCATCGGTGTCGTGGATGCGGTGCGGCCGGCGGCTGAAGTGGTCGCCCGCCTCAAGCGCGAGTACGCCGAAGCCCGCGCGCGCCTTTGCGCCGGGGTCTGAGCGCGCGGTTCGGCTGGTGCCGGCACGCTCCGGTTGCGTGCCGGGCACGTCCGCCCGTTCTGTCCGTCAGACGGCCGCGGCTGGGGGCGGGACGCTGCCCTCATCCCCCCACGCCGAGCGGACCCTCGCCAGCACGGCCGGCACAGGGTCGTTCAGGGTGTCGATGGCGATCACCTCGCGCTGAGGGATCGAGCGCAGCCAGGTGAGCTGGCGCTTGGCCAACTGCCGGGTGGCCGCGCAGCCGCGCTCCCAGAGCGTTCGTTGCGCATCGGCGTCCAGCGTTTCGTGGCCATGGGCGGCGGCGGTGTCCAGGGCTTCCCATGCTTGGCGGTAGCCGACACAGCGCATCGAGGGCCGTTCGGGGCCCAGATCGCTCCGAGCGCGCAGGCGCCGAACTTCATCCACCAACCCCTCGGCCAGCATGGCGGCAAAGCGCGCGTCGATGCGGCGGTGCAGCCAGGCGCGCTCGCCGGGCTCCAACGACAGCAGCCGCCCGGGCAAGCCATCGATGTGCAGTGGACCAGGGGCCTTGTCACCCGTGGGCTGGGTCCAGCGGCGCTGCAGCGCCGACAGCGGCTGCCCCGTGGCGCGCCACACCTCCAGCGCCCGACCGATGCGCTGGGCGTCGGTCGGCGGCAGGCGCGCCGCGGTCACCGGGTCCACGTGGGCCAGCTCGGCATGCAGCGCGGGCCAGCCGCGCACACGCGCGTCGGCTTCGATGGCGGCGCGCAGCGCCGGATGCGCTGACGGCAACTCATCCAGCCCGTCGAACAGCGCCTTGAAGTACAGCATCGTGCCGCCGACCAGCAGCGGCCAGCGCCCTCGGGCCCGGATCTCGACCACCAACCGGCGCGCATCGCGTGCGAACTCGGCCGCGCTATAGGCTTCTCGCGGGTCGCGGATGTCGATCAGGTGGTGTGGCGCTGCGGCCCGCTCGGCCGCGGTGGGCTTGGCGGTGCCGATGTCCATGCCGCGGTAGACCAGGGCCGAATCGACGCTGATGATCTCCACCGGCCAGTGCGCGGCGATCGCCAGGGCCAATGCGGTCTTGCCGCTCGCTGTGGGCCCGGCGATCGCCAACCAGCCGCACGCCGGGAGGCTGTGATCGGGCTGCATGGGGCGCGATTATCGCGTCGGGCCCGGAGCCGGCACGGGGGCGGAGCGCACCTCGCCGTGGCGCTGCACGAGCGTCCACGCCACGGCGGCGATGACCACGGCCCAAAACCACAGGCCGTTGGTCAGCGGATAGACCCCCGTATCCGACCCGGTGGACATGCGCGTGCCCAGCCACGTGCCCATGCCGAACGCCGTCAGCATCATGACGAAGCCTGACAGTGCCGACGCCGCCCCCGCGGCCTGCGGAAAGGGCGATACCGCGCCGCTCTGTCCGCAGGGCTGGTGCACCCCATGCGCCAGGATGAACAGGTAATACGGCCCCATGATGGCCCATGTGGTGTGCAGGCCCAGCAGCGCCAGCACACCGCACAACGTGCCCCCAGTGAGGGTAAAGCCGGCCGCCACGGCCACCGTGCGGCGCACCCCCAGCCGGGGGATGAGGCGTCGGCACACCACGGTTCCGGTGATGTACACCATCGACATCGACAGCATCAGCAGGCCGTAGTGCGTCTTGCTCAAGCCCAGCACGGTGATGAACACGAAGGACGATGTCGCCAAAAACGTGAACAGACCGCCGTAGGAGGTTGCGGCCAGCAACGCCCAGGCCCAGAACGTGGGATGGCGCGCAATGCGGCCCCATATGCGCAGCATCTCGCGCGGTTGCAGGGCCTGCGGGTTGGGCGCGGGCAGCGTCTCGCGAAAGCGCAGCACCACCAGGGCCAGGGTCACGGCCGAAAACACGGCCAATGCCGCCAGCGTGACGCGCCAGCCATAGTGTTCGGTCAGCCAGCCGCCCAGCGGGCCGCTGATGCAGGCAAACAGCCCCAGCCCGCTGAGGCCCTTGGACATCATGCGCGCGCCGTCGGCCGGCGCGTACAGGTCGCGCACGATGGCGCGCGCGCCCATCACCGAGGCCCCCATCGCGGCCCCTTGCACGATGCGCCAGACGATGAGCTGCTCGATGTTGGCCGCCAGCGCATTGCCGATCGAGGCCAGCACATACGCCCCGAGGCCCGCCAGCAGCACCGGGCGCCGACCAAAGCGGTCCGACACCGGCCCCCAGATCAGTTGCGCGGCACCAAAGGACAGCAACAGCGCGGTCAGCGTGGCCTGCACTTGCGACATGGGCGCGGCGAATGCCGCCGTGATGGCCGGCAGGGCGGGCAGATACAGGTCCGTCGCCAGTGGCTGGATGCCCAGCAGCAGGGACAGAAAGACGACGACCCATCCGGGGGTCATCTCGGCGCGGGTGGGAGCGGTCTGCATGGTTATGAATGGTAACAACAAGCCGTCCGTCACCGACCGCGCAGAAACAGCGCATCGAGCTCCCGCAGACTCAGCTGGCGCCAGGTGGGGCGACCGTGGTTGCACTGGTCGCTGCGTTGCGTGGCTTCCATCTGGCGCAGCAAGGCGTTCATTTCGTCGAGCGTCAGACGGCGGTTGGCGCGCACCGCACCATGGCAGGCCAAGGTGGCGAGCAGCTCGTTGCGGGCCCGCTCCAGCACGCGGCTGCCGCCGTGCTGGTCCAGCTCGGCCAGCACCGCGCGGGCCAGCGCCACGGCGTCGGCCTGGGCCAGCAGCGCCGGCACGGCCCGCACCGCCAGCGTTTGGGGCGAAAACGGCACCACCTCCAGGCCCAGGCGTTGCAGCACGTCCGCGCAGCGCTCGGCCGTCGCCACCTCCAGAGGAGTGGCGGCAAACGTTGCCGGGATGAGCAGCGGCTGGCTGGGCATGGCCGACTCGCCCAGCCGGTCCAACTGCGCTTTCAGCCGCTCGTAGACGATGCGCTCATGGGCGGCGTGCATGTCCACCAGCACCAGCCCTTGGGCGTTTTCGGCCAGGATGTAGATGCCGTGCAACTGGGCCAGCGCGCGGCCCAGCGGCCAGTCCTGGGAGCGATCCCTCGATGGCTCGCTCCCCGTGGGGGCCGTGGGCGTGGCCGTATCGATCACCTGCGGGACGACACCGCCATCGGCCTGGGCCACGGTGGGGTAAGGCTGGGCCGAGGCGGTCAGGAGGTCAGGCGGATCCGGCCATCCCGGCAGCCGGGGCCACGCCCGCGGCTCGTGGGCACGCCAGTCCAGGCCGGCCGGGCGCTGGTAGCGGGTGGTGTCCCAGAGGGATGGCGCTCGCGCGGCGTCCGGTGCCAAAGCTGGCGGTCCTCCGGAGGGCGGAATCGGAGCCTGGGCGGGTGCGACGGCGCCTTCCTGGGGTGTCGGTGCCCGGTTGGCGCTGCGCGGGGCGGCCAGCACCGCCTCCACCGCCCGTTGCACCGCCTGGTGCACTGCGCCGCTGTCACGAAAGCGCACCTCGATCTTGGTCGGGTGCACATTCACATCCACCGCGCGCGGATCGAGGGTCAGGAACAGCACGTAGCTTGGCTGGCGCTGCCCGTGCAGCACATCCTCGTAGGCGCTGCGCACCGCGTGCGTGATGACCTTGTCACGCACGAAGCGTCCGTTCACATAGGCAAACTGGCGGTCGGTGCGGGCACGGGCCGCATCGGGCAGTCCCACCAAACCCTGCAGGCGTAGCGGGCCGGCGTGGCTGTCCACGGGCAGACTCTCAGCGACGAAGTCGCCCCCCAACGCGTCGGCGATGCGCCGCTGCCAAGCCAGTGTGGCGTCCAGGTCGGTGCAGGCGCGCCACTGCTGCACCAGCCGGCCATCGTGCCAGATGGCAAAGCCCACGTCCGGCCGTGCCAGTGCGTGGCGGCGCACGGCCTCGATGCAGTGCGCCAGCTCGGTGGCATCGCTTTTGAGAAACTTGCGCCTCGCCGGGGTGGCGTAGAACAGCTCACGCACCTCCACGGTGGTCCCCGGGGGGCGGGCGGCGGGCCGCAGCTCGCCGCTGCGCGCATCCAGGCTCCAGGCATGGCCGCTGGGGTCGTCCGCGGAGCGCGACAGCAGGGTCACCTCGGCGATGGAGGCGATGGCGGCCAGCGCCTCACCCCGAAAACCCATGGTCAGCACCGACTCCAGCTCGGTCAAGTCGCGGATCTTGCTGGTGGCGTGCCGCTGCAGGGCGGCGGGCAGCTCGTCGCGCGGGATGCCGCAGCCATCGTCTTCCACGGCGATCAGCCGCACGCCGCCGGCGGCCAGGCGCACTGTGATCTGGCGCGCGCCCGCATCCAGTGCGTTGTCCACCAGCTCGCGCACCACGGAGGCGGGGCGCTCCACCACCTCGCCAGCGGCGATCTGGCTGATCAGCTCATCGGGCAGCGGTCGGATGGCCCGGCGCTGGGGTGTGGATGGGGCAAGGGACGGCAGCGCGTTCACCCAGCCATTCTAGGCGGCGCGGTTGCGGGCCAGCGGCGGGTTGCGCTCGAAATAGCGCCGGATGCCGCGCTCCAGCGCTTCGGCCATGCGGGCCTGGAAATCCGGGTCACGCAGGCGGCGCTCGTCGTCCGGGTTGCTGATGAACGCGGTCTCGACGAGCACACTGGGGATGCCCGGCGCCCGCAGCACGGCAAAGCCCGCCTGTTCCACACGCGGCTTGTGCAGATCGCCGACGCGGTCGATCTCGCGCAGCAGCGTCCCGCCGAGCTGGAGGCTGTCGTTGATCTGCGCCGTCATGCTCATGTCCAGCAGCGCACGCTGCACCGTCGCGTCCTTGACCGAGACGGGCAATCCCCCTATGCGGTCGGCCGCATTTTCCCGGTTGGCCAGCCAGCGCGCCGCTGCGCTGGAGGCCCCGCGGTCGCTCAGGGCGTACACGCTTGCGCCGCGCGGTCGCGGGGAGAAGAAGGCGTCCGCATGGATGCTGACGAACAGGTCCGCCTGCACCCGTTGCGCCTTGTGCACCCGCACATGCAGGGGCACGAAATAGTCGTCGTCGCGCGTCATGAACACGCGCACGGGGTTGCCGTTGATGCGCGCGCCATCGAGCCGGTCGCGCAGCCGCTGCGCGATGGCCAGCACCACGTCCTTCTCGCGCGTGCCGGTGGGGCCGATGGCGCCGGGGTCCTCGCCACCATGGCCGGGGTCGAGGGCGACGACGATCAGCCGCTCGGTCGTCGGTCGCCGGGTCGTGGGGGCTGTGGTGGATGCCGCCGCGGGGGGCGATGCCGGGGCGGGCGGCGGAGCCATCTCGCGCTGCTCGCGCCGAGCGATCAGCTCGGCGATCGGATCCGCGGCCGGTGGCGGTGGGCTGTCGGGGCCGCGGTCCACGTGTCGCGCAATCAGCTCCTCGAGCGGGTCCGGTGGCGTCAGAGGGTACAGGTCCAACACCAGGCGGTGTTGGTAGGCTGCGACGGGTTCGAGCTGAAAGACCTGCGGGCCGATCGGTTGTTTGAGGTCGATGACCAGCCGCACCGTATCGGGCGTGAACAGGCCGACCCGCACCCGGGCCACGAACGGATCGTCCGACTGCACGCGCTGCACCAGCTCCTGCAGGCTGGGCAGCAGATCGGCCCCACGGATGTCCACGGCCAGGCGGGGCGGGTCGGCCACATACACCGGCGTGATTTGCAGCGCGGTGTCCGATTCGATGGTGACGCGCGTGTAGTCCCGCGCCGGCCATACGCGCACGCCCACCACTCGCGCAGCCCAGACCGGCCAGGCCCCGGCGCCCCCCGTCAGCAGCGCCACTGCGCGCAGCCACCGCAGGGCGGCGCGGCGTTGGATGTGCGGCCCCGTTGTCATGACACGGCCGCCAGCAGGGCCGAGCCGCGCGGGGTATGCGCGGTGGGGACGATGCGGCGGGTGTCGTCCCCGTCGTGGTGGAACATCAGGTCGAGGTCGGGCATGGGCAACAGCGATCCGGCCTTCTCCGGCCATTCGACGAGCTTGAGCCCGGGGGATGCGAACAGTTCCCGCAGACCGGCGTCCTCCCATTCCCGGGGGTCGTCGAAGCGGTACAGGTCCGCGTGCCAGGCGGGCGGCATCGCGGGACCATCCGCCGGCGTCGGCAGGTCGTAGGGCTCTACCAGCGCATATGTCGGGCTTTTGATGCGCCCCATCACCCCCAGCGCGCGCAGCAGGTGCCGCACGAAGGTGGTTTTGCCGGCGCCCAGATCGCCGCGCAGGGTCAGCAGGGCGTCGGCCTGCGTTGGATCGGTACGCATGGCCGCAGCCAGCCGTTGGGCCAGCCGGGCGGTGTCGTCTTCGCTGGTGGCCATCCAGGCGGACATGGGGGCAGCGGACGGATGCGGTGTGGGTGAAGGCATGGACTTTCTACAATCGCACGGCATGCAGCCACCACCCGCTTTGGGCCCGCAGCCCGATTTGCCATCCGAGCCCGCGGGGGCCGTGGGCGAGGGGCTCGTCGAGCGCATCCGGGGGTGGGCGCGCGCTTTGGGATTTTCCCAGATCGGCGTCAGCGGCGTGGATCTCTCGAGCGCCGAGCCCGGCTTGCTGGCGTGGCTGGCGGCGGGCTTTCACGGGGACATGGCCTACATGGCGCGGCATGGCCTGCGCCGAGCCCGGCCGGCCGAACTGCTGCCGGGGACGCTGAGCGTCATCACCGCACGCATGGACTATCTGCCCCGGGGGGCGCCGCCCGATTGGCGCGATCGCGAATGGGCGCGGCTGGCCGATCCGGACGCGGCGACGATTTCGCTCTATGCCCGCGGGCGGGATTATCACAAGGTGCTGCGCCGGCGGTTGCAGCAGCTTGCGCAGCGCATCGAGGCCGAGCTGGCCGGCCCGGGGAGCGGCGACGCCCGGCCGGCGCTGCGTGCCTTCACCGACTCGGCCCCGGTTCTGGAAGTGGAACTGGCCTCGCGCAGCGGGCTCGGCTGGCGCGGCAAACACACGCTGGCGCTGCACCGCGACGCAGGCTCGATGTTTTTTTTGGGCGAGATTTTCATCGACCGAGCGCTGCCGCCCACGCCGCCGGTGGCCGCGCACTGCGGGCGTTGCCGCGCGTGTCTGGACGTTTGTCCGACCGGCGCGATCGTCGCGCCGTACCGATTGGATGCGCGCCGGTGCATTTCGTATCTGACCATCGAACACGAAGGCCCCATCCCTGTGCCCCTGCGCCGCGCGCTGGGCAATCGCATCTATGGCTGCGACGACTGCCAGCTCGTGTGTCCGTGGAACAAATACGCCCGCCGCAGCCCGCTGTCCGATTTCGACGCGCGCGAGGCGCTGGCCGCGCCGCGCCTGTTGGACTTGTGGGCGTGGCGGGAAGTGGATTTTTTGCATCACACCGAGGGCAGCGCCATCCGCCGCATCGGTTATGGGCGCTGGCGGCGCAACCTTGCCGTGGCCCTGGGCAATGCGCGGGTGGCGGCCCGCGCCCGCGGTGACGTGGCGATGCAAGTGGCACTGGCTGCAGCGCTTGTCGCGGCGCGCGACGACCCGGCCACGCCGCCCCTGGTGCGTGAGCACATCGACTGGGCGCTGCTGGACTAACATGCGGTCATGGCTGCGCCACCTCCGTCCCCACCCGACCGCCCGCGTTCAGGGAACGGGCGTGGGCTTGCGGGGCTCCGCGCATGGGGCCAGGCGTGGGGTGATGCCTGGGGGCACTGGGGGGCTTTGTTGTCATTGACAGGGCGGGTGCTGGTATGGGCCTGCATGCGCTCCAGCTACCGTGGCGCGCGCTGGCGGGTGCTGGCCGAGCAGCTCGTGGCCGCCGCTGTACCGGCCGTGTGGTGGTACGCGGTGCTGTCCACCCTCTTCGGGCAGGTGCTGATTCGCATCGTCGTCGTCACTGCCATCAGCTATGGCCTCACCCAGTACGCGGTCGAGATGGTGGTGCGTGTGCTGGTGCTGGAGCTGATCCCGCTGACCGCCGCGTTGTTCGTGCTGCTGCGGGTCACCCTCGGCAACGGCCTGGCCCTGCAGCGGTTGCGCGACGAGGGCGCGTTTGACAGCGTGCGCCGGGCGGGTGGCGACCCCATGCGCGAATTGGCGCTGCCCCGCGTGTTGGCTGGGGTGTTTGCCACGCTATTGCTGGTGGCGTTGAGCTGTGTGCTGGCGCTGGTTCTCGCGTATCTCAATCTGTACGGCTTCACGCCCTGGGCGCTGGCGAGCTATACCCGCGCCGTGGGGCAGATTTTCGACCCGGCGGTCACATTGATCTTCGCCCTCAAGACCCTGGGGTGTGCCCTGTCCGTCTCCCTCGTGCCGATGGCTGCCGCCTTCGAGCCCGTGCCGCAGGGCGAGGTCCGGGCCCTGGTGCGCACCGCGGCGGTGCTGCTGCTCGTGGAACTCGTGTCGCTGATCGGCAACTACTATTGAGCCATGCGCAACGCGTCCGATCTTCCCCCCGAGGCTGCCGAGGCCAGCGCGTCCGGTGTGGATCGCCGTGCCCGCTGGCTGCTGGTGCTGCTGGCCGGGTTGCTGGTCGCTTCGGCCGCCTATCTGCTGTACGCGCGCGGGGTGTTCGAGCCGACGCAGACGCTGGTGCTGGTGGCCGACGACGCCGAAGGGGTGAGTGTCGGCATGGATTTGACGTTTTCCGGTTTTCCCATCGGGCGTGTGCGGCGCATCGAATTGGGCGGGGACGGCTACGCCCGCATCCTGGTGGATGTGGCGCGGCGCGATGCCCACTGGCTGCGCGAAAGCAGCGTTTTCACCATGGAGCGTGGGTTGGTCGGTGGTACCCGCCTGCGCGCCTACACCGGCGTGCTGGAAGGGCCACTGCTACCGGATGGCGCCCAGCGCCAGGTGCTGCGCGGCGACGCGCTGGCGGACCTGCCGCGCATGGTGAATGCCGCGCGCGAGCTGTTGGAGCAGCTCAAGGCCATGACCGATCCCGACGCCCCGCTCAACGCCAGTCTGCGCGAGGTGCGCCAGCTCCTGCACAAGGCCAACGGGCGTGACGGGGTGCTCGGTGTGCTTATGGGCGGCGAGGCCGACCGGGCGCGCGTCACGGCTGCGCTGGACGACGTGCGCCGTCTGCTGCAGCGCCTGCAGGGCGTGGCCGAGCGTGCCGACGGGTTGGTCCAGCGCGCCGACCAGCGCGTATTCGGCGCGCAAGGACTGGCCGACGATGTGCAGGCCGGCGCACGCGAGGCCCGTGACCTGTTGGTCGGCCTGCGCGCGACCCTGCAGCGGGTGGACGGTGTGCTGGCGGAGGTGCATGGCATTGCCGCCAACACCCGAACCGCGACGCAGGACCTCGACGCCCTGCGCGTCGAGGTCGAAGCGACGCTGCGCCGTGTCGACGGCATGATCCTCGACATCCAGCGCCGTTGGCCCTTCAGCCGCGACGCCGAGGTGAAGCTGCCATGAGCCGGCGCGGGTGGTCCTCGTGGGGAAGTGGGGCCAAGCGGTCGTCCGCGCGGGCATCGGCGGCGTTCCGGACAGCCTCCATGGTGGCCGTGGCAGCCGTGGTAGCGGTCTTGGCCGGATGCGCCGCATCGCCCGTACCGGTCTGGCGTATCGAGGCCAGCCGCGCCGTCGAACAGGCGGTGGCCTCCACGCTCACCGGTCAAACCCGGGCCGCACAACAGCAGTGGCGTACCGCGCAGCAGGCGGCGGCCAGCACCGGGCGGGCCGACGTGCTGGCGCGTGTCGCGCTGGCGCGCTGTGCCGTGGAGCAGGCCGCCTTGGCGCGCGACGCCTGCGCAGCGGCACAGCCCTATCTGGCCGATGCCGGCCCTGAAGAACGGGCATATGCCGCCTACCTGGGGCTCGCGCAGGCGGGGGAGGGGGGCGTGCCCCCCGTCCATTCGACCGCCAGTGATCTCCCAGGCCCGCATCAAGCCATCGCCCGCGCGCTGCAGGCCGGTACCGCCCCGGCCGAACTGGCTCGGCTGCTTGCGGCCATCGACGATCCCTTGGCGCGGCTGGTTGCCGGTGGAGTGGTCTGGCAGGCGGGGCGTCTGGATGTCGAGGGGGTGTCGCTGATGGTCGATACGGCATCCCAGCAGGGGTGGCGGCGGCCACTCGCGGTGTGGCTGGGCGTGCAGGCCCGACTGGCCGAGGCCGCCGGCGATGCCGATGCGGCGGCGCGCGCCCGTCGCCGGCTGGACTGGGCTTTGGGGCCGGCTGCCACGGGCGCTCCATGAAAGCCCGCGCGCTTGCGGCACAATGCGGGCCCGGGCACATGCTTACCGCATCGACTTTTGGGGCAGCCCTGGCCGCCCCCGGCCTTTAGCCGGAGTATTCTTTTCTATGAAAACCAAGTTTCACCTCAGCAAACGTTCCCCTGGCCGTCATGGCAGCGCGGGCGCACAGCCCCAGCCGGGGGGGGGATCGGTCGTCGCGCTGGTCGACGAGCGTTATCTGGCCTGGCTGGCCTCGCAGGTCACGGGCAACCCGCGTACAGCCATCCAGCGCGCCCCGCTGGCGGCGGTGCTGGCCCATCTGGCGCGGTTGGCCGGGGCCGAGTCCCCGCTGCTGCGCACGGTGCTCTACACCGATACCGCCCCGTCCAATTTGTATGACGATGTGGTGCTGCGACTGGTACCGCCGCACGCCACGGATGGCGGCCTGGGCTTGGTCCGCGCCCTGGGCCAGGAGTTGATCCAACTGGCCCGCCACGGGGCGGCCTGGCTGCTCGTGGCCAGCGACGACGAGCGGTTGATCCCCTATATCGACGAAGCCCAGGCGCGCGGCGCGCGCGTGGTGTTGGTGGCCGACGATGCCGTGCACGACTTCGGCCGGCTGGCCGCCGACGACCCGAGCTGGGCCCGCCTGCTGATGCAGGCCGACCGGCGCGTGGCCGTGCCGGTGGGGGCGTGGGACTCGCTGACCACGCCGGGCGCCGGCTACTATGCCCAGCGCGCCGGCCAACCCGAGGGTGACGAGCCGGACGGCGCGGGGGCGCCGCACGCCGACGCGCAGGCCGAACCCGACGAGCAATGGCGGGCGCAGGTTGGCCGCATCATCCAGGACTGGTGGGCCGACGAGCCGGAAGACGACCGCTTGGATTTGGCCGATGCCATGCGCAGCCAGCACGGCGTGCCGCCGGAGACCGACCGACGCATTCTCATGCAGATCCGGCGCGAGTTGGGCCGCAACCTGAGCTTCCCGGAGAAGCGTCTGATGCGCGAGATGGTGCGTGCCACGGTTCTGGGTGAGGCCCCTGCACCCGCTGCGGTGGACGTCGCCCCCGACTGATCGTCCCCCGATCGTGAGCGAACCGCTGCACAGCGACCCCACCATCGACGCCCCCGCACGGGCTCCGTCCACCCTGGGGTCGGAGCTGGCGGCGTGGTTTCAGACCCCGCCGGGCCGGTATTTGCTGGACTGGGAGCGGGAGCGTTTTGCCGAGGCCGTCGCCGACGCCTTCGGTTACCACGCCCTGCAGTTGGGCTTGCCGCAACTCGACGCCCTGGCAGGCAACCGCATGCCGCACCGCTGGCTGGCCCTGCCTGAAGTGCCAGACGCGCCGCCAGATGGGACCAACGCCACAACCCCCCCCGTGCTCGCCCCCACGGGGCGACGGGTGGACCTCGTGAGCCATGCGGCGGCGCTGCCGTTTCCTGCTGCCAGCCTGGATTTGGTGCTGCTGCCCCACACGCTGGAGCTGAGTGCCGATCCGCATGCCGTCCTGCGCGAGGTGGAGCGGGTGCTCGTGCCCAACGGGCGGGTGGTCATCACCGGCCTCAACCCCGCGAGCTGGTGGGGGCTGCGCCAGCACCGCGCGCACTGGATGGCGCGCGTTGGCCTTGCGCAGACGCGGCTGGCGCGGCTGTACCTGCCGGAGGCCGGCGCCTTCATCGGCCCGTGGCGGCTGCAGGACTGGCTGCGGCTGCTCAGCCTGGAGGTCGAGCGGCTGGCCTACGGCTGCTACCGCCCTGCGGTGCGCAGCGAACGCTGGTTGCAGCGCTGGAGCTGGATGGACCGCTGGGGCCCGTGGGCCTGGGCGCCGCTGGGCGCCGTCTACTTCATCGTCGCCGTCAAGCGCGTGCGCGGCATGCACCTGCTCGGCCCGGCGTGGCGGCCGACGCGCGCCGCCGCCGCTCCGGCCGTCGTGGCGCGCCGCCACGGCGATCCTTCTCCACCATGACCGACGTCATCATCTACACCGACGGCGCCTGCAAGGGCAACCCCGGGCCCGGCGGCTGGGGTGCGCTGCTGCGCGCCGGCCAGGCCGAAAAAGAACTCTGGGGCGGCGAGCCGCAGACCACCAACAACCGCATGGAGCTGACCGCGGTGATCGAGGGGCTGGCGGCGCTCAAGCGCCCGTGCCGCGTGCACCTGTACCTGGACAGCGAGTACGTGCGCAAGGGCATCACCGAGTGGCTGCCGGCCTGGAAGGCGCGCGGCTGGAAAACCGCCGAGCGCAAACCGGTCAAAAACGATGACCTGTGGCGCCGGTTGGATGAACTGGTGCACGGACGCGGCCACGAGATCCACTGGCACTGGGTGCGCGGCCACAGCGGCGACCCCGGCAACGAGCGCGCCGACGCGCTGGCCAACCGCGGCGTACCCGGCCGCTGATTCGCGGCGAGGCCGTTGGCCGCGTTTACACGGCGGAAACGCGCTTCCGCTACAGTGCCTGTCCATCGAGGATCACCCTGGGGACATGGCATGGCTTTAGGCAACAGACCGGTGGCATGGCTGGCGGGGGCGGCGCTGATCGCGCTGGCGGTGGGCGCCTGGTGGTGGCTGCGCCCCGCGCCGTCGGGGGCCGGCGCAGGGGCCGCGGTCGGGGCCGCCGCCCCGGTTGCACCGGCCGGTCCGGCAACGACCCCGTCGGGCGGGACGCCTGGCGGGCGCCCGGGTGGCCCCGGCACGGCGGGTCCGGGTGGTGCAGGCGCCCCGGCTGGCCCCGGCCGCGGCGGCCCGCCGGCGGTGGAGGTGGCGCCGGTGCAGACCGCCCCGATCGTCGAGGAAGCGCAGGCCGTCGGCACGTTGGCGGCGCGTCAGCGCGTGGTCGTGCGGCCGGAGGTGGCCGGGCGCATCGTTGCCATCGGCTTTGCCGACGGTGCCCCGGTGCGCAAGGGGCAGCTGCTGGTGCAGCTCGACGACGCGCTGCCGCGCGCGGAGCTGGCGCAGGCGCAGGCGCAGCTTGCGGTGCAGCAGGCCAACCTGCGCCGCAACGAGGAGCTGGTGGCGCAGGGGTTCGTCGCGCAGCGCGTACTGGACGAAAGCCGCGCCGCCGTGCAGGTGGCGCAGGCGCAGGTCGATCTGGCGCAGGCGCGGCTGGCGCGCATGCGCATCGTGGCGCCGTTCGACGGCGTGACCGGCATTCGCGCCGTGCACGTCGGCGAATACGTCAAGGACGGTGCCGAGCTCGTGCACCTGGAGGATCTGTCGCAGCTGGTGGTGGACTTTCGCCTGCCGGAGCGGTTGCAGCCGCGCGTGCGCGTCGGCCAGCCGCTGCGGCTGCAGCTGGACGCGCGCCCGGGCCAGACGGTGCCGGCGCGCATCGTCGCCATCGACCCGGCGCTGGACGCCGACGGGCGGGCGCTGGTGGTGCGCGCGGCGCTGGACGGCGGCCGCCACGGCCTGCAGCCCGGCATGTTCGTGCGCGTGGCGCTGGAGCTGGGCCGCGACGACGCCGCCCTGCTGGTGCCGGAGGAGGCCATCGTGCCGCAGGGGCAGCAGTTCTTCGTCTGGCGCGTGCGCCCGGCCGCGGGCGACGCCTTGCCGGAGGTCGAGCGTGTCGCGGTGCGCCTGGGGCTGCGCCGCGACGGCAAGGTGCAGGTGACGCAGGGCCTGCAGGCGGGTGAGACGATCGTCGTCGCCGGCCAGCAGCGCCTGCAGCGCGATGGCACGCCGGTGCGCATCGTCGACCCGAACCGGCCCGCGCCGGGCGGGCCTGGGGGCGGCCCCGGTCGCTCCGGGGCCGCTGGGCCGAGCGGGTCCGCCGGCGGCGCCCAGCCCGGCGTCGTTCCAGGGGCGGCGGGCGGTGGCGCTGCGGCGCGGCCGGGTGCCTGACACGGTGCGAGGTGCGGCCCCATGCAGTTGCCCGAAATCGCCATCCGCCGCCCGGTGTTTGCCACCGTGCTGTCGCTGCTGATCGTACTGGTCGGCTGGGTCTCGTTCCGGCAGCTCGCGGTGCGCGAGTACCCCAAGATCGACGAGCCGGTCGTCACCGTCACCACGCGGCTGGCCGGTGCCTCCAGCGAGGTGATCGAATCCACCGTCACCAAGCCGCTGGAGGATTCGCTGGCCGGCATCGAGGGGGTGGACGTCATCACCTCGATCAGCCGGCCGGAGCAGAGCCAGATCACGGTGCGCTTCCGGCTGGAGCGCGACCCCGACGCCGCCGCGGCCGAGGTGCGCGACAAGGTCGCGCGCGTGCGCGGCCGCCTGCCGCAGACGGTCGACGAGCCGGTGGTGGCCAAGGTGGAGGCGGACGCCTTTCCGGTCATCTGGATCGCGCTGTCGTCGGACCGCTACGGCCCGCTGGAGCTGACCGATCTGGCCAACCGCATCGCCAAGCCGGTGCTGCAGACGGCCACCGGCGTGGCCGAGGTGCGCATCTTCGGTGAGCGGCGCTTTTCGATGCGGCTGTGGCCGGATCCGGATCGGCTGGCGGCCTACGGCCTGACGGTGCAGGATCTGGAGGATGCGCTGCGCCGCGCCAACCTGGAGGTGCCCGCCGGCCGCGTGGAAAGCCGCCTGCGCGAGTTCAACGTCACCGCCGCCACCGACCTGCAGACGCCGGAACAGTTTCGCGCGGTGGTGATCCGCGAAGTCGGCGGGCTGCCGATCCGCGTCGGCGACGTGGCGCGCGTGGAGCAGGGGGCGGCGGATGAGCGCACCTCCGTGCGCCTCAACGGCCGCGACACCGTGTCGCTGGGCGTGATCCGCCAGGCCACGGCCAACCCGCTGGAGATGTCCGCGGCGGTGCGCGCCCTGCTGGACAAGGTGCGCGCCGACCTGCCGCCCGGCATCGACGTGCAGGTCGCCAACGACAATTCGGTGTTCATCGACCGCTCGATCCAGGCCGTCTACGCGACGATCCTGGAGGCGGTGGTGCTGGTGACGCTGGTCATCGTGCTGTTCCTGCGCAGCGCGCGCGCCTCCATCATCCCGCTGGTGACGATCCCGGTCAGCCTCATCGGGGCGTTTGCGCTGATGGCGCTGTTCGGCTTTACGATCAACACGCTGACGCTGCTGGCGCTGGTGTTGGCCATCGGGCTGGTGGTCGATGACGCCATCGTCGTGCTGGAAAACATCCACCGCCACATCGAGGAGGGCATGGCGCCGCTGGCCGCGGCGATCAAGGGCTCGCGCGAGATCGCGTTTGCGGTGGTGGCGATGACGCTGACGCTGGCGGCGGTCTATGCGCCGCTGGCCTTCACGCCGGGGCGCACCGGGCGGCTGTTCGCGGAGTTCGCGCTGGCGCTCGCGGGGGCGGTGCTGGTGTCGGGGTTCGTGGCGCTGACGCTGTCGCCGATGATGTGCGCCAGGCTGCTGCGCCATCAGGCGCAGCCGGGCGGGTTCGACCGCACGATGGAGCGCGCCCTGCAGGGTTTGACGCGCGGCTACGGCGCGGCCTTGGCGGTGGCGCTGCGCTGGCGCTGGGCCGTGGTGCTGGTGATGCTGGCCAGCGCGGCGGCCAGCGTCTGGCTGTTGCGCACCACCAAGCAGGAGCTGGCGCCGCTGGAGGACCGCGGGGTCATCCTCAACATCGTCAACGCGCCGGACGGGGCCACGGCCGCCTACACCTCGCGCTACGCCGCCGCCATCGAGCGCATTGGCGCGCAGTACGAGGAGTTCGACCGCATCTTCGCACTGGTCGGCAACCCCACCGTGTCGCAGGCCACCGTCTTCTTCCGCGCCAAGCCGTGGGAGGAGCGCCAGCGCTCGACGCTGGAGCTGGCGCGCGAGATCGCGCCGAAGGTCGCCGGCCTGCCGGGCGTGACGGCGTTTCCCATCACGCCGCCGTCGCTGGGGCAGGGCTTTCGCGAGCGGCCGCTCAACTACGTCATCACCACCAACGACAGCTATGCCAACCTGGCGCGGGTGGTCGGCGAATTCCAGCGCCGCATGGCGCAGTACCCCGGCTTTCTGCAGGTGGACACCGACCTGCGCATGAACAAGCCCGAGCTGCGGCTGGAGGTGGACCGCGAGCGCGCCGCGGCGCTGGGCGTCAGCGTCGACGCGGTGGCGCGCACGGTGGAGACGATGCTGGGCGGCCGCGTGGTCGGCCGCTACAAGCGCGAGGGTGAGCAGTACGACGTCATCGTGCAGACCGCGGCCGGCGACCGCAGCGTGCCGCAGGACATCGAGCGGCTCTACGTGCGCGGCCGCAACCACGCGATGGTGCCGCTGGCGGCGCTGGTCAAGGTGCAGGAGATGGTGGCCCCGCGCGAGCTGAACCACTTCGCGCAGCGGCGCAGCGCCTCCCTCACCGCCAACCTGGCGCCGGACTTCGCGCTCGGCGAGGCGCTGGCGACGATGGACCAGATCGCGCGCGAGGTGCTGCCGGAGGGCTACACCACCGACCTCAACGGCCAGAGCCGCGAATTCCGCGCCGCCTCCGGCGCGCTGGCGCTGGTGTTCGTGCTGGCGCTGCTGTTCATCTACCTGGTGCTGGCCGCGCAGTTCGAAAGCTTCGTCGACCCGTTCATCATCATGCTGTCGGTGCCGCTGTCGATGCTGGGGGCGCTGGCGGCGCTGAAGTGGACCGGCGGCACCCTCAACGTCTTCAGCCAGATCGGCCTCGTCACGCTGGTGGGCCTGATCACCAAGCACGGCATCCTGATCGTGGAGTTCGCCAACCAGCTGCGCCAGCAGGGGCTGGAGACGCTGGCCGCCGTGCGCCGCGCCGCCGAGCTGCGCCTGCGCCCGATCCTGATGACCACCGGCGCCATGGTGCTGGGCGCGATTCCCCTGGCGCTGGCCACCGGCGCCGGGGCGGAGAGCCGCCAGCAGATCGGCTGGGTCATCGTCGGCGGCATGAGCGTCGGCACGCTGCTGACCATCTTCGTCGTGCCGACGATGTACCTGCTGCTGGCGCGCCGTCGCGTGCCGGGGCCGGATCGGACGGGGGTGGAGGGGAGCGTGGGCGCCGCATGACGTCCCTTCCGGGAAGGACGGGCAGGCCGGCGTCGGGTCATTCCAAGCCGGACGGCCAGGGAGCCAGCGTCTGCGGATCGGGGGACTGGCAATCCCTGACGATCAGCCCCCGCTCACAACACCTCACTCGCAAAATCCGCCAGCCGTGACCGCTCGCCGCGCGCCAGCGTCACATGGCCGCCGTGCGGCCAGCCCTTGAAGCGGTCCACGACGTAGGTCAGGCCGGAGGAGCCCTCGGTCAGGTACGGCGTGTCGATCTGGGCCAGGTTGCCCATGCAGACCAGCTTGGTGCCGGGGCCGGCGCGGGTGATCAGCGTCTTCATCTGCTTGGGCGTGAGGTTTTGCGCCTCGTCGATGATGACGTACTTGTTCAGGAACGTGCGGCCGCGCATGAAGTTCATGCTCTTGATCTTGACGCGGCTGCGGATCAGGTCGTTGGTGGCGGCGCGGCCCCATTCGCCCGCGCTGTTGCGCGCACCCTGGGCGAGGAATTCCAGGTTGTCGTCGAGCGCGCCCATCCACGGCCCCATCTTTTCCTCTTCCGTGCCGGGCAGGAAGCCGATGTCCTCGCCGACGCTGACGGTGGCGCGCGTCATGATGATTTCGCTGTAGCGGCGCTCGTCCAGCACCTGGGTCAGGCCCGCGGCCAGCGCCATCAGCGTCTTGCCGGTGCCGGCGGTGCCGGCCAGCGTGACGAAGTCGATGTCCGGGTCCATCAGCAGGTTCAGCGCGAAGTTCTGTTCGCGGTTGCGCGCGGCCACGCCCCAGACGGCGTTCTTGAGGTGCGTGTAGTCCTTGAGCGTGCGCAGCACGGCGGTCTTGCCGCGCAGCTCGACGACGCGGGCGTACAGCGGCGGCTCGCCCGGCGCCTCGTAGTACACAAACTGGTTGAGCAGCAACTGCTCGACGATGGCGCCGCCGATGCGGTAGAAAGTGTGCCCGCCCTGTTGCCAGCTTTCCACGGTTTTGTTCTGGCGCGTCCAGAAGTCCGACGGCAACGCCAGCGCCCCCGTGTAGAGCATGTCGGCGTCGTCGAGCGTTTTGTCGTTCTCGTAGTCCTCGGCAGTCAGACCCAGGGCGCGCGCTTTGATGCGCATGTTGATGTCTTTGGACACCAACACGACGTCGCGGTCCGGGTGGCGGGCCTTGAGCGCCTGCACCACCGACAGGATTTGGTTGTCGGCCTTGCCTTGCGGCAGATCGTCGGGCAGCGTGTGCGGCAGCAGCTCGGTCTGGAAGAACAGGGTGCCGGTGGCTTCGCCGTTGCCCAGGGCGGCGAGGGTCAGTCCGTGCCGGATGTCCCCGTTGGCGCTGGCAGCCAGCGCGTCGAGGGTACGGCTGGCTTGGCGCGCGTTGCGCGCGACCTCGCTCATGCCCTTTTTGTTGTTGTCCAGCTCTTCCAGCACGATCATCGGCAGGAAGATGTCGTGCTCTTCGAAGCGGAACAGGCAACTGGGGTCGTGCATCAGCACGTTGGTGTCGAGCACGAACAGGCGCTTTTGGCCCGTCTGCATGGCCCGACGCCGCGGTGTGGGCTTCGCTGCCGCGGTGATCTGGGCCGGCGCGGTTGCCGTTGGCGCTTCGGTCGAGGGGGTGGGGGCCGCGCCTTTGCGCCGCCCGGTGCGTCGGGCGTTCGATGGAGCGGCGGCGAGCGGGACAGGCGCGCTGGCGGCTGCCGGCGAGGGGGCGGGCGCGACGGTGGGTGCAACGAGGTCGGCCGAGGGCTCGGGCGGTTGAGCCGGGGTGGCGCGGGGGGATTTCTTCAGATCGACGCGATCGGCCTTGCGGCTGGGGGGCGGAGGCAGTGGCATGAAATCATCATGCCAGAAAAACCGCAGCCGCCCACGGGGCGGCTGATCGGTGGGGTGGGCAGGGCGCCCGGCGTGTGGGCTTCAAGCCACTTTCTTGAGCATCTTGACGGCCTTGAGGACTTCGTCCACGTGGCCAGGGACTTTGATGCCGCGCCACTCTTGCAGCAAAATACCCTCGGGGCTGATCAGGAAGGTGCTGCGCTCGATGCCCTTGACCTTCTTGCCGTACATGATCTTGTTCTTGACGACGCCGAACATGTGGCACATCTTTTCTTCGGTGTCGGCGATCAGCTCGAACGGCAGCTCCAGCTTGGCCTTGAAATCTTCGTGTGACTTTAGGTTGTCACGCGAGACGCCAAACACCTGCGCCCCCGCCGCGATGAACTCCTGGTACTGATCCCGGAACTGCATGGCCTCGGTCGTGCAGCCGGGGGTGTGGTCCTTGGGGTAGAAGTACAGGATCAGTGTCTGGCCGAGGTGGGATTGGTGGGTGACTTTGATGCCGCCAGTCGCTTGGGCTTCGAACTCGGGAATCGGTTTGTTGACGACGACGGCCATGGAGCAAATCCCCTGCGTGTTTGGATGGTCGAGTGGGTCCGGGAAGAACCGCCGAACATCTTGATATTTTAGCGCATTTGCCCACGGCCTCAGGCCGCGTCGGCGGCCTCGATCAACAGGGCGGCGACCACGCGTCGGCCTTCGCCAGCCAGAATGTTGTAGGTCCGGGCCGCGGCCATGGTGTCCATGGTCTCCACGCCGATGCCGCGTTCGATCAGGCCCCGCAGCAGGGGGGGGGGCACGAACCGCAGCCGCTGTCCGCTGCCAAAGAGCACGACCTCCGGCGCGTCGGCGGCCAACTGGTCGAAGTGCTGGGCGGTCAGTTCGGCGTGGCGGCGGCAGTCCCACGCCTGCAGTCGGCCGCTGGCGCTGATGACGATGCTGCTGTCGTACCGCTGGCCACCCACCATCACCCAGCCGGGGCCGTGGGCCTGTATGGACAGGGTGTCGATGCGGTCGGGCTGAAACTTCATGGCGGGCGCAGCCGGCCGGGAATCGCCGGCAAACTGTGGTGAAATTATAGGCTCCACCCCTGTCGGAGCGGTGCTTGCGTCGCCCCGACTTCGACCCACGCGCCATGTCCTCCACCGTCATCCACAAGTCCGCCAAACTGGCCAACGTCTGCTACGACATCCGCGGGCCCGTGCTCGAGAAGGCCCGCCAGATGGAGGAGGACGGGCACAAGATCATCAAGCTCAACATCGGCAACCTGGCGGTGTTCGGGCTGGAGCCGCCCGACGAGATCGTGCAGGACATGATCCGCAACCTGCCGCAGACGGCCGGCTACACCGACAGCAAGGGGCTGTTCGCCCCGCGCAAGGCGATCGTGCACTATACGCAGGAAAAGCGCATCGCCGGCGTGACGGTGGACGACGTCTACCTCGGCAACGGCGCCAGCGAGCTCATCACCATGAGCATGAACGCGCTGCTCAACGCCGGCGACGAGATCCTGGTGCCGGCGCCGGACTATCCGCTGTGGACGGCCTCGGTGTCGCTGTCGGGCGGCACACCGGTGCACTACCTGTGCGACGAGTCCAATGGCTGGATCCCGGATCTGGACGACATGGCGCGCAAGATCACGCCACGCACCAAGGGCATCGTCGTCATCAACCCCAACAATCCCACCGGTGCGCTGTACCCGGTGGAGGTGCTGCAGGCCATCGTCGAGCTGGCGCGCAAGCATGGGCTGATCATCTTCGCCGACGAGATCTACGACAAGGTGCTCTACGACGGCAACGTCCACACCTCGATCGCGTCGCTGGCGGATGACATCCTGTTCGTGACGTTCAACGGCCTGAGCAAGAACTACCGCTCGTGCGGCTACCGCGCCGGGTGGATGATCGTCTCCGGCGACAAGCGCTGCGCCAGGGACTACATCGAGGGGCTCAACATGCTGGCCTCGATGCGGCTGTGCGCCAACACGCCGGGGCAGCTGGCGATCCAGACGGCACTGGGCGGCTACCAGAGCATCAACGACCTCGTGGCGCCAGGCGGGCGGCTGTGCCGCCAGCGCGACCTGGCGCACCGGCTGCTGACCGAGATTCCGGGTGTGAGCTGCGTCAAGCCCAAGGCCGCGCTGTACATGTTCCCGCGCCTGGATCCGAAGATCTATCCGATCGAGGACGACCAGCAGTTCGCCTACGACCTGCTGGCCGAGGAGAAGGTGCTGATCGTGCAGGGCACCGGCTTCAACTACCCGACGCCGGACCACTTCCGGCTGGTGTTCCTGCCGCACGAGGACGACCTGGCCGAGGCGATCGGGCGCATCGCGCGCTTCCTTGGACACCTGCGGCGGCGCTACGGCACCGAGTGATTTTTGGCAACCCCCGGATTTTCATGACATTGGCAACCGCGACCATGAGCAACCTTCCCCCCATCCAAGTCGGCCTGCTGGGCATCGGCACCGTCGGCAGCGGCGTCTTCCGCGTGCTGCAGCGCAACCAGGAGGAAATCCGCCGCCGCGCCGGCCGCGGCATCGCGATCACGATGGTGGCCGACCTGGACACCGAGCGCGCGCGCGCCGTCGTCGGCGATGCGGCGCAGGTGGTGGCGGATGCGCGCGCGGTGATCGCCAACCCGGCGATCGACATCGTCGTCGAGCTGATCGGCGGCTACGGCATCGCGCGCCAGCTGGTGCTGGAGGCGATCGAGGCCGGCAAGCACGTCGTCACCGCCAACAAGGCGCTGCTGGCGGTGCACGGCAGCGAGATCTTCGCCGCCGCGCAGGCCAAAGGCGTGATGGTGGCGTTCGAGGCCGCGGTGGCCGGCGGCATCCCGATCATCAAGGCGCTGCGCGAGGGCCTGACCGCCAACCGCATCCAGTGGGTGGCCGGCATCATCAACGGCACCACCAACTTCATCCTGTCGGAGATGCGCGACAAGGGGCTGGACTTCGACGTGGTCCTGAAGGAGGCGCAGCGCCTGGGCTACGCCGAGGCCGACCCGACGTTCGACATCGAGGGCATCGATGCCGCGCACAAGGCCACGCTGATGAGCGCGCTGGCCTTCGGCATTCCGGTGCAGTTCGACAAGGCCTACGTCGAGGGCATCACCCGGCTGCAGGCGGCCGACATCCGCTACGCCGAGCAGCTCGGCTACCGCATCAAGCTGCTGGGCATCACCAAGCGCGTGGACGGCGGCGTGGAGCTGCGCGTGCACCCGACGCTGGTGCCGGCCAAGCGGCTCATCGCCAATGTCGAGGGGGCGATGAACGCCGTCGTCGTGCAGGGTGACGCGGTCGGCACCACGCTCTACTACGGCAAGGGCGCCGGCAGCGAGCCGACCGCCAGCGCCGTGATCGCCGATCTGGTGGACGTGACGCGCCTGCACACCGCCGACCCGCAGCATCGGGTGCCGCACCTGGCGTTCCAGCCGCACGCGATGAGCGACCTGGCCATCGTGCCGATGGAGCAGGTGGTGACCGGCTACTACTTGCGCCTGCGCGTGGCGGACCAGCCCGGGGTGCTGGCCGAGGTGACGGGCATTTTGGCCCGCGCCGGCATCAGCATCGATGCGGTGCTGCAGCGCGAGGCCGACGAGGTCGGCGGCGAGGGCAGCACGCAGACCGACCTGATCATCCTGACGCACGACACCGCCGAGGGCACGATGAACGCGGCGCTGGCGGCGATGCAGGCGCTGCCGACGGTGCTGGCACCGATCGTGCGCATCCGCAAGGAGGAGCTGGCCTGATGCTCTACCTCTCCACACGCGGCCACCCCGAACGCCGCCGCTTCAGCGACATCCTGCTGGAGGGGCTGGCGCCGGACGGGGGCCTCTATCTGCCCGAGCGCTACCCCCGCCTGGAGGCGGCGGATCTGGCGCGCCTGCGCCGCACCTACCACGAGCGGGGCTACGCCGAGCTGGCGTTCGAGATCCTGCGCCTCTACATCGACGACATGCCGGCCGAGGATTTGCGCGCGCTGCTGCGGCGCACCTACACCGCCGAGGTGTTCGGCACCGGCGAGATCGTGCCGCTGCGCCACTTGGAAAACGGCCTGTGGCTGGAGGCGCTGTCCAACGGCCCGACGCTGGCGTTCAAGGACATGGCGATGCAGCTGCTCGGCCAGCTGTTCGAATACGAACTCGCGCGCCGCGGCGAGACGCTCAACATCCTGGGCGCCACCAGCGGCGACACCGGCAGCGCCGCCGAATACGCGATGCGCGGCAAGCGCGGCATCCGCGTCTTCATGCTGAGCCCCCACGGACGCATGAGCCCGTTCCAGCAGGCGCAGATGTACAGCTTGCAGGACCCCAACATCCACAACCTCGCCATCGAGGGCGTGTTCGACGACTGCCAGGACATCGTCAAGGCGGTCAGCGCCGACCTCGAGTTCAAGCGCCGCCACCGCATCGGCACCGTCAACTCGATCAACTGGGCGCGCCTGCTGGCGCAGGTGGTGTACTACTTCGCCGGCTGGATCCAGGCCACCGAGCGCGACGACGAGCGCGTCAGCTTCACGGTGCCGAGCGGCAACTTCGGCAACGTCTGCGCCGGGCACATCGCGCGCATGATGGGGTTGCCGATCGAGCAGCTGGTGGTGGCCACCAACGAGAACGACGTGCTGGACGAGTTCTTCCGCACCGGGGTCTACCGCGTGCGCGGCAGCGCCGACACCTACGAGACCTCCAGCCCCTCGATGGACATCAGCAAGGCGAGCAACTTCGAGCGCTTCGTCTTCGACCTGCTGGGGCGCGACGCCGAGGCCACGCGCCGGCTGTTCGCCGAGGAGCTGGCGCAGCATGGGCGCTTCGACCTGTCGGCGCATCCGGCCTTCCCGCACGCGCGTCAGGTGTTCGGCTTTGCCAGCGGGCGCAGCACGCATGCGGACCGGCTGGCCACCATCCGCGACGTCTGGCAGCGCCACGCGATGCTGATCGACCCGCACACCGCCGATGGCGTCAAGGTGGCGCGCGAGCACCTGCAGCCGGGCGTGCCGATGATCGTGCTGGAGACGGCGCTGCCCATCAAGTTTGCCGCCACCATCGTCGAGGCGATCGGACGCGAGCCCGAGCGACCGGCGCGGTTTGCCGGCATCGAGGCGTTGCCCAAGCGGGTGCAGGTGCTGCCGGCGGACGTCGAGCGCGTCAAGGCCTGCATCGAGGCCGCCTGCCGCGACTGAGGAGCGCGCGAATGGCTGCGAACACCGCATCCCCTGCCGCAGGGCCTGCCCGCCCCGGTCTGATGGGGCTGGAGGACGCGTTGCAACGCCTGCTGGCCAGCGTCGAACCGGTTGCGGGGGTAGAGACGGTCCCCACCGCGGCGGCGGCTGGCCGCGTGCTGGCGAACGATTTGGCGTCGCCGCTGGACGTGCCGGGTTTTGACAACAGCCAGATGGATGGCTACGCCGTGCGGCGCGAAGATGTTGCGCGAGCCGTGGCCGAGGGCAGGGCATTGCCGGTGGCGCAGCGCATCCCGGCCGGTCACTTTGGTTGCGAATTGGCCCCGGGCACGGTGGCCCGCATCTTTACCGGCGCGCCCATGCCGGCGGGCGCCGATGCCGTGGTGATGCAGGAGGACGCGACGCCTGCCGAGCCCCCGGCCGATGCGAGTGCGGCCGAGGCCCAGGCCGCCCACGGCTGGGTGCGGTTAGGCACCGTTCCGACCGAGGGCCAGTGGGTGCGCCGCCGTGGCGAGGATGTGCGTGCGGGCGCGGTGGTGCTGGCGGCGGGTACACGCCTGTCGGCCGCCGAGCTGGGCCTGGCGGCCTCCATCGGCAGCGCGAGTTTGCGGGTCCATCGCCGCGTGCGGGTGGCGCTGGCCTCCACCGGGGACGAGCTGATCCAGCCGGGCGAGCTGCCGGCCGACCGTCTGCCGCCGGGGGCGATTTACAACTCCAACCGCTATTTTCTGGAGTCGATGCTGCAGCGCCTGGGGTGCGAGGTGACGGTGCTGGGCCGCGTCCCGGATGATCGGGCCGCGACGCAAACCGCCTTGACCGAGGCCGCCCGCGACCACGACGTCATTCTCACCACCGGCGGGGTGTCGGTGGGCGAGGAGGACCACGTCAAGCCCGTGGTGCAGGCCCTGGGCGCGCTGGACCTGTGGCAGATTGCCATGAAGCCGGGCAAGCCGTTTGCCCATGGGTGGATCGACCGCGCCCACGCCGGCGGGCGCGGCCGCTGCCACGTTCTGGGGTTGCCGGGCAACCCGGTGTCCTGTTTCGTGACCTTTGTGTTGTTGGCTCGGCCGTTTTTGCTGCGCCTGGGTGGGGCGACGGTGGCGCCGACGCTGCCACCTGCACTGCCGATGGAGGCGCATTTCGACCTGCCGCGAGCGGACAAGCGCCGGGAATTCCTGCGGGTGCGGCGCAACTGCGTGGGCGGACTGGACCTGTTCCCGAACCAGAATTCGTCGGTACTGACCTCGGTGGCCTGGGCCGATGGGCTGGTGGACAACCCCGCGGGTAGCGTGATTGCGCACGGCGACACGGTGCGCTATCTGCCGCTGGCCGGCTTTCTGGACTGACGGGCGGGCGCCGTCGCCGGCGCCTAGGGCGCGGGTATGATGGCAGCCGCGTCCCACCTGACCGCAAGCGTGCGTTTCATGAAAGTTCAGCTCCGTTTCTTTGCCGCCGTTCGAGAGGCCATTGGCGTTGCCAGTGCCGAGGTGGACACGTCAGCGCCGACCTTGGGCGCCTTGCGCGACGAACTGATCGCCCGCGGCGGGGCGTGGGCGGAGGCCCTGGCGCGGGGGCGGGCGTTGCGCATGTCGGTCGATCAGGTCATGGCCGACGAGGCCGTGCCGCTGCACGATGGCGCCGAGGTGGCGTTTTTTCCGCCTGTCACCGGGGGGTGAAGCCATGGCCCTCGAGCGGCGCAGCGTGACGATCCAGACCGAATCCTTCGACCTCGGCGCCGAGGTGGCGGCGCTGCGCGCGGGCGATGCTGGCATCGGCGCGGTGTGCGCGTTCCTCGGCACCGTGCGCGACGTCCATGACGGCGACGCGGTGGCGACGCTGGAGCTGGAGCACTACCCCGGCATGACCGAGCGCGCCATCGACGCGATGATCGACGAGGCGGCGCGGCGCTTCGACATCCGCGGCGTGCGCGTCATCCACCGCGTCGGGCCGCTGCAGCCGCAGGATGCGATCGTGCTGGTGGCGGTGACGTCCGCCCACCGCGGCCAGGCGTTCCAGGCGTGCGAGTTCCTGATGGACTACCTCAAGACCCAGGCGCCCTTCTGGAAGAAGGAGCACACGCCCCAGGGCGCGCGCTGGGTGGACGCGCGCGTCAGCGACGACGCGGCGCTGGCGCGCTGGGGCATCGAGGCGAAGAACGCCGAAAACCCAACCGGTTAACCGCGGATCCCGCGAACCGGATCAGCGGCACGGCAATGCAGGGCTGGCTCCGCCAGGGCGGGGTAGCCCTTCCGCGGCCGTGCCCGCGCCGTGCTGGACGTCCGGTTTGATCCGTGTCAACGACAACGGGCTTGAAAGCACCGCACAGTCGCCCCACATGGAATGGCAGTCAATTCTTTCGGAGCCCTTTCCATGCGAGCCGACAAATTCACCACCTCGTTCCAGGAGGCCCTGGCCGAAGCGCAATCGATGGCGTTGGCCAAGGATCACGCCTACATCGAGCCGGCGCACCTGCTGGCCGCGCTGCTGCGGCAGGACGGGCCGCCGGCGCTGCTTCAGCGCGCTGGGGTCAACGTCGCGCAGCTGAAGAAGGCCGCCGAGGACGCCGTGCAGCGCCTGCCGCAGGTGCAGGGCCAGGAACAGGTGCAGGTCGGCCGTGACACGGTCACGCTGCTGCAGGCCGCCGAGAAGGAGGCCGTGAAGCGCGGCGACCAGTTCATCGCCAGCGAGCTGTTTTTGCTGGCGCTGGCCGACAGCAAGATCATGCTGGCGGATGCCGCGCGCGCCGCGGGCCTGAACCGCAAGGCGCTGGAGGCCGCCATCGACGCCGTGCGAGGAGGACAAGCCGTGAACAGCCCCGAAGCCGAAAACCAGCGCGAGGCGCTGAAGAAGTACACGCTGGACCTGACCGAGCGCGCCCGCCAGGGCAAGCTCGACCCCGTGATCGGCCGCGACGACGAGATCCGGCGCACCATCCAGATCCTGCAGCGGCGCAGCAAGAACAACCCCGTCCTGATCGGCGAGCCGGGTGTCGGCAAGACCGCCATCGTCGAAGGCCTGGCGCAGCGCATCGTCAACGGCGAGGTGCCCGAGACGCTGAAGAACAAGCGCGTGCTGGCGCTGGACATGGCGGGGCTCTTGGCCGGGGCCAAGTACCGCGGCGAGTTCGAGGAGCGCTTGAAGGCCGTGCTGAAGGAGATCGCCGCCGAGGAGGGGCGCATCATCCTCTTCATCGACGAGATCCACACGATGGTGGGCGCCGGCAAGGCCGAAGGCGCGATGGACGCCGGCAACATGCTCAAGCCTGCGCTGGCGCGCGGCGAGCTGCACTGCATCGGCGCCACGACGCTGGACGAATACCGCAAGTACATCGAGAAGGACGCGGCGCTGGAGCGGCGCTTCCAGAAGGTGCTGGTCGATGAGCCCAGCGTCGAGGCCACCATCGCCATCCTGCGCGGTCTGCAGGAGAAATACGAGCTGCACCACGGCGTGGAGATCACCGACCCGGCCATCGTCGCCGCGGCGGAGCTGTCGCACCGCTACATCACCGACCGCTTCCTGCCGGACAAGGCCATCGACCTGATCGACGAGGCCGCCGCGCGCATCAAGATGGAGATCGACTCCAAGCCGGAGGCCATGGACCGGCTGGAGCGGCGGCTGATCCAGCTCAAGATCGAGCGCGAGGCGGTGCGCAAGGAGACCGACGAGGCGTCGCGCAAGCGGCTGGAGCTGATCGAGGAGGAGATCGCCAAGCTGGAGCGCGAGTACGCCGACCTGGAGGAAGTCTGGAAGGCCGAGAAGGCGCAGGTGCAGGGCTCGGCCCAGATCAAGGAGGAGATCGACCGCATCCGCTTCCAGATCGAGGAGCTCAAGCGCAAGGGCGACTTCAACAAGGTCGCCGAGCTGCAGTACGGCCGCCTGCCGGAGCTGGAGCGCCGGTTGCAGGAGGCGCAGGCGCGCGAGGCCGGCAAGGACGGCGCCAAGGGCTTCAAGCTGCTGCGCACGCAGGTCGGCGCCGAGGAGATCGCCGAGGTGGTCTCGCGTGCCACCGGGATTCCGGTGAGCAAGCTGATGCAGGGCGAGCGCGACAAGCTGCTGCAGATGGAGGCGCGGCTGCATGAGCGGGTGGTCGGCCAGGACGAGGCGATCGCCGCCGTCTCCAACGCCATCCGGCGCGCCCGCGCGGGCCTGAGCGACCCGAACCGCCCGCTGGGCAGCTTCCTGTTCCTCGGGCCGACGGGGGTCGGAAAGACCGAGCTGTGCAAGGCGCTGGCGGCCTTCCTGTTCGACAGCGAGCAGCACATGATCCGCATCGACATGAGCGAGTTCATGGAGAAGCACTCCGTGAGCCGCCTGATCGGTGCGCCGCCGGGCTACGTCGGCTACGAGGAAGGCGGCTACCTGACCGAGGCGGTGCGGCGCAAGCCCTACAGCGTCGTGCTGCTCGACGAGGTCGAAAAGGCCCACCCCGACGTGTTCAACGTGCTGCTGCAGGTGCTGGACGACGGGCGACTGACCGACGGCCAGGGCCGCACGGTGGACTTCAAGAACACCGTCATCGTGATGACCTCCAACATCGGCTCGCAGCGCATCCAGCAGCTGGCGCAGCAGGGCCACGACATGGAGGACATCAAGGACGCGGTGTGGGAGGAGCTGAAGGCGCACTTCCGCCCCGAGTTCCTCAACCGCATCGACGAGACGGTGGTGTTCCATCCGCTCGGCACCGAGCACATCAAGAACATTGCCCGCATCCAGCTGCGCACGTTGCAGGAGCGGCTGGCCAAGCTCGACCTGACGCTGACCTTCACCGACGCGGCGCTGGAGGAGCTGGCCAAGGTCGGCTACGACCCGGTGTTCGGCGCGCGGCCGCTGAAGCGCGCGATCCAGCAGCGCATCGAAAACCCGCTGTCCAAGCTCATCCTCGAAGGGCGCTTCCCGCCCAAGAGCGAGATCCCGGTGGACGTGGATCCGGTGCGCGCGCCGGGGCAGTTCCTGTTCGGGCGCACGGTGCACTGAGACCGGCGGCTCAGACGCGGTGGTACTCCCGGTACCACCGCACGAACCGCGCCACGCCCTCGCGGAACGGCGTGCGCGGCGCGTAGCCGGTCAGGCGCTTGAGCAGCGTGCAGTCGGCCCAGGTGGCCGGCACGTCGCCGGCCTGCATCGGCAGATAGCGGCGCTGTGCCGGGCGGCCCACCTCGGCCTCGATCGCCTCGACGAAGTCCAGCAGGCGCACCTTGTTGGAGTTGCCGATGTTGACCACGCGCCACGGCGCGGCAGGGCTCAGGGTGTCGCCCTCCACCGGCTGCCAGCCGTGCTGCGGCGTGCGAGCATCTGGTGCGGGCGGCACGGCGTCGATCAGCAGCCGGATCGCGCGCACGAGGTCGTCGACGTAGGTGAAGTCGCGCCACATGTCGCCGTGGTTGTAGATCTCGATCGGCGCGCCCTCGAGAATCCCGCGGGTGAACTTGAACAGCGCCATGTCCGGCCGGCCCCACGGGCCGTAGACGGTGAAGAAGCGAAACATCGTCGTGGGCACGCCGTGCAGGTGCGCCCAGGCGTGGCCCATCGCCTCGTTGGCTTTCTTGGTGGCGGCATACAGGGTCAGCGGCCAGTCGGTCTTTTGCCCCTCGTCGAACGGCAGCGCCTCGTTGGCGCCGTAGACGCTGCTGGTGGAGGCCATCAGCAGGTGGCGGGGCTTGAGCGCCTTGGCCACCTCCAGCACGTGGAAGGTGCCGATGAGGTTGGCATCCACATAGGCGCGCGGGTTTTCCAGGCTGTAGCGCACGCCGGCCTGCGCGGCCAGGTGCACGATGACGTCGGGCTGCGCGGCACGGGCGGCGGCCTCCAGCGCCGGCAGGTCCTCCAGCATCGCCTCGGTGGCGGCAAACGCCGGGTGTTCGCGCAGCAGCGCGTGGCGGCGCTGTTTCAGGCGCACGTCGTAGTAGTCGGTCAACCCGTCGTAGCCGTGCACCACGTGGCCGTCCTCCAGCAGCAGCCGCGCCAGGTGAAAGCCGATGAAGCCGGCGGTGCCGGTGATGAAGACCCTCATGCGTCGCCCCCGAACAGGTCGCGCGTGTAGACCCGCTCGGCGACGTCGTCCAAGTCGGGGTGGTGGCGGTTGGCCAGGATCAGGTCGGCCTGCGCCTTGAAGGCCGCCAGATCCTTCAGCACCGGCGAGCGGAAGAAGTCGTCGCCCTCGTAGGCGGGCTCGTAGACGATCACCGGCACGCCCTTGGCCTTGAGGCGCTTCATGACGCCCTGGATCGCCGAGGCGCGGAAGTTGTCCGAGCCCTGTTTCATGACGAGGCGGTAGACGCCGACCACCGGAGCGCGCCCGCCGGGGGTCGGCAGCGCCTGCAGCCGGCGCAGCACGTCGTCGGCGATGAAGTCCTTGCGGGTGGCGTTGGCCGAGACGATGGCGGCGATCAGGTTCTGCGGCACGTCGCGGTAGTTGGCCAGCAGCTGCTTGGTGTCCTTCGGCAGGCAGTAGCCGCCGTAGCCGAAGCTGGGGTTGTTGTAGCCGGCGCCGATGCGCGGATCCAGGCAGACGCCGTCGATGATCTGGCGTGTGTCCAGTCCGTGCGTGGCGGCGTAGGTGTCCAGCTCGTTGAAAAAGGCCACGCGCATGGCGAGGTACGTGTTGGCGAACAGCTTGATCGCCTCGGCCTCGGTCGGGTCGGTCAGCAGCACCGGCACGCGCTCGGGCGCGCGGCAGCCTTGGCGCAGCAGCTCGGCGATGAACTGGCCGCGCGGGCCGCGGTCGCCGACGACGATGCGGCTGGGGGCGAGGTTGTCTTCCAGCGCGCGCCCCTCGCGCAGGAACTCCGGCGAAAAGACGATGCGGTCGGTGCCGTGGCGCTGGCGCAACCGTGCCGTGAAGCCCACCGGCACGGTGGACTTGATGACCAGCGTGCTGTCCGGATGGGCGGCCAGCGCCTGCGCGGCCACCGCCTCGACGCTCGTGGTGTCGAAGGCGTTGGTGACGGGGTCGTAGTCGGTGGGGGTGGCGATGACGACGACGTCGGCGCCGGCCAGCGCCGGCGCGGCGTCGGTGGTGGCGGCGAGCTGCAGGTCGGCGCGCTGGCGCAGCCACTGCTCCGCCAGCGCGTCGTGGACGGTGGGGCGGCGCGCCTGCAGCGCCGCCACGCGCCGCGGGTCGATGTCCAGCACGGTGACGGGATGGTGCTGCGCCAGCAGCAGCGCGTTGGCCAGGCCGACGTAGCCGGCGCCGGCCACCGTGATGCGCACGGAGGCAGGGAAGGGGAGAGCGGAGGCGGACATGGAACAAAAGCGGAGAGGGTGAGCCCCTGTCAGCGGCGGATGGCCGCTGCGGTCGCCGCGCCGCATCGAATGGGGTCGAATGGGGCGCAAGGCGGGGTGCAGTATAGACACCGGTGACTACAATTCGGCGAACATGGTGACGCGCCGGGCATCGCGCCGTCGCGCCAATTTCACCGTTTTACCCGATTGTGCCGCATGCCGAGCGACAGCCGCCCCACCATTCCCCCGTCCCCTCGGCCCGATGAGGTCGCGCCCGACATTTCCGTGGTGATTCCCGTCTATCACGAGCGGGAGAATCTGCACGACCTGGTGGCCCGGGTGGGCGAGGCTCTGGAGGCCACCCGCTGGTCATTCGAGCTGATTTGCGTGGACGATGGCTCGCGCGACGGCAGCCCGCAGATCCTGGCCGAACTGGCTGCCGTCCACCCATGGCTGCGGCCGGTGGCTCTGGCGCGCAACTATGGTCAGTCCACTGCCCTGCAGGCCGGTTTCGAGCGCGCGCGCGGGCGCTACATCGTGACGCTGGATGGCGATCTGCAGAACGACCCGCTGGACATTCCGGCGATGATCGAGCGGTTGGAGACCGATCCCTCCGTGGACATGATCTCGGGCTGGCGCCACCAGCGACAGGACAAGGCGCTGTCGCGGCGCCTGCCGTCGGTGCTGGCCAACCGGCTGATCTCGTGGGCGACGGATGTGCGCCTGCACGACTACGGCTGCGCGCTGAAGGCCTACCGGCGCGAGATCATCGAGCGCATCCACCTGTATGGCGAGTTGCACCGCTTCATCCCCTCCCTGGCCCGGGAGGTGGGCGCCCGCATCGAGGAGATGCCGGTGCGGCATCATGCGCGCACGCGCGGCCAGTCCAAGTACGGCATCGACCGCACCTTCCGCGTGATCCTCGATCTGGTGCTGATCGTGTTCTTCCTGCGCTACCGGCAGCGACCGCTGCATGCGTTTGGCGGGCTGGGGTTGTGGCTGTTGACGCCGGGGCTGCTGATTCTGCTCTATCTGTTTGCGGTCAAGCTCAGCGGCGAGGACATCGGCGCGCGGCCGCTGTTGATGGTGGGGGTGATGGCCGTCCTCATGGGAGCGCAGCTGATCGTCGCCGGCCTGACTGGAGAGTTGCTGATCCGCGTCTATCACGAGGGTTCCGGGCGGCCGCAGTACCACACGCGCGATCTGCCCGAGCCGCTCGCCAGCGGCCGTCGCGCATGACCGGCGTGGCGCCCGCCAATGCGCCCCCGCGTGGGCGACGGTTGTGGCGCGTCGCGGTTGCGTTCGCGCTTCTCGGGGCCATTCTGGCCTGGGTGCAGCCCGATCGGGTGCTGTCGATTCTGGTCCAAGCGGACCCCGGCTGGGTGCTTGCGGGCTTGCTGAGCAGCACGCTGGGCAATGTGGCGTCGGCCTGGCGCTGGCGCGATTTGGCGGCGTGGCTGGGGCACCCGGCCCCGCTGTCGTGGATCGTGCCGGTGTATTTTCGGGGGGTGGCGGCCAACGTCGTGTTGCCGGGGGCTGTGGTGGGCGGCGACATGCTGCGGGCCTGGGGCCTGCATCGGCGCGGCATGCCCGTGCTGGAGGCTGGCGTGTCCGTGGTGCTGGACCGGGTGAGCGGCCTGTGGGGTCTGGTGATTCTGGGGGCCCTGGCCCTGGGTGCGGGGTTGTGGTGGGCGCCCGCGTCGGGCTGGCCGGCGGTCGTTCAGCGGCTGGGGGCGGTGCCGGCAGGGGGGCTGGCCCTGCTGGCCGTCGGCGCGGCGGTCGGGATGGCGGTTTTGCCGTATGCCGCCCTGCGCGTGACCCCCCGGTGGTTGGCGGGCTGGGCGTTGCTGCGGCGGCCGGCGTTGCGCTGGTGGCACCGGCTGGCGAATTGCCAGCCAGGGCGGCACTGCGCGCGTCAGATCGCGGGATCGTTGGTCGTGCAGACCGCGTCGGTAACGGCCCTGTACTGTGGCGCGCGGGCCATTGGCGCCCCGCTGCCCTGGGAGGCGCTGGCCGTGGCCGCGGTCCCCATCTTTGTGTTGGCCACGGTGCCCGTGGGATTTGGCGGCTGGGGCACGCGGGAGGTGGCCGCCATGGCTGCCTTGGCCCCCTTGGGGTACGACGCCTCGTCCGCCGTGGCGATGTCGGTGCTGTACGGCCTGTATCCCGTGGCCCATGCCGCCCTGGCGCTGTGGCCGGTGCCGCAATTGGACGAGGCACGCCCGCACCGCGGGGATTGACCCCGCGGCGGCGGGCCTTATTGCACCTTGGCCTTGCTGCGCAGCGATTCCTGGAACTCGGCCAGGCGTTGCTGCTGCAGTTGCTGCTGGAGTTGCGGCTTGATGTCGTCCAGCGGGGGCAGTTGTGCCTTGCGCACGTCATCGACGCGGATCACGTGCCAGCCAAACGGCGTCTTGACCGGGGTCGAGGTGGTCTCGCCCTTGCCCAGTTTGACCATGGCTTGCGAAAACTCCGGCACGAACACGTCCGGCGTGGCCCAATCGAGATCCCCGCCGTTGGCGCCAGAGCCCGGGTCCTTGGAGCGTTGCTTGGCCAGTTCCTCGAAGCGCGCGCCCTTGGCCAGCTCCGCGATGATGGCTTTGGCTTCGTCCTCGCTGGCGACCAGGATGTGTCGAGCCCGGTATTCCTGCCCGCTGGTGGCGTTGAGGCGCTCGTATTCGGCCTTCAGGTCGGCGTCCGTCACGGGGTGGCGACGCTGGTAGTCGGCGAACAGTTCGCGAATCAGAATGGTCTGGGTCGCGAGCTCGAGCTGCGCCTTGACTTCGGGCGAGTTGCGCAAGCCGCGCTTGTCGGCCTCCTGCACGAAGATTTCGCGCAGGATGGCTTCTTCGCGCAACTGCTGGCGCACGGCATCGTCGACCGGTCGGCCCGAGCGGGCCATTTGCTGTTCGAGCGCCTTGAGCCGCGCCATGGGCACGGCCTTACCGTTGACGATGGCGACATTCTGGGCCAAGGCCGGCATGGCCAGCCCGGCCGCCAGGCACGCGGCGACGGCCGCGCGCGACAACACGTTGTTCATGAGAGGGGTATCCGAGAGAGGGAGGGTCGGGAAGAAAAAACCGGCGTCGCGGCGATGACCATCAATCGCGCAGCACCTCGATGGCCAAGGCGTGCAGCCCGGCCGCGAATGCGGGCTGCAGCGCATCATACACAAGCCGGTGGGCGGCCACCCGGTTCAGCCCGGCCAGGGCCGGGGCCGCGATGCGCACCCGAAAATGCGTGCCATGGCCCAGGCCATTGGCCCCCGCATGGCCGGCATGCGCCGCGCTTTCGTCGATGACTTCCAGGCGCGTGGGGGAGAGGGCCGCGCGCAGGGCCTGCGCCAGGCCGTCGGCGGTGGGCCAGGATGGGGTGGCGGTCATGCGGTGTCATCCTTGAGATGGCGGGCGACGTAGAGGCCCTGTCCGACCAGGAACAGCACCGGGAACACATAGCCCCAGAGCTTGAAGTCCACCCACGCGTCGGTGGAAAAATAGGCCGCCACATAGGCATTGAGGGCCGCCATGAACCCGCAGTAGCCAATCCAGGCCATCGCGAGGCGCGACCACACCGGTGCCGGCAATTTCAGCTGGCTGCCCAGCAGCACCTGCAGAATGTTTTTCTTCCAGCCCCACAGGGCCGCGGCCAGCGCCAGCGCCATGGCACCGTAGAGTACGGTCGGCTTCCATTTGATGAAGCGCTCGTCCTGCAGCGTCAGTGTGAGCGCGCCAAACACCAGCACCAGTAGCAGCGTGACCTTCTGCACGGTTTGCAGACGGCGGTCGATGGCGTAGATCAGGCCCATCTGCACCACCGTGGCGGCCATCAGCACGGCGGTGGCCGCGTAGATGCCGTGCCACTTGTAGGCGACGAAAAAAAGCGCGATCGGGAAAAAGTCGATCAGCAAACGCATGGGGGGAGATTATCGCGGCTGTTGGGCGGGGGCGCCGGGTCACAGCGGCTGCCATTGCAGCGCGGCCGAGTTCATGCAAAAGCGCAGACCCGTCGGCGGGGGACCGTCGTCGAATACATGGCCGAGGTGGGCACCGCAGCCGGCGCACAGCGTCTCGGTGCGCAGCATGCCGTGGCTGCGGTCCAGCCGTTCCACGATGGCGCCCGGGCGGGCCTGCCAGAAACTGGGCCAGCCGCAGCCGGCGTCGAATTTGGTGTCGCTGTCGAACAGGTGCGTGCCACAGGCCACGCAGTGGTAGCGGCCGGGTTGCCACCAGGACTCGTAGCGGCCGCTGAAGGGGCGCTCCGTCGCGGCGCGGCGCGTCACCTCGAAGGCCAGCGGCTCGGCCTCGCCGCGGTCGATCTTGGCGCGCAGCACCTCGTGCCACTCGTCGTCGGTCTTTGCCAGTGGGTACGCCATGGTCATGGGTCAGCAAGAGCAACCGATGCGCAGTCGGCTGGCGCCGGGGGCGGCAAAGCGCGCCGGCTGCCATGTGCGCGCGGGAACATCGGTATCCGTAGCGCGATTGTCGCGCCCGGCGGGCAACCTTGCCCGCTGCGGGGCCTCAGCCGCGGTTGCTCAGCAAGGTCTCCAGCGCTTCGGGCTGCAGCACATCGACACGGCTGAACTCCAGCGAAATCCAGCCGTTCGCCTCGAACGCCTTGAGCACCCGGTTGGTGGTCTGCCGCGACAGACCGGCGAGGTGGCCCAGATCCTCTTGCGACAAGGTGATCTTGCGCACGCCCGAGCCGCAAAACATGGTCAGGTACTGCGCCACCCGTTCCTCGGGTGAGCGAAGCCGGCCGGCTTCGATGGCGGTCATGGCCTGCCCCAGCCGCAGGTTCAGGCGTTGGATGAGGTAATGGTTGAACGGCAGGCTGGTGCGGTAGAGCGTCTGAAAATGGGGCAGCGGCAGCCCGAGCAGGGTGGTGTCGCGCAACGCCACCACGTCGTAGCGCCACAGACCGCCGTTGAGCACCGTGCCCTCGCCAAACCAGTCGCCCGCGGGCACGCCCAAAAAGGCCGATACGCGGCCGTCGGGGCCCTCGGTCTGCAATTTGGCCATGCCCGACAGCACCGCCCACCAGGCATCCACCGGTGTGCCCCGGCGGATCAGCAGCTCCCCCCGGCCGGCCCGTTGCATGAGTATGGCGTCGATCAGCGTTTGCCGCATGCCGCCGTCCAGCGACGCGAACCACGGCTGCTGGGACAGAAAAACGCGGGCGGGACTGCGGGCGTCGAGGGTCATGGCGGGCAGCGGTTGGGGGTTTGCCTGCGCGGCGGGGAAGCTGTCGAAGAGGCGACAAATCGCGCGCCGCCCGCGGGTTTGTCAGGATGACGCGGGCGAGGCGACCTTGCAATAGTCGTAAGCTTAACGGAGCCGGCGCCCCGTTTTCGGTGCCGCTCCAACCCACCCGTATCACGAGGAGAGCCTTCCATGCTGGGCTTGATGCAAGACCGCCCCTTGCTCATTTCTGATCTGATCGAACACGCCGCGCGCCATCATGGCGACGTCGAGATCGTTTCGCGCCGCGTCGAGGGCGACATCCACCGCACCACCTATGGCGAGGCCGCCGCACGCGCTCGCCAACTGGCCCGCGCGCTGGACGCGATGGGTGTTGGCCTGGGCGAGCGGGTGGCCACCCTGGCCTGGAACGGCTATCGCCACTTCGAAATGTATTTTGGTGTCAGCGGCTCCGGCCGCGTGCTGCACACCATCAACCCGCGCTTGCTGCCCGAACAGATTGCGTGGATCGTCAACCATGCCGAAGACCGCGTGCTGGCGTTCGATATGACGTTTTGGCCCATCGTCAAGGGCATTCACGACAAATGCCCGACGGTCCAGCGCTGGGTGGCGCTGTGTGACGATGCGCACCTGGCGCGGTTGACGGCCGATGGCGCGGTGCCCAATCTGGTCAGCTACGAGTCGTGGATCGGCGCCCATGCGGCTGCTTATGACTGGCCGCGCTTTTCCGACGACACGGCAAGCAGCATGTGCTACACCAGTGGCACCACCGGGCACCCGAAGGCGGCGCTCTACAGCCACAAGTCCACCATCCTGCATGCGTACGCCGCAGCGCTGCCGGACGTGATGTGCCTGAGCGCGCGTGATGCTGTGCTGCCCGTGGTGCCGATGTTCCACGTCAACGCGTGGGGCATCCCGTACTCGGCGGCAGCCATCGGTTGCAAGCTGGTGTTTCCCGGCGGGCAGCTCGATGGCAAATCGGTCTACGAGTTGTTGGAGTCCGAGCGGGTGACGTTTGCCGCCGGTGTACCGACCGTCTGGCAGATGCTGCTGGCCCACATGGGCACGAACGGGTTGCGCTTGCCGGCACTCAAGCGCACGGTCATCGGTGGCTCGGCCTGTCCGCCGGCGATGATCACCGCCTTCCGCGAGCAGTACGGGGTGGAGGTGCTGCACGCCTGGGGCATGACAGAGTTGAGCCCGCTGGGCACGCTGTGCACGCTGAAAAACAAGCACCTGGCGCTGCCCGAGGAGGAGCAGATGAAGATCCGCCTCAAGCAGGGGCGGGGGATCTTTGGCATCGACATGAAGATCGTCGATGCGGACGGGCACGAACTGCCGTGGGACGGCGTGAGTCAGGGTGAACTGATGGTGCGCGGTCCGTGGGTCATCCGCGACTACTACCGCAGCGACAAGCCCAGTCCGCTGGTGGACGGCTGGTTCCCCACCGGCGACGTGGCCACCATCGACGCCGACGGCTACATGCAGATCACCGACCGCAGCAAGGATGTCATCAAGTCGGGCGGCGAGTGGATCAGCTCGATCGACGTCGAGAACATCGCCGTGGCGCACCCGGCGATCCTGATGGCGGCCTGTATCGGCGTCAAACACCCGAAGTGGGACGAACGGCCGATCGTCGTCGTGGTCAAAAAGCCCGGTGCCGAGGTGACGCGCGAGGAGCTGCTGGCGTTCTACGAGGGCAAGCTGGCCAAGTGGCAGATCCCCGACGACGTCGTGTTCGTCGACGCGATCCCGCTGGGCGCCACCGGCAAGATGCAAAAGGTCAAGCTGCGCGAAATGCTGGCCGACTACCGTCTGCCGGGGCTTTGAATCGCGCCCCCCGCGCCGCCACGCAAAAGTGTCACTCCAATGACAGTCGCCAAGGTGATAACGCTGCGGGGTTTCCCTGATCGCTGCACCGCAACAGGCGGCTAAGCTCGATTCCGTTCCACCACCCATAAAAGGAGACAAGCGCATGAAGTTCGCATTCAAAACCCTCGCGGTGGCCGCCATGGTTGGCCTGGCGCTGACCAGCGTGGCGCAAGCGCAGAATGCGCGTCAGGCCAAACGTGAGCAGGCGGCCGCCGCCTCGAATGCCCCGCTGGCGGGGCAGACCGTCAAGATTGCCTGGATCGACCCGCTGTCGGGCTTGATGGCGCCGGTGGGCTCCAACCAAGTCAAGGGCTTTCAGTTCTTTGCCGAGAAATTCAGCGGCCCCAACAAGTACAACCCGGCCGGCGTCAAGTGGGAAGTGGTGGCGCTCGACAACAAACTCAGCCCCGCTGAAAGCCTGACCGCGTTGCAATCCGCGATCGACCAAGGTGTTCGCTACATCACGCAAGGCAACGGCTCGTCGGTGGCCGGTGCGCTGATCGAGGCGGTGGCCCGCCACAACGCGCGCAATCCCGGCAAAGAGGTGATTTTTTTGAACCACTCGGCGGTGGATCCGGACTTCACCAACAGCAAGTGCAACTACTGGCACTTCCGCTTCGACGCCGACACGTCGATGAAGATGGAGGCGCTGACGACCTTCATGAAGGATCAGCCCGACATCAAGAAGGTGTATCTGCTCAACCAGAACTATTCGCACGGCCACCAAGTGGCCAAGTACGCCAAGGAGCTGTTGGCGCGCAAGCGGCCCGACATCCAGCTCGTCGGCGAGGACCTGCACCCGCTGGCGCAGGTGCGCGACTTCGCACCCTACATCGCCAAGATCAAGGCCTCTGGGGCCGATACGGTCATCACGGGCAACTGGGGCTCCGACCTGGCGCTGCTCGTCAAGGCCGCGGTCGAAGGGGGCTACACGGGCAAGTTCTACACCTACTACGCCGGTGTGACGGGGACGCCGACCGCTCTGGGCGCTCAGGCGGAGGGCAAGGTCTATCAGGTGTCGTACAACCACTACCACATGGGCGGCGATCTCCAGAAATGGCAGGAGGAATTTCAAAAGAAATTCAATGCCGATTTCTACACGGGCTCGGTGATCCACATCTACCGCGCGCTCAGCGAGGCGATGGCCAAGGCGAAATCCACCGACCCGATCAAGGTGGCCAAAGAGCTAGAAGGGCTGAAATTCACCAGCTACAACGGCGAGGTGGAGATGCGCAAGACGGACCACCAGCTGCAGCAGCCGCTCTACATTACCCGCTGGCAGAAGCTGGATGGCAAAAATCTGACCTACAGCGTCGAGAACACGGGGATGACCTTGGCCTTGGTCAAAGAGTTTCCTGCTTACGTGTCCAGCACGCCCACCAGCTGCGCCATGCAGCGGCCCAACTGATGCGAGCGGGGGCATCGCCCCCTGTTTTGCGGGCCCCTCTCCCAGCCGCCTCGACGACCCGGGTGCGACCGACCGGTCGGTTGCATCCAGGGAGGGCGGGCTTTTGCCCGCCGTCGGTATCCATCGACCCTTTCGCGTGACGCCCCTGCCATGGAATTCGTCATCGTCTCGCTGCTCAACGGTGTGAGCTACGGGCTGCTGCTGTTCATGCTCAGCTCCGGGCTGACCCTCATCTTCTCGATGATGGGGGTGCTCAATTTCGCCCATGCGAGCTTTTACATGCTGGGGGCGTACTTCGCCTATGCCCTGTCCGGCATCGTCGGCTTCTGGCCGGCGCTGCTCATGGCCCCCGTGCTGGTCGGGGTGGCCGGGGCGCTGTTCGAGAAATACAGCTTGCGCAAGGTCCACAAGTTTGGCCATGTGCCCGAGCTGTTGATCACCTTCGGCCTGTCGTACGTGGTGTTGGAGCTGGTGCAGCTCGTCTGGGGCCGCACGGCGGTCAACTTCCGCCCACCGGAACTGCTGCAAGGGCCGGCGTTCACCCTCATCCACACCGCGCAGGACACGATGGCATTCACCTGGGGCCGCGCGGCGGCGGAGTTGTGCCAAGGCGCGGTGTGCACGCCGTTTCCGGCCACGCGGGCGTTCATGATGCTGGTGGCGGTGTTGATGCTGGTGGGCCTGTGGCTGCTCATTACCCGCACCCGGGTGGGGCTGGTGATCCAGGCGGCGCTGAGTCACCCGCACATGGTGGAGGCGCTGGGGCACAACGTGCCGCGCGTGTTCATGATGGTGTTCGGGGCCGGAACGGGGCTAGCCGGACTGGCCGGTGTGATCGGCGGCAGCACCTTCGTCACGGAGCCGGCCATGGCGGCGACGCTGGGTTCGCTGGTGTTCGCAGTGGTGGTGATCGGCGGTCTGGGGTCGCTGCCAGGGGCTTTTCTTGCGTCTTTGCTGATTGGCGTCATCCAGACCTTCGCGGTGGCGATGGACCACTCCATCGGTTCGCTGCTGGAGGGGTTGGGCCTGGCGCTGTCGGAGTCGATGCGCAACAAGGATTTCCTGCGGCTGACCCTGTCGCAGGTGGCGCCGGTGCTGCCCTACCTGTTCCTGGTGCTGATTCTGATCTTCCGCCCCAAGGGGTTGCTGGGCACGCGCGACCATTGATCCCCGCGAGACGAGAACCATGAGCAAGGCTTATTACCAGTTCAAGCCCTACAACGTCGGGCGCTGGATCATCTGGACGCTGTTTGCCCTGTTGCTGCTGGTGGCGCCGCAGGTGTTCACCAGCAACCTGTCGATCAGCATGCTGGCGCAGATGGGCATCGCCATCATCGCCTGCCTGTCGTACAACCTGCTGCTCGGCCAGGGGGGCATGCTCAGCTTCGGCCACGCGGTCTACAGCGGGCTGGGCTCTTACGTGGCCATTCACACGCTGCTCAAAGTGTCGGCGGGCACTTTGTCGGTACCGGTGTCGCTGATCCCCCTGATTGGAGGCGTGGCCGGCTTTTTCTTCGCCATCCTCTTTGGCTACGTCACCACCAAGAAGTCGGGCACCCCGTTTGCCATGATCACGCTCGGCGTGGGTGAACTGGTGTTCGCCCTGTCGCTGATGTTTTCGGATTTCTTCGGTGGCGAGGCGGGCATCAGCGCCAACCGCATGGTCGGCGACCCGGTGCTGGGCATCACCTTCGGCCCGGCGGTGCAGGTGTACTACCTGATCGCGCTCTACACCTTCGTCTGCGTGGCCGCCATGTACGCCTTCACCCGCACGCCGCTCGGGCGCATCCTGAATGCCGTGCGCGACAACCCGGAGCGGGTGGAGTTCATCGGCTACAACACGCAGGTCGTGCGCTATCTGGCGTTCATGATCGCCGGGTTCTTCGCCGGCATCGCAGGCGGGCTGGGCGCAATCCAGTTCGAGATCGTGACGGCCGAGGTGGTCGGGCCGCTGCGCTCGGGTGCCTACCTGCTGTTCACGTTTCTGGGCGGGGCGACGTTCTTCTTCGGTCCGATCATCGGTGGTGTGCTGATGGTGCTGGCGCTCGTGTTGCTGTCCGAGCTGACGAAGGCGTGGCTGCTGTATCTGGGGCTGGTGTTCCTGTTCATGGTGATGTATGCGCCGGGCGGCATCGCCAGCCTGATCATGATGAACCTGCGCGTGGCGGCGTTTGGCCGGTTGCGCGAGCTGTGGGTCAGCTACCTGGCCCTGGCCGTGACGGGGGCGGTGGCCTTGCTGGGGGCCGGCGGCGTCATCGAGATGGTGTATCACCTGCAGCTCAACGCGGCGATCGGCCCCGAGGTGCGGTACCTGGGCGCGACGCTCGACACCCGTGCGGTCGAGAGCTGGTTCGGTTCGGTGTTCGTGATGTTGACCGGCATCGGCCTGTTCGAGGTGACGCGCCGGCGCTTCCGGGAGCACTGGAGCGAGATCCAGATCGACATCGAAAAGGAAATCAAACGGCGGGAGATGGCCTGACATGCACACCACCCCCAACCCCTCGGACACCCCCGCGCTGGAGCTGCGCGACGTCTGGAAGCGCTTTGGCAAGACCGAAATCATCCGTGGCGCCAACCTGGCGGTGCGCGCCGGTGAGCGCGTCGCCGTCATCGGGCCCAACGGCGCCGGCAAGTCCACGCTGTTCAACCTGATCAGCGGGCGCTTCGAGCCCTCCAGCGGCGAGATCCTGCTCAACGGCCAGCGTATCGACGGAAAAAAGCCGTTTCAGATCAATCGATTGGGGCTGAGTCGGAGCTTTCAGATCACCAATATCTTCCCCAAGCTCAGCGTCTTCGAGAACTTGCGCTGCGGGGTGCTGTGGAGCCTGGGCTACCGCTACACCTTTTTGAAGTTTCTGGCCGATCTGGACGATGCCAACGAGCGCGCCGAAGAGCTGCTGGACCGCATCGGGCTGCACAAAAAGCGCGACACCCTGGCGATGAACCTGACCTATGCCGAGCAGCGCGCGCTGGAGATCGGCATCACCATCGCCGGCGGGGCCGACGTGATCTTGCTCGACGAGCCCACCGCGGGCATGAGCAAGAGCGAGACGCGGCGCTTCATCGAGCTCATCCGCGAGGTGACGGTGGGCAAGACGCTGCTGACCGTGGAACACGACATGGGTGTCGTGTTCGGCTTGGCCGACCGCATCGCCGTCGTGGTGTATGGCGAGGTGATCGCCTTCGACACGCCCGAGGCGGTCAAGAACAATCCGCGCGTGCAGGAGGCCTACCTGGGCTCGGTACTGGCCGAGCAGCAGGCCGCCGAGGCCGCGCACTGAGCCGCGACGCGGCGCCGCAACCCCCCTTTGCTCCACCATGCTCGAAATCGACAACCTTCACGCCTTTTACGGCAAGAGCCACGTGCTCCACGGTGTGCATTTCAAGGTGGCGCCCGGCGAGATCGTGGCGCTGCTGGGGCGCAACGGCTCGGGTCGCTCGACCACGGCCAAGGCCATCATGGGCTTGGCGGACGCCGAGGGCGACATCCGCTGGAAGGGTCAGCGCATCACCGGCCTCAAGCCCTACGAAGTGGCCCACCTCGGCATCGGCTACGTGCCCGAGAGCCGCGACATCTTCCCCAAGCTGACCGTGCATCAAAACCTCATGCTCGGGCAGAAGCGCGCGGGCAAGGGCGGGCGCTGGAGCTTCGACGACATGTACGCGATGTTCCCGCGCCTCAAGGAGCGTCAGCACACCGAGGCCGGGGTGATGTCCGGCGGCGAGCAGCAAATGCTCACCCTCTGCCGCACCCTGATGGGGGATCCGGACCTCATCATCATCGACGAACCCACCGAGGGGCTGGCACCCAAGATCGTCGAACTGGTCGCCGAGTATCTGCGCACGCTCAAGGCCAAGGGGGTCTCGGTGTTGCTGATCGAGCAGAAGTTGACGATCGCCCTGCAGATCTCGGACCGGGCGCTGGTCATGGGGCACGGCAGCATCGTCTTCGACGGCACACCGGAGGAACTCAAAGCCAACCCCTACGTGCGCAAAGAGTGGCTGGAGGTGGGCTGAGTCCGCCGCCAGCAGACAAACGCGCGACACCCGGCGGTGGGCGAAGGACCGCTGTCGACCTAGAATTTCGTCAAAACCGAACGACCGTTCAGTTTTGTCCGTCATCGCTTTCGAGGAGGCACCATGACCGCTCACTACCAGGTTCACGGCGACGTGGCCGTCATCACCCTGGACAACCCGCCCGTCAACGGGCTGGGCTTGTCCACCCGCCAGGCCATCGCCCAGGGGCTGGACCGCGCGAACGAGGATCCCGCCGTGCGCGCCATCGTGCTGACCGGCGCCGGCAAGGCCTTCTCGGGTGGGGCGGACATCAAAGAATTCGGTTCGCCCAAGGCCTACCAGGATCCGAACCTGTTGAGCGTGATCCTCGCGCTCGAGCACTCGGCCAAACCCGTCGTGGCGGCCATCCACACCGTCTGCATGGGCGGCGGGCTGGAGCTGGCGCTGGGGGCGCACTACCGCATCGCCGCGCCCGGCACCAAGGTGGCGCTGCCCGAGGTGAAGCTGGGCCTGATCCCCGGCGCGGGCGGCACGCAGCGTCTGCCGCGCGTCATTGGGGTGGAAGCCGCGCTCAATATGATCGTCAGCGGTGAGCCGGTGCCGAGCGAGCTGCTGGCGAGCCTGCCGGGACAGAAGCTGTTCGACCGCATGGCGACCTCGGCGGCGTCGCTGCTGGACGAGGCGCTGGCGCTGGCGCGCGAGGTGGCGGCACAGCATGCCGCTGGCGCCCCGCTGCCGCTGGTGCGCCACCTGCCGTGCCGGCATCCGCAGGGCGACGCCTATTTCCAGTTCGCGCGCAACATGGTCGGCGCGCAGGCCAAGCACTACCCGGCCCCGCTCAAATGTATCGACGCGGTGCAGGCGGCCACGACCCAACGGTTCGACGATGGGCTGGCGCATGAGCGCGAGATCTTCGTCAACCTGATGAACACCCCGGTGTGCATGGCGTTGCGCCACCTGTTCGTCGCCGAGCGTGCCGCCAGCAAGATCGCCGACGTCCCCGAGGACACGCCGCTGCGCGAGATTCGTCAGGTCGCCGTGATCGGGGCGGGCACCATGGGCAGCGGCATTTCGATCAACTTCCTGAACATCGGGCTGCCGGTGACGATACTGGAGACCAAGCAGGAGGCGCTGGAGCGCGGCGTGGCCCACATCCGCTCGGTGTACGAAGGGCAGATCAAGAAGGGCAAGCTCAAGCCCGAGCAGGCCGAGCAGCGCCTGGGTCTGTTGCGCACCACGCTGTCGTACGACGACATCCGCGACGCCGACCTCGTCATCGAGGCGGTGTTCGAGGACCTGGAGGTCAAGCGCCAGGTGTTCGAGCGGCTCGACGCGGTGATGAAGCCGGGCGCGATCCTGGCCACCAACACCTCGACGCTGGACGTCAACAAGATCGCCGCCTTCACCCAACGGCCGCAGGACGTGATCGGGACGCACTTCTTCAGCCCGGCCAACGTCATGAAGCTGCTGGAGGTGGTGCGCGGGGCGGCCACCGCGAAGGATGTGCTGGCCACTGTCATGGCCCTGGGCAAAAAGATCAAAAAGACCTGCGTCGTCAGCGGCGTGTGCGATGGCTTCATCGGCAACCGCATGATCGAGCAATACAGCCGGCAGGCCGGCTTTTTGCTGGAGGAGGGCTGCACGCCCGAGCAGGTGGACCGCGCGATCGAGAAGTTCGGCTTTGCGATGGGGCCGTTCCGCATGGGTGACCTGGCCGGCAACGATGTGGGCTGGTACATCCGCAAGCGCCGCTACGTCGAGAAGCCCCACCTGCGCTATTCGCCGATCGCCGATCGGCTGTGTGAAATGGGACGTTTCGGGCAGAAGACCGGCGCGGGCTGGTACGACTACCAGCCGGGCAAGCGCGACGCCATCCCCAGCCCGGCCGTCAACCAGATGATCGAGGACTACCGCAAGGAGCGGGGCATCACCCCGCGCAAGATCAGCGACGAGGAGATCGTGCAGCGGCTGGTGTTCGCGCTGGTCAACGAGGGCGCCCACATCCTGGAGGAAAAGATCGCCGCGCGCGCCAGCGACATCGACATGGTGTACCTGACCGGCTATGGCTTTCCGGCCTGGCGCGGCGGCCCGATGCACTACGCCGAGCAGTTCGGCCTGTTCAACGTGATGCAGGCGATGAAGCGTTTTGCCAAGAACCCGCACGACGACGCCACTTTCTGGCAGCCCGCGCCGCTGATCGCCCGCCTGGTTGCCGAGGGTAAGGGTTTTGCCGCCGCCTGACGCCGGCCGATATTTCCGGAGAACCGAACATGAGCAATGCCGTCATCGTTTCGACCGCCCGCACGCCGCTGGCTAAGAGCTGGAAGGGCTCTTTCAACATGACCCATGGGGCGACCCTGGGTGGGCACGTCGTGCGCGCCGCCATCGAGCGCGCGCGCCTCGATGCCGCCGAGGTGGAGGATGTCATCATGGGCTGCGCCAACCCCGAGGGCGCGACCGGCATGAACATCGCGCGACAGATTGCGCTGGCTGCGGGCTGCCCGGTCAGCGTCTCGGGTCTCACGGTCAACCGGTTCTGCTCCTCCGGGCTGCAGACCATCGCCCTGGCCGCGCAGCGCATCATCGCGGGCGAGGGGGAGATTTACGTCGCCGGTGGAGTGGAGAGCATCTCGTGTGTGCAAAACGAGATGAACAAGCACATGCTGTTCGATCCCGCGCTGGCGGCCCGCAAGCCCGAGATCTACTGGACCATGCTGCAGACCGCGGAGCAGGTGGCCAAGCGCTACGGCATCACGCGCGAGCAGATGGACGAGTACGGTGCGGCCAGTCAGCAAAGGGCTTGTGCCGCCGCTGCCGCGGGCAAATTCGATGACGAGATCGTGCCCATCACCGTCACCGCGGGGGTGTACGACAAGCAGCGCGGCCTGATCACGCGCGAGGTCACCGTCTCCCGCGACGAGGGGCTGCGCGAGGGTACGACCGTGGAGGCCATCGCCAACATCAAGCCGGCCCTGCCCGGCGGGGTGGTGGCGGCGGGCAACGCCAGCCAGTTTTCCGACGGGGCGGGCGCCTGCGTGGTGATGGATGAGAAGGTGGCCGAGCGCAAGGGGCTGCAGCCACTGGGCCGTTTTCTGGGCTTTGCAGTGGCCGGCTGTGAGCCGGACGAGATGGGCATCGGCCCCGTTTTTGCCGTGCCCAAGGTGCTGGACCGGCTGGGCCTGACGGTGGGCGACATCGATCTGTGGGAGCTCAACGAGGCCTTCGCGGTGCAGGTGCTGTACTGCCGCGATCGTCTGGGCATCCCGGCCGATCGGCTCAACGTCAACGGCGGAGCCATCGCCATCGGCCATCCGTACGGGGTGTCAGGGCAGCGCTTGACCGGCCACGCGCTCATCGAAGGCAAGCGCCGCGGTGCCAAACGCGTCTGTGTGACCATGTGCATCGGCGGCGGTATGGGCGCCGCCGGCGTGTTCGAGGTGCTGTGATGGCCCAGGGTCTGCGCGCAGCCATCGACTTTTTGTTGTACGAGTGGCTGCAGGCGCAGACCCTGGCCACTCGGGAGCGCTTTGCCGATCACTCGCGCGAGACGTTCGATGCGGTGCTCGATACCTGCGAGCGCATCGCACGCGAAAAGTACGCGCCCTTCAACCGGCTGGTGGATACGGAGGAGCCCCGCTTCGACGGCGAGCGGGTGATCCTGCCGGCTGCCACGCACGAGGCGTGGAAGGCCTACGCCGACAGCGGCATGCTCAGTGCCGCGCAGGACTACGCCATCGGCGGCATGCAACTGCCCTACACGGTGGAGGCGGCGGGCAATGCCTTCTTCGCGGCGGCCTCGGTCAGCATCGGGGCCGGCATGCTGACGGTGGGCAACGCCAACCTGCTGATGGCGCACGGGACCGAGGCGCAGCGCCGCGCCTTCGCACGGCACGAGTTCGCCGGGCGCTTTTCCGGCACCATGTGCCTGAGCGAGCCGCAGGCCGGCTCGAGTTTGAGCGATATCGCCACGCGCGCGGTGCCCGACGGCGATGATTACGAGGCCGACCCGCTGGGGCCGCGCTACCGGCTGCGCGGCAACAAGATGTGGATTTCGGCCGGCGAGCACGAGCTGACCGAGAACATCGTCCACCTGGTGCTGGCCAAGATCCCCGGCCCCGACGGTCGGCTGCCGCCGGGGGTGAAGGGGATTTCGCTGTTCATCGTGCCCAAGAAGCTGGTGGACGCCGACGGCCGGCTGACCGGCGAGCGCAACGACGTGGCCCTGGCCGGTCTGAACCACAAATGCGGCTGGCGTGGCACGACCAACACCCTGCTCAATTTTGGCGAAGGCCGCTACCCCGTGCGTGCCCCGGGCTTGGACGGCCGGGGCGCCGGTGCCATCGGCTACCGCGTCGGCGAGCCGGGGCAGGGCCTGCGCTACATGTTCCACATGATGAACGAGGCGCGCATCGGGGTCGGTATGGCCGCCACCATGCTCGGCATGGCCGGTTATCTGGCGAGTCTGGACTATGCACGCAACCGCCCGCAGGGGCGCCCGATCGGCCCGGCGGGCAAAGACCCGGCCCAGCCGCCCGTGCGCATCATCGAGCACGCCGACGTCAAGCGCATGCTGCTGGCCCAGAAAGCCTATTGCGAGGGTGCGCTGGCGCTGGAGCTGTATTGCGCGCGCCTGGTGGACGAGCAGCACACCGGCGACGCCGCAGCGGCCGACGAGGCACGCCTGCTGCTGGAGGTGCTGACCCCGATAGCCAAGAGCTGGCCCAGCGAATGGTGCCTGGAGGCCAACAGCCTGGCGATCCAGGTGCACGGCGGCTACGGCTACACGCGCGACTTTCCGGTCGAGCAGTACTGGCGCGACAACCGCCTCAACATGATCCACGAAGGCACGCACGGCATCCAGGCGCTGGACCTGCTGGGCCGCAAGGTGCTGATGGAGGAAGGGCGGGGCATGCAATTGCTGGGTGCGCGCATGGCCGCCACCATCGCACGCGCCCGTGGGGTGCCGGCCCTGGCCGCGCATGCGGATGCCCTGCACGGCGCCTGGGACGCGGTCCGTGCCGCCACGCAGGCGGCCTGGGCGGATGGCGACCCGGTGCCCGCCCTGGCCAATGCGGTGCCCTATCTGCAGGCCTTTGGCCACACCGTGCTTGCCTGGATCTGGCTGGATGTGGCGCTGGCCGCCGCCGGCCGGGAAGATGCCGCGAACCGCGGTCGCCTGCTGGCCTGCCGGTATTTCTTTCATTACGAACTGCCCAAGACCGCGGCGTGGCTGCAAGTCGTGCGCGAGCGCGATCTGACCTGCGCCGAGATGCCCGAAGACGCCTTTTGATCGTTGGACCGTTTGAGCGTTTGCCCTTCCGAATCCGAACACCCCGAGGAGACCCCGACATGACCCGCACGATTGCGCAATTGTTCGATCTGAGTGGCCGCACGGCCCTCGTCACCGGCGGCTCGCGCGGCCTGGGCCTGCAACTGGCCCAGGCGCTGGGCGAGGCCGGCGCCAAGGTGATGCTGACCGCCCGCAAGGCCGATGAGCTGGAGGAGGCCACGGCCCAACTCCAGTCGCAAGGCATCGATGCGCGCTGGATCGCCGCCGACTGTGCCCGCGAGGACGACATCCATCGGCTGGCCGCCGAGACGCTGCAGCGCCTGGGCGACATCGACATCCTGGTCAACAACGCGGGCGCCGCCTGGGGCGCACCGGCCGAGGAGCATCCCCTGGAGGCCTGGGACAAGGTGATGAACCTGAACATCCGCGGCTACTTCATCCTCAGCCAATACGTGGGCAAGCACAGCATGATCCCGCGCCGCCGTGGCAGCATCGTCAACGTCGCCTCGATCGCCGGTTTGGGCGGCAACCCGCCGGACATGAAGACCATTGCCTACAACACCTCCAAGGGCGCGGTGGTCAACTTCACCCGCGCGCTGGCGGCGGAGTGGGGGCGCTACGGCATCCGCGTCAACGCCATCTGCCCGGGCTTCTTCCCCAGCAAAATGACGCGTGGGACGCTGCAGGCCATGGGCGAGGAGCGGCTGGCGGCCCACGCGCCGCTGCAGCGCCTGGGCGACGACGAGGACCTCAAGGGCACGGTGGTGCTGTTCGCGTCGGACGCGGGCAAGCACATCACCGGGCAGTGGCTGGCCGTGGACGGGGGCGTCAGTGTCGTCACCGGCGGCTGACCTGCCGTTCAGCGTCCGCATCCCCTTCGTCGAGCTGCTGGGTTTTCGCCTGCGGCGCTGGGCGGAGGGCGAGGCGGAAATCGCTTTCGACCCCAACGCCGAGCACCTGAACTCGTTCGACGTGGTGCACGGCGGGGCGAGCATGACGCTGCTCGACGTGGTGATGGCGCATGCCGCGCGCAGTGTGCAGCGCGACATGGGGGTCGTGACCATCGAGATGAAAACCAGCTTCATGCAGGCGGCGCAGGGGCCTTTGGTGGCGCATGCGCGGCTGCTGCACCGCACGGCGACGATGGCCTTCACCGATGGCGAGATCCGCGACGCGGCCGGGCGTCTTTGCGCCCACGCCACCGGCACCTTTCGCTACGTGCGCCGTTTGCCCGCCCCAGGGCGGGACGTGCGCGACCTGAACGGCCCCGCGACCGAGGCGGGCGTCGTCCCCACCGACTGACCGCGGGCCATCCCGCAGCCTTTTCTGGAGTGGAGTTTCATGCCGCTGAACAAGCAGATCCTTTTGGCCAGCCGTCCGCAGGGCGAGGCCACCGTCGACAACTTCCGCTTGGTGGAAACGCAAACCCCCGCGCTGGCCGACGGCCAGGTGCTCGTGCGCCACCACTACCTGAGCCTGGACCCCTACATGCGCGGGCGCATGAACGAGGGCAAGAGCTACGCCGCGCCGCAGCCGCTGAACGAAGTGATGATCGGCGGCACCGTCGGCCAGGTGGTGGACAGCCGCCACCCGCGCTATGCGCCCGGCGACTGGGTCGTGGGCATGGGCGGCTGGCAGCAGTACAGCGTGGTCGATGCCGAACAGCCGGGGCTGCTGCGCAAGGTGGACGTCTCGCGCGTGCCCCCCAGCCACTACCTGGGCGCGGTGGGGATGCCGGGGGTGACGGCTTGGTATGGGCTGGTCAAGATCATCGACCCCAAGCCGGGCCAGACGGTGACCGTCAGCGCCGCCAGCGGGGCCGTCGGCAGCGCGGTCGGCGTGCTGGCCAAGCAGCGCGGCTGCCGCGTGGTCGGCATCGCCGGCGGGCCCGACAAATGCGCCTATGTGCGCGACGAACTGGGCTTTGACGACTGCATCGATTACCGGGAGCACCGCGATCTGGGTGCGCTGGCGCGTGCGCTGAAGGCCGCCTGTCCGAACGGCATCGACGGTCACTTCGAAAACGTCGGCGGCACCGTACTGGACGCGGTGATGCTGCGCGCGAATGCGTTCTCGCGCGTGGCCCTGTGCGGCATGATCGCCGGCTACGACGGCCAGCCGCTGCCGATGCTCAATCCGTCGCTGATCCTCATCAACCGCATGCGCATCGAGGGCTTCATCGTCAGCGAGCACATGGAGGTGTGGCCGCAGGCACTGGCGGAGCTGGGTGAGCTGGTCGGCAGCGGACGTTTCCGCCCGCGCGAGACCGTGGCGCACGGGATCGAATCGGCACCCGAGGCGTTTTTGGGGCTGCTCAAGGGGCGCAACTTCGGCAAGCAGCTCGTCAAGCTGGTGGATTGAACGGAGAGGTTCCGCCCATGCTCAGCGACTTTGCCGGCCGCACGGCCGTCATCACCGGGGCCGGCTCCGGCTTCGGATTGGAGGTGGCGCGCATCGCGATGCAGCGCCGCATGAATCTGGTGCTGGTGGATGTCCAGCCCGATGCGCTGGAGCGCGCCCGCGCCGAGGCCGAGGCGGCCGGCGTGCCCGTGCTGGCACGGCGCGTCGATGTGTCCGACGCGGCCCAGATGGACGCCTTGGCCGAGGCCGTTCAGACCCGCTTCGGGGCGCCGCACTTCGTGTTCAACAACGCCGGGGTGGCCGCCGGCGGGCTGGTGTGGGAAAGCACCGTCGCCGACTGGCAGTGGGTGCTGGGCGTCAACCTGTGGGGCGTCATCCACGGCGTACGGGTCTTCACCCCCATGATGCTGGCCGCGGCCCAGGCCGATCCCACCTGGCGCGGCCACGTCGTCAACACCGCCAGCATGGCTGGGCTCCTGACGCCGCCCAACATGGGGATCTACAACGTCAGCAAGCACGCGGTGGTGGCGCTGACCGAGACCCTGTATCAGGACCTGCGGCTGGTCACGGACCAGGTGGGAGCCAGCGTCCTGTGCCCATATTTCGTGCCGACCGGCATCAGCCAAAGCCAACGCAACCGACCGGCGGATCTGCCGTCGGCCGCCCCGACGCGCAGCCAGCTCATCGGGCAGGCCATGAGCGAGAAGGCGGTCAGCAGCGGCAAAGTAACCGCAGCCGAAGTGGCGTGGCAGGTGTTCCAGGCGATGGAGCAGGACCGCTTCTACATCTACAGCCACCCGCATGCCCTGGCACCGGTGGCGCAGCGGCTGCAGGCGATCGTGGAGGGCCGCAACCCGCCCGACCCGTTCGCCGACCGACCGGAGGTCGGCGCGCAGCTGCGCGCGGCGCTGCGCTCAGGCGGCTGAGACGGCGGGGGCGTTGCGGCGCCGCCGAACAGCGCCGGTATGATCTCGTCGGCGCCGAATTCCGGCACCGCATGCCGCTCATCCACGAGCAGGCCGGCGGTCTGACCTTCCTGCTCGACCAGGAGAATCTGGCTGCCTTGCAGCGCACTCTCGGGCGGCAGGTGAATCCACAGCAGCCGCCCGCGGTCAGACACCCAGATGAAGTGCCGCACGGCGGTGTGGTCGGTGGGCGGCGGCAGCCGGACCAGGGCCGCAGACTGCTTGCGCCGGCACGACCGCAGCCGCGCGCGCACCGCCTCGACGTCGCGCGCCCGCCCGGCGACGAACTCGCCCAGCACGCGGTCGGTGGCGAAGCCGCCGACGTTGGCAGGATGGCCTGCGCCTCCTGCGGGCAGACCATATCGAGCCTTGAGCAAACGGCGTGCCGGGGGCGCCGTGGCACACTTGCCGGTTTTCGTATCGAACCACCTCATGCCATCGACCGTGAGCACGACGATCGTTGCCCGCCTCGCCGACGAGCTCGGCGTGCGCGCCGCCCAGGTGCAGGCCGCCGTGGACCTGCTGGACGGCGGCGCCACCGTCCCTTTCATCGCCCGCTACCGCAAGGAGGCCACCGGGGGCCTCGACGACACGCAACTGCGCGAGCTCGAGCAGCGCCTGACCTACCTGCGCGAGCTGGAGGAACGCCGCGCCGCGATCCTGCGCAGCATCGAGGAGCAGGGCAAACTCACGCCCGAGCTGCGCGCGGCGCTGGAGGCCGCCTCGACCAAGCAGGACCTGGAAGACCTCTACCTGCCGTACAAGCCCAAGCGCCGCACCAAGGGCCAGATCGCGCGCGAGGCGGGGCTGGAGCCGCTGGCCGATGCCCTGTGGGCCGACCCGACGCTGGATCCGCACACCGCCGCCCAGCCTTATGTGAAAGAGGCCAGGGGCGAGGACGGCAGCGACTTCACCACCGTGGCCGCGGTGCTGGACGGCGTGCGCGACATCCTGAGCGAACGCTGGGCCGAGGACGCCGCCCTCGTGCAGCCGCTGCGCGAATGGCTGTGGGCCGAGGGGCTGCTGCGCAGCCGCCGCATCGAGGCGCGCAACCCGGACGACCCGGAGGTCGCCAAGTTCCGCGACTATTTCGAGCACGACGAGCCGATCGCGCGCGTGCCGTCGCACCGCGCGCTGGCGATGCTGCGCGGCCGCGCGCAGGAGGTGCTGGACCTGCGCCTGGCGCAGCCACAAGAGGCGCCGGCGGGGCAGCCGTCCGAGGCCGAGGTGCGGCTGGCCCGGCTGCTGGGCTGGAGCCACCAAGGCCGCGCCGCCGACGACCTGCTGGGCCGCTGTGTGGCCTGGACCTGGCGCGTCAAGCTGAGCCTGTCGATCGAGCGCGACCTGTTCGCCCGCCTGCGCGAGCAGGCCGAGGCGGTGGCGATCCAGGTGTTCGGCGCCAACCTGCGCGACCTGCTGCTGGCCGCACCGGCCGGCGCGCGCCCGACGATGGGACTGGACCCCGGCATCCGCACCGGCGTCAAGGTGGCGGTGGTGGATGCCACCGGCAAGGTGGTCGACACCGCCACGGTCTATCCGTTCGAGCCGCGGCGCGATGTCGAAGGCGCCCTGGCGACGCTGGCGGCGCTGGTGCAGCGCCACCGCGTGGAGCTGATCGCCATCGGCAACGGCACCGCCAGCCGCGAGACCGACCGGCTGGTGGCCGAGCTGTTGCAGCGCCTGCGCCAGGGCGGGGCGAGCCCGCTGCCGCAAAAGGTCGTCGTCAGCGAGGCCGGCGCCTCCGTCTACAGCGCCAGCGAGGCCGCGGCGCAGGAGCTGCCCGATCTGGACGTCAGCCTGCGCGGGGCGGTCAGCATCGCGCGCCGGCTGCAGGATCCGCTGGCGGAGCTGGTCAAGATCGACCCCAAGAGCATCGGCGTCGGCCAGTACCAGCACGACGTCAACCAGGCGGCCCTGGCGCGCACGCTGGATGCCGTGGTGGAAGACTGCGTCAACGGCGTGGGGGTGGACCTGAACACGGCCAGCGTGCCGTTGCTCGCGCGCGTCTCCGGCCTGTCCGCGGCGACGGCGCGCGCCGTGGTGCGCTGGCGTGACGCCCATGGGGCCTTCCGCCACCGGCAGCAACTGCTGCAGGTGACGGGGCTGGGGCCCAAGACGTTCGAGCAGTGCGCGGGCTTCCTGCGCATCCGCGGCGGTGACAACCCGCTGGACATGACCGGTGTGCACCCGGAGACCTATCCCGTCGTCGAGCGCATCCTGGCCGCGGCGGGCCGCCCCATCGAGGCCGTGATGGGCAAGGCCGAGGTGTTGCGCACGCTCAAGCCCGAGGCCTTTGCCGACGACCGCTTCGGGGCGGTGACGGTGCGCGACATCCTGAGCGAGCTGGAAAAGCCCGGGCGCGACCCGCGGCCGGACTTCCGGGTCGCGCGCTTCGACGACACGGTGCAAGATCTGAAGGACCTCAAGCCCGGCATGGTGCTGGAGGGCACGGTGACCAACGTGGCGCAGTTCGGCGCGTTCGTGGACGTCGGCGTACACCAGGACGGGCTGGTGCACGTCAGCCAACTGGCCAACCGGTATGTGGCCGATGCGCGCGAGGTGGTCAAGGCCGGCGACATCGTGCGCGTCAAGGTGCTGGAGGTGGACTTGCCGCGCCGGCGCATCGCGCTGACCATGCGGCTGGATGCGCAGCCGGGGCAGGCGCCGTCGGCGCGGAGCGCCGGCGGGGCCGGCAACGGGGCCGGGGGTGCCCGCGTGCGCGCCCGCCCGGCCGAGCCGGCCGCCACGGCCATGGCATCGGCATTCGCCAAGCTGCAGCAGCTGCGGCAGCGCGGATAATGGCACGCTGATATGACGCTCGACGAACTGCTCAACCAGGCCAAGGCGATCCCGAGTATCCCGCGTGTGGTCTCGGAGGTCACAGCCGAGCTCGACCGCGACGATCCCGATCCGCGACACATCGCCGATCTGGTCGCCACCGACCCGGGGCTGACGGCGCGCCTGCTCAAGCTGGCCAACTCGGCCTTCTTCGGGTTGACGCGGCAGATCGACAGCGTCGGCGAGGCGATCACGGTGCTGGGCTTCAACCACCTGCGCACGCTGGTGCAGGCCGTGGCGCTGGGGACCAGCTTCAAGACCGTGCCGGGCGTCAATCTGGAGCAGTTTTGGCGCTACAGCCTCAACACGGCCAAGATCTGCCGGCCGCTGGCGCGCAGCCTGCGGCTGCCGGAGGGGGCCGCCTTCACGGCGGGGCTGGTGCACGCCGTCGGTGACCTGGTCATGCACATCGGCATGCCCGATGTCGTGGCCAAGATCGACTGGCGCGTCTCGCCGTTCGACATGAAGCGCGCCGAGGTCGAACGATCGGTGCTGGGCTACACCTACGCCGACGTGGGCGCGGCCTTCGCGCAGCGCTGGGACTTCCCCGAGGTCATCGTCAAGGCGCTGCGCCACCAGCTCGTCCCTTTCGAGGGCGATATCTATGAGCCGCTGGCCGGCGTCATCCACATGGCGTCGTGGCGCGCGCGCGCGCAGGAGATGAACCTGGACCGCGACGCGATGGCCGCGACCTTCCCGGACGTGGTGGCGATACTGCTCGGTTTGAGCCTGGAAACCGTGCTCGACAAGGATCCGCAGGAATGGACCTCGGCCGGTGAACTGGCGGCCTTTTTGCATTGAGGGCCGGCGATGCGACTGCAGGCCCTGCTTCAGCGACCGGATGCGCTGCCCGTGGTGCCCGAGGTGGCCGCGCGCTTGATCGCCACCTTTGGGCGTGACGAGGTCGACCTCAACGCCGTGACTGCGGACATCGAGCGCGACCCCGCCCTCGTGGCGCGGCTGTTGCAACAGGCCAACTCGGCCTTTTTGCGGCTGCTGCGGCCCGTGCACAGCGTGCGCGATGCGGTCACGGTGCTCGGGCTGCATCGGGTGCGGGAACTGGTGCTGGCCGCCGCGGTGCAAAGCCGCTTTCCGGCCCCACCGGGCATCGATCTGGAGCGCTTTTGGGCGTACAGCTTCGTTGCGGCGTCGGTGGCCCGCCGGGTGTGCGCCCCGCGGCGGCTCGACGACAACGTGGCCTTCACCGCCGCGCTGCTGCACGCCGTGGGCGAACTCGTCATGCACCAGGCCCTGCCCGACGTGATGCGCGACCTGGACCGCGAGCGGCCCTGGTTTGCCCTGGAGCGCGCCGGTGCGGAGTACCAGGCGCTGGGCTATTCCTATGCCGAGGCGGGCGCGGCGCTCGCGCAGCACTGGCGCTTGCCGCGCGTGCTGGTGCAGGCCATCGAGCACCACGTCGACCCGCTGCACCGCGAATCGGCTGAACCGCTGGCCGCCGTCGTCCACATCGCGGCGTGGCGTGCCCGCCTGTGGACGCTGGGCAACCAGCGCGATGCCCTGATCCACACCTACCCCGACGCGGTGGGCGAGCTGCTGCAGTTGGACCCCGACACCCTGGTCGATCCCGGTGGGGTGGATATCGAGGGCGGGGCATGACCCGGGCGCTGCGCATCCATGCCGGCCCGGCGGCGCTCGCACACCTGCGCCGCGACGGGTTGCAACCCGCTGCGGTCGGCGTGATTCCCGGTGCCGCCGGCGGGCCCAAGGGTTTGATCCTGGGGCCGTTGGACCGCTTTCTGTTTGGCGAGTGGCTGCCCCAGGGGGGTCATGCGGTCGATCTGGTGGGAGCGTCGATCGGGGCCTGGCGCATGGCCACCGCCTGTTTGGACGACCCGGTGGCGGCCTTCGAGCGACTGGAGCGGGACTACATCGCCCAGGACTACGCAGTCGAGCCGGGGCGCAGCCGCCCCACGCCGGAGCATGTCAGTGCCTCGTTTGCCCGTAATCTGCGCGACTTTTTTGGTGCCCGCCTGGCCGAAGTGCTGCACCATCCGCGCTATCGGCTGCATATCGTCACATCGCGGGGCCGCCACCTGCTCGGCCACGAGGGGCGCTGGCGAACGCCGTTGGGGTACGCCGGCGCTTTTCTGACCAATGCGCTGCGCCGCCGCGCCATGGGGGCGTGGCTGGAGCGGGTGGTGTTCTCCGCCCCGGTGGCCGGCCCCGAACGGGGCGGCGGCCTGCCGGAGCTGCCCTTCGACCCCACGGACTACCGCACGCGCCAGGTGCCGCTGCAGGCCGATAACTTCATGCCCGCGCTGCAGGCCAGTTGCTCGATCCCGTTCGTGCTCCAGGCGGTGCACCACATTCCGGCCGCCCCGCCCGGTGCGTACTGGGACGGTGGCATCACCGACTACCACCTGCACCTGCGTTGGCGCCCTGCGCGCGGGCTCGTGCTGTATCCACATTTCCAGCGGCAGGTCATCCCGGGATGGCTCGACAAGGGCCTGCGCTGGCGCCACCGACCTACGGCTGCGCTGGACCACACCATCGTGCTGTCGCCCGATCCGGACTGGGTGCGGCGGCTGCCCAATGGCAAGTTGCCCGATCGCACGGACTTTCCACGCTATGGCCATCGCCTGGCCGAGCGCATGCAGGCGTGGCAGACCGCCGTGCGCGAGGCGCAGCGCCTGGCGGACGAATTCGCCGCATGGCTACAGCGGCCGGATCCGGCCCGCGTCGAGCCGCTCTGATCGGACAGCGGCCGTTCGCCCCTCCCCCGGGAACCGGTCACATCGACGCTTCGAGCATCGCGCGGTAGTCGTCGCGGGTGGCCAGCCGCGGGTTGGTCTTGTGGCAGTGGTCGGCCATCGCCCCGTCGATGATGCGCTCGAACATCGCCGGCGTCACCCCCATGTCGCCCAGCCCGGCGGGCAGGCCCAGCCGGGCGTTGAGCGCGCGGATGGCCGGGCCGATGTCGTCCGGACCCGCCAGCCCCATCACTCGCGCCATGCGCTGCAGCCGGCGCTCGCGCTGCACGCTCTCGGCCCCGGCGTTGAAGGCGATCACCGCCGGCAAAAAGACGGCATTGAGCGTGCCGTGGTGCAGGGCGGGGTTCAGCCCCCCGAGGCTGTGGCTGAGCGAGTGCACGCAGCCCAGACCCTTCTGAAACGCCATGGCCCCCTGCATGCTGGCGCTCATCATCTGCAGCCGCGCTTCGCGGTCCTGTCCGTCGCGCGTGGCGCGCTCGATGTGGGCCCAGCCGCGCTCCAGCCCGTCCAGGGCAATGCCGTCCGCCGGCGGATTGAAGGCCGGCGCCAAGAACGTCTCGATGCAGTGCGCGATGGCGTCCATGCCCGTGGCCGCGGTCAGCCGCGGCGGCAGGCCCAGGGTCAGGTCGGGGTCCAGGATCGCAGCGCGGGGCAGCAGGTGCCAGCTGTGAAAGCCGAGCTTGCGCCCGTCGTCGACGATCAGGATCGCGCCGCGCGCCACCTCGCTGCCGGTGCCCGCCGTCGTCGGCACCGCGATCAGGGGCGGCACCCGGTCCGTGATGCGCGGCGAGCCGCCCTCGATGGTGGCGTAGGTCTTGAGCGGCCCGTCATGCGCCACGGCGATCGCCACGCCCTTGGCGCAGTCGATGGCGCTTCCGCCACCGAGCGCGATCAGCCCGTCGCAGCCCACCTCGCGATAGACCGAGGCGGCCGCGCGCACGGCCGCCTCGGTCGGGTTGGAGGGCGTGCCGTCGTAGACGGCGTGGGGCAGGGTGGGGCCGCCGTCCCCCAGGGCTGCCACCGCGCGCTCCAGCAGACCGGCCGCGCGCACGCCGGCATCGGTCACGATCAGCGGGCGGGCGATCCCCACACGAGCACACTCGCTGCGCAACAGGCGCAGCGCACCGGATTCGATCTGGATGGTGGTGAGGTAGCGGATTTCGGCCACGGGGGAGTCTCCTCATCATGGGGTGGTGGGCCGGACTGTAGCGCGAGCCAGCGGTGACGGCCTGGCTCGCGCGCGACAATCCGCCCCATGACGCACACCCATCCCCGCCAATTGCTGACCCCTGCCATGCGCGGGGTGTTGGATCGCATGGCCCGCGCGGGGCGGCCGCCCCTGCATGCCCTGACGCCCGAGCAGGCGCGGGCCTTTTACGAGGCGGGCGCCAATGTGCTGGACCTGCCGCCGCATCGCATGGCGCGGGTGGAGTCTCTGGCGATCCCCGCCCGCGGCGGTGCGCGGCTGGCGGCCGAACTTGTCGTGCCGCATCGGCCGCCGCACGCCACACCGCCGCCGGTGCTGCTCTATCTGCACGGCGGGGGCTTTACGGTGGGCAGCGTGCGCACGCACGCGCCCCTGTGCCGGCACCTGGCGCATCTGGCCGGCTGCGCCGTGCTGTCGCTGGATTACCGCCTGGCGCCGGAGCACCGCTTCCCGACGGCGGTGCACGACGCCTTCGATGCCCTGGCCTGGCTGCGCGGGGCCGCTGCGGGGCTGGGGCTGGATCCGGGGCGCATCGCCGTCGGGGGCGACAGCGCCGGTGGCACCCTGGCGGTGGTGACGGCCCTGCAGGCGCGCGACGCCGGCTGGCCGCTGGCGCTGCAGCTGCTGTTCTACCCGGGATGTTCGGCATGGCAGGACACGCCGTCGCACCGCCGCTTCGGTCACGGTTTTCTGCTGGAGGCCGAGACCATTCAGTGGTTCTTCCGCCACTACCTGGACGACAGCCAGCGGGAGGACTGGCGCTTTGCCCCGCTGCTGGCCCCCGACTTCGACCATGTGGCGCCGGCCTGGATCGGCTTGGCGGAGTGCGATCCCCTGGTCGACGAAGGCATTCTGCTCGCCGATGCCCTGCGCATGGCCGGTGTCGCCGTGGACCTGGAGATCTACCGCGGCGTGACGCACGAGTTCATCAAGATGGGCCGCGCGATCCCGGAGGCGCTGCGCGCGCACCAGGACGCGGCACGGGCGCTGCGGCACGCGTTCGGGGACACCGGCGCATGACCACTGCACCGCACGGGGCGCCGCGAGCCGGGCGCGCCGCCCCAGTCCCCCTGTTCCCAGCGAGGCCGCTCGTCGCACCGGGTTACGGTGCTTCCCCCGCCGGCGTACACTGCACGGTTTTTCTGTGGACGCCTGCCCCCATGAATGCCCCGGTCGACGTCTCTTTCTTCCCGCGTCACGCCAAGCCGCTGACCAGCTACAAGCCGTACTGGGCCAAGCGCTTCGGGGTGGCCCCCTTCCTGCCCATGAGCCGCGCCGAGATGGAGGCGCTGGGCTGGGATTCGTGCGACGTCATCCTGGTCACCGGCGACGCCTATGTGGACCACCCGAGCTTTGGCATGGCCGTGATCGGCCGCGTGCTGGAGGCGCAGGGCTTTCGCGTGGGCATCATCGCCCAGCCCGACTGGCACAGCGCCGAAGCCTTCAAGGCCCTGGGCAAGCCCAATCTGTTCTGGGGCGTGACGGCGGGCAACATGGACTCCATGATCAACCGCTACACGGCCGACCGCAAGATCCGCTCCGACGACGCCTACACCCCGGGCGGGCAGGGCGGCCGACGGCCGGATCGCGCCGCCATCGTCTACAGCCAGCGCTGCCGCGAGGCGTACAAGGACGTGCCCATCATCCTGGGCGGCATCGAGGGCAGCTTGCGCCGCATCGCCCACTACGACTACTGGAGCGAGACGGTGCGCCGCTCCATCGTGCTCGACAGCAAATGCGACCTGCTGCTGTACGGCAACGCCGAGCGCGCCTTGGTGGAGGTGGCCCACCGCCTGGCCCGGCGCGAGCCGATCGAGTCCATCACCGACGTGCGCGGCACCGCCTTCGTGCGGCGCAGCACGCCCGAGGGCTGGTTCGAGATCGACTCCACCGAGGTGGACCAGCCCGGCCGGGTGGATGCGCATGTCAACCCGTACCTGATGGTGTCGGAGCAGGCCAAGGCCCAAGGCCAGACCTGCGCGCGGGAAGAAGAAGCGCAGGCCGCAGCGCATGAGGCCCAGGCCGCGCCGGACATGGCGGTGGGCCGTGCCGCGGGCCAGAAGGCGCAAGCCGCGCAAGCTGGGCAGGCGCAACCGCTGCGCTTCCTGGCCAATCCGGCCTTGCCGCATCGGGGCCGCCCGCCACGCGAGCGCACCGTCATCCGCCTGCCCAGCTACGAGCAGGTCAAGGCCGACCCGGTGCTCTACGCCCATGCCAACCGCGTGCTGCACCTGGAGACCAACCCCGGCAACGCCCGTGCGCTGGTGCAGGCCCACGGCAGCGGACCGACCGCCCGCGACGTGTGGATCAACCCACCGCCCATTCCCCTGACCACGGCCGAGATGGACTGGGTATTCGGCCTGCCCTACGCCCGCAGCCCGCACCCGGCCTACGCCGACGAGCGCGGCCGCCACGACGGCCCGACCAAAATCCCGGCGTGGGAAATGATTCGCTTCTCGGTCAACATCATGCGCGGCTGCTTCGGCGGCTGCACCTTCTGCTCCATCACCGAGCACGAGGGCCGCATCATTCAGAGCCGCTCCGAGGACTCCATCATCAAAGAGGTGGAGGAGATCCGCGACAAGGTCGTGGGCTTCACCGGCGTCATTTCGGATTTGGGCGGCCCCACGGCCAACATGTATCGCCTGGGTTGTAAAAGCCCCGAGATCGAGGCCGCCTGCCGCAAGCCGAGCTGCGTTTATCCCGGCATCTGCGCCAACCTCAGCACCGACCACGGCCCCCTGATCCGCATCTATCGCCGTGCCCGCTCGCTGCCCGGCATCAAGAAAATCCTCATCGGCTCCGGCCTGCGCTACGACCTGGCGGTGAAAAGCCCCGAGTACGTCCGGGAACTGGTGCAGCACCATGTGGGCGGCTACCTCAAGATCGCGCCCGAGCACACCGAGCCCGGCCCGCTGTCCAAGATGATGAAGCCGGGCATCGGCAGCTACGACCGCTTCAAGCAGTTGTTTGACCAGTTCAGCGCCGAAGCGGGCAAAGAGCAGTACCTGATCCCATACTTCATCGCCGCGCACCCCGGCACCAGCGACGAGGACATGATGCACCTGGCGCTGTGGCTGAAGAAAAACGGCTTTCGCGCCGACCAGGTGCAAACCTTCTACCCGAGCCCCATGGCCACGGCCACGGCCATGTACCACACCGGGCTCAACCCGCTCAAAGGCATTCACCGCGACGAGCGGGCCGAGTCGGTGGACGTCGTCAAGGGCGAAAAACGCCGGCGCTTGCACAAGGCGTTTTTGCGCTACCACGACCCCAACAACTGGCCGCTGCTGCGCGAGGCGCTCAAGCGCATGGGCCGCGCCGATCTCATCGGCAACGGCAAGCATCACCTCGTTCCTACCTACCAGCCGTTGACGGACGGGGGCTATCTGAGCCCACGCCGGGCGAACTCCACCCCGCCCGGTGGGCGGCCGCGGGCGGCGGCGGCGCCGAGCCGCACCTCCCAGCCGGCCAAAGGCCGGCTGCTGACCCAGCACACCGGCTTGCCCCCACGGGTCACGGGAGGCGAGTCCAGCGAGTCATCCGCGCCCCGCAGCGCGGCGGGGGTGGGGCGTCAGGCGCGCCGCAAACCAAAGTCCAGCGGCAGGCCGACGTAGTTTTCGGCGATGGTGCGCGCGCCGGCCTCGCTGTGAATCAGGTAGTCCAACTCGGCGTCCTGGAATTTCTGCGCGATCTCGCCCTCACCGGGGAAGCGGTGCATCAGGCTGGTGAACCACCACGAGAACCGTTCCGCGCGCCAAATGCGCTTGAGGCAGCGCTCCGAATAGCCCTCGATTCCGGCGTCCGAGCGCTCGTGGAAGTGTTCGATCAGCGCATCGGCCAAATATTTGACGTCGGTGGCGGCGAGGTTGAGCCCCTTGGCCCCGGTCGGCGGCACGATGTGGGCGGCGTCGCCGGCCAGCAGCAGCCGGCCGAAGCGCATCGGCTCGCTGACGAAACTGCGCAGCGGGGCGATGCTCTTTTCGATCGACGGGCCGGTGACCAGCGCCTCGGCCGCGGCGGGGTCGAGGCGGCGACGCAGTTCGTCCCAGAACGCCGCGTCCGACCAACTGTCCACCGTGTCTGACAGCGGCACCTGCAGGTAGTAGCGGCTGCGCGTGCGGCTGCGCATGGAGCACAGGGCAAACCCACGCGGGCTGTTGACGTAAATCAGCTCTTCGTGCACCGGCGGTGTGTCCGACAGCAGGCCCAGCCAGCCAAAGGGGTAGACCTTTTCGTACTCGGTGATGGCGCTGCGCGGCACGCTGGCGCGACACACCCCGTGAAAGCCGTCGCAGCCGGCGATGAAGTCGGCGTCGATGCGCAGGGTCTGCCCGTCCTTTTCGTAGGTCACGTGGGGGTGTGCGCCGTCGAAGCCGTGGATGGCCACGTGGGCGGCCTCGTACACGGTCGTCTGTCCGCTGGCGGCGCGCGCGGCCATCAGATCGCGCGTCACCTCGGTCTGGCCATAGACCAGCACCTTTTTGCCGCCGGTCAGGCCCGCCAGGTCGATGCGGTGGCGCGCCCCCTTGAACAGCAGATCAAAGCCACTGTGCGGCAGGCCCTCGGCGTGCATGCGCTGGCCCACCCCGGCTTCGTCGAGCACGTCCACCGCCACCTGCTCCAACACGCCGGCGCGAATGCGACCCAGAACATAGTCGGCGCTTTGGCGCTCGACGATGACGTTGTCGATGCCGGCCTTGTGCAGCAATTGGCCGAGCAGCAGCCCGGATGGGCCTGCACCGACGATGACGACTTGGGTGCGCATAGGGGCAGTCTCCTCGAGGAATCCGTGACGCGGTCATGCTAGGCGCCGCGCGTGTCCCGCGCGATCTCGCCCGGCATCGATTGCACGCTGATCGTGCAAGTGGTGCGATCACCGCGCAAAATTGCGCATGCAGCGGTCGAATCGGGTATCGTTGCGTCATGGATATCGCCGCTGCGGACTACATCGCCGGGCTGGCCAAAGGCCTGGCGGTGCTGGAGAGCTTCGACACCGAGCGCCAACGCCTCAATGCGACACTGGCCGCGCAGCGCGCCGGCCTGACGCGCGCGGCCGCACGCCGCCATCTGCTCACGCTGGCCCATCTGGGTTATCTGGAGACCGATGGGCACTACTTCTGGCTCTCGCCCAAGGTGCTGCGCTTTTCGGGCAGCTATCTGGCGTCGGCGCGCCTGCCGCGCGCGGTGCAGCCGGTGCTCAACCGGCTGGCGGCGCAGGCGCGCGAGTCCTTCTCGGTGGCCGTGCTCGACGGCGAAGCAGTGGTCGTCGTCGCCCGCAGCGTCGCGCCCCCGGCCGAGGGCGTCGGCGACTGGCAAGGGGCGTCGCTGGGCGATCCGTCCGCGGCCCGGGCCCGGGCGCGCTGGACGGCGCATGGGCTGCACCTGGGTGCGCGCCTGCCCGCCCATGCCACGTCCACCGGCCGTGTGCTGCTGGCGGCCCTGGCGCGGCCCGCGCTGGCGCAATGGCTGACGGAACGCAGCGCAGTCACCGGCAGCTTGCCGCGTCTGACTCCCTACACCGTGACCGAGCCGAAGGCGTTGCGGCGCATCGTCCAGCAGGTGCGGCAGACGGACCATTGCGTTTGCAGCGAGGAGCACGAGCTGGGCGTGCACGCCGTCGCGGTGCCCCTGCGCGACATGCAAGGCCGCACCGTCGCCGCCCTCAACGCCGTGCTGTCCCAGAACCGCCTGCGCGACGGCGCCGTGGAGCGGGAACTGCTGCCGTTGCTGCACGAGGCGGCGCTCGAACTGCGGCCCCAGCTATGACGAAGCGCCTGTGGCTGGCGGTGGCCTTTGCACTGGGTTTGGCCGCCTGCGGCGGGCCCGGGCCGTCCGGTCCGCCGTCCGAAGCCGCCGCGCGCGCCGTGACCGTGGTGTCGGTGCACGACGGGGACACGGTGCGCGTGCGCGACGCCAGTGGCCGTGTGTACGCGGTTCGGTTGGCCACCATCGATGCGCCGGAACTGGAGCAGCCGTACGGTCCGCAGGCGCGCGAGGCCGTCCGCGAACGCGCCCTGGGCCGCGCGGTGACCCTGGAGCCCCGTGGCCGCGACCGGTATGGCCGCACCCTGGCCGTGCTGTGGCTGCCCGGCGATGCCCAGCCGCAGGACCTTGCCCTGTGGGTCGTCGAGCAGGGACTGGCCTGGCACTACACCGCCCACGCGCGGGAACAACCCCTGACCGAACGCTGGCGCTATGCGATGGCCGAAACCCTGGCGCGCACCAGTCGGCTGGGACTGTGGGCGCAGCCCGATCCGCAGCCCCCCTGGGCGTGGCGGCGCGAGCGGCGCGGCAGCTCTGCTCCGCAGGCCGTGGGGGACGGGGGCGCAAACCTTGTTGCCGGGGCGCCGGATCCCTGAGCGCGGCCGGGTTCAGACGTCGATTGCCTGCACCGACCCGGCCCGCTTGCGCAGCTCGAACTTCTGGATCTTGCCCGTGCTGGTCTTGGGCAATTCGCCAAACACGACCGCCCGCGGGACCTTGAAGCCCGCCAAATGCGCCCGGCAGTGCGCGATGATGGCCTCGGCTGTGACCTCGGCGCCTTCTTTCAGCTCGATGAAGGCGCAGGGCGTCTCGCCCCAGCGGGGATCGGGCTTGGCCACGACAGCCGCTGCCTGCACCGCGGGGTGGCGGTAGAGCACGTCCTCCACCTCGATGGACGAGATGTTCTCACCGCCCGAAATGATGATGTCCTTGCTGCGGTCCTTGATTTTGATGTAGCCGTCCGGGTACTGCACCGCCAGATCGCCCGTGTGGAACCAGCCGCCCGCGAAGGCTTGCGCCGTCGCCTGCGGGTTTTTGAGATAGCCCTTCATGACGATGTTGCCACGGAACATGATCTCGCCCATGGTTTCGCCGTCCCAGGGCACGGGCTGCAAGGTGTCCGGATCGAGCACCCGCGCCTCGTGCTGCAGGTGGTAGCGCACGCCCTGGCGCGCGTTCAGGCGGGCCCGCTCCTCGATGGGCAGCTCGGCCCAGCCGGCCTGCGCTGCGCAGACCGTGGCGGGGCCGTAGACCTCGGTCAGGCCATAGACGTGGGTCAGCTCGATGCCCATGCGCTCCATCGCTTCCAGCAATGTCGCCGGTGGTGCCGACGCGGCGACCATGCCCCGGATGCCGCGCTGCAGCCCGGCCTTGAGCGCTTCGGGGGCGTGGGCCAGCATGGCGTGCACGATTGGTGCGCCGCAGTAATGGGTCACGCCGTGCGCCCGCATCAGGTCGAACACCGTCGCCGCCTCCACGCGGCGCAGGCAGACGTTGACGCCCGCGCGCGCCGCCAGTGTCCAGGGGAAGCACCAGCCATTGCAGTGAAAGAGCGGCAGTGTCCACAAATAGACGGGATGCTTGGGCATGTCCCACTCCAGGATGTTGGACAGCGCATTGAGCGCGGCCCCCCGGTGGTGGTAGAGCACGCCTTTGGGGTTGCCCGTGGTGCCGCTGGTGTAGTTGAGGGCGATCGCATCCCATTCGTCGAGCGGCATCACCCCCGCGAAATCCGGATCACCACCGGCCAGAAAGGCCTCGTAGTCCACGGCCTCCAGCGCGGCCGTCGGCGCGCCGAAGCTCGCATCCTGCGTTTGGATCACCAACAGCGGATCGCTCCGTTGGCGCAAGGGCAGGGCGCGCGCCAGCAGCGCGGCAAACTCCGGGTCCACCAGCACCGCGCGCGCCTCGCCGTGGTCGAGCATGAAGGCGATGGCTTCCGGGTCCAGCCGGGTGTTGAGGGTGTTGAGCACCGCGCCCGCCATCGGCACGCCAAAGTGGGCTTCCACCATGGGCGGCGTGTTGGGCAGCAGGGCCGCCACCGTGTCCTGGCGGTCGATGCCGGCTTGGCGCAGGGCGCTGGCCAGCCGGCGGCAGCGGGTGCGCGTCTCGCTCCAAGTCTGGCGCAGCGCCGTCTCGCCCAGCCCGTGCACGATGGCCAGTCGATCGGGATACAACTCCGCCGTGCGGTCCAAAAAAGACAACGGCGTCAGCGGCACATGGTTGGCCTCGCAGCGGGGCAGGTCGCGGTCGTCGATGGGCATAGTGTGGCGTCCTTCGGGCGTCGTTCAGTCGAGCAGATCGGTGGCGGTCGGCGCCCATGCGCCTGTCCAGCGCTGGGTCAGCCGACCGTGGGCGGCCACCGCCTCGGCGATGGCGGCGGACGGATCGCCCGCGTTACCGTGGGCCAGCCGGGCCCCGATCAGGCCCGCCAGCACATCCCCGGTGCCCGCGCTGGCCAGCAGGCCATCGCCGCTGGCATTGACGATGGGGGCCGCGTCCGGCGCCGCGATGACCGTGCCACTGCCCTTGAGCACGACGATGGCGCCGAGCCGGTGCGCCAGTGCCTGGGCCGCACCCAATCGGTCGGCCTGCACGCTGGCCACATCGGTGCCGAGCAGGCGGGCAGCCTCCAGCGGGTGAGGGGTGAGGACGGTGCGCCAGCCCGCGGCACGCCGCCGTGCCCAGGGGGCGTCCGGTGTCGACTGGCTGGGACTGCCCTCGCGTGCCGCGGGCCCAAGCGCGTTGAGCGCGTCGGCGTCGAGCACCAAACGCGGCGCGCGGGCCAGCAGCGCGGGCAGCACCTCGGCCATCGATGCGCCACCGCCGCAGCCGGCGACCACCACCGCCTGTTCCGGCAGCGCGGATGCCAGCACGGCCTGGGCGGTGCGCAGCATCAGCGCGGGTTGACCGCCATCCCAAGGCGGCAGGTTCGCCTCGCCGTTCAGCAGCCCCAGGTACACCCGTCCGGCGCCCGCGCGCAAGGCGGCGCGCGCCGCCAGCACGGCGGCGCCGGCCATACCGACGCCGTGACCGGCGCTCGGCAACTGGCCGCCAACGACGACGACATCCCCCCGGCTGCCCTTGTGGCTGTCGTGCGCCCGACGCAATGCCGGCACATCCGGCCAACGGGCGGGCGTGGCCAGCCAGGCATCGGGGGCGTGGTGCGGGGCCGGGGCCACGCCCAGGTCGTCGAACCACATCGCCTCGCCCGCGCAGGAGCGGCCCAGCCCCGTGAACAAGCCGGGTTTGAGGGTCAGCAGCGAGAGGGTGATGCGGGGCGCGCCGGGCTGCGGCGGCGCATCGATCCACCAGCGCCCGGTGTCCGCGTCCAGCCCGCTGGGCAGGTCCACGCACAGGCTGGGCACTCGGCAGGCGTGCAGCCAGCGCAGGGCTTCCCGCGCCGGCCCGTCCACGGGGCGCGACAGCCCCAGGCCAAAGACCGCGTCGATGATCAGATCGGCCGGCGTGGCCGATGGCGTGGGGGCATCGATGATCTCGACCCCGGCGGCGCGGGCTTCGGACCACGCCCAGCGGGCGTCGTCCGGCATCCGGGCGGTGGGGCCCAGCGGCCAGACCTGTACGCCGGCACCCGGGATACCGCGCAGATGGCGCTGCAGCAGGGCGGCGGCCAACCACCCGTCCCCGCCGTTGTTGCCGCCCCCCGTGACCACCAACACGCGCCGTGCGTGGGGGCGCCAAGCGCGCGCCAGCCGTGCCACCGCCCGGCCGGCGCGTTGCATCAGCGTGTGCGGGGGCAGTCCCTCGGCGGCCTGCCGCTCGATCGTTCTCGACGCGGCGCTGCCGTACAGGGGCCAGCGGCGGGCCGACCCCGGCGCCGCGCCCTCGGTGCCGTCGCCGATCGGTACGATGCGCTCCATGCGTCCGCAGTATAGGGGGAGGTGGGTCTGAGAGAGCAATCGGGCGCCGAGCCCGGCATCGGGCTATAATCTACAGGTTTTGCAGATCGCACCTCCCGCCAGGAACGGATGCAAAACCAATCGCGAGACGGCCCTTCCAGGTGTCGGTCATGGCGGGGTATTCCGCCAGCCGATCCGGGCCGGCTTTAGACCCAACCTCAGGAACGAAAGACGATCATGTCCATTTCCATGCGCGAAATGCTGGAAGCCGGTGTCCATTTCGGGCACCAGACGCGCTTCTGGAACCCCAAGATGGCCCCGTTCATTTTCGGCCATCGCAACAAGATTCACATCATCAACCTCGAAAAGACGGTCCCGCTGTTCGAGGAAGCCCGCAAGTTCGTGCGTCAGCTCACCGCCAACGGCGGCACGGTGCTGATGGTGGGCACCAAGCGCCAGTCGCGTGACATCGTGGCCGCCGAGGCGCGCCGCGCCGGCATGCCCTACGTCGAGCAGCGCTGGCTGGGCGGCATGCTGACCAACTTCAAGACGGTCAAAACCTCCATCAAGCGCCTGAAGGACATGCAGGCCCAAAAAGAAGCCGGCCTGGACAGCATGTCCAAGAAAGAGCAGCTGCTGTTCAATCGCGAGATCGAAAAGCTCGAGAAAGACATCGGCGGTATCCAGGACATGGCGGCGTTGCCGGATGCGATCTTCGTGATCGACGTCGGCTACCACAAGATCGCCGTGGCCGAGGCCAAGAAGCTGGGCATCCCCGTGATCGGTGTGGTGGACACCAACCACTCGCCGGAAGGCATCGATTACGTGATTCCGGGCAACGATGACTCCGCCAAGGCGGTCGCCATCTATGCCCGCGGCATCGCCGATGCCGTGCTGGAAGGTCGCAACGCCGCCGTGAACAACGTCGTGCAGGCCGCGCGCGCCGGCGACGACGAGTTCGTCGAGGTCGAGGAAGCCTGAGCCCCAGCCGCGCGGTGAACGAAGGGGCTGCGTGCCCCTTTTTTGTCACCGTGCGGACACATACCCGGAATTACATTCGGGCGGCGCGCCGCCCACAGGAGCAATACGATGGCAGCTATCACCGCTAGCATGGTCGCGGAACTCCGCGCCAAGACCGACGCCCCTATGATGGAGTGCAAGAAGGCCCTGACCGAGGCCGACGGCAACATGGAGAAGGCCGAGGAAATCCTGCGCGTCAAGCTCGGCAACAAGGCCGGCAAGGCCGCCAGCCGCGTCACCGCCGAGGGCGTGGTCGCCTCGCACATCGCCGGCAACACCGGTGCGCTGATCGAGGTCAACTGCGAGACCGACTTCGTCTCCAAGAACGAGCTGTTTGCCGGCTTTTGCGCCGCGCTGGCCAAGCTGGTGGCCGAAAATGACCCCGCCGATGTGGCGGCCCTGTCCGCCCTGCCGCTGTCGATGGAAGGTTTCGGCCCGACCGTCGAGGACGTGCGCAAAGGCCTGATCGGCAAGATCGGCGAGAACATGACGATCCGCCGCTTCAAGCGCTACTCGGGCGGTGGTCAACTGGCCACCTACCTGCACGGCGTGCGCATCGGCGTGATGGTCGAGTTTGACGGCGATGCCGTGGCGGCCAAGGACGTGGCCATGCACATCGCCGCGATGAAGCCGGTGGCGACCTCGTCGGCCGACGTGCCGGCCGAGCTGGTGGCTAAGGAGCGCTCGATCGCCGAACAGAAGGCCGCCGAGTCGGGCAAGCCCGCCGAGATCATCGCCAAGATGGTGGAGGGTGCCGTGCAGAAGTACCTCAAGGAGGTGTCGCTGCTGGATCAGGTGTTCGTCAAGGCCGCCGACGGCAAACAAACCGTGGCTCAGTACCTGAAGGGCGCCAACACCACCGTCAAGGGCTTCACGCTCTACGTGGTGGGTGAGGGCATCGAGAAGAAGCAGGACGACTTCGCGGCCGAAGTGGCGGCCCAGGTCGCTGCGGCGCAAAAGGCCTGACCGGCGCCTCCCCCTTCCGAACGGCCGGCTCCTGTCCAGGGGTCGGCCGTTTTTGCAGCCCGCCTCGTCGCAACCCGTCCCCCGTACAATCCTTCCAAGGTAGCGAGTCCCGCCATGCCCGCATTGCAGCGCATCCTCCTCAAGCTCTCCGGTGAAGCCCTGATGGGCGACGAGGCCTTCGGCATCCACCGCGGCACGATCGAGCGCATCGTGGCCGAGGTCACCGAGGTCAGTCGCCTGGGTGTGCAGGTGGCCATCGTGATCGGCGGTGGCAACCTGTTCCGCGGCGTGGCTGGCGGGGCGGTGGGGATGGATCGCGCCACGGCCGATTACATGGGCATGCTGGCCACGGTCATGAATGCGCTGGCCATTGGCGACGCGCTGGAGCGCAGCGGCACCAAGGCGCGCGTCATGTCGGCCATCGCGATCGACCAGGTGGTCGAGCCCTATGTGCGCCCCAAGGCGCTGCAGTATCTGGAAGAGGGCAAGGTGGTGGTCTTTGCCGCCGGCACCGGCAACCCATTCTTCACCACCGACACCGCCGCGGCCCTGCGCGGCGCCGAAATCGGCGCCGAGATCGTGCTCAAGGCCACCAAGGTGGACGGTGTCTACACCGCCGACCCCAAAAAAGACCCGAACGCCACCCGCTACCAGCGCATCAGCTTTGACGAAGCCATGGTGCGCCAACTGCAGGTGATGGATGCGACGGCTTTTGCGCTGTGCCGTGACCAGAACCTGCCGGTGCGCGTGTTCTCCATCTTCAAGCCCGGTGCGCTCAAGCGCGTGGTGCAGGGCGAGGATGAGGGCACACTGGTGCACGTCTGAGACAACGAGAGGTCAATCGATGAGCAGCATCCCCGACATCAAGAAAACCGCCGAACAAAAGATGCAGCAGTCGCTGGAGGCGCTGCGCAGCAGCCTGGCCAAGGTGCGCACGGGCCGCGCCAACCCGGCGCTGCTGGACACCGTGCAGGTCGAGTACTACGGCAGCATGCTGCCGATCAGTCAGGTGGCCAATCTGTCGCTGCTCGATGCGCGCACCATCGGTGTGGCACCGTGGGAAAAGGGCATGGGCGCCAAGATCGAAAAGGCGATCCGCGAGTCCGATCTGGGTCTCAACCCGGCCTCGCACGGCGATCTGATCCGCGTGCCGATTCCGCCGATGACCGAGGAGCGCCGCCGCGAGCTGACCAAGGTCGTCAAGGCCGAAGGCGAGCATGCCAAAGTCGCGATCCGCAACCTGCGCCGCGACGCCAACGAACACGTCAAGCGCCTGGTCAAGGACAAGCTCGCCTCCGAGGACGACGAGCGTCGCGCGCAGGACGACATCCAGAAGTTGACCGACCGCATGATCGCCGAGGTCGACAAGATGGTGGCGGCCAAGGAAGCCGACATCATGGCCATCTGAGGCGGGCTGCATGTCCGTCACTCCCGCCGCGGCCCCCGGCGCCGCCCCCGACGTCACGGGCCGGGTGCCGCACCACGTGGCCATCGTCATGGACGGCAATGGCCGCTGGGCGCGCCAACGGCTGCTGCCTCGCGTGGCCGGACACCGCGCGGGCATGGAGACGCTGCGCCGCGTGATCGGCTGGAGCGTGCAGCGCGGTGTCCGGGTGCTGACCGTGTTCGCGTTCTCGTCAGAAAACTGGAACCGTCCCCAGGATGAGGTCGGCGCCATCCTGCGCCTGATGGTCCAGGCCCTGATGGATGAGGTCCCCCGGCTGGACGAGGCCGGCGTGCGCTTGCATGTGCCCGGCTCGCGCGAGGGGCTGCCCTCCGCGCTGGTGGAAGGCATTGCCCAGGCGCAGCGCCGAACCGCCGGCAACGATCGGCTGGTGCTCAACGTGTGCTTCAACTACGGCGGGCGGTGGGACATCGTGCAGGCCGCGCAGGCGCTCGCAGCGCGCGGCGAGCCGATCACGGAATCCTCCCTGTCGGCGACCCTGGCCTTGGCCCATGTGCCGGATCCGGATCTGGTGATCCGCACGGGGGGGGAACAGCGCATCAGCAATTTTTTGCTCTGGCAGATCGCCTACAGCGAGCTGTTTTTCACCGACCGCCTCTGGCCCGCCTTTGACGAAGCGGAGTACGACCGCGCCTTGGCGGCGTATGCGCAGCGCCAGCGGCGCTTTGGGCGCACGCCCGAGCAGGTGCAGGCCTCGCGGGCGGCCTGAGGCGCGGCCAACCGCACAACAGGATACCCCCATGTTGCTGCAACGCGTGATCACGGCGGTGGCGCTGCTGCTGGTGCTGTTGCCGGCCATGGTGTATGCCGGGTCGCTGCCGTTCGCGGCCGTCACCGGCGTGTTGATGGGGGCGGCTGGATGGGAGTGGTCCCGGTTGAACGGCGGTGGCCCCAAGGGGGCTCTCGTCAGCGGTGTGGGCCTGACGGGCGTGCTCGGGCTGGCGTGGGGGGTATGGGGCGATGCGCCCTGGCCGGCGATGGTTTGGTGGGGCATCACTGCGCTGTGGGCCGCCGTGCTGGTGCTGGCTTTGCGGCAAGGGGTGGAGGCTTGGGGGCGTTGGCCCGTCGCGCTGCGGCTGCCCTTGGGCTGGTTGGCTCTGGCGGGCGCGTGGTGGGCGCTCGTCAGCCTGCACGCCCGCGGCCTGGGTGTGCTGCTGAGCGCGCTGCTTCTGGTGTGGGTGGCGGACATCGCCGCGTACTTTGGCGGCAAGGCGTTTGGCCGGCGCAAGCTCGCGCCGCGCATCAGCCCGGGCAAGAGCTGGGAGGGGGTCGTCAGCGGCGCGCTGGCCGTTTTGGCGCTGGCCTTCGCCTGGACGGCCCTGGCCGCCGTGTGGGAGCCGGCCACGCAGGGGCTGTACCCCATCCTCGTTGCGCGCGGGCTGGGGGTGGCGATTCCGGCGCTGTTGCTGTTGACGGCCGGCAGTGTCGCCGGAGATTTGTTCGAATCGCTCGTCAAGCGCAGCGCCGGAGTCAAGGACTCCAGCGCGCTGCTGCCTGGTCATGGGGGGGTGCTCGACCGCGTCGATGCACTGCTGCCGGTGTTGCCGGCGGCGATGGCGCTGCTGGCGAGCGCGGCGTGAACCGACCCCTGGCGACCACAACGCCTTTCGTCTCCGGCCCCTTGGATCATTCCGCATGACCCCCGCCATCCCCACCGAGGCCTCGTCCCCCCGCCAGCGCATCGCGGTGCTCGGCGCCACCGGCTCGATCGGGACCAACACGCTCGACGTGGTGGCCCGCCACCCGGACCGCTTCGAGGTCGTGGCCCTGAGCGCCGAGCGGCAGGTCGATGCGCTGCTGGCGCTGTGCGAGCGCTTCCGTCCCCGCTGGGCGGTGATTGGCGCGTCCCGGCTCGATGAACTGGCGGCCGGCCTGCGCCAGCGTGGCCTGTCCACGCAGGCGCTGGGCGGGCCGGCCGGGCTGAACGAGATGGCCGCGCACCCCGAGGTCGATACCGTCATGGCGGCCATCGTCGGAGCGGCGGGACTCGCCCCCTGTCTGGCGGCGGCCCATGCGGGCAAGCGCCTGCTGCTGGCCAACAAAGAGGCGTTGGTCGTCGGGGGCGAGGTGTTTCTGGCCGCCGTGCGCGCCGGTGGGGCACGGCTGTTGCCGATCGACAGCGAGCACTCGGCGATCTTCCAAGCCCTGCCCGAGCATCCCGAGACCTGGGCCGAGCGGGTCGAGAAAATCGTGCTGACCGCCTCGGGCGGGCCGTTTCGGCAGCGCGATCCCGCGACGCTGGCCACGGTCACGCCGCAAGAGGCCTGCGCCCACCCCAACTGGGTCATGGGGCGCAAGATCTCGGTCGATTCGGCGACGATGATGAACAAGGCGTTGGAGGTCATCGAGGCGCGCTACCTGTTCGGCTTTGCGCCGGAGCAGATCGACGTGGTCATCCATCCGCAGAGCGTGGTGCACTCGATGGTCCAGTACCGCGACCGCTCCGTCGTGGCGCAGCTCGGCACGCCGGACATGCGCGTGCCCATCGCCTACGGGCTGAGTTGGCCGGAGCGCATCGCATCGGGGGCCGAGCCCCTCGACTTCGCGACGCTGGGCGCGTTGACGTTCGAGCCGCCGGACCCACGGCGCTTTCCCGGCCTGTTCCTCGCCTGGGAGGCGCTGCGCGCCCCGGCAGGCACGACCGCCGTGCTGAATGCCGCCAACGAGGTGGCGGTCGACGCTTTCCTGTCCGGGCGGCTGCGCTTCGACCATATCCACGCGGTCAACCACGGAACGCTGGAAGCCTTCGTCCCCTCCAAACCGGGGTCGCTGGACGACCTGCTGGCCATCGACCGGGAGGCGCGGGCGCGGGCCATCGAGCGCGTTCGGGGGTTGGCGCGGCACTGAAGGCGTGGCCGTCTGCGCGACCCCATGGAAGACACCCGATGATTACCGTTTTGTCGTTTCTGGTCGCGATCGCCGTCCTGATCGCCGTGCACGAGTGGGGGCACTACCGCATGGCGGTGGCCTGCGGGGTGCCGGTGCTGCGGTTTTCGATCGGCTTGGGCCGGCCGCTGTTGACGTGGCGCAACCGCCGGGGCACCGAGTTCGTCGTCGCGGCCTTGCCTCTGGGCGGCTATGTGCGCATGCTCGACGAGCGGGAGGCGCCGGTGGCGGCCGCGCAGCGACACCTGGCCTTCAATGCGCAGCCGCTGCGCCGTCGGGCGGCCATCGTGGCGGCCGGGCCGGCCGCCAATCTGCTGTTGGCGGTCGCGCTCTATGCCTTCGTGGCGTGGTGGGGGGTGCCGCAGGCGCAGCCCGTGCTCGCCAGCCCGACCGCGGCTTCGCTGGCCGAGCGGGTCGGCATCCGCGGCGGTGAATGGGTGAGCGCTGCCGCCACGGCCGACGAGGCCCCACAGGCGGTGCGCTCCTTCGACGAACTGCGCTGGCGGCTGACGCAGGCGGCGTTGGAGGGTCAAGATCTGCGGCTGTGGCTCGGCGACGGACCGCAGTCCCCGGGGCGTGAGGTCACGCTGCCGCTGTCCACCCTGGATGTGCACGACGTCGATGCACGCCTGTTCGAGCGCATAGGCATCGTGGCCCCGTGGTCGGCGCCGCAGCTTGGCGAGGTCATGCCGGATGGCGCCGCTGCTGCGGCGGGCCTGCGCCCGGGCGATCGCGTGCTGGCGGTCGATGGCGAGATCATGGTCGATGCCCAGCAACTGCGCGCGCGCATCCGCTCTGCCGTGGACGAGCGCGGCCAAGCACGGCCCCAGCGCTGGCGCATCGAGCGCGACGGGGCCGTGCAAGAGGTGACGGTCACACCACGCCCGCAGCAGCAAGGCGATGCCTGGGTGGGCCGGGTGGGCGCCATGGTGGGCGCGGCCCCCGCGATGACGGTGGTCGAGCATGGGGTGTTGGACGCCCTGGGCGAGGGGCTGCGCCGCACCTGGGAGGTGTCCGTCCTGTCGCTGCAGATGCTGGGCAAGATGCTGATCGGCGAGGCTTCGCTGCGCAACCTGAGCGGCCCCCTGACGATTGCCGACTACGCCGGGCAGTCCGCCAGCCTGGGGTGGATCCCGTTTCTGACGTTTTTGGCCTTGGTGAGCGTGAGCCTGGGCGTGCTCAACCTGCTGCCGCTGCCCGTCCTGGATGGGGGGCACCTGATGTATTATCTTTGGGAGGCGGTGGCCGGCCGGCCGCCGTCCGAGGTGTGGATGGACCGGCTGCAGCGAGGGGGCGTGGCCCTGCTCGTCGCCCTGATGTCGCTGGCCATCTTCAACGATCTTGCCCGATTGCTCGGCTGACCCCGGGCAGACCCGCACCGCATGAAACCATCTCACGAGCGCTCCTGGCGCGTGCGCGCCGGCGTCCTGCTGGCGACGCTGGCCACCGCCCTGCCGGCCTGGGCCGTCAATCCCTTCACCGTCCGTGACATCCGCGTCGAAGGCCTGCAGCGGGTCGAGCCGGGCACGGTGTTCGCGTCGCTGCCGTTCCGCGTGGGCGATACCTATTCGGACGAGCAGGGCGCCGCGGCGATTCGCGCGCTGTTCGGCTTGGGGCTGTTTTCGGACGTGCGGCTGCAGGTCGATGGTGACGTGCTGGTGGTCATCGTCGAGGAGCGCCCGACGGTGGCCGACGTCAGCTTCACCGGGGTCAAGGAGTTCGACAACGAGGTGCTGCGCAAGGCACTGCGCGACATCGGGCTGACGGAGGGGCGGCCGTTCGACCGGGCGCTCGCCGACCGCGCGGAGCAGGAACTCAAGCGCCAGTACCTCAACCGCAGCATGTACGCGGTGCAGGTGACGACCACCGTCACGCCGATCGAGCGCAACCGCGTCAACTTCAACTTCAACGTCGTCGAGGGCGACGTCACCAAGATCCGCGAGATCCGCATCGTCGGCGCGCAGGCCTTCCCCGAAAAGACGCTGCTGGACCTGTTCGACCTCGACACTGGCGGTTGGCTGAGCTGGTACACCAAGAGCGACCGCTATTCGCGCGCCAAGCTCAACGCCGATCTGGAGACGCTGCGCTCGTACTACCTGACGCGCGGTTACCTGGAGTTCAACATCGACTCCACCCAGGTGGCGCTGTCGCCGGACAAGTCCACGCTGACGCTGACCATCAACATCACCGAAGGCCAGCGCTACGCGGTATCCGCGGTGCGGCTGGAGGGGGACTATCTGGGCAAGGAGGCCGAGTTCCAGTCGCTCGTGCGCATCCAGCCTGGGCAGGCCTACAACGCCGAACAGGTGGCCGAGACCGTCAAGGCCTTCACCGACTATTACGGGGCGTTTGGCTATGCCTTCGCGCGCGTCGAGGCCGTGCCCGAGATCGACCGCGAGCGCAACCGCGTCGCCCTCGTGCTGCGCGGGCAACCGTCGCGGCGGGCGTATGTGCGCCGCATTCAGATCGAAGGCAACAACCGCACCCGCGACGAAGTCATCCGGCGCGAATTCCGCCAGCTCGAGTCGGCCTGGTACGACAGCGACAAAATTCGTCTGTCGCGCGACCGGGTGGACCGCTTGGGCTTTTTCACCGAGGTGCGCATCGACACCCAAGAGGTGCCCGGCGCACCGGATCAGGTGGACCTCGTCCTGACGGTGGTCGAAAAACCGACCGGCAACCTCACGGTGGGCGCGGGTTACTCGCAGGCCGAAAAGCTCTCGCTGCTGGCCGGTATTCAGCAGGAGAACGTCTTTGGCACGGGCAACTACCTCGGGCTCAACGTCAACACCAGCAAGTTCAACCGGCAGTTCGTGCTCAGCACGACCAACCCGTATTTCACCGAGGACGGCATCTCGCGCACGTTGGACGTGTACTACCGCACGACCCGTCCGCTCGATGCCCAGGAGGGCGACTACCGTCTGGTGACGCCGGGGGCGAGCATCCGCTTCGGCGTGCCCTTCACCGAGACCGACACGGTGTTCTTCGGCATCGGCATCGAAAAGACGAAGATCGAGCCGGGCGACCGCATGCCCGTGGCCTACAACGACTTCATCCGCGACTTCGGCAGCTCGCCGACATCGGTGCCGTTGACGATCGGCTGGGCGCGCGACGAACGCGACAGCGCCCTCGTGCCAACCCAGGGCACCCTCAAGCGCGTCAACGGCGAGGTCGGCATCGCCGGCGATACCCGCTACGTCAAAGCCAGCGCCCAATACCAGCAGTACATCCCGCTGAACCGCAAGTTCACTCTGGCTTTCAACGCGGAGGCCGGCTGGGCCAAGGGCCTGAGCGGCAAGCCCGTCCCGCTGTTCAAGTATTTCTACGGCGGCGGTCTGGGGTCGGTGCGCGGCTTCGAGCAGGGCACGCTGGGCCTGCAGAGCGCGCTGACCAACAGCACCGACAAGGCCTATCTGGGCGGCAACAAAATGGTGCTGCTCAACACCGAGCTGATCACGCCCTTCCCCGGCGCGGGCAACGACCGCACCTTGCGCATGTTCGGCTTTTTCGATGTCGGCAACGTCTACGCGCCGGATCAGAAGTTCTCGTTGTCTGATCTGCGCGCCTCCGCAGGCATCGGCGTGAGCTGGATTTCGCCAGTCGGCCCGCTTAGAATCGCGTTCGCCAAGCCGCTGCGCAAGCAGGCCGGCGACAAGACGCAGACCGTCCAATTCTCGATCGGTACCGCTTTCTGATGAAACACATGACCCGGACCTGGGGCGCCCGCTGGGTGCTTGCCGTGGCCGTTGCCGCAGCCTCCACCGCGGCGCTTGCCCAGGATCTCAAGATCGGCTTCGTGAGCACCGAACGCATCTTGCGTGACTCCAACGCGGCCAAGGCCGCCCAGACCCGCCTGGAGCAGGAGTTCTCGCGCCGGGAGCGTGAGATCGACGCCCTGGGCAACCAGTTGCGCCAAGCGACCGAAAAGCTCGAAAAAGACGCGCCGACGTTGTCCGAATCGCAGCGCGCGACGCGCCAGCGCCAACTGGCCGAACTGGATCGCGACTTTCAACGCCGCCGGCGCGAATTCCAGGAGGACCTCGCCCAGCGCCGCAACGAAGAGCTGCAGCAGGTCATCGAACGCGCCAACCGTGTGATCAAGCAGATCGCCGAGACCGAAAAGTACGATCTGATCCTCCAGGAAGCGGTTTACATCGCCCCGCGCCACGACATCACCGACAAGGTGATTTCGGGGCTGAACAACGCCAAGTGAGCGCTCGCCTGACCGACCTGCGCGCCGCCCTGGGCGGCGTTTTGCATGGCGCGGGCGATCGGGTCGTGGCACGCATCGCGCCGCTGGCCGAGGCTGGGGAGGATGCCATGTCCTTCGTCGCCCATCCACGTTACCGCGCGGCGTTGGCCGGTTCGCGGGCTGGAGTGGTGATCGCGCCGCCCGATCTGGTCGCGGATGTCCTGGCCCGTCCCGAGCCGCCTGCCGGCGGCTGGGCGTGTTGGGAAAGCCCGGATCCTTACCACACTTTCGCCTGCTTGACACAATGGTGGCGCGCGCACGTGCAGCCGCGCCCGGCACCTTGCGGGGTGCACCCGACCGCCTGGGTGGCGCCGGGTGCGCGCGTGCACCCGACGGCGCGGCTCGGCCCCTTCGCGGTGGTGGAGGAGGGCGCGGTGGTCGAGGAGGATGCCGAGCTGGGTGCGCATGCGGTGGTGCAGGCGCGCGCGCACGTCGGCGCCGGCACGCGGCTCGGGCCCCACGTCGTGCTCGGGTATGACTGCCGCATCGGTGCGCGCGGCCTGGTGCACGGCGGCACGGTGATCGGCGCCGACGGCTTTGGCTTCGCGCCGGTGCCGCTGCCCGGCGGCGAGGGCAGACGCTGGGAGAAGATCGAGCAGCTCGGCGCCGTGCGCATCGGCGACGACGTGGAGATCGGCGCCAACTGCTGCATCGACCGCGGCGCGCTTGGTGACACGGTGCTGGAAGACGGCGTCAAGCTCGACAATCTGATCCAGATCGGCCACAACGTGCACGTGGGGCGTCACACCGCGATGGCCGGCTGCGTCGGCATCGCCGGCTCGGCGCGCATCGGGGCGTTCTGCACGCTGGGTGGCGGGGCCATCGTGCTCGGCCACCTGGAACTCGCGGACCACGTGCACATCTCGGCGGCGTCGGTGGTGATGCGCTCGATTCAGCAGCCGGGGCAGTACAGCGGCATCTTCCCGATCGACGACAATCGCGCCTGGGAGAAGAACGCCGCGACGCTGCGCCAGCTGCACGCGCTGCGCGAGCGCCTCAAGGCCCTGGAACGACGCACGACCCCATGATGGACATCCACCAGATTCTCAAGCAACTGCCGCACCGCTACCCGATCCTGCTGGTGGACCGGGTGCTGGAGCTGCACCAAGGCGCCTCGATCCGCGCGCTGAAGAACGTCACCATCAACGAGCCGGTGTTCACCGGGCACTTTCCGCATCGCCCGGTGTTTCCGGGCGTGCTGATGCTGGAGGCGCTGGCGCAGACGGCAGCGCTGCTGGCCTTTGCCACGCTGGAGGTGACGCCGGACGACCAGACGGTGTATTACTTCGCCGGCATCGACGGCGCGCGCTTCAAGCGGCCGGTGGAGCCGGGCGACCAGCTCGTGATGGACGTGACGCTGGAGCGCATGAAGGCCGGCATCTTCAAGTTCAAGGGCGTGGCCCGCGTCGGCGACGAGATCGCCTGCGAGGCCGAGCTGATGTGCACGATGCGCCGCATCGCCGGCTGAGCCCGGATCGCTGCCGATGGCCCGCATCCACCCGACCGCGCTGGTCGATCCCAAGGCCGAGCTCGACGCCGACGTCGAGATCGGCCCCTACACCCTCGTCGGCCCGCATGTGCGCATCGGTGCCGGCACCACGGTCGGCGCGCACTGCGTGCTCGACGGCCACACGACGATCGGGCGCGACAACCGCATCTACCCGTTCGTCAGCCTGGGGCTGCCGAACCAGGACAAGAAATACCGCGGCGAGCCGTGCCAGCTTGTCATCGGCGATCGCAACACCATCCGCGAATACAGCACCTACCACGTCGGCACCGTGCAGGGCGGGGGCGTGACGCGCCTGGGCGACGACAACTGGATGATGGCCTACACCCACCTGGCGCACGACTGCGTGGTCGGCAGCCACACGATCTTCGCCAACAACGCGCAGCTGGCGGGCCATGTGCAGGTCGGCGATTGGGCGATCCTGGGGGGCTTTACGGTCGTGCACCAGTTCGTGCGCGTCGGCGCGCACGCGATGACGGCGATGTGCGCGCTGCTGTTCGCGGACGTGCCGCCGTTCGTGATGGCGCAGGGCCAGCCGGCGCAGGCGCGCTCGATGAACTTCGAGGGGCTGCGCCGCCGCGGGTTTTCGGCGCAGCGCATCGCTGCCGTCAAGGCGATGCACAAGGCGCTCTACCGCGAAGGGCTGACGCTCGTGCAGGCGCTCGAGCGCATCGAGGCGCTGGCGCAGTCGCACCCCGAGGCCGCCGCGGACGTGGCGCTGATGCGCGACTTCTTGGCCGGCGTCGATGCGCAGCGCGGCATCGTGCGCGCGCGCCGCGGCGAGGCTTGAGCGAGCGCCACGGGGTCGGATGAGCCACGTGCTTCAGGACACGTCCCACGACGCGGCTGCGCCGCGGCTGGCGCTGGTGGCCGGCGAGGCCTCGGGCGACGTGCTGGCCGCGCAGCTGCTGCAGGGGCTGCGCGCGCGCTGGCCGGCGCTGCACGCCGCCGGCATCGGCGGGCCGGCGCTGCAGGCGCAGCGCTTCGAGGCCTGGTGGCCGAGCGACAAGCTCGCCGTGCGCGGCTATGTCGAGGTGCTGCGCCACTACCGCGAGATCGTCGGCATCCGCCGCCGCCTGCGCGCGCGGCTGCTGCACGAGCGCCCGGCGCTGTTCGTCGGCGTCGATGCGCCGGACTTCAACCTGCCGCTGGAGGCCGACCTGCGCGCGGCGGGCATCCCGACGGTGCACTTCGTCGCGCCGGCCATCTGGGCCTGGCGCCCGGAGCGCGTCGAGCTGATCCGCCGCGCCTGCGACCACGTGCTGTGCATCTTCCCGTTCGAGCCGGCGCTGCTGGCCCCGCACGGCATCGCCGCCACCTACGTCGGCCACCCCTTGGCCAGCGTCATCCCGCTGCGGCCGGACCGCGCCGGGGCGCGTGCGGCGCTGGGCCTGGACGACGCGCAGCCACTGGTGGCGCTGCTGCCCGGCAGTCGCCGCGCCGAAATCGACCATCTGCTGCCGCGCTTTCTCGCGGCGGTGGCGATCCTGCGCGCCGAGCGGCCGGGGCTGCGCTTCGTGCTGCCGGCGGTGCCGGCGCTGGAAGGGTTCATCCGCACCCAGGTGGCTGCCAGTCCCCACGCGGCGGCGATCACCGTGCTGCGCGGGCAGGCGCACACGGCGCTGGCCGCCTGCGATGCCGTGCTGGTGGCCAGCGGCACCGCGACGCTGGAGGCAGCGCTGTTCAAGCGCCCGATGGTGATCGCCTACCACATGCACCCGCTGTCGTGGTGGCTGACGCGACGCAAGATGCGCCAGCCGTGGGTCGGGCTACCCAACATCCTGTGCGGCGAGTTCGTCGTGCCGGAGCTGTTGCAGGACGCCGCCACGCCCGCGGCGTTGGCCGAGGCGACGCTGGCGTGGCTGGCCGACGACGCGGCGGCGCACGTGCGGCGCGAGCGCCTGGTGGCGCGCTTCGACGCGCTGCACGCCGAGCTGCGGCGCGACACCGCGGCGCTGGCGGTGCAGGCGATCGCCCCATGGATCGGACGCGGGGGGGCGGCGTGAGCACCGACCCGTTGTCCAGGCCCGCATCTGCCCGTGCGGGCCGCCGCAACCGGACGCCGCTGGTTCAAGCCCAGGCTGCGGTCCATCAATATGCTTTCGACTGGGGCGATGGGGGCCTGGTGGCTGGGGTGGACGAGGCCGGCCGGGGACCGCTGGCCGGGCCAGTCGTGGCCGCCGCCGTCATCCTGGATGATCAAGATCCGATCGACGGCGTGGCCGATTCCAAGACCCTGACTGCCGCCCGGCGCGAGGCGCTTTATGAAATCATTCGGGCGCGGGCGCTGTGCCTGGGCGTCGGCATCGCCAGTGTGGAAGAGATCGACCGGCTGAATATTCTGCAGGCGACGCTGCTGGCCATGCAGCGCGCGGTAGCCGGGCTGCGGCTGCGGCCGTCGCTGGTGCTGGTGGATGGCAATCGCCTGCCGGTGCTGGAGATGCGGGCCGAAGCCGTGGTGCGCGGCGATGCGACCGTGGCGGCCATCGCCGCCGCCTCGATCGTGGCCAAGGTGACGCGCGACCGCCTGATGGACGAGGCACATGCCGCCCACCCGGCATACGGCTTCGACCGGCACCGCGGCTATGGCACGGCGCAGCACCTGCGCGCCCTGCGGCAGTACGGCCCCACGCCGTGGCACCGGCGCAGCTTCGCGCCCGTGGCCGAGGCGCTGCGCGCATCGACTGTGGGGGCTGCCGCATGACCCCGCTGCGCCCACCCGAGCCGATTGCCTCGCGCGACAACCCGCGCGTCAAACGCCTGCGGCGCCTGGTGCAAGATGGCAGTGCCTACCGGCGCGAGGGCGTCGTCTGGGTCGAAGGCGACCATTTGTGCCGCGCCCTGCTGACCCGCGGCTGGCAACCCGAGGCGGTGGTCGCCAGCCCCGCTGGCTTGACCTGGGTGGATGCGTGGCGGCAGGCCGGCGCCCTCGCGCCCGAGGTGCCCGTCTGGGTGTTGACCGAGGCGCTGATGGCGCAGCTCAGTCCGCTGGAGTCGGCTGCCCACGTCGGCTGTCTGGTCCCCGTGCCGGCCTCTCCGACCATGCAGGCCGGTGTGCCCACCGTGGTGCTGGACCGGCTGCAAGACCCGGGCAACGTCGGCTCCATCCTGCGCAGTGCGGCAGCCTTCGGTTTTCGGCAGGTGGTGGCGCTGCGCGGAACGGCGGCGCTGTGGTCGCCCAAGGTGCTGCGTGCCGGCATGGGGGCGCACTTCGGCCTCACCCTGGTCGAGGCGGTGGACGCCACCTGTTTGGCCGATTTGCAGGTGCCGCTGCTGGCCACCAGTTCCCATCACGGGGACTGGCTGCACGAAGCCCGCCTGCCGTGGCCGTGCGCGTGGTTGTTGGGCCATGAAGGGCAGGGCGTGCGCCCGGACCTGTTGGCGCAGGCGGCCCAGACGGTGAGGATCATCCAGCCCGGCGGCGAGGAGTCGCTCAACGTGGCCGCCGCCGCGGCGATCTGCCTGCACGCCAGCGCGTCGGCGGTGTTCGGCGGGCTATAATTCCAAGGTTTACCCAGACCGTCCGTGTCCACTCGGTGACTGTCCTGCGAGCCCCCCGACCGCCCCGCGGTCCCCGGGCGCTGCGGCGGACGGGGCCGGGTGGGTGCGGGTGCGTCCAAACCTTCCTGGAGAGTGTCCGTGTTTCCCGTCCTTGCACCCGCCATCCTCGCGCTCGCAGACGGCACGGTCTTTGAAGGTGTGGCCATCGGTTCGACCGGCCAGACCGTGGGTGAGGTGGTGTTCAATACCGCCCTCACCGGTTATCAGGAAATCCTCACCGACCCCAGCTACCGCCAGCAGATCGTGACCCTCACGTATCCGCACATCGGCAACGTCGGGGTCAATGGCGAGGACATCGAATCCGGCGCCATCCAGGCCGCCGGCCTGATCATCAAGGACCTGCCCCAGCTTCATTCCAATTTTCGCGCCGATCAGTCCCTGGGCGACTACCTGCGCCGCGAGGGCATCGTCGCCATCGCGGGGCTGGACACGCGCGCGCTGACGCGCCGCCTGCGCGAGCACGGCGCGCAAAATGGCGCCATTGTCGCGCTGCGTCCGGGCGAGGCGATCACCGACCCCGTGCGCGCCGAGGCCGTGGCCGCCGCGCGCGCGGCGCCCAGCATGGCCGGGCTGGATCTGGCGCAGACCGTCACCACCGCCCAGCCGTACGAGTGGACCGAGACCGAGTGGCGGCTGCAGCGCGAGGACGGCACGCGCGGCTACGGGCGTCTGGCGCAGCCGCGTTTTCATGTGGTCGCCTACGACTTTGGCGTCAAGCGCAACATCCTGCGCATGCTGGCCGAGCGCGGCTGCCGCGTCACCGTGGTGCCGGCGCGCACGCCAGCCGCGGACGTGCTGGCGCTGCGGCCGGACGGCGTGTTCCTCTCCAACGGCCCTGGCGATCCCGAGCCGTGCGATTACGCGATTGCGGCGGCGGCCACCGTCATCGAGCGCGGCGTGCCGACGTTCGGCATCTGCCTGGGGCACCAGATTCTGGCGCTGGCCAGCGGTGCGCGCACGTTCAAGATGAAGTTTGGCCACCACGGCGCCAACCACCCGGTCAAAGACCTCGACACCGGGCGCGTCAGCATCACCAGCCAGAACCACGGCTTCGCGGTCGATGAGACCAGCCTGCCCGCGACGCTGCGCGCCACCCACGTCAGTCTGTTCGATGGCACGCTGCAGGGCATCGCGCGCACCGACCGCCCGGCATTCGGCTTCCAGGGCCACCCCGAGGCCAGCCCCGGCCCGCATGACATCGCCTACCTGTTCGACCGCTTCACGGCCCTGATGGCCGCTGCCGGAAAGTGATTCCATGCCCAAGCGCACCGACCTTCACAGCATCCTCATCATCGGCGCCGGGCCCATCGTCATCGGCCAGGCGTGCGAGTTCGACTACTCCGGCGTGCAGGCCTGCAAGGCCCTGCGCGAGGAGGGCTACCGCGTCATTCTGATCAACAGCAACCCGGCCACGATCATGACCGACCCGGCCACGGCCGATGCGGTCTACATCGAGCCGATCACTTGGCAGACGGTCGAGCGAATCATCGCCCAGGAGCGCCCGGACGCCATCCTGCCGACCATGGGCGGGCAGACCGCGCTGAACTGCGCGCTGGATCTGTGGCGCCACGGCGTGCTGGAGCGCTACGGCTGCGAGCTGATCGGCGCCCGCCCGCAGGCCATCGACAAGGCGGAGGACCGCCAGAAGTTCAAGGAGGCGATGACGCGCATCGGGCTGGAGTCGGCCCGTTCCGGCATCGCGCACAGCATGGAGGAGGCCTGGGCGGTGCAGCGCGCGGTGGGCTTCCCGGCGGTGATCCGGCCCAGCTTCACGCTCGGGGGCACGGGCGGCGGCATCGCCTACAACCCGGAGGAGTTCGAGACCATCTGCAAGCGCGGGCTGGAGGCCTCACCGACCTCGGAGCTGCTGATCGAGGAGTCGCTGGTCGGCTGGAAAGAGTTCGAGATGGAGGTGGTGCGCGACAAGGCAGACAACTGCATCATCGTCTGCTCGATCGAGAACCTCGACCCGATGGGCGTGCACACCGGCGACTCGATCACCGTGGCGCCGGCGCAGACGCTGACCGACAAGGAATACCAGCGCATGCGGGACGCCTCGATCGCCGTGCTGCGCGAGATCGGGGTGGACACCGGCGGCTCCAACGTGCAGTTCGCGATCAACCCCGCCAACGGGCGCATGATCGTCATCGAGATGAACCCGCGCGTGAGCCGCTCCTCGGCCTTGGCGTCCAAGGCCACGGGGTTCCCGATCGCCAAGGTGGCGGCCAAGCTCGCGGTCGGCTACACGCTGGACGAACTGCGCAACGACATCACCGGCGGGGCCACGCCGGCGTCGTTCGAGCCGACCATCGACTACGTCGTCACCAAGATCCCGCGCTTCGCGTTCGAGAAGTTTCCGCAGGCCAACGACCGCCTGACGACGCAGATGAAGTCGGTCGGCGAGGTGATGGCCATCGGCCGCACGTTCCAGGAAAGCTTCCAGAAAGCGCTGCGCGGACTGGAGGTCGGCGTCGATGGCATGAATGAGAAGACCCAGGACCGCGAGACGCTCGAGCGCGAGCTCGGCGAGCCGGGGCCGGAGCGCATCTGGTACGTTGGCGACGCCTTCGCGGCCGGCTGGTCGCTGGAGGAGGTGCACCACTTCACCAAGATCGACAAGTGGTTCCTGGTGCAGATCCAGGAGATCGTGCAGATCGAGCTGGCGCTGGACCGCCACACGGCGCAGCACGGCGCGCGGGCGCTGGAGGCGCTGGAGGCCGCGACGCTGCGCACGCTCAAGCGCAAAGGCTTTTCCGACCGGCGGCTGGCCAAGCTGCTGGCCACCACGGAGGACGCCGTGCGGGCACGCCGCCATGCGCTGGGCGTGCGTCCGGTGTACAAGCGCGTCGACACCTGCGCGGCGGAATTCGCCAGCCACACCGCCTACCTCTACTCCACCTACGAGCAGGAGTGCGAGGCCGCGCCGAGCGATCGGCGCAAGATCATCGTGCTGGGCGGCGGCCCCAACCGCATCGGCCAGGGCATCGAGTTCGACTACTGCTGCGTGCACGCGGCGCTCGCCTTGCGCGAGGACGGCTTCGAGACCATCATGGTCAACTGCAACCCGGAGACTGTTTCCACCGACTACGACACCAGCGACCGGCTCTACTTCGAGCCGCTGACGCTGGAGGACGTGCTGGAGATCGTCGCGGTGGAGCGGCCCGAAGGCGTCATCGTCCAGTACGGCGGCCAGACGCCGCTGAAGTTGGCGCTGGGGCTGGAGCGCGCCGGCGTGCCGATCATCGGCACGACGCCCGACATGATCGACGCCGCCGAGGACCGCGAGCGCTTCCAGCAGATGCTGCACCGGCTGGGCCTGAAGCAGCCGCCCAACGCCACCGCGCGCACCGAGGCCGAGGCGATGGAGAAGGCCGCCGAGCTCGGCTACCCGCTCGTGGTGCGGCCGAGCTACGTGCTGGGCGGGCGCGCGATGGAGATCGTGCACGAGCCGCGCGATCTGGAGCGCTACATGCGCGAGGCGGTCAAGGTCAGCAACGACTCGCCGGTGCTGCTGGACCGCTTCCTCAACGACGCCATCGAGTGCGACGTCGACTGCGTTCGCGACGCCAGCGGCCAGGTGCTGATCGGCGGCGTGATGGAACACATCGAGCAGGCGGGCGTGCACTCAGGCGACTCGGCCTGCTCGCTGCCGCCGTATTATCTGTCCGCGGCCACCGTGGCCGAGATCAAGCGCCAGACCGCGGCGCTGGCCGAGGCGCTGCAGGTGGTTGGCCTGATGAATGTGCAGTTCGCCATTCAAGAAGTCGAGGAGGGCGGCGCCAAGCGCGACGTGATTTACGTGCTGGAGGTCAACCCGCGCGCCAGCCGCACCGTGCCGTTCGTCTCCAAGGCCACCGGCATCCCGCTGGCCAAGGTGGCGGCGCGTTGCATGGCCGGCAGGACGCTCGCGCAGCAGGGCGTCACGCGCGAGGTCACGCCGCCGTACTTCAGCGTCAAGGAGGCGGTGTTCCCGTTCGTCAAGTTCCCGGGCGTGGACACCATCCTGGGGCCGGAGATGAAGTCCACCGGCGAAGTGATGGGCGTGGGCCGCACCTTCGGCGAGGCGTTCGTCAAGAGCCAGCTCGGCGCCGGCGTGCGCCTGCCGCGACCCACCGACGCGGTGCGCAAGATCTTCCTGTCCGTCAAGCCCGGCGACAAGGCGCGCGTGGTGCCGATCGCGCGCGACCTGGCGGCGATGGGCTTCGAGCTCGTGGCCACGCGCGGCACCGCCGCGGCGATCCAGGCCGCCGGCATCCCGTGCGCGGTGGTCAACAAGGTCACCGAGGGCCGCCCCAACATCGTCGACATGATCAAGAACGGCGAGATCGCCATGGTCATCAACACGGTGGAGGAGCGCCGCAACGCGATCGCCGACTCGCGCTACATCCGCGTGGCGTCGCTGGCCAACCGCGTGACCACCATCACGACGATCTTCGGCGCCGAGGCGGCGGTAGAGGGCATGAAGGTGATGGACGACCTGCCGGTGTATGCGCTGGCGGAGCTGCACGCCCAACTGGTGTGATGCGGTGACCACAGCGCCCCGCCGGGCTGGCCGTCTGGCGGGGTGATCGTGCGGTAAACCGGTTATCATTGCAGGCGACACGACACCGCCGAACGGCAACGCTCGGCGGTTTGCTTTTGTGCGACAAGGATTGCTTCCATGCCCACCATTCCGCTGACCAAGCGCGGTGCCGACAAGCTCAAAGAGGAGCTGCACCGTCTGAAGACCGTCGAGCGTCCCGCCGTCATCCAGGCCATCGCCGAGGCGCGCGCGCAGGGCGACCTGAGCGAGAATGCCGAATACGACGCCGCCAAGGACCGCCAGGGCTTCATCGAAGGCCGCATCAAGGAGATCGAGGGCAAACTCGCCGCGGCCCAGATCATCGACCCGGCGCAGCTCGACGCCGGCGGCAAGGTGGTGTTCGGCGCCACCGTCGAGCTGGAGGACGAGGCCACCGGCGAGACCGTCACCTACCAGATCGTCGGCGAGGATGAGGCCGACCTGAAGCTCGGGCTGATCAACGTCTCCAGCCCCATCGCGCGCGCGCTGATCGGCAAGGAGGAGGGCGACGTCGCCGAGGTGCAGGCACCCAACGGCGTGCGCCGCTACGAGATCGTGGCCGTGCGCTACGCGTGAGGGCGCAGCCGGTGCGGGCCCTCTGGCAACCCTGGCAAGCCTGGACGCAGCGCTGGCCGCTGCTGGTGGCGGCGCTGTGGTGGGGGGCGGTGACGGCGTGGAGCTTCGTCGCCGTGCCACTGCTGTTTGCCCACTTCGACAACCCGGCGGTGGCCGGCGGCATGGCCGCGCGGCTGTTCCAGGTGCAGTCGTGGGTGAGTGTGGCTGCGGCCCTGGCGCTGCTGCTGTGGGGCCGCGCGCAGCGCGGCCGCGGCCAGGCAGGCGACGCCAGCTGGGCGCTGCTGCCGTGGCTGCTGCTCGGGGCGTTGGCGGGGCTGGTGCAGGAGTTTGGGGTGGCCCAGCGCATCCTCACCGCCCGCCAGACCGGTGCGAACCTGGCGTTGTGGCACGGCCTGGGGACGCTGCTGGTGGCGCTGCAGTGGCTGTGTGCGCTGCGCAGCCTGTGGTGGCTGGCCGGGCGGGACCGCCGTGCGTCAGAGGTGGGCGGTCGCTGAGGCGTGAACGAGTGAGGGGCTCAGCCGACCGCGCGCTCCGTTGCCTCGACCGTATTCAGCAGCAGCATCGCGATCGTCATCGGCCCCACACCGCCGGGCACCGGGGTAATCCAGCCGGCCACCTCGCGCACAGCGTCGAAGTCGACGTCGCCGCACAGCTTGCTATCGGGCAGGCGGTTGATGCCGACGTCGAGCACGACGGCACCGGGCTTGACCATGTCGGCGCCGATCATGCGCGGTTTGCCGACGGCGGCCACCAGGATGTCGGCCTGGCGCGTGTGGTGAGCCAGGTCCGCGGTGCCGCTGTGGCAGATCGTCACGGTGGCGCCGGCCTGCAGCAGCAGCAGCGCCATCGGCTTGCCGACGATGTTGCTGCGGCCCACGACCACGGCGTGCTGGCCGCGCAGGTCGGTGCGGCCGATGTGCTCCAGCATCTTCATGCAGCCGTATGGCGTGCAGGGCCGGAAGGCCGGCTGGCCGACCAGCAGCGCGCCGGCGTTGGCGACGTGAAAGCCGTCGACGTCCTTGTCCGGCGCGATGGCCTCGATGACCCGCTGGGCATTCAGATGCGCCGGCAGCGGCAGCTGCACCAGGATGCCGTGGATGGCGGGGTCGGCGTTGAGGGCAGCGATGCGTGCCAGCAGCTCGTCCTCGGTCAGGCTGGCGGGGTAGGTTTCCAGCACGGAGTGGATGCCGGCCTCGCCGCAGGCCTTGACCTTGTTGCGAACGTAGACCTGGCTGGCGGGGTCGTCGCCGACCAGGATCACCGCAAGGCCCGGGCGGTGGCCGCGGGCCGCGAGCGCTGCGGCGCGTTCGGCCACGCGTTGGCGCCAGTGGCGCGCCAGCGCCACGCCGTCGATCAGTTGGGCGGTCATGGGGAGGGAGGGGTCAGACTTTGGAGGGGGGAATCGGCGCCAGCGCGATCTTGAGCAGATCGGCCACGGTGTTGGCGCCGAGCTTTTCCATGATGTTGGCGCGGTGCGCCTCCACCGTCTTGATGCTGATGCCGAGGTCGTCGGCGATCTGCTTGTTGAGCCGCCCGGCGACGACGCGCTCGAGCACCTGCGATTCGCGCGTGGTCAGCTTGGCCAGCAGCGCCTCGCGTGTGGCGGCCTGTTGGTGCACGGCGAACGTCTCGCGTGCGACATCGAGCATCCTCTCGACCAGCGCCACGAGCTGGTTTTCGTCGAAAGGCTTTTGGATGAAGTCCAGCGCACCTTTCTTCATGGACTCCACCGCCATCGGCACATCGCCGTGACCGGTGATGAAGCAGATCGGCAGCGGCGACTGGCGCTCCAGCAGCCGGTCTTGGAGTTCCATGCCGCTCATGCCGCCCATGCGGATGTCGGCGATCAGGCAGGCAACCTCGCGCGGGTCGTAGCGCGCCAAAAACGCCTCGGCCGACTCGAAACATCGCACCCGGTAGTCCTTGCCTTCCAGCAGCCATTGCAGCGAGTCGCGCACGGCTTCGTCGTCGTCGACCACGTACACGGTTCCGCGTTTGGGGATCAGGCTCATCGTTGTCCTTCGGGCGTCTGCGCTTCGTTGACAGAGGGGGGATGAACACGGGACTCCGCGGCGTCCTGAGGCGACACCGGGATCCAGAATGTGAACTCGCAGCCCGCGACCTCGGTGCCATTGTAGAGGTTGCGCGCATGCAGCCGGCCGTGGTGGGATTCGATGATCGAGCGGCACAGCTTCAGGCCGATTCCCATGCCTTCGGCCTTGGTGCTGTAGAAGGCCTCGAAGATGCGGTCGAGGCGGTCTTGCGGTATCCCGCTGCCGCTGTCGCGGACGGTGAATTCCACCACGTCACGGCCCTCGACGGTACGCGGCACGACCTGCAGCTCCACGTGGCGTTGCCCGGGTGGCCGCTGGGCGTTCTGGATGGACTCGCCCGCGTTTTTCAGCAGGTTGATCAGCACTTGTTCGATCAGGATGGGGTCGACCATCAAGCGCGGCAGGCGAGCCGCGACGTAGATGTTGAGGCGCACCATGTGGCGACGCAGCTCGATGTCGGCCAGCTCGGTGGCGTTCGCCACCATTTGCGCGACCTCGGACAGCGTCGGGTTGGGTTCGCTTTTTTTGACGAAGGCGCGGATGCGCTGGATGATGTGGCCCGCGCGCTGTGCCTGCCGCACCGTTTTTTCCAGCGCGCCGAGCAGATCCTCGGGGCCCATTTGGCCTTTTTGCAGCCGGCTGATCATGCCGCTGGCGTAGTTGCTGATGGCGGTCAGTGGCTGGTTGAGTTCGTGCGCGACGCTGGAGGCCATCTCGCCCATCGTGATCAGGCGGCTGGCGGTTTCGGCACGCTCGGCTTGCAGGGCGGCTTGTTCCTCCGCATGGCGGCGAGCCGTGATGTCGCTGGCGATCAGCATCTGCACCAGCCGTCCGTCCACCCAGGTCAGATAGCGGGTGCGCACCTCCAGCCACTTGCCCAACTCGGGCACCAGGATCTGTGTGTGCTCGGCGATCGCCTCGAACAGCGCATCGGCGGGCAGGCCGACCAGGCTGTCCACATGGTCGGTGTGATCTTGCGGTGGCAGCACCGGGACGGACGCGCACAGCTCCAGCATGCGCTCGTGGCCTGCTGCACCCTGCCCAAACCAGCGCTGGTACATGTGGTTGGCAAAGAGCAGTTCGTTGCTGTGCAGCGGCGCGACGGAGATGGCCTCGTCCAGGCTGTCCAGCACGGTTGCGAAGCGGTCGTACGAGGCCGTCAGCTCCTCGCGGATGCGCTTGGGCTCGGTGATGTCGGTCATCGACGTCATCCAGCCCGTTTGCCGCCCTTGCGCGTCAACCAGCGGCGAGACGTACATGCGCGCGTAGAAGATGCTGCCGTTTTTGCGCTTGACGGGCACCTCGAAGCCGCCCGGGGCGTTGCGGCCGGCGATCTCGTCCTGCAGACGGGCCATCAACGTGTCGTGTTCCGATTCGGGCCAGTAAGGGAAGGGGGCGGTGGTGCCGATCAGCTCGGCCTCGCTCCAACCCGTCATGTTGCAGAAGGCGCGGTTGACGTAGGTGATGCGGCCCTCCATGTCCAGGGCGCGCATCCCAGTGAGCATGGAGTTTTCCATGGCGCGGCGGAAGTTCGTTTCCGCCACCAGTGCGCGCTGGGCCTGCAGGCGCCGGCGCGTGTGACGCATATTGCCCAGCAGCATCCAGATCGTCGCCATGCTCATCGCGCCGACGATCCAGAAGAACGCCTCGCTGCCCGTGTCGCGGTCGGCGCGCAGGCCCTCCGCCCGCACCAGCAGACTGTTGCCGATGGGCGAAATCGGCAGCTCGTGCCGCTGTGCCTGCGCCGCCCAGGGCAGGCGCGACAGCGGGGTCTTGATGGGTTTGAGGGGCGTGCCCGCGTGCAGGGTGCCGTCTTCGCCGACGAATGTGACGGCGTAGCGCGCCAGCACCTCGGCCGGGACGCCATAGCGCAGCAGCCCCTCGACGGAGTACTCCGCCAGAACGGCGCCACCAAAGCGGCGCTGGTCCTCGAAGGGCACCAGCAGCACGATGGTGCTGCCGCTGTCGGGCCAGCGCAGCGGGCGCGAGTAGATCGGTTGGTGCAGGTCGCGGGCCAGTTCGAATGCGCCATCGGTGCTGTTGGGCGGCAGCAGATCGCCCGCGCGCCGCTGGGCGTGCGCCGGTGCGTTGGGAGAGGCGTAGCCCGTGACCACCTCCCGGAACGGGCCGATCCAGTGCGCCGAGATCAGTTCGGGGTTCTGCATCACCACCGCCTCGGCTTGAAAGACGAACTCGGTTTCTTCGACCGAGCGGTTGGCGATGTCGCGCGCCAGACGCATGAGCTGCTCCTGCCGCTCCAGCAGGCGCAGGCGCAGGCGCTGTTGCGCGTACTCGGTGTCGCGCATCACCGCTTCCTGCTCACGGTTGGCCTCTTCATGGGTGAAGTAGGCCAGGGCCGAAAAAATTGCCGTCAGAAACAGCAGGACGGACAGCAGGGGCCCGAACACGGCGAGCCGGTCCTGCCGGCTCGGCGGCAGCCGGTCCCACCACTGGCGCCACCAGCGGCGCGGCGCCGACCACCAGCGGGGGCCGCGCGGGGCGTGGGCGTCGGATGTCGGGCTGGCCATGCCAGCAGTTTAGGGCAAACCCGCAGCGACCTCGCACGGCGGACGTTTAAAAATTCGCAATGTGAAATAAATAACCGCAGTTTGGAAATAGATCGATTTCGTGCGAAACTTCGTGGACACGAAGACGCCTTCGCCGTACCCTTTTCCGTGCCAACGAGGAGACGACACCATGTCCCAACCCGCCCAACCGATTTCCCCGCTCGTGGCCCCCGACGCCGATCCGCAGGAGACGCGTGAGTGGCTCGACGCCCTGGATGCCGTCATCGAACGCACGGGCCCCGAGCGCGCGCACTTTCTGCTGGAGCAGTTGCTGGAGGAGGCGCGCGAGCACAGCATCGATCTGCCGTTTTCGGCCACCACGGGCTACGTCAACACCATCGAGCCGGATGAGGAGGAGCGCAGCCCCGGCAACCTGGAAATCGAGGGCCGCTTGCGGGCCTATATGCGCTGGAACGCGATGGCCATGGTGGTCAAGGCCAACCGGCTCAACCCGCCCGACGGCGGCGACCTGGGCGGGCACATCAGCTCTTTCCAGTCGCTGGCGCACATGTTTGCCTGCGGCTTCAACCACTTCTGGCACGCCGACGACACCGACCAGGGCGGCACGCACGGCGGCGATCTGATCTACATCCAGGGCCACAGCGCCCCGGGCATCTACGCCCGCGCCTTCCTGGAGGGGCGGCTGACCGAGGAGCAGTTGCTGCACTTTCGCCAGGAGGTGGATGGCAAAGGCTTGTCCAGCTATCCGCACCCCAAGCTGATGCCGGAGTTCTGGCAGTTCCCCACCGTGTCGATGGGGCTGGGGCCGCTGATGGCCATCTATCAGGCGCGCTTTTTGAAGTATCTGCACGCGCGTGGCATTGCCGACACCAGCCAGCGCAAGGTGTGGGTGTTCTGCGGCGATGGCGAAATGGATGAGCCCGAGAGCCTGGGCGCCATTGGGCTGGCCGCGCGCGAGGGGCTGGACAACCTGATCTTCGTGGTCAACTGCAACCTGCAGCGGCTCGACGGCCCGGTGCGCGGCAACGGCAAGATCATCCAGGAGCTGGAGGGCGAGTTCCGCGGCTCGGGTTGGAACGTGATCAAGCTGCTGTGGGGCAGCAACTGGGACCCGCTGCTGGCCCGCGACAAGGACGGCGTGCTGCGCAAGATCATGCTCGACACGCTGGATGGCGATTATCAGGCGTTCAAGGCCAACGATGGTGCCTTCGTGCGCAAGCATTTCTTCGGCCGCCACCCGAAGGCGCTGGAGTTGGTGGCCAAGATGAGCGACGATGACATCTGGGCACTGCGCCGCGGCGGCCACGATGCGCAGAAGGTGTATGCCGCCTTCCACCGCGCGCACCACAACACCACCGGCCAGCCGACGGTGCTGCTGGTCAAGACGGTCAAGGGCTACGGCATGGGCCGCGCCGGCGAAGGCAAGAACACCGCGCACCAGACCAAGAAGCTCACCGACGAGGACATCCGCTACTTCCGCGACCGTTTCAACATCCCCATCCCCGACAGCGAGCTGCCGAAGATCCCGCTCTACAAGCCGGCCGACGACACGCCGGAGATGAAGTACTTGCACGAGCGGCGCAAGGCGTTGGGTGGCTATTTGCCCAAGCGCCGGGTCAAGAGCGACGAGCAGTTCACCGTGCCGTCGCTGGAGACGTTCCAGGCGTTGCTGGAGCCGACGACCGAGGGTCGCGAGATCAGCACGACCCAGGCCTACGTGCGGTTCCTGACACAGCTGCTGCGCGACAAGGCCCTGGGTCCGCGCGTGGTGCCCATCCTGGTGGACGAGGCCCGCACTTTCGGCATGGAGGGGCTGTTCCGCCAGATCGGCATCTACAACCCCAAGGGCCAGCTCTACACCCCGGTGGACAAAGACCAGGTGATGTACTACCGCGAGGACAAGGCCGGCCAGATCCTGCAAGAGGGCATCAACGAGGCGGGTGGCATGGCCAGCTGGATCGCGGCGGCCACGTCCTACAGCACCAACAACCGCATCATGGTGCCGTTCTACATCTACTACTCGATGTTCGGCTTCCAGCGCATCGGGGATTTGGCCTGGGCGGCGGGCGACATGCAGGCGCGCGGCTTCTTGCTGGGCGGCACGAGTGGCCGCACCACGCTCAACGGCGAAGGCCTGCAGCACGAGGACGGCCACAGCCACATCCTGGCGGGCACCATTCCCAACTGCATCAGCTACGACCCCACCTTCGCGCACGAGGTGGCGGTCATCATCCACCATGGCTTGAAACGCATGGTGGAAAAGCAGGACAACGTGTTTTTCTACATCACCCTGCTCAACGAGAACTACGCCATGCCGGGCCTGACCCCCGGCACGGAGGAGCAGATCATCAAGGGGATGTATCTGTTCAAAGAAGGCGCGAAGCTCACGCCGCGGGTGCAGTTGCTCGGCTCCGGCTCCATCCTGCGCGAGAGCCTGTTTGCGCAGGAACTGCTGGAGAAAGACTGGGGCGTGGCCGCCAACGTGTGGAGCTGCCCGAGTTTCAACGAACTGGCCCGCGACGGTCAGGACTGCGAGCGCTGGAACCTGCTGCACCCCACCGAGCCGCCGCGCGTGCCCTTCGTCACTCAGCAGCTGGACAAGCACACCGGTCCTGTGGTGGCCTCGACCGACTACATGAAGGCCTACGCCGATCAGATTCGCGCCTTCATCCCCAAGGGGCGCAGCTACAAGGTGTTGGGCACCGATGGCTTTGGCCGCAGTGACTTCCGCAGCAAGCTGCGCCAGCACTTCGAGGTCAACCGCCACTACATCGTCGTGGCCGCGCTCAAGGCCCTGGCCGAAGAAGGCACCGTGCCGGCAGCCAAGGTGGCCGAGGCCATCGCCAAGTACGGCATCGACACCGAAAAGCTCAACCCCCTGCACGCCTGATGGCCGGGAGACGATAAATGGCATTGATCGATGTGAAGGTCCCGGACATCGGGGATTTCAAAGACGTGGCGGTGATCGAGTTGCTGGTCAAGCCCGGTGACCGGGTGGCGGTGGATCAGTCGCTGATCACGGTGGAGTCCGACAAGGCGTCGATGGAGATTCCCTCCAGCCACGCGGGCGTGGTCAAAGAGCTGAAAGTACAACTCGGCGACAAGGTCAGCGAGGGCTCGGTGGTGCTGACGCTGGAGGCCGAAGGCGCAGCGGCCGCGGCCGCCCCTGAGCCCGCTCCCGCGCCGGTGGCGGCCCCCGCCGTGGCCGCTGCGGTGCCTGCTACTGCGCCAGCGCCCACACCGGCCGAAGCGCCGGCACCCACGGTGGCCCCTGCCGTCGCCTCGACGCCGGCCGCCCCCCACCAACCCGCATCCGCCCCGGTGCTCGGCCTGCCGCATGCTTCTCCGTCGGTGCGCAAATTCGCCCGGGAACTGGGCGTGCCGCTGGCCGAGGTCAAAGGCTCGGGGCCCAAGGGCCGCATCACGCTGGAGGATGTGCAAAACTTCACCAAAGCCGTCATGGCGGGCACTGTGCAAACGCAGGCCCAGGCCGCCCACGCGCCGGCGCCTGCCGCCGGCACCGGCGTGGGGCTGGATCTGCTGCCCTGGCCCAAGGTGGACTTTGCCAAGTTCGGCCCCATCGAGCGCAAGGAGCTGGGTCGGATCAAGAAAATCAGCGGCGCCAACCTGATGCGCAACGCCGTGATGATCCCGGCCGTCACCAACCACGACGATGCCGACATCACCGAACTCGAAGCTTTCCGGGTGCAGCTCAACAAGGAGCACGAGAAAAGCGGCATCAAGGTCACGATGCTGGCCTTCCTCATCAAAGCCTGTGTGGCCGCGCTCAAGAAATTCCCGGAGTTCAACAGCTCGCTGGACGGCGACGCGCTGATTTTCAAGCACTATTGGCACATCGGCTTTGCCGCCGACACGCCCAACGGCCTGGTGGTGCCCGTGATCAAGCATGCCGACCAGAAGGGCATCCTGCAGATCAGCCAGGAGATGGCCGAACTGGCCAAGAAGGCGCGCGAAGGCAAGCTGGGCCCCGCGGACATGAGCGGTGCCACCTTCACCATTTCCAGCCTGGGTGGCATTGGCGGGCGCTACTTCACGCCCATCATCAACGCGCCGGAGGTGGCCATTCTGGGGGTGTGCAAGAGCCAGATGGAGCCCAAGTGGGACGGCAAGCAGTTTGTGCCGCGCCTGATGCTGCCGCTGTCGCTGACGTGGGACCACCGCGTGATCGATGGCGCGGCTGCCGCGCGTTTCAACGCCTATCTGGGCCAGATCCTGGCGGACTTCCGCCGCGTGCTGCTGTGAAGGGAGTCGGAATATGGCACTGATCGATATCCAGGTTCCCGACATCGGCGACTTCAAGGACGTGGCGGTCATCGAGTTGCTGGTCAAGCCGGGCGACACGGTCCAGGTGGATCAGTCGCTCATCACGGTGGAGTCCGACAAGGCGTCGATGGAGATCCCTTCCAGCCACGCGGGTGTGGTGAAGGAACTCAAGGTCAAGCTGGGCGACAAAGTCAGCGAGGGCTCGGTGATTCTGTCGCTGGAAGTGGCCGGCGAGGCGGCTGCGGCGGCTCCCTCCTCGGCACCGGCCACTGCTGCCCCGGCTTCTGCGCCCGCCGTGGCTTCGGTGGCGGCCCCGGCTCCGTCCGCCGTGCCGGTGGCGCCCGCGGTGGTACCGGCAGCGGCCAGCTTCAGCGGCAGCGCCGACCTGGAGTGCGACGTGCTGGTGCTGGGTGGGGGGCCGGGCGGCTACTCCGCCGCTTTCCGCGCCGCCGACCTGGGCCTGAAGGTGGTGATCGTGGAGCGCTACGCCACGCTGGGCGGCGTGTGCCTGAACGTGGGCTGCATCCCGTCCAAGGCGCTGCTGCACGTGGCCGCCGTGATGGACGAAGTCAGCCACATGGCCGACCTGGGCGTGGAGTTCGGGCGTCCGGTGGTCAACCTCGACAAGCTGCGCGGGCACAAGGAAAAGGTCATCGGCAAGCTCACGGGTGGGCTGGCCGCCATGGCCAAGATGCGCAAGGTCACGGTGGTGCGGGGTTATGGGGCCTTCGTCGGCCCCAACCATGTCGCAGTGGAGGAGACCACCGGCAGCGGCCAGGACAAAACCGGCCGCAAAACCGTGGTGGCGTTCAAGCGGTGCATCATCGCGGCCGGTTCGCAGGCCGTGCGGCTGCCGTTCCTGCCCGACGATCCGCGCATCGTGGACAGCACCGGTGCCCTGGCGCTGCCGGGCGTGCCGAAAAAGATGCTCATCATCGGCGGCGGCATCATCGGCCTGGAGATGGGCACTGTGTACTCCACTCTGGGCGCGCGGCTCGACGTGGTCGAGATGATGGACGGCCTGATGCAGGGCGCCGACCGCGATCTGGTCAAGGTGTGGGAGAAGATGAACAAAGGCCGCTTCGACCACATCATGCTCAAAACCAAGACCGTGGGGGCGCAGGCCACGCCCGAGGGCATCCGGGTGCAGTTCGAAGGGTTGGACGGCGCCACCAGCGAGGGCCTGTACGACCTGGTGCTGCAGGCCGTCGGCCGCACGCCCAACGGCAAGAAGATCGCGGCCGACAAGGCCGGCGTGGCCGTGACCGACCGGGGCTTCATCAACGTCGATATCCAGATGCGCACCAACGTGCCGCACATCTTCGCCATCGGCGATATCGTGGGCCAGCCCATGCTGGCGCACAAGGCCGTGCACGAAGGCCATGTGGCGGCGGAGGTGATCGCTGGCGAACTGCTGGGGGATGCGGCCCTGGCTCGCAGGGCTTTTGACGCGCGGGTGATCCCGAGTGTGGCCTACACCGATCCCGAGGTGGCTTGGGTGGGTCTGACCGAGGAGCAGGCCAAGGCGCAGGGGATTGCGGTCAAGAAAGGCCTGTTCCCATGGACGGCCTCGGGCCGCGCCATTGCCAACGGCCGTGACGAAGGCTTGACCAAACTGCTGTTCGACGACCGCCCCGAGGCGCATGGCCACGGCAAGATCCTGGGCGGCGGCATCGTGGGCACACACGCCGGCGACATGATCGGCGAGATCGCGCTGGCCATCGAGATGGGGGCCGATGCGGTGGACATCGGCAAAACCATCCACCCGCACCCCACGCTGGGCGAAAGCATCGGCATGGCGGCGGAGGTGGCGCACGGCAGTTGCACCGATCTGCCGCCGCCGCGGCGCTAAGACACGGGTCGGGTCGCGCTGGGGGCCGGGTGCCCCGTGGCGCGTCGTCCGCGCGCGTCTGCGCATCGTTGCATGCCGATGCAGTGATCTTGATGCGCGTCAAGGTCGTTTGGCGGGGTTTCTCTAGGATGGTGACAGTGGTCGTTGGCGACCCCGTATCCATCCCTGGAGGAACACATGCGTAAGGCTTGGCAGATGGCCCTGCGCCGCACGATCGTGGCGGCGGGCATGGGCTTGGCGGCTTGGGGGACGCAAGCCCAGTCCACCGATCCACTGGTGATCGGCGAGGTCATCGCCCGGGACCGCTGCGCGGTCTGTCACGGCCCGTGCGGGCAGGGCGTAGCGCCCAATTTCCCCCGTCTGGCGGGCCAGAATGCCTGGTATTTGGCGCGCCAGCTCCAGGCCTTTGCCAGCGGCGAGCGCAAGGACACCGCGATGACCGAGAAGGTCAAGGGCCTGAGCCCCAGCGACATCGAAGCGGTCGCCGAATACTACGCGCGCCAAAAGCCGGGGCACACCCCCAGCGGGGACGACCTGCTGCTGGCCGTGGGGCGCTATGTGTACGAGCGGGGCAACCGCCACAGCGGCTTGCCGCCGTGCGCCACGTGCCATGGGCCCGGGGCGACCGGCACGACGGAACTGCCGCGCCTGGCAGGTCAGCACCCGCAGTACATCATCCGTCAGGTGCAGGCGTTCAAGGAGCGCACGGGCAATCGCGACAACGCCATCATGCGCGTGATGTCGCACCGTCTGAGCGACCTGGAGCTGGAGGCGGTGGCGGCCTACCTGGGCAACTTGAAGTGACCGCCCGCGGGGCGGTTTACGCCTCGGTGGCGTCGCCGGCCGACAAGCCGCCCATCACTTGGCTGAAACCGCCGTCGACGTAGATGACCTCGGCGCTGATGCCGGCCGCCAGATCGCTGAGCAGAAAGGCCGCCGTGTGGCCGACGTCGTCGATCGTCACATTGCGCCGAATCGGGGCGTTGCTCTCCACCACGTTCAGGATCTTGCCAAAGCCCTTGATGCCGCTGGCGGCCAAGGTCTTGATCGGGCCGGCCGAGATGCCATTGACACGCCAGCCGCGCCGGCGGCTGCCGAGTGACTCGGCCAGGTAACGGACGCTGGCCTCCAGGCTGGCCTTGGCCAGCCCCATCGTGTTGTAGGCTGGCACCATGCGCACGCTGCCCAGGTAGGTCAGCGTCAGCAGGGCGGCGCCGTCGTTGAGGTAGGGCAGCGCCGCTTTGGCCATGGCGGGGAAGCTGTAGGCGCTGATCTCGTGCGCGGTGCGGTAGGCCTCGCGCGACAGGCCGTCGAGAAAGTCGCCGGCGATGGCCTCGCGCGGCGCGTAGCCGATGCTGTGCACGAAGCCATCGAACGTCGGCCAGTGCGCCGACAGTTCACGGAACAGCCGCTCGATGTGGGCGTCGTCCGAGACGTCGCACTCGAACACGAGGTTGGAGCCGAACTCCGCCGCGAATTCGGTGATGCGGTCCCTGAAGCGTTCACCGACGTAGCTGAAGGCCAGCTCCGCCCCCTGGGCTCGGCAGGCGCGCGCGATGCCGTAGGCGATCGAGCGGTTGGACAGTACCCCGGTGATCAGCAGCTTCTTGCCGGCCAAAAAACCCATGGTTCGTGCTCCTCGTGGTGCGGGAAAAATCCTGCAGAATTGTCGCATGCATGACTGGCCCCATTCGCCAAGCCTTTCGCGCCTGCCTCGCGCCGCCCGCTGCGGTCATGGCGGGATGGGGGCTGGGAGCGCGTCGGGCGACCTGTGGCGCTGGGGCCTGTGGACGGCCGCCGCTGTGCGCCGTGCGGTGGGGGGGCTGCTGGTGGTGCTGGTGTCGGCCGCGCCGGCCTGGGCCGCGCACGGCTATGCGCTGTGGGGGCACTTGAAATACCCACCGGGCTTCGCGCATTTCGACTACGTCAACCCGGACGCGCCCAAGGGGGGCGAGCTGCGGCTGGTCAGCAACCTGCGCACGTCCACCTTTGACAAGTACAACCCGTTCACGCTGCGCGGCAGTGCGCCGGCCTATCTGGCATACCTGCTGTTCGACAGTTTGTTGGCCGGCGCGGCCGACGAGGTCGGCGCCGCCTACGGGCTGTTGGCGGAGGATGTGCAGGTGGCGCCGGATCGCCTGAGCGTCACCTTCCGCCTGCGCCGCGAGGCGCGTTTTCACGACGGCAAGCCGGTGCAGGCCGAGGACGTGCGCCACACCTTCGAGACGCTGCTCGGGCCGCATACCTCGCCGGTGTACAAGACCATCTTGGCGGATCTGGATGGCGTGGACGTGCTGGACGCGCGCACGGTGCGCTTTCGCTTCAAGCGTCCGAACCGCGAGCTGCCGCTGACGGTGGGCGGCATCCCGATCTTCAGCCGCGACTGGGGGGTGGATCCGGCCACGGGCCGGCGCAAGCCGTTCAACGAGGTGGTGATGGACGTGCCGATCGGCAGCGGGCCGTACCGCATCGGGCCGGTCAAGTTCGGCAAGGACATCACCTACGTGCGCGATCCCGGCTACTGGGCGCGCGACCTGCCGGTGCGGCGCGGCACGTTCAACTTCGACCGCATCACCGTCAAGATCTACAAGGACAACACCGCGCGGCTGGAGGCGCTCAAGGCCGGCGAGTTCGACCTGATGCGCTTCTTTTCCGCCGGCGACTGGGCACGGCGCGTCAAGGGCCGGCGCTTCGACAGCGGCGAGCTGGTCAAGGCCGAGTTCCGCCACCGGCTGCCGACGGGGTTTCAGAGCTACGTGCTCAACACGCGCCGGCCGCCGCTCGACGACCGGCGCGTGCGCCAGGCGCTGGCGCTGGCGCTGGATTTCGAGTGGATGAACGAGCGGCTGTTCTACGGCAGCTACGAGCGCGTGCGCGGGCTGTTCGGCAACACGGCCTGCGCCGCGCAGGGCGAGCCGGACGCGGCGCAGCGCCGGCTGCTGGAGCCGTGGCGCGCGCAACTGCCGCCGGAAGTCTTCGGGCCGATGTATGAACCGCCGGTGGCTGGCACGCCCGAGCGGTTGCGCGCCAACCTGCGTCAGGCGCAGGCGCTGCTGGCGCAGGCGGGTTGGACCTACCGCGACGGGGCGCTGCGCAACGCCCGAGGGCAGCCGCTGGTGCTGGAGTACCTGGACAGCAACGAAGCCGGCGCACGCGTCGTCACGCCGTGGGCGCGCAACCTGGCGCGGCTGGGCGTGGAGCTGCGCTTTCGGCCGGTGGACTTTGCGCTGTACCAGCAGCGGCTGCGCACCTTCGACTTCGATGTGATTTCTCTGGCGTTCCAGGGCACGCACAGCCCGGGTGCGGAGTATGCGGATCTGTTTGGCAGCGCGGCCGCCCGCACCGAGGACTCCGGCAATTTCAGCGGACTGGCCAGCCCCGCGGTGGATGACCTGATCGCGCGCATGGTGCAGGCGGACACCGAGCCCGCATTCTTGGCGGCGTGCCGGGCACTGGAGCGTGTGGTGGCGCACAGCCAGGTGCTGATTCCTCAATGGTCCGCGCCGACGCACCGCATGGCCTACAACGCGTGGCGCCTGGCGCGGCCCGCCGACATGCCCCCGTACGCCGGCGGCGAGGGCTGGGCGATCGAAACCTGGTGGGCGGCATCGGCCGCCCCGGCCGCGCGCTGACGGGAGCCGCACCCATGTGGGCCTACATCCTCAAGCGCTTGCTGCTGATGATCCCGACGCTGTTCGGGGTGTTGCTGCTGACCTTCGTGGTGATTCAGTTCGTGCCCGGTGGGCCGGTGGACCAGTATCTGGCCGAGGCGCGGGCCGGGCTGGGGGCGGGGGCCGAGGGTGGGGGCTCCGCCTACCGGGGCGCACAGGGGGTGGACCCCCAGCGGCTGGAGCAGATCAAGGCGCTCTACGGCTTTGACAAGCCGCCGCACGAGCGCTTCTGGCAGATGTTGCAGCAGTTCGCGCGGTTCGACTTGGGGCAGAGCTTTTTCCAGAACAAGCCCGTGGCGCAACTGATTTGGGAGAAGCTGCCCGTGTCCATGAGCCTGGGCCTGTGGACCTTCGTCATCAGCTACGCGGTGGCGGTCCCCCTGGGGGTGGCCAAAGCCGTGCGCGCCGGCTCGCGCTTCGACGTCGTCACCTCCCTGATCATCCTGGTGGCGTATGCGATTCCGGGCTTCGTGCTGGGGGTGGCCCTGTTGGTCATCTTCGGGGGGCAGTTGCAGTGGTTTCCGCTGCGCGGGTTGGTCAGCGATCACTGGGCCGAGCTGTCGTGGCCGGCGCGCATCGTCGATTACCTGTGGCACATCACGCTGCCGGTGCTGTCAATGGTGCTGGGCAGTTTTGCCGTGACCGCGATGCTGACCAAGAATGCCTTTCTGGAGGAAATCCGCAAGCAGTACGTCCTGGTGGCGCGCGCCAAGGGTCTGAGCGAGCGACAGGTGCTCTGGAAGCACGTGCTGCGCAACGCGATGATTCCGATCGTGACGGGTTTCCCGGCCGCCTTCATCGGTGCCTTTTTTACCGGCAGCCTGTTGATCGAGACGCTGTTCTCGCTCGATGGCCTGGGGCTGCTGAGCTATGAGAGCGTGATCCGTCGCGACTATCCGGTGGTCATGGGCACGCTGTTTCTGTTCACGCTGATCGGGCTGATCACCAAGCTGGTCAGCGACCTGTGTTACGTGTGGGTGGATCCCCGTGTCAAGTTCGATTGACGCTTCCTACGCGTCCCCAAGCCCGGCGCGGCGGGCTTGGCGGCGCTTCGCGCGCAACCGGCTCGGCTGGTGGAGTTGGGTGCTGTTCGTGGCGCTGGTGGCCGCCAGTCTGTTGGCCGAAGTGCTGTCCAACGATCGCCCGCTGCTGGTGCGTTACGAGGGCCAGTGGTACCTGCCATTGCTGCACGACTACCCGGAGACCACGTTTGGCGGCGACTTCGAGGCGCCGACCGACTACCTGGACCCGTATGTGCGCGAGCGGCTGACGACAGGCGGCAACTGGGCGCTGTACCCACCCAATCCGTATGGCCCCAAGGCACTCAACTATTGGGCGCCAGGGCCGCACCCCGCACCACCGAGCCGCGCCAACCTGCTGGGCACCGACGACCGCGGGCGCGATCTGCTGGCGCAACTCATTTATGGCTTTCGCATCAGCGTGCTGTTTGCGCTGGCGCTCACCGCGATTGGCGTGGTGCTGGGGGTGCTCGCTGGCGCGGTGCAGGGCTATTTTGGTGGCCGGCTCGACCTGACGATGCAGCGGCTCATCGAGATCTGGTCGTCGATGCCGGAGCTGTATCTGCTCATCATTTTCAGCGCGGTGTTTGCCCCCAGCGTCACGCTGTTGCTGGTGCTGCTGAGCCTGTTCGGCTGGATGGGGCTCGCCGACTATGTGCGCGCCGAGTTTTTGCGCAACCGTCAGCTCGATTATGTGCGCGCGGCGCGGGCGCTGGGGCTGTCGCATGCGGCCATCATCTGGCGGCATGTGCTGCCCAACAGCTTGACCCCGGTGGTGACGTTTCTGCCCTTTCGCATGAGCGCGGCGATCCTCGCTCTGACGTCGCTGGACTTTTTGGGGCTGGGCGTGCCGCCGGGCACACCGTCGCTGGGCGAACTGCTGGCCCAGGGCAAGAACAACATCGATGCCTGGTGGATTTCGCTGTCCACCTTTGGTGTGCTGGTGTTGACGCTGACGCTGCTGACCTTCATGGGTGACGCGCTGCGTGATGCGCTCGACCCCCGAAAGGCCGACTGATGGACGGACAGGCGACCCCGCTGCTGACCGTGCGCGGCCTGCGCATCGCATTGGGCGGACGGCCCGTGGTGCACGGCATCGACTTCGATGTGGGGGCGGGCGAGAAAGTGGCCCTGGTGGGGGAGTCCGGTTCGGGCAAGACGGTGTCCGCGCTGAGCCTGCTGCGGCTGTTGCCCGATGCCCGCGTCGAGGGGGAGGTGCGCTTCGACGGGCAGTCGTTGTTGACGCTGCCGGAGCGCGCGCTGCGTGCCTTGCGTGGCGATGCGGTGGCCTATGTGTTTCAGGAGCCGATGACGGCGCTCGATCCGCTGTATCCGGTGGGCGAGCAGATCGCCGAGGTGCTGCGCCTGAAGCGGGCGCTGCTGCCGCGCCAGGCCTGGGCGCGCGCGGTGGAGTGGTTGGCCCAGGTCGGCATCGACGACGCCCCACGCCGGGCGCGCCAGTATCCCCACCAGCTCAGCGGAGGGCAGCGTCAGCGCGCGATGATCGCCATGGCGCTGGCCGGCGAGCCGCGCCTGTTGATTGCGGACGAGCCGACCACGGCGCTGGACGCCAGCCTCCGTTTGCAAATTCTGGCGCTGTTGGAGGATTTGCAGCGCCGCCTGGGGCTGGCGGTTTTGCTGATCACGCACGATCTGAACCTGGTGCGCCGCTTTGCCGACCGTGTGGTCGTGATGGAACAGGGGCGGGTGGTCGAGGCAGGTCCGGTGGCCCGGGTGTTTGACGCGCCGGCGCATCCGTACACGCTGCGCTTGCTGGGCAGCCGCCCGGTGCGGCCCGATTGGCTGCAAGCGGATGCGCCCGCCGCGGACGCTCGCCCATGCCTGGAACTGGACGACGTGAGCGTGACGTACCGTGTGCCGCGCCCGGGGTGGCGGGGGTGGTTTCGCGCCGGGCAATTCACCGCGGTGCGCGGCGTGTCGGCTCGGCTGTTGCCCGGCCGCACGCTGGGGGTGGTGGGGGAGTCCGGATCGGGCAAGTCGACGCTGGCGCTGGCCGCGCTGGGCCTGCTTCCGGCGCAGGGGCGCCTGGCGGTGATGGGGCGGGCTTGGCAGGGTGGGGCGTCGGACCGCCCCCTGCGCCGCGAGGTGCAGGTCGTGTTCCAAGACCCGTTCTCGTCGCTGTCGCCGCGCCTGACGGTCGAACAGATCGTCGAGGAGGGCTTGCGGGTGCACGAGCCGAAGCTGTCCGCGGCCGAGCGGCGCGAGCGCGTCGTGGCCGCCTTGCAGGAGGTCGGCTTGCTGCCCGCCTCGGCGACGCTTGCCGAGGTCGCGGCGTGGCTGCAGCGCTATCCCCACGCGTTTTCGGGCGGGCAGCGGCAGCGCATTGCCATCGCCCGCGCGCTCATCGTGCAGCCGCGCCTGCTAGTGTTGGATGAGCCGACCAGTGCCCTGGATGTCACCGTGCAGCGGCAGGTGATCGAGTTGCTGCTGCGCTTGCAGCGCGAGCGCGGCCTGTCGTACCTGTTGATCACCCACGACGTGGATGTGGTGTGGGCGATGGCGCACGAAGTGCTGGTCATGCGCGCGGGGGCCGTGATCGAGTCGGGGCCCGCGCTGCAGGTGCTGCGCGCGCCACGCGAGCCCTACACGCGCCAGTTGCTCGAGAGCGCTGGTCCGCTGGCCGCTTGACCTCCGGGCGACTCGACGACGGCTCCGGAGGCCAGTGGGGGCGCGGACGTGGAGCCGAGCAACGGTTGTGGTCCAATTCGGGGCGGGGCCGCCATGCCGTCATGGGGGCGGCCCGTTCGATTCGTGCGTGATTTCCGGGAGAGGTTCTCATGATGACTCCATCGCCCCCGCCCGCCGTCGCCGGCGACCGGCAACCCGCGGCCGCCATCGGTTGGGCGGCACCGCTGCGCTGGCTGCGGCTGGGATGGCGCGACTATGTGACCAATCCCCTGCCGGGGGTGCTGCACGGCGGCATGATGGCGCTGTTCGGGCTGATTCTGTGGCTGGCGCTGCGCGATGAGTTCTGGTTGCTGGCGGGCGCGTTTTCCGGGTTTTTGATCATCGCGCCGGTGCTGGCGTCCGGCCTGTATGCGGTGAGCCGCTATCTGGAGCGCGGCGAGAAGGTGTGCTGCGCCGAGGTCGTGCGGTTGTGGTCGTCGGGCGATCGGCGCTTGATGGGCTTTGGGTTGTTGCTGGGGCTGGCGGGGACGGGCTGGGTGCTCACATCGGCGGCCCTCATCACGCTGTGGGCGCCCGCACCGGTGCAGCGGCCCATCGACTTCGTGCTGCATGTGGTCCTGGCCCAAGGGGTGGGGCTGTTCGAGGTGTGGCTGCTGCTCGGGGCCTGGCTGGCCGCGCCGGTGTTTGCCTCCAGCGTCATGACCTTGCCGATGCTGGTGGACACGCCCACCCCGCTGTGGCATGCGGTGGGCGAGAGCTGGCGGGCCGTTGGCAGCCATCCGGTGGTCATGGGGGTGTGGGCGGTGTGCATCGTGGCGCTGGTCGCGCTGGGCATGGCGCTGGCCATGGTGGGGCTGATGCTGACGGTGCCGGTCGTGGCGTACTCCAGCTGGCACGCCTATCGGGATTTCGAGCGGGCCGGGCTGATTCGGCCGCTGCGCGGGTGAAGGGCGCGATGAACGGGACGTTGTTTGGTTATACCGAGGCGCAGATCGCGCAGTTTGGGCTCACCTTCGGGGTGGGGGCCTTCATTTTGTACATGCTTTTCATCGTCTTCAATCTCGCGCGCGAGTCGAAGGCGGGCAAGTTCGGCACCTTCGTGCTGTTCCTGGTGTTGTCGCTGGGGATGCTGGGGTTTCTGGCCAAGAATGTGATTCAATGGATTCTGGGTATGTAGCATTCGTCATCACACGGTGGCGACAAACACCAAGCTGACCCCATGGCCCCCAACGCCCAATTTGCAATTCCCAACCGCGATACCGACGAAACCTACGTCGCGGGTCAGCCGAGCCTGCCGGTGGCCGTCGAGGGGTGGAACGGGCGCGTCCTGCGCGGCGCGTTGGCGGACTTTCAACCGGAGGGCAGCACGATCAAGATTCTGGTCGAGGAGCCCCCCCGCTTGCTGTCGCTGCGCTTCAACCAGGTCAAGCGCTTGCGCGTGGACCCGCGGGACGCGCATCCGTCGCTCGGGGCCCCATCGGGATACGCGGACGAGGTTCTGCATTCCTTCGTGGTGCAGTTGCGCGATGGGTCGGTGTATTCGGGACTGTGCCACGGCTGCCGGCGTACACCGTACGGGCTGTGGGTGTTTCCCAAAATGGCGCGCGAGGGCGACCCGGAGCGGGTGTTCGTGCCCAAGAGCGGCATCATCCGCTACGAGATGCAGAGCCGAGACGGCGGCCTGCTGGCCGACAGCGGCTTCAGCGAGACGCTGCTGAGCGCCACCGAGGAGGTGTCGCCGGAATCGCTGCGACACATCGAGTCCTCGATGGTCGAGAACCTCGAGCAGCTCAAGGCCGCGCTGGAGCGGCAGGCGACGCTCAAACCCGTGCCCATTGGCGAGGCCCTGATGGGCCTGGGCAAGATCACGCCCGATCAGTTGCTGCGCGCGCTGGAGCGCCAGAAAGTGCAGCCCAAAACCCCGCTCGGACAGACGCTGGTCGAGATGGGACTGATCCAGCCCGCCGATCTGCAGATCGCGCTGGCGCGCAAGATGGGCTATCCCTTCGTGGATGTCCGCAAGTTTCCGCTGGACGCGGCGGCGCTGCGGCTGGTGCCGATGGCGCTCGCCACTCGGCTGCGGGTGCTGCCGATCGTCATCCTGGGCTCGTCGGTCGTGGTCGCGATGCCGGATCCCTTGCAGTTCAAGGCGATCGACGAGCTGGAGTTCACCGCGCAGCGCAAGGTGATCCCGGTGGTGAGCTCGGCCGCCGACCTGCAAGCCAAGATCGCGGAGGCCTATCGCGCCATCGGCATGGCGGATGAAGCCGTGCCGGCGACGGTGGAATCCGTCACGCCGTCTTCCGGTTCCGCGTCCAATGTGGAGGCCTGGCAACTGGCCGTCGAGCTGGCCGGCGAGGCCTCGTCGCAAGGCGTTGACGAGCGGCCGATCGAGCAGTCGGACAACACGCTGGTCAAGCTGGTCAATTCGATGATCGTCGAGGCATTCCACCAGCGCGCCTCCGACATCCACATCGAACCGTATCCCGGGCGGGAGAAGGTGATCATCCGTTTTCGGGTCGATGGCGAGCTGCGCCCTTATCTGGAGCTGCCCGCCAACTACCGCAATGCGCTCATCGCCCGCATCAAGGTGATGTGCAACCTGGATATCTCGGAGCGGCGCAAGCCCCAGGACGGCAAGATCCATTTCCGCCGTTTCGGGGGGCTGCCGATCGAGTTGCGCGTGGCGACCATTCCGACCGCCGACGGGCTGGAGGATGTGGTGATGCGCATCCTCAACTCCTCGGCGCCGATGCCGCTGGAGGGGCTGGCGCTGTCCCCGCGCAACCTCGCGGCCATCGAGCACATTCTGGAGCGACCGTATGGGCTGTTCCTGTGTGTCGGTCCCACCGGTTCGGGCAAAACCACGACGCTGCATGCCGCGCTGCAGCGGCTCAACACGCCCAAGCGCAAGATCTGGACCGCCGAGGACCCGGTCGAGATCACGCAGCGCGGACTGCGCCAGATCCAGGTCAACGCGAAAATCGGTTGGACGTTCGCCAACGCGTTGCGCTCGCTGTTGCGTGCGGACCCGGATGTGATCATGGTGGGCGAGATCCGCGATGCCGAGACGGCCGAGATGGCGATCGAGGCCTCGCTGACGGGGCATCTGGTCATGTCCACGCTGCACACCAACTCGGCGGCCGAGACCATTTTGCGCCTGGATGATCTGGGGGTGGATCCGTTTTCGTTTGCGGACTCCTTGCAGGGTATCCTGGCCCAGCGGCTGGTGCGCCGGCTGTGCTCGGCTTGCGTGCGGCACGTGCCGGTGACCCCAGAGCGGCTGCGCGAGTTGATGCAGGACTACCGCGCGCAACTGCCGGACGACCACCCGTTGCAGGACCCCGACGCGCTGGAGCGGGAGTGGCGTGAGCGCTTCAGCCGCGATGGCCAGCTGACGATGGCTCAGGCTCAGGGGTGCCCGGATTGCGGGCAGACCGGTCACCGCGGCCGCCTGCCGATGCACGAGCTGTTGATTGCCAGCCCCGAGGTGCGGCGTCTGGTGCAGTCCCGCGCGCGCCCCGGCGATATTCAGGCCCAGGCCATCCGCGAGGGCATGCGCACGCTGCGCCAGGACGGCATCGAGAAGGTCCTGATGGGGCTGACCACGCTGGCCGAGGTGCGCGCCTCGAGCAACCTGTGACGGCGCCCGGGCAACACCCGAAGCGGTGCCTGTAACCGCGCCGCCGCCCGCGCCAGCCGGCTCAGCAGCCGCGCGTGATCGGCATCTCCACCTCCGGCGCGCGCACCAGGTGCTTGGCCAGCTCCAGCTTGGCGATCGCGTTGCGGTGCACCTCGTCCGGGCCGTCGGCCAGGCGCAGCGTGCGCTGGTTGGCGTAGCTGCGCGCCAGCGGCGTGACCTGCGAGACGCCGGCGCCGCCGTAGGCCTGGATGGCCCAGTCGATCACCTGGCAGGCGACGTTGGGGGCGACGACCTTGATCATCGCGATCTCGGCGCGCGCGGCCTTGTTGCCGACCGTGTCCATCATGTAGGCGGCCTTGAGCACCAGCAGGCGCGCCTGCTCGATCATGCAGCGCGCCTCCGCGATGCGTTCCTGCCAGACGGTCTGCGCGGCGATCGCCTTGCCAAAGGCGACGCGCTCGTTCAGCCGGCGGCACATCAGCTCCAGCGCGCGTTCGGCCGCACCGATCGAGCGCATGCAGTGGTGGATGCGCCCGGGGCCGAGCCGCCCCTGCGCGATCTCGAAGCCGCGCCCCTCGCCGAGCAGGATGTGGTCGGCCGGCACGCGCACGTCCTTCAGCTCGATCTCCATGTGGCCATGCGGTGCATCGTCGTAGCCGAACACCGACAGCGCGCGCACGACGCGGATGCCGGGTGTGTCGGCCGGCACCACGATCATCGACTGCTGGGTATGGCGCGGCGCCTCGGGGTTGGTCTTGCCCATCACGATGTAGACCGCGCAGCGCGGATCGCCTGCGCCGGACGACCACCACTTGCGCCCGTTGATGACGTAGTGGTCGCCGTCGCGCTCGATGCGGCACTGGATGTTGGTGGCGTCCGACGAGGCCACCTCCGGCTCGGTCATCAGGAACGCCGAGCGGATTTCGCCGCGCAGCAGCGGCTCCAGCCACCGCTCCTTGAGGGCCTCGCTGGCGTAGCGCTCCAGCGTCTCCATGTTGCCGGTGTCGGGGGCGGAGCAGTTGAACACCTCCGCGGCCCACGGCACGCGGCCCATGATCTCGCACAGCGGCGCGTATTCGAGGTTGCTCAGACCTTCCGGGGCACGCGGGGAGTTGGGCAGGAACAGGTTCCACAGGCCCGCGGCGCGCGCCTTGGGCTTGAGGTCTTCGATCAGGCGCGTGGGGATCCAGGCGTTGCCGGTGGCGCGGTTGGCTTCGACCTCCGCCTCGTACCGGTCCTCGTTGGGGTAAATGTGTTCGTCCATGAAGGCCATCAGGCGTTCACGCAGGGCTTGGACGCGGGGGCTGTAGGCAAAGTCCATCGGGGTCTCCGGGGTCGGGTCAGGGGTGGGGGTCAGCGCGCCTGTTGCGCAAAACGCCAGGCCAACTGGGCGAGGGGGCGGGCGCCGGCCGCGCTCTGGCGGGCCTGGGCACTGGAGGCGATGCCCAGCTCCACCCGTTTGGCGATGCCTTGCAGGATGGCCGCCAAGCGGAAGGCGTTGTAGGCCAGGTAGAACGGCCAGTCGCGGCGCAAGGCCTGCGGGGTGGCAAAACCGGTCTGTTGGCAGTAGCGCTCGATGTACTCGTCCTCGGACGGGATGCCCAAGGCCGCCCAGTCCAGCCCGGCGATACCGCGGAAGGCACCGGGTTCGATGTGCCAGGACATGCAGTGGTAGCTGAAGTCCGCCAGCGGATGCCCCAGTGTGGACAGCTCCCAGTCCAGCACCGCCACGATGCGCGGCGCCGTGGGGTGGAACATCAGGTTGTCCAACCGGTAGTCGCCATGCACCACACTGACCAGCCGTTCGTCGCGCGCCATGTCGGGCAGGTGGGCGGGCAACCAGGCCATGAGCGCATCCATTTCGGGGATGGGGTCGGTGATGGAGGCGACGTATTGCTTGCTCCAGCGCGCGATCTGGCGCTCGAAGTAATTGCCGGGCTTGCCGTAATCGGCCAGTCCCACGGCCCGCACATCCACCCGGTGCAGGGCGGCGAGCACGCGGTTCATTTCCAGGTAGTGCGCGCGGCGCTGATCGGGGTCCATCCCCGGCAGCGACTGGTCCCACAGCACGCGGCCCTCGACGTGCTCCATGACGTAGAACGCGCGGCCGATGACGGACTCGTCCTCGCACAGCACATGCATGCGCGCCACGGGCACGTCGGTGGCGGCGAGGGCTTGCATGACGCGAAACTCGCGCTCGATGGCGTGTGCCGACGGCAGCAGCTTGGCCACCGGTCCGGGCTTGGCGCGCATGACATACACCCGCTCCGGGGTGACGAGGCGATAGGTCGGGTTGGACTGGCCGCCGGGAAACTTTTCGATGGACAGTGGCCCGGCAAAGCCCGGCAAGTGCGCGGTCAGCCAGCGCTCCAGCGCGGCGACGTCGAGAGCGTGGCGGGCGACGGTGTCAGCAGGCGAGGGGGTTTCGGGCATGGCTGGCAGGGGGACAAGCCGACCCACCCGCCGTCCGGCCGGGGGTCAGGGTTCGGATTCGACGATGCGCATGAGCTGGCCACGGTCGCGGATCACCAAGCCACCCGGTTCGATGCGGATGGCACCGTCGCGCTCCATGGCCTTGAGCTCCTGGTTGACGCGCTGGCGCGACGCACCGAGCAACTGGGCCAACTCTTCCTGGGCCAGTTGCAGGCCGATGCGCGTTTCTTGCCCATTCGACAGGCAAGGCACGCCGTAGGAGCGGCACAAATGCAGCAGCTGCTTGGCCAGCCGCGAGCGCAGGGGCAGGGTGTTCAGATCCTCCACCAGACCGAACAGCGTGCGAAGGCGCCGCGCCTGCAAGCGCAGCAGCGCCTCGTACAGCTCCACATGCTGGTCCAGGATTTTTTGCAGATCGCTGCGCGCCACGCACAACAAGGTCGTCGGTCCGTGGGCGTAGGCATCGTGGGTGCGCGCGTCGCCGTCGAACATCGCGATGTCGCCAAACCACACGCCCGGCTCCACGTAGGTCAGTGTGATCTGCTTGCCCGTGATGGAGGTGGAGCTCACACGCACGGCACCCTTGGCCACGGCGGTCCACAGCGCCGGCGGATCGCCGCGTGCGGCGATCAGATCGCCGTCCTGGTAGCGTTTGACGAAGGCGCATCGGAGGATGTCGTGCCGCAGCGACGGTGAAAGACTGGAAAACCAGCGACCTTGGTTGATCGCTTCCCGTTCTTCCATTGTCAGAATGGGCTCGTCGAAAGGCTGTCGTATGAGCGACTGGGGCATCATGGGTTTGTCTCCTCGGTGACCCGCGCCGGCCGGCGTGGCGCAAGGGCCCTGCCGGCGGCGCAGCCGGTTCACTCAGCGGTATTGGGCGGCGCGTTTGTCCAGGAAGGCACGGATGCCTTCGCCCGCATTGGGGTGGTGCAGATTGCGCACGAAATGGTCGCGCTCGTCGCGCAGTTGCGCCGGCAGCGATTGCGTCAGCGCATCATTGGCCAGCGCCTTGATGCTGGCCAGCGCGTTGGGGGCCTTGGCGTTGAGCCGCTCCGCCAGCGCCAGCGCGTCGGCGAGCGCCGCACCCGGGGCGCTGACCGCCGTGACGAGGCCGAGTTGGTGCAGCCGCTCGGCGCCGACGCGCTCGCCCAGCATCAGCAGCTGCAGCGCGGTGGCGCGCGGCAGCTGGCGCAGCAGGCTCCAGGTGGCGCCGCCGTCGGGCGACAGCGCCACGTTGACGTAGGCCATCACGAACACCGCGTCGCGCGCGGCCACCAGCAGGTCGCACGCCAGCGCGAGCGAAAACCCTGCCCCGGCGCAGGCGCCCTCCACCGCGGCGATGACGGGCTTCGGAAAGCTGCGGATCGCCTCGATCCAGCTGTGCAGCGCCTCGATGCTGTCGGCCTGCACCTCCGGCGGCTGCTGCCGGTTGGCCAGCAGCCGCTGCAGGTTGCCGCCGGCGCAGAAGGTGCCGCCGTCGCCGGTGAGGATGACGCTGCGCACCTCGGCGTTGCGTTCGGCGGCGATCAGCGCCTCGATGCCGGCGACGTAGATCTCCGGCGCCAGTGCGTTGCGCTGTTCGGGGTTGTGGATCGTCAGCACCAGCGTGCCGCCGTGGCTGTGGCTTTTGAGCGTGGCGGTCATCGCATCACTCCTCCGGGTGCAGCAGGCTCAGGCCCAGCGCACCGCGGCGGCGCAGCCACGGCGAGGGGCGGTAGCGCGGATCGCCATAGACGGTCTGCAGGTTGAACAGGATCTCCAGCACGCTGGCGGCACCGACGCGGTCGCCCATGGCCAGCGGCCCGGCCGGGTAGCCCAGCCCCAGCGTGACGGCGGTCTCGAGGTCGCCGGGCGTGCAGATGCCTTGCTGGCAGATGTCGGCGGCGATGTTGACGATGGTGGCCACCACGCGCTGCGTGACGAAGCCGCCGCTGTCGCGGATGACGCTGACCGGCTTGCCGTCGCGTGCGAACAGGGCGTGCGCCGCGGCGCGCATGTCGTGGCGCGTGGCGGGGTTGGTGGCCAGCACTCGGCGCTTGACGGCACCATCCGGCAGCAGCATGTCGATGCCGACGGTGCGGCCGGGGTCGAGCCGCTCCACCGCCGCCACCGTCGTGACGTCGTGGCCGAGGGGAGCCACCACGATCAGTGCGTGCGGCGACGGTTGGGCGGCGGTCTCGATCGTTGCCCCCAGGTCCTTCAGCAACTGCAGCAGTTCCGCGCGGCGCGCGGCGCGCCCGGGCAACCACACCGGCGGCAGCGTGTCCAGCACCGGCGCAGAGGGCTCGGCCGGCACCTGCGCCTGTCCATCGACATAGCGGTAGAAGCCTTCGCCCACCTTGCGCCCGACCACCCCGCCGGCCAGCCGCTGCGCCGCGATCACGCTGGGGCGAAAGCGTGGCTCCTCGTAATACTGGTGGTAGATCGACTCCATCACCGGCTGCGAGACGTCCAGCGCCGTCAGGTCCAGCAGCTCGAACGGCCCCAGGCGAAACCCCATTTGGTCCTTGAGGATGCGGTCGATGGTGGCGAAGTCGGCCACGCACTCGCCGGCGATGCGCAGCGCCTCCGTGATGTAGCCGCGCCCGGCGTGGTTGACGATGAAGCCCGGCGTGTCCTGCGCCAGCACCGGGGTGTGGCCCATCTCGCGCGCGAAGGCGGCCAGCCGTTCGCCCACCGCCGGGTCGGTCTTGAGGCCGCGGATGACCTCCACCACCTTCATCAGCGGCACCGGGTTGAAGAAGTGAAAGCCCGCCAGCCGCTGCGGGGCGCGCAGCCGGCTGCCGATGGCGGTGACCGACAGCGACGAGGTGTTGGTGGCCAGAACCGCATCCGGTCCAACGATGTCCTCCAGTTGGGCAAACAGCGCTTGCTTGACGTCCAGCCGCTCGACGATGGCTTCGATGACGAGGTCGCAGTCCGCCAGCGCCTCCACCCCCGCCGCCGGCACCAGCCGTTGCAGGCACGCCGCGGCCTCATCGGCGGTCATGCGGCCCTTGGCCACCAGCTTGTCCCAGGTGTCGCGCAGGGCGGTGCGGGCGGCCTCGACGGCAGCGGGTTGCGCATCCACCAGGTGCACGGTGCTGCCGGCCTGGGCGGCGATTTGGGCGATGCCGCGACCCATGGCGCCGGTGCCCACGAGGCCAATGTTGCAAAAAGTCAAACGGTTGGAGGCTTGGGACATGCTCAATGCGGTCTCGTTTGGAACGGATGTGACAGAATCGGCCAACCAGAGTGAGAGTGCGTTTCGAAGCGCGTATCGGTCAGTCCACAGAAATCCCCGCATGCACCCCAAATCCGCGTTGACCAGCTTGCTGCTCGTGGCGGCCGTGCAGGGTCACGCCCAATCGCTGGGGGCGGTACAAGGCGCCGTCATTATCGGGCGGCCGCTCGATATTGTGGTGCAAAGCCCAGGGGCCACGGGGGACGACTCGGGCGCTCAGTGCGTGCAGGCGGATGTCCGCTATGGCGAAATGCGCCTGAGCCCGTCGGATGTCAGCGTCACTGTCGAGCGCGATGCGGCGCAGGCGACGGGCGTGTTGCGGGTGCGCACACGCCTGCCGGTCAACGAGCCGTTCGTCACCCTCGAACTGCGCGTCGGCTGCCCCATGCGCTTGACCCGCGCTTACATGCTGTTGGCAGATGTGGAGCCGGTTCGCCCCGCGCCCCCGTCTGCGGTAGCGGCGCCCGTTCGGGCGCCGTCGGCCGCCCCGGCGCCGGCGGATCGGCCCAGCGCGGCGGTGGTCTCACCGGCCAACCCCGTTGCCCCCGTCGCACGACAATCGGCACCGGAGACCCCAATCCGGCCGCTGACCACGGCCCCGCGCCCGGCGGGCGTCGCGCGTCTGGCCTCCAAGGCCAAGCCGGTGGCTGCGGCGGCGCCTGCGGTGCGCGAGGCGAGGGGACAAGCCCGCCCCGCCCCCCCGGTGCCCGCATCCCCTGCCGGGCCCCGGCTGGAGCTGGAGCCGGTGGATATCGCACAGGCGCCCGGCACCAAGGCGGGTGGCGACCCGGCCGGTGTACCGGCAGCCGCCCCTGCCGATGCCACGGCACCCGCCGCGGAGCCGAACCCGGCCGTGCAGCAGGAGCTGGCCTCGCTGCGCGCCGAGCAACAGCGCCTGCTGCTTGCCGTCGAGAGCCTGAACCGCGAATTGACGGCCGCCCGCAACACCCGCGGTGACGGCATTCTGTATGCCCTCGCCGGGGTGATCGTGGTGCTGTTGGGCGCCCTGCTGTGGCTGCTGCGGCGGCGTCCCGCACCGGTGGCCCCGGTCCCCTCCGCCCCGTGGTGGGCGGCGCCCGCACAGCGCGGTGCGGGGGCGGATGCTCCCCCGGCGCCGGTGCCGACGCCCGCCGCCGAGGCGATGGCACCGATCCAGTCGGCCACAGCGGGCGATGTCACGGCGGCCACGACCGGGTCGAGCGCTCCGAGGCTGGGCGATCACATGGCCGGTCTGGAGGTCAGCGAGGCCGGGGCATCGGTGTTCCAGGAGGTGCCGATTGCGCTGCTCGACGTCGCTGCGCTGCACGAGCTGTGGGAGCGGGTCGATTTCTTCGAGTCGCTCGGGCAGGCTGCGGATGCAGTGGCCGCCTTGCGGGCCTTCGTGCTGGCGCACCCCCGCGCCAGCGAAGCGCCGTATTTGCGCTGGTGGGCCCTGGCCCGCAAGCACGGTCTGGACACACGCTCGCCCCAGGCCATGTACGAACAGCATTACCAGCGCCTGCTGGCGGTTGCCGAGTCGGCCGATGGCGTGGAGGCCGACCCGGGGCTGGTGCGAGCCTTGACGCGTGGCTGGCCGGGGGATGCCGCGCGGGCGATGCTCGAGTCGGCGCTCGCCTCCCAACCGGGGGATCCTTCCGCGCCACTGCAGGTGCGCACCCTGGCGGCGTTCGATGATCTGATCGTGCTGCACGGGGTGCTGGATCTGCTGCCGGTGTTGGCACAGGCCCCGCAGGCTCCATCGGCCGCACCGGCAGACTCGCCGGCGGCTGCGGCCGATGGCGTGGCCTCGGCGCTCGACTTCGAGCTGCCGGACATCACCGATTTGCCGCCCGCGCCCACGATGACACCCACACCGGCACCGCTTGCCGCCGGTGCTGCGCCATCCGATGGGGCGCTGGACTTCAATTGGAGCGGTTGGCAGCCGCCAGCCAGCAGCGCGCCCCCGCCCCGCTGAAGAGTCGAGGCTCTCGGAGCCCGGGCGGCTTTGGCGTACGGCGTCAGCGGCGCACGTGCAGCGCCCCCGGGTTGACGATGTGGGTGGGCGTGCCTTTGATGTAGTTGACCACATTGTCAAACGCGGCCGAAAAATATTTCTCGTAGCTGTCGAGCTCGACGAAGCCGATGTGCGGCGTGCAGATGCAGTTTTCCAGCCGCAGCAGGGCGTGGCCTTGCAGGATGGGTTCGGTCTCGAACACATCGACGGCGGCCATGCCGGGGCGACCGCGGTTGAGGGCCGCGACCAGGGCATCGGGCTCGATCAGTTCGGCGCGCGAGGTGTTGACCAGCAGCGCGGTGGGTTTCATGCGCGACAAGTCCTCCAGCGTGACGCAGCCCGTCGTTGCATCCGCCAGCCGCAGATGCAGGCTCAGCACATCGCTGTGGGCGAACAGGTCGGCTTGGTTGTCGAAGGTGTCGTGACCATCGGCCGCGGCGCGCGCACGACTGGCTTCGCTGCCCCAGACGGCGACGCGCATGCCGAAGGCCCGTCCGTATCCGGCGACGATCTGCCCGATCCGGCCATAGCCCCAGATACCCAGTGTTCGACCGCGCAGCACCTGCCCCAGCCCAAAATTGGGTGGCATGGACGCCGCCTTCAGCCCCGACTGCTGCCAAGCCCCGTGCTTGAGGTGGCTCACATACTGCGGGATGCGCCGCATGGCGGCCATGATCAGCGCCCAGGTCAGCTCGGCGGGGGCTACTGGGTCGCCCACCCCTTCCGCCACGGCCACCCCATGCTCGGTACAGGCCTGCACATCGATGTGGCGGCCGACCGAGCCCGTCTGAGCGATCAGCTTGAGCCGCGGCAATTTGTCGAGCAACTGGCGCGTGATCTGGGTGCGTTCGCGGATCAGCACGACGATGTCCGCGTCGCGCAAGCGTACGGATAGCTGCCCCACCCCCTTGACGTTGTTGGTGTACACCTTGGCCGGGTAGGGGTCGAGCTTGTGCGCGCAGGCGAGCTTGCGCACGGCGTCCTGGTAATCGTCGAGGATCACGATGTTCATAGAGGGCTATTGTGCCCCTTGGCCGGCGCCCGCCGCCTCGCGCCGCCTTCCGGGCCACTGTCACCCCGGCGCCCGCTGCGCGGGGGCGGCTCGCGTACCATGGCGGTCATGTCCACCGTCCCTCCCGAAGCGGGCCGTCCCCACGCGCCCGCCCCCGTGCCCTGGCAGCGCGATGCGACCGTGATCGGTCTGGTCGGGCTGGCGCACGCCACCTCCCATTTTTCGCACCTGCTGCTGGCGCCGCTGTTTCCGCTGTTCATGCGGGAGTTCGGGCTGAGCTTCTCCCAGGTGGGGCTGTTGACCAGCGTGTTTTTCGTCATCTCGGGTGTGGGGCAGGCGCTGTCGGGTTTTCTGGTCGACCGCGTCGGGGCCCGGCCCGTGCTGTTCGGCTCCATCCTGCTGTTCATGGGGTCGGCCCTGGCGGCGGCCCTGTCCCACGGGTATGCCGGGCTGTTGCTCGCCGCGGTCCTGGCCGGGCTGGGCAATGCGCCGTTCCACCCGGTGGATTTCTCCATCCTCAACCAGCGGGTCTCGCCTCCGCGCCTGGGGCACGCCTTCAGCGCGCACGGGCTCACCGGCAACCTGGGCTGGGCCCTGGCGCCGGTGTTTCTCGTGGGGATTACCGCGCTGGGCGACTGGCGCTGGGCGTATTGGGCGGCCATTGCCGTGTATGCGGGGGTGCTGGCGGTGCTGTGGTGGCAGCGCGAACATCTCTACACCGAGGTGGTGCCGCGCCGCCACGGGGCCACCCGAGCTGACGATCTGGCCTTTTTGCGGCTGCCCGTGGTGTGGTGGTGTTTTGGCTTCTTCCTGCTGTCCACCATGACGCTGGCGGTGGTTCAGACCTATTCGGTGTCGATACTGAAGGCGGTGCACGCCGTGCCGTTCGAGACGGCGACGTTGACCGTGACCGCCTACATGCTGGCGGGGGCAGTGGGTATGTTCGTGGGCGGTTTCGTCGCCGCCCGGGCGCGCGCCGTCGATCGCGTGGTGGCCTGGGCCATGGCCGCGGGCGCGGCACTGATGCTGCTGGCCGCGACCGGCTGGCTGGGGGGCAGCGGCTCGATGGCCTTGCTGGCGATCACGGGGCTGGCGGTCGGCATCGGGGGGCCGAGCCGCGATATGTTGATCAAGCGCGCCACTCCGAAAGGCGCCACAGGGCGCGTCTACGGCACGGTGTACTCTGGCCTGGATACCGGTTTTGCGATTGCGCCGCTGGTGTTTGGCGTGCTCATGGACCACGGCTGGTACGCCGCGACGTTGGCGGGCGGCGCGCTGACGCTGGTGCTGGCCGTCGGCGCGGCGCTGGCGGTGGGTGGCCGCACGCGCGCGGCGTGAGCCAAGGTCAGCCGCGCTTGCGCAGCCGGCACAGGAAAAAAGCGTCCGTCCATTCGGTGGGCAGCACGCGACGGGCGAGTGCCAGGTCCGGATGCAGGGGCTGCTGGCGCCACGCCGTCAGGCCGGGCAGCGCGGGCAAATCCACCGGCCAGGGCAGGGGCTCTGGCCAGAGATCATCTCGCTCGCGCAGCAGCGCATCCAGTACGCACTCGTCCTCCTCGGGCGACAGGGAGCAGGTGCTGTAGACGAGCACGCCCCCCGGTTTGAGCGCATCGGCCGCGGAGCGCAGCAGCCGGCTTTGCAGCGTGGCGCTGGTCCGAACTTTTTTGGGGCTCCAGTGCGCCCACGACGTGGGGTCTAGCCGCGTGAACTGCGCTTCGGACGAGCAGGGAGCGTCCAGCAGCACACGGTCGAATCGACCGGGGACCAGACGCCCGACCTGGGCGCCGTCTTTCAGGTAGAGCTGGGCGTTGCGCACCCCCAGCCGCTGCAAATTGGCCTTGAGGCGAAAGAAACGCGCCCGCACCGGCTCCACCGCGGCCAGGCGCCCCCGGTTGGCCATGCAGGCAGCAATCAACGCCGTCTTGCCGCCGGGGGCGGCGGCCAGATCGAGCACCTCTTCACCCGGTTGGGGCTGCAGCGCCCACACCGCCGCCATGCTGGCCACGCCCTGAATGTAAAGGCTGCCATCGGTGGCCAGCGGATGGCGGGTCAGCGCGTCCCGTTCATTCGCCAGCAGTCGGAACACGCCCTCGACGCCCGCCACCGGCTCCGGGCGCAGCGGTGCCAGGGCGGCCAGTACCGCCGCCGCTTCCGGCGCGCGTAGCGGATTGACGCGAAACACCACCGCCTTCGGCGCGGTGTAGCTGGCGTCCACGCGCGGCCGCAGAACAGGCGGTATCAACGCGTCCAGCACGGCCGAGAAGGCTGGCGGCAACGGGGGCAGTGCCGGCTGGGCGAGCAAGGTCGGGGATGACAGCGGCGCGGTCACGGCGGTCAGGTTGGTGTGGCGTCCGCATCGGCCTGGGCCGACTCGCGCTCCAGCGTTTCAATGGTTTCTGCGACGATCAGCCAACGCTCCTCGACTTCTGCGAGTTCGGCCTCGACGGCCTTGAGGCGCCGGCCGGCTTCGGCGATGTCGGTGCGGTCGGCGCTGTGGGCCAGCCGCTCGTGCAGAGCGCTCTGCTCGGCCTGCAGGGTATGCAGCCGCGCTTCCAGCGCATCGCGCTCGCGCCGGTGGGGCTTGAGGCGTTCGGCCAGTTGTTGGCGTCGCTGCGCTTGTTGGCGGCGCCGCTCCTGGGGGGTGACGGAGGGGGAGCGTGGCGCGGTGTTTTCACGCCCGTCGGCGCGGTGGGTCAGGGCCTCGCGGCGCTGGCGGGCCACGTCCAGCAAGTGGCGCTGGTAGTCGTCCAAATCCCCCTCGAACGGCGCGAGCCGTCCGTCGCTGACCAGCCAAAACTCATCGCAGACGGTGCGCAGGAGGGCGCGGTCGTGGCTGACCAGCATCACCGTGCCCTCGAAGGCGTTGAGGGCCATGCCGAGCGCCTCGCGGGTGGTGAGATCGAGGTGGTTGGTCGGCTCGTCCAGCAGCAGCAGGTTGGGCCGCTGCCACACCAGCAGGGCCAGCACCAGCCGCGCTTTCTCGCCACCGCTCATCGTGCCCACGGGCTGCGTCACGGCGTCGCCGCTGAACTGGAAGCTGCCCAGAAAGGTGCGCAAATCCTGCTCTCGGGTGGACTGGCCGATCAGGGTTCCGGCCGCCTCGGCCTCGCGGGCGATGCGCACCAGGTGTTGCAGCGGGTTGTCGTCGGCGCGCAGGATGTCCAGTTCCTGCTGCGCAAAGTAGCCGATGCGCAGGCCCTTGCCGGGCACGATGCGGCCTGCCAGCGGCGGCAACGCGCCAGCGATGGTCTTGACCACCGTGGACTTGCCCTGGCCGTTGGCGCCCAGAATGCCAATGCGCTGCCCCGGCAACACGCTGCGCCGGATGCCTTGCACGACGGCGCGCGGGGCCTGACCGTCGGCACCCGGGTAGCCGGCGGACACGTCGTGCAGCGTGAGCATGGGGTTGGGCAGGGCGTCGGGGTTGGCGAACTCGAACTGAAAGTCCGCGCTCGTCAGCACGGGGGCGAGGCGCTCCATGCGCGCCAGCGCCTTGAGGCGGCTTTGCGCCTGTCGCGCCTTCGTGGCCTTGGCCCGGAAGCGGTCGATGAAGCGCTGCAAGTGCGCGATGCGCTCCTGCTGACGCGCATAGGCCGCCTGCTGCTGCTCGATCTGCTCGGCGCGCATCTCTTCGAAGCGGCTGTAGTTGCCGCCGTAGCGCGTGAGCCGGCCCTGATCCAGATGCAGGGTGACGCGGGTGACCGCGTCCAAAAACTCCCGGTCGTGGCTGATGACGACCAGCGTCCCTTCATAGCGCTGCAGCCAGCTCTCCAGCCAGACGAGGGCGTCCAGGTCCAGGTGGTTGGTTGGTTCGTCGAGCAGCAGCAGGTCGCTCGGGCACATCAGCGCGCGGGCCAGTTGCAACCGCATGCGCCATCCGCCGGAAAATCCGTTGACCGGCCGGTCCCAATCCGCGGGACCGAAGCCCAGGCCCAGCATCAGGGCCTGGGCACGTGCCCGGGCGTCGTGGGCACCGGCATCGGCGAGGGCCGTGTGTGCCAGCGCGATCGCCTCGCCATCGCCGCTGGCGTCGGCCGCGGCCTGTTGCGCGCGCGCCTCGAGCAAACGGGTGTCGCCCGCCACCACGAAGTCGGTGGCCGGCTCGGCCGTCTCGGGCATGTCTTGCGCCACATGGCTGATGCGCCAGTGGCGGGGCAGGGTGGATTCACCGCCATCCTCGTGCAAATCCCCGAGCCACAGCGCGAACAGACTGGATTTGCCGGCACCGTTGCGGCCCACCAGGCCGACCTTCTCGCCGGGGTGGAGGGTGACGCTGGCGCCGTTCAGCACGACCTTGGCGCCCCGTCGCAGGCTGACGTCGCGCAAGGTGATCATGGTGTGGGACGGTGCGGGTCGGGGGGCAGATCGGCCTGAGCCGCGGCCAGTGCGTCGCGGGTGATCAGCAGCACGGCATGATCGCCGCCGCTGGTGTGCAGCCAAACCACGGGCAGGGTGGGAAAAGCGCGCTCGAAGTGCGCCCGCTCGTGCCCGATTTCCAGCACCAGCACGGCGTCCGGATTCATGTGGTCGAGCGCATGGGCGAGCAGGTGCCGCACGAAGTCCATGCCGTCGTCGCCACCGTCAGGCCCGCCATCCAGGGCCAGTGCCGGCTCGGCACGATACTCCGCCGGTAGGGCGTCCATGCGCGCGCGGCTGACGTAAGGGGGGTTGCACAAAATCAGGTCGTAGCGGTCGCCCAGCGCGGACCAACCGTCCGACTGCAGCAGGCGGATGCGGTCCTGCAGTCCGTGGCGCGCGACGTTGCGGGCCGCGACCGCCAGGGCATCGGCGCTGACGTCGCTCGCATCGACCGTGACCTCGGGCCACGCGAGTGCCGCCAATACGGCCAGCGACCCGTTGCCCGTACACAGGTCCAGCACCCGGTGCGTGTGCGCGCCCAGCCAGGGGTCGATGGGGTCGGCCTGCGGGGCGGCCGCGATCAGCTCCGCGATGAAGCTGCGCGGCACGATCACGCGCTCGTCCACATCGAACGGCACGCCCTGCAGCCATGCCTCACCGGTCAGGTAGGCGGCCGGCTTGCGGGTGCGGATGCGGGTGTCGATCAGCGTGCGCACCGCCTCGGCGTCGCCGGGTGCCACCGGGTCGGCGGCGTGGGCGTGCAGGTCGAGGTCGAGGGGGAGGCCCAGCCGCCACAGCACCAGCCAGGCGGCTTCGTCCCGGGCGTTGGTGGTGCCGTGCCCAAAGGCGACGCCGGCGGCGTCGAGCCGGCGTTCGGCCTCGTCGATGAGGGCGGCGAGGGTGCTCATCCCCGTCATGCCACGCCCGCCAACCGCTCCAGCGTGCGGCGGTAGATCTCCGTGAGCGGCTCCAGATCGGCCAGCGCAATGCACTCGTCGATCTGGTGAATGGTGGCGTTGGGCGGGCCCAGTTCCACCACCTGCGGGCAAATCTGCGCGATGAAGCGCCCGTCGCTGGTGCCGCCGGTGGTGGAGAGTTCGGTGTCGAGTCCCGTGACGTCGCGGATCGCGGCGCTCACCGCATCGACCAACGGCCCGCGTGGGGTCAGGAAGGGCAGGCCACCGACCGTCCAGCTCAGCTCGTAGTCGGTGCCGGGCTGCAGGCCGTGCCGCTCCAAAATCTCGTGCACGCGGGTTTGCAGCCCCTGCGGGGTGGATTCGGTGCTGAAGCGGAAATTGAAGTCCACCACCACGGTGCCGGGGATGACGTTGCTGGCTCCGGTGCCGCCATGGATATTGCTGACCTGCCAGCTGGTGGGCGGGAAGTGGGCGTTGCCCTCGTCCCAGCGCGTGGCCACCAGCTCGGCCAAGGCGGGCGCCAACAGGTGGATGGGGTTGCGTGCCAGGTGCGGATAGGCGATGTGGCCCTGGATGCCCTTGACGGTCAGTCGCCCGCTCATGGTGCCGCGGCGGCCGTTTTTGATCATGTCGCCGGTGCGCTGCACGCTGGTGGGCTCGCCGACGATGCACCAGTCCAGCCGCTGGCCGCGCTGGCGCAGCGCCTCGCACACCACCACGGTACCGTCGCGCGCGGGTCCCTCCTCGTCGCTCGTGAGCAAAAAGCCGATCGACAACGCCGGTGTCGGGTGCGCATGCAAAAACGCCTCGCACGCGACGACCATGGCGGCCAGCGACGCCTTCATGTCGCTGGCACCGCGGCCGTAGAGCTTGCCATCGCGGATGGTGGGGGCAAACGGGTCGCTGTGCCAGCGCTCCAGGGGCCCGGTCGGCACCACGTCGGTATGGCCGGCAAAGACCAGCACCGGCGCGTCAGGGCTGGCTGCGGGCCGCAGCGCCCACAGGTTCGTCACGCGAAAATCATCCGGGCCACTGGCGATCGTCTCGCAAGCAAAGCCCAACGCCGTCAGCCGCTCGGCCAGCAGCGCCTGGCAGCCGGCGTCGTCGGGCGTGACGGAGGGACGGCGAATCAAAGCCTCGGTGAGGCGGAGGGTCTCGGTCATCGGGACAAAGCGCAGCGCCCGTGGCGCTCAGGATTTGGGGGGAAGAAAACCGTCGAACGACGGGCCGCCACCCTTTCCGGGCTCGCCCGTAGTGGCGGGCGCCGCGGCGTGTGCGGTCGCCGCGGCGCGTGCGCGGTCGTCATTTTGCAGCCGCCACAGCAGGTTGGTCGGCGAATCGGCGTAGGCCAGTCCCTCCTCGCGCGTGATGCGCCCGGACAGGATCAGCCGCGCCAGGTCGGCCTCGAAGGTCTGCGACTCCTCGGCCATGGACTTTTCCAGCGCCTCGCGCACGCCGAAGAAGTCGGCTTTCTCAATCAGCTCGCTGATCAGCCGCGTGTTGACCATGACCTCCACCGCCGGCGTGCGGCCGCCGTCGACCGTGCGCAGCAGCCGCTGCGACACGATGGCCTTCAGCGACGAAGCCAGGTCGTTCAGCATGGTCGGCCGCACCTCCACCGGGTAGAAGTTGAGAATGCGGTTGAGCGCCTGGTAGCTGTTGTTGGCGTGCAGCGTGGCCAGCACCAGGTGGCCCGACTGCGCGTAGGCGATGGCCTGCGACATCGTCTCGCGGTCGCGGATCTCGCCGATCAGGATGACGTCCGGCGCCTGGCGCAGCGCGTTCTTCAGCGCGACGTTGAGCGAGGCGGTGTCGGTGCCCACCTCGCGCTGGTTGACCACACTCTTTTTGTTCTTGAACAGGTACTCGATCGGATCTTCGATCGTCAGGATATGGCCGGTGGTGTTCTCGTTGCGATGGTCCAGCAGCGCGGCCAGCGTCGTGCTCTTGCCCGAGCCGGTCGAACCCACCACCAGCATCAGGCCGCGCTTGGCCATGATCATCTGCGTCAACACCGGCGGGATGCCGAGCTCGCTGACCTTGGGGATCTGCCCGCTGATGAAGCGCACCACCACCGCGCAGGTGCCCCGCTGGCGCATCGCGCTGATGCGGAAGCGCCCGACCTCGGGCATGGGTATGGCGATGTTGAGCTCGCCCGTGCGGTCGTACTCCTGCAACTGCTCGGGCGTGACCACCTCCGCCAGCAGCCGGTACGGACCGTCCGCTGGCAAGGCCTGGGCGTTGACTGGCATGGACACGCCGTTGATTTTGATGAGCACGGGCGACGCGGCCGACAGATAGATGTCGGACGCCTTCTTCTCGGCCATCAGCCGCAGCAGCTGCTCCATCGGGCCCATCGCCAGTGTCTTTCTTGCGGTAACGCTCGGGGTCGGTTTCAGTCGCGCAGCAGCTCGTTGAGGCTGGTCTTGGCGCGCGTCTGCGCGTCCACGCGCTTGACGATGATGGCGGCGTACAGGCTGTACCGGCCGCCGTCCTTGGGCAGGCTGCCGCTGATGACCACCGAGCCGGCCGGCACGCGCCCGTACAGGATCTCGCCCGTGGTGCGGTCGTAGATCGGCGTGCTCTGGCCGATGTAGACGCCCATCGAGATGACGGAGTTTTCCTCGACGATCACGCCCTCGACGATTTCGGAGCGCGCGCCGATGAAGCAGTTGTCCTCGATGATGGTCGGGTTGGCCTGCAGCGGCTCCAGCACGCCGCCCAGGCCCACGCCGCCCGACAGGTGCACGTTCTTGCCGACCTGGGCGCACGAGCCGACCGTGGCCCAAGTGTCCACCATCGTGCCCTCGTCGACGTAGGCGCCGATGTTGACGTAGCTCGGCATCAGGATCGCGCCCTTGGCGATGAAGCTGCCGCGGCGCGCCACCGCCGGCGGCACCACACGCACGCCGGTGGCGGCCATCTCCTGCGGGCTGAGGTGGGCAAACTTGGTCTTGACCTTGTCGTAGAAGGCCAGATCCCCCGCCTGCATGATTTCGTTGTCGTTCAGGCGAAAGCTCAGCAGCACCGCCTTCTTGATCCACTGATGCACCGTCCACTGCCCCACGCCCTGGCGGGTGGCGACGCGCAGCCGCCCATTGTTGAGTTCGCTGATCACGTGCTCGACGGCATCGACGACTTCCTGCGGGGCGTTGCCGGGCGAGAGCTGGGCACGGTTGTCCCAGGCGTTTTCGATGATCTGCTGCAGTTGTTGGGTCATGGTCGTAAGCGTGGATCGTGGGGCGGGGCGGCAGGAACGGCCTTCAACCCCGGATGAAGCGGACGATGCGCTCGGCAGCTTCGAGGCATTCGTCCACCTCGGCCACCAGCGCCATTCGAATGCGGCCGGCGCCGGGGTTGATTCCCTGCGCCTCGCGGGCCAGATAACTGCCCGGCAGCACCGTCACATTGTATTGGGCGAGCAAATCCCGGGCAAAGTCGGCGTCGCTGCCGCCCTCGCGCCCGCCAAAGCGCGGCGGCACCCGCGCCCACAGATAAAAACCCGCATCGGGCAATCGCACATCCATCACCTGCGCCAGCCGCGGCGTCACTTGGGCAAACTTGGCGCGGTACTGCTCGCGGTTGGCGATGACGTGGGTCTCGTCCGCCCAGGCGGCAGCGCTGGCTTGCTGCACGGCCACGCTCATGGCGCTGCCGTGGTAGGTGCGGTAGAGGGTGAAGGCACGGATCAGCGCGGCGTCCCCCGCGACGAAGCCGCTGCGCAACCCGGGGGCATTGCTGCGTTTGGACAGGCTGGTCAGCATGATCAGGCGGCGGAAGTCGCTGCGGCCCAGCGCGGCCGCGGCCTGTAGCGCGCCCAGTGGCGGTTCGTCGCGGAAATAGATCTCGCTGTAGCACTCGTCACTGGCAATGACGAAGCCATGCCGGTCGCTCAGCTCGAACAGGCGCTGCCACTCCGCCAGCGGCATCACCGCCCCGGTCGGGTTGCCCGGCGAGCAGGCATACACCAGCCGGGTGCGCGCCCACACCGCGTCGGGCACGCTGTCCCAATCCACGGCAAAGTTGCGTGCCGGGTCGCTGGGCGCGTACCAGGGGGTGGCCCCGGCCAGCAGCGCCGCGCCTTCGTAGATCTGATAGAACGGATTCGGGCAGACGACCACGGGCTCCGGGCCGCGGACGAAGGCGCGCGGGTCGATGACCACCTGCGCCAGCGCGAACAGCGCCTCGCGCGAGCCCAGCGTCGGCAGCACCTGCGTGGCGGCATCGACCGCGATGCCGTAGCGGCGCCGCAGCCAGTCGGCGCAGGCGTTGCGCAGCACGGGCGTGCCGGCCGTGGCGGGGTAGGCGGACAGCCCGCCTGCAGGGTCGTCGATGGCGGCGTGCAGCGCGTCCTTGAGCACCGCCGGCGTGGGGTGCCGGGGCTCGCCGATGCCCAGGTTGATGGGGCGCAGGGCCGGGTTGGGGGTGACGCCGGCCAGCAGCGCGCGCAAGCGTTCGAAGGGGTAGGGCTGCAGCCGCTGCAGCAGCGGGTTGACGTCGGGGACCATGGGCCGCAATGGTAGCCGTTGTGGGCACGTACACTAGCGTCCCGTGCGCCTGCAGACCATCAAGTTATCCGGCTTCAAGTCGTTTGCCGAGCCGACCACCTTCCAGCTCCCGGGGCAGCTGGTCGGGGTGGTGGGCCCGAACGGCTGCGGCAAATCCAACATCATGGATGCCGTGCGCTGGGTGCTGGGCGAGTCCAAGGCCAGCGAGCTGCGCGGCGAGTCCATGCAGGACGTCATCTTCAACGGCACCACCACGCGCAAGCCCGCCCAGCGCGCCAGCGTCGAGCTGGTGTTCGACAACAGCGCGCGCCGTGCCGGCGGCCCCTGGAACCAGTATGCCGAGATTTCCGTCAAGCGCGTGCTGACGCGCGACGGAACCAGCAGCTACTACATCAACCAGCAACCCGTGCGCCGGCGCGACGTGCAGGACGTCTTCCTTGGCACGGGCCTCGGGCCGCGCGCGTATGCCATCATCGGCCAGGGCACCATCAGCCGCATCATCGAGAGCCGCCCGGAGGAACTTCGCCTGTTTTTGGAAGAGGCCGCGGGCGTCTCCAAGTACAAGGAGCGGCGGCGCGAAACCGCCAACCGACTGGCCGACACGCGCGAGAACCTCACCCGGGTCGAGGACATCCTGCGCGAACTCAACGCCAATCTGGAGCGGCTGGAGCAGCAAGCCGCCGTCGCCCGGCGCTACCACGAACTGCAGTCCGCCGCCACGCGCCGCCAGCACCAGCTCTGGTGGCTCAAGCGCCGCGAGGCCGATGCCCAGCTCGCCCAGGTGCGCGCGGAGGGGCTGCAGGCCCTCAATGCGCTGGAGGCGCGCATGGCCGAGCTGCGCCGCATCGAGGCGGACCTGGAGGCCATCCGCCAGGCCCACTACGACGCGGGTGAGACCGTCAACCGTGCCCAGGGTCGCCTGTACGAGGCGGGCGCCGAGGTGGCCCGCTTGGAAGCGGAAATCCGCTTCGTCGTCGAGGGCCGCCAGCGCGCCGAGCAGCGCCAGGTGGCCCTGACCCAGCAAATCGCCGACTGGCGCGCACGCGCCGAGGCCGCCGCCGACGCGCTGGCAGCGCTGGACGAGCAAGAGGTCGGCGCCGCCGAGCAGGCCGAGGTGCTGGCCGCTCGGCTGGAAGAGCAGTCGTTGCGCCTGCCGGCGCTGGAGGATGCCCAACGCCAGGCACAAGCGCGCCTGGCCCAGCAGCGCCAGCGCGTGCACGAGGTCCAGCAGGCCATCGGCGTGCTGGCGGCCGAGCAGCGTGCCCTGGACGAGCAGGCCCGGCAGCTGCGGCAGCGCCTCGACCGGTTGCACGGTGAGCGAACCGCCGTCGCCCCGCCCGATGCCGAGCGCCTGCTCCATTGGCGCGCGGAGCTGGAGGCGGCCGAGGCCGCCCTGGCCATCGCCGAGGAACGCCTCGCCGACGGTGAAGCCGCGTTGCCGCACACCGAGGCCGAGCGCCGCGACGCCCAGCAGGCCGAGCACGCCGAGGCGCGACGCGCGGCCGAGTTGCAGGCCCGCCTGCAGGCCTTGCGCGCCCTGCAGGACAAGCTGCAGACCGACGAGCGACTGCAACCCTGGCTGCAGCACCACGGCCTGGAGGGGTTGGCTGGCCTGTGGACCCGGCTGGATACCGAGCCGGGGTGGGAGACTGCGCTGGAGGCCGCGCTGCGCGAACGCCTGCGTGCCCTGCAGATCGGCCAGCTCGACGCCGTGCGCGCTCTGGCGCGCGAGGCCCCACCGGCCAAGATGGCCTTCTTCACCGCCGTGGTGGGCGGGACATCGGCGGCACAGGCCGACGCTCTACCCGGTTGCACACCCCTGATCGAGCGCCTGCGGCTGCACGATGCGACCTTGCACCCCGTGCTGGCCGCATGGTTGCACGGCGACTGGACGGCGCCCGATCTGGACACCGCCCTGCACCTGCGCGGCAGCCTCACGCCTGGTCAGCGCATCTACACCCCGCAGGGCCACAGCGTCGGGGCACACGACGTGGCCTTCTATGCCGCCGATGATCCGCAATCCGGCCTGTTGGCGCGGGCCCACGAGATCGATAACCTGGAACGCGCCCTGCGCGCCCAGACCCTGATCCACGACGAGGCGCGCACCCGCGTGCAGCGTGCCGAGGCCCAACTGGCCGAGACCATGCAGCAGGTTCAGCAAGCCCGCCGTGATCTGGCCGAGGCGCAGCAGCGCCGCCACGCCATCCAGGTCGAGCTGCTCAAAGGCGAGCAGGCGGCCGAGCAGGTGCGCCTGCGGCAGGAGCGGCTGGCGCAGGACATGGCCGAGGTGCAGGCTGACCTCGAGGCGCTGGAGGCGCGGCGTCTGGAGGCCCAAGCGCGCTTCGAGGCGCTGGATCTGCAATTGGCCGACACGCAGGAGCAGTTGACCCACCTGGAAGACGCCGCCCTGGAGGCCGAGCGCCATGTGGCTGCGGCGCGCGAGCAGGTGCGCGCAGCCGAGCGCCAGGCGCAGGAAGCCGCGTTTGCCCAGCGCGCCATGGCTGCGCGCCGCGCCGAACTGCAGCGCCAGGCCGACACGGCGCAGGAGCAGCAGGCGCGTCTGGCGGCCGAATACGACCACCTGCAGACCGAGTTGCAACGCTTGACCGATGACGCCGCGCGCAACGGCCTGCAGGACGCGCTCGCCGAGCGCCAGCGGCGCGAAGAGGCCCTGGCCGCCGAGCGCAGCCGCTACGACGAGCTGACCGCGCGGCTGCGCGCGGCGGACGAGCACCGGCTGCGTGGCGAGCGCGAACTCGAGCCCCTGCGCGCGCGCATCACCGAGTTCCAACTCAAGGAACAGGCGGCGCAACTGGCTCTGGACCAATACAGCCAATGGCTGGCCGAGGCGGGGGTCGATCTGGAGGCGGTCGGCCAGTCGGTCGAGGCCGACGGCGTACGCCTGCAAGGCCTGCAGGGCGAGATCGACCGATTGCAGCGCGAGATCGCGGCCCTGGGGGCGGTCAACCTCGCGGCCCTCGAGGAGCTCAGCGCCGCGCGCGAGCGGCAGCAGTTTCTGGCCGGCCAATCGCAGGATCTGCAGCAGGCCATCCAGACGCTGGAGGACGCCATCCGCAAGATCGACGCCGAGACACGCGAACTGCTCGCGCACACCTTCGAGACCGTCAACGGCCACTTCGGCCGCATGTTCCCCGAACTGTTCGGCGGTGGACAGGCGCGCCTGATCATGACCGGCGAGGAAATCCTGGATGCTGGTGTGCAGGTCATGGCCCAACCCCCGGGCAAGAAGAACCAGACCATCCATCTGCTGTCCGGTGGCGAAAAGGCGCTCACCGCCATCGCCCTGGTGTTTGCGATCTTCCAGCTCAATCCGGCGCCGTTTTGCCTGCTGGACGAGGTGGACGCGCCGCTGGACGATGCCAATACGGAACGCTACGCACGCCTCGTGACCCAAATGAGCCGCGAGACCCAATTCCTGTTCATCAGCCACAACCGCATCGCCATGGAGATGGCCCAGCAACTCGTGGGCGTGACCATGCAGGAGCAGGGCGTCTCGCGCATCGTCGCCGTCGACATCGCCGGCGCCGTGTCCATGATGGAGAACCCGACACCATGACGCTGAGTCCCTTGCAAATCGGCCTGATCGCCGTCGGCGTGGTCGTGCTCCTGGGCGTCTGGGCCTATCACCGGTGGCAGACGCGGCGGTTGGCGCCGCGCCGCGCGCCTGCCGCCGCGGCCGATGCGGACGGGGCACCGCCCAGCGCCGAGCGGCTCGAACCCACCCTGGGTGCCGACGCCGCCACCGTCAGCCCCGACCGCACGGCCGCCCCGGCCGCCGCCGGGCTGGGAGGACTGTCGCCGCGGCTGGACGTGATCGTGCCGCTGCAATTGGAAAAGCCCGTCTCCGGCGATGCCGTGCTGCAGTCCTTGCCGGGCACACGGCGCATTGGCAGCAAGCCCTTCTTCATCGAAGGTTTGCCCGAGGACGCCGCCGACGACAGCGCCTGGGAGCCGCCGCGCCCGGGTCAGCGCTACCGCGCCCTGCGCGCCGGGTTGCAACTGGCCAACCGGGCCGGCCCGCTCAACGAAATCGAGTACTCCGAATTCGTCCAAAAGCTCGAAGCCTGGGCCGAGCACCTGTTGGGCGTGGCGGATTTTCCCGACATGATGGCCGTCGTGCAGCAAGCCCGCGAACTGGACCAGTTCGCCGCCGTGCACGACGCCCAGCTCACCTTCACCCTGCGGGCGCAGCGCGCCGCCTGGAGCCCGGGTTACGTGGCGCAGCACGCGGGCCGTCTGGGCTTCGTGCCCGGGGCCCTGCCGGGCCGCATGGTATTGCCGGCCACCCAGCCCGGGGGGGCGCCACTGCTGGTGCTGCGGTTCGAAACCCAGGCCGCGTTGGCCGACGACCCCGAACTCGCCGTGTTGCGCGAAGTCCGCTTGACCCTCGAAGCCACCCATGTGCCGCGCGAGGAGCGCCCCTATCAGCGCTTGCGCGAACTGTCCACGGCGCTGGCCGCCTCGATGGACGGCTGGGTGACGGATGAGGCGGGGCAGTTGCTGGACACCGAAGCGCTGGACCGCATCGGCGGTGAGCTCGAGCAGCTCTACGAGGCTCTGGAGGAGCGGGCATTCCCTGCCGGGTCGCCCGATGCCCGCCGCCTGTTCAGTTGAACGGCGGGTGCGGGCCTGTCACACGTAGCGACCAGCCCGCAGCGCCTGTACCGTCTGAGGTGCCAAGAGCTCGATGGCGGCTATCTCCCGCTCGACCCCATCCGCGTCACCATCGCGTGCAGCCCGCTCCAGGCGCGCGGCCGATTCGGACAGCGCGGTGGCGCCCATGTTGCCGCTGCTGCCTTTGAGCGCGTGCGCGCGGCGATACAGTGCCTGCCAATCCTGCGCGGCCCGCGCCGCGCGCAGGTCCGCCAGCTCGCCCTCGAGCTGCTCGACGAACAGCCGAGTGATATCGCGAAACTCGTCCCCCAGCAGAGACAGCAGCTCGTCGAGGTTGGCGGAGTTGATCAGCGGGGAGGTCATGGAAAAAACCGGTGTCGCCCAACCGGGGGCTCCCGGTCGATGCTATTGTACGGGGTGAGCCTGCCCACCCGTGCGGGCGCCCTCGCTGACGATGAACACCTTGGACCTTCCTGCGGCCACATCCAGCCCACCACAGATGGCCCCGGCGCCCGAGGCGCCAGTCGCGACCGTGCTGGTCGTCGACGACGATCGCGCCACCCGGGCCGTGGTGCGCGCCGTGCTGGCGCGCGAGCGCTATCGCATCCTGGAGGCGGGCGACGGACACGAGGCGGTCGCCGCCGTGCAGACCGAGCGGCCCGATCTGATCCTGATGGACGTCATGATGCCGGGGCTGGACGGCCATGCGGCGTGTGCACAAATCCGGGTGCTGCTGGCGGATGACGCACTGCCCATCGTCATGCTGACGGCCGCCGACGACATTGCGTCGATCGAGACCGCCTTCGAGGCCGGGGCGACGGATTTCATCACCAAGCCCATCAGTTGGCCGTTGCTGCGCGAGCGTGTGCGCTACGCCCTGCGCGCCGGCAACCTGACGCGCGAAGTGCGGCGTGCGCGGCTGCGCGAGCTGTCGGTACGCCGCATCGCCGGGTTGGGGTATTGGGAGTGGCTGCTGTCCAGCGACCGCTTGAGCTGGAGCGAGGAGTTCGAGCCGCTGGCCGGCATTCGCGCGCAAGACAGCGTGCCGCGCGAGGAGTTTCTGACCCGCGTCCACCCGGATGACCGGCAGCGGCTACACCATGCCATGGAGCGTGCGCGCGATGTCGGTGCGCGCCTGGACCTGGAGTTTCGCATCCACTTGCGGTCGTCGGACTGCATTTTGCGCGTGGTGGGCGAGCGGGGCCTGCAAGGGGAGGACGCCGACCGCGTGTTCGGCGTATTCCAGGATTTGACGGGCATCCGCCGCACCGAGGCGTTGGTCGACTACCTCGCGCTGCACGACGAGACCACGGGTTTGCCCAATCGCCGACTGTTTCTGCGCCGCGCAGCCGAGCGCATCGAGGCGTTGCGCGTCAAAAGCGACCGCGTCCTGCTCATCGGCACCATCGACATCCACCGCTTTGCGCGCTTCAACGAAAGTTTGGGGGAGGGCGGGGCCAACCGTCTGCTGGCGCTGTGGGGCCAGCGCCTGAAGCACCACCAGGACGCCGGAACCGTGCTCGAAGTGGCTCGTGTCGGTGGTGATGAGTTCGCGGTCGCGATCCAGGCCAACGACAGTACAGCCGCCATAGCCGTTTTCCAACGTGTGCTACAGACCCTGCGACAGCCGGTGCATCTGGAACAGCAGGAACTGGTGGTGCCGTTCAGCGCCGGCTGGGCCGTCTGCCCCACCCACGGCCACGAGGCGGAGCCGCTGCTGACCCTGGCGCAAGAGGCGCAGCGCCGCGCCCGCGCCCAAGGGCGAGACGATCTGGGGGCCGAGGCCGATGATGCGCTGTCGCAGCGCCGCCAGCGGCTCCTGGCATTCGAGCAGGCGCTGCACCGGGCCTTGGAGCGGCAGGAGTTCTACCTGGCCTATCAGCCGCAGATGGATTTTGCCTCCGGGCGCATCGTCGGCTGCGAGGCCTTGATCCGTTGGCGCAGCCCGGAATGGGGCGAGGTGTCACCGGCGGAGTTCGTGCCGCTGCTGGAGGAGTCAGGATCGATCATCGACGTCGGGGCATGGGTGCTGGCCAGCGCCGCGCAACAGGCTGCCGCCTGGGAGCGCGCCGGGCTGCCTTTGCGGGTGGGCATCAACCTGTCGCCGCGGCAGTTTCTGGCCCCGTCGCTGATGGAGCACATCCAGTCCGCGCTGCAGTCGTCCGGTGTTTCGCCTGGATGCATCGAGCTGGAAATCACCGAAAGTCTCACCATGCAGGACGTCGATCATGCGATCCGCCTGCTGCACCGCTGCCGTGACGCCGGGGTCATGGTGGCCATCGACGACTTCGGGGTCGGCCACTCGTCGCTGGCGTATGCTCTGCAGTTCCCCATCGATGCGATCAAGATCGACCGGGCGTTCGTCACCCACATCACGCGCGGACGCGCCGACCGCGCCATCGTGCGGGCAGTGGTCGCCCTGGGGCAGTCCTTGGGGGTGGAGATCATCGCGGAAGGCGTGGAAAACCAGCGTCAGTGCGATTTTCTGGAGGCCATCGGTGTCACCCAGGTGCAGGGCTACCTGATCGGTCGCCCGATGCCGCCGGACCAGCTCGAAGCTCTCGCGCGCAGCTACCGCCGTGAGGTCTGATTCCGCGCGGGCTGCCCGCTCGGCCCATCAGGCGATGTCGCCGGTGTGCACGCCGAAACACCCCTTGCGGCGGTCATCGAAGTAGCGGCGCAGCGTCTCGTGGACCGTGCGGAAGGCGAGTTCCTCCCATGGGATTTCGTGTTCGTGGAACAGCCGCGCCTCCAGCGTCTCGTGCCCGGGATCGAAGCGATCGCTCAACAGGCGCGCCCGGTAGTAGATGTGCACCTGCCCCACCCGCGCAACGTTGAGCAGCGTGAACAAGCCCTCCAGCGCAATCTGCGCGCCCGCTTCCTCCACCGTCTCGCGCAGGGCGCCTTGCTCGGTCGTTTCACCCAGTTCCATGAAGCCGGCCGGTAGCGTCCACTTGCCCCAGCGCGGCTCGATGGCGCGCCGGCACAGCAACACCTGGGCGCCGTCCTGCCCCCAATAGGGAACCGTCCCCACGACGTTGAGGGGGTTTTCGTAGTGGATGGTGCCGCACGAGGGGCACACCGCCCGCACGCGGGTGTCCCCGTCGTCGGGAATGCGATGCTCCACCGCCGCCGCACAGGCACGACAAAACCGGATGGGACTGCGAAACATGCGCCCAAGTGTAGTGCCGCCCCACCCGACGCGCCGGGGCGGGGCAGGGCGGGCTTAGGCCTTGGTGTGCTTCTCGATCAGCTTGCGGGCGGTGTCCAGCAGCTCGCGGCCATTGAGGCCGCGCTTGTCCATGTCCTGCACCCACTCGACTTCCACCTGGCGGGCCTTGCGGCGGAATTCCTGCGCCTCGGCCTGCCCGATGGTGTGGATTTTGTTGCCGCGGTCCACGGCCTGCTTGCGCGCCGGCGTGTCGCCCGCTTGCTGGGTGCGCCCCAGGAAGGCGGACGTCTCCAACCCCGAGTTGGCGTCGATCACCTTCTTGAGGTCGGGCGGCAGCGAGGCGTAGCGCGCCTTGTTCATCCCCATGACGAAGGTCGTCGTGTACAGCGCGCCGCCCTTGGGGTCGAATTCGCTGTGGTTGTTCACCAGCTCGTGCACCTTGACCGAGGGCACCACTTCCCAGGGGATGACGCAGCCGTCGATGACGCCTTTGGACAGCGCATCGGGGATTTGCGGCAGCGGCATGCCGACTGGGGTGGCGCCCAGATAGCCCAGCATCTTCGTGATCTGGCGCGTCGGGCCGCGCATCTTGAGGCCGCGCAAATCATCCGGTTGCGTGATCAGGCGCGTCTTGACATGGAACATGCCGGGGCCGTGCACCTGAAAGGCGATCGGGTGGATGTCGCGGTACTCGTCGGCCGCCTTGGTCTGGACGAACTCCCAAAACGCTTTGGAGGTGGCTTCGGCGTTCGTCATCATGAAAGGCAGCTCGAACACCTCGGTGCGCGGAAAGCGCCCCGGGGTGTTGCCCGGCAGCGTCCACACGATATCGACCACCCCATCTTTGGCCTGGTCGTACAACTGCACCGGCGAGCCGCCGAGCTGCATCGCAGGGTAGGCCTCGAACTTGATGCGCCCGCCCGACTCTTTCCCCACCTTGTCCATCCACGCCTTGTGCATGTTCAGCCACACGTTGGAGGTGGGCGACATGAAGGTGTGGAACTTGAGCGTGACGCTCTGCTGCGCAAAACCGATCAGGCCGGGGGCGCCCAGCGCGGCGGCGGCACCCGACTTCAGCACGGTGCGGCGGTGGATCATGGCATCGAACTCCAGGCAACGACGAAAGTGATCGAAGCGCCACGCCTGCCGCACGGACCGGCATTTCGGCGGCGCTTGCACGCGTCGCAGTGTACGCGCTTGGAGGCGATTGCCCCGATGCGGTTCATCGGGGTTTGCCCGGGTGGCGACACAGCCGCTAGACTGCGGGGCTGTCGCCTTCCCCCGTCGTCGATTCATGAAGCTCTACAACTACTTCCGCTCCGGCACCTCGTTCCGCGTGCGCATCGCCCTGCACCTCAAAGGACTCGACTACGAGTACATCCCCGTGCACCTGGCCAAAGGGGAGCAGCACGGCGACGCCTACCGCGCCCTCAGCCCCGATTCGCTCGTGCCGGTGCTCGACGTGGAGGGCGATCCCGACCATTCGCGCTTAAGCCAGTCGATGGCCATCATCGAATATCTGGACGAAACCCACCCCGAGCCGCCGCTGCTGCCGCGCGATCCGCTCGGCCGCGCGCGGGTGCGGGCGCTGGCGCAGACCATCGCCTGTGAAATCCACCCGATCAACAACCTGCGCATCCTCAAATACCTGGCCGGGCCGCTGGGCCTTTCGGAGCAGCAGCGCACCGACTGGTACAACCATTGGGTGATGGAGGGCCTGCGCGCCTACGAACGCCGTCTGCAAGATTTGGCACAGGAGCGCGCCCGTCTGGGCTTGCCGCCCTCGGTGTACTCCTATGGCGACACGCCCACGCTGGCCGACTGCTGCCTGGTGCCGCAGATCGTCAACGGGCGGCGTTTCGGCCTGGCGTACGAGGGCATCCCGCTGACGCTGGCGGTGTTCGAGCGTTGCATGCAACTCGACGCCTTCCAACGCGCGCACCCGTCGCGCTGCCCCGATGCCGAATGAGGCCGGCGCCACCCGGCCCACCGAGGTGGTTCGTGGGGGATTGATCGGCCTGGCGGCCGACGTGGGCCCCGGCGCGCAGGGCTGGATGAGCACCCGGGCCGGCGGCGTGTCGGTCGGGCCGTGGGCGTCGCTGAATCTGGGCGATCACGTCGGGGATGCGCCCGATGCCGTAGCCCGCAACCGCGCGCAGTGGGCACGGGCTCTGGGGGGGCGGCCGGTCTTTTTGCGGCAAGTCCACGGCACGCGGGTGGTGCGGCTCGACGCGGCAACGCCAGACGGCACCGAGGCCGACGCCTGCTGGACCGACGCGCGTGGGGTGGCCTGCACCGTTTTGGTGGCCGACTGCCTGCCCATCCTGCTGGCCGCCCCAAACGGACAATCGGTGGCCGCGGTCCACGCGGGCTGGCGTGGGCTGGCGGGTCACGACGGACACGGGGTGCTCGAAGCCCTGTGCGCTCACTGGCCAGCCGCCCAAGACCCCGAGCGCCGACGCACGATCCGGGTGTGGATCGGTGCGGCGATCGGCCCGCAGGCCTTCGAAGTCGGGAGCGACGTGCGGGACGCCTTCGTGGCGGCGTGCGCCAGCGATGCCGAGGCGTTTCGGCCCTCTGCGCAAAACGCCGACCGGTGGCTGGCCGATCTGCCGGGGCTGGCACGACGCCGCCTGGCGCGGCTGGGCTTTGGCCCCGTCACGGGCAACGACGGGACCGCTCCCTGGTGCACGGTCGGCAACCCCTCACGGTTCTTCTCGCACCGGCGGGATGCGCGGTTCCTGGGGCACAGCGGGCGGCTCGGCGCGGCCATCTGGCGCGCCTGAACCGCTGGCCGTGGCGGCCTGCCGGCGCCGCGCTTTGCGCCGCAGGGGTGTGCCCATGACATAGATCGCCAGCGCCATCGGGCCCAAGCCGTACAGCAGCAACGTGAAAAACGCACCCAACACCGTGCCCTGCGGACTCAAGGCCTCGGCGATCGCCATCATGACGACGACATAACCCCAGGCAAGAAGGACGAGATACATCGGCGCTGGACTCGAGTGGGTGTCGAATGACCGATCCGGGCGACGGAAGCCTCGCGGTGTCAGCGTCATGGAAGGCGTTGCTGCGACACTGCATCCATCCCGTGGCGCGGCGCAACGTTCCCCGGGTAAGCCCGAACGCGGCATGGCCCCGATTGTCATCGAAACGACGGCCGAGCGCGTTACGATAACGGCGTAATACCGACAGGAGACACGCGCATGACGCAATTCCGCACCGACGGTCAATCGTCCTGGATCGAATGGTCGCAACAGGCCTTCCAGCAATGGACGCAGGCGGTGCAGGCGGCCCTGCAAGGGGGCGGGCAACCGGCCTTTGCGGCCGCGGCGGGTGCTGCCGGGCCGGGCTGGGGTCAGGTCGGGGGTCTGTCAGACCTGTTGCGTCGTCTGGTGGGCTCGGCGGTGCAACTGGACCCCGGCGCCTGGGCCGAGATCCAGCGGGACTACCTTCGCGAGGCGGGTGAACTCTGGCAGCAGGGGTTGCAGATCCAGCCACCGCGCGAGGATCGGCGCTTTGCGGCCGATGCCTGGGCGCGCAACCCCGTTGCGGCGTACAGCGCAGCGCTGTACCTGCTCAACGCCCGCACGCTCATGCGCATGGCCGAGGCCGTGCAGGCCGACGCGAAAACCAAGGCGCGCCTCCGGTTTGCGGTGCAGCAGTGGATCGACGCCACCGCCCCGAGCAACTTCCTCGCCTTCAACGCCGAGGCCCAGCAAAAAGCCCTGGACACCCAGGGCGAGAGCATCGCCAAGGGCGTGCAAAACCTGCTCCACGACATGAAGCAGGGGTTCGTCTCCATGACGGATCACAACGCCTTCGAGGTCGGGCGCAACGTGGCCACCACCGAAGGGCAGGTGGTCTACGAGAACGCGCTGTTCCAGCTCATCGAGTACAAGCCCCTGACCGCCAAGGTGCACGAGCGGCCGTTCCTCGTCGTGCCGCCGTGCATCAACAAGTACTACATCCTCGACCTGCAGCCGGACAATTCCTTCCTGCGCTTCGCGGTCGAGCAGGGCCACCGCACCTTCGTCATCAGCTGGCGCAACCCGGATGCGACGCTCGCGCAGGCCACCTGGGACGATTACATCGACGACGCCGTCATCCGCGCCATCGACGTCGTGCGCGAGATCGGCAAGGCCGACACCATCAACACGCTGGGCTTCTGCGTCGGCGGCACGATGCTGGGCACGGCGCTGGCGGTGCTGGCCGCGCGTGGCGAGCGCAAGGTCGAAAGCGTCACCTTCCTGACCACGCTGCTGGACTTCACCGACACCGGGGTGCTCGACGTCTTCATCGACGAGGCCTTCGTCGCGCTGCGCGAGCTGCAGTACGCGCACGGCGGGCTGCTGCCCGGGCGGGATCTGGCCACCACCTTCAGCTTCCTGCGCCCGAACGACCTGGTCTGGAACTACGTCGTCGGAAACTACCTCAAGGGCGAGACACCGCCGCCGTTCGACCTGCTGTACTGGAACAGCGACAGCACCAACCTGCCGGGCAAGTGGTACGCGTGGTACCTTCGCCACACCTACCTGCAGAATGAACTCTGCCAGCCCGGCAAGCTGACCGTCTGCGGCGTGCCGGTGGACCTGGGCGCGATCGACATCCCGGCCTACATCTACGGCTCGCGCGAGGACCACATCGTGCCGATCGGCGGCGCCTACGCCACCACGCGTCACCTCGGGGGGCCGATGCGCTTTGTCATGGGCGCCTCGGGGCACATCGCCGGCGTCATCAACCCGGCCTCCAAGGGCAAGCGCAGTTTCTGGACCGGGCCCGAAGGGCACTTTCCCGAATCGGTGGACGACTGGATCGCCGCCGCCACCGAGCACAAGGGCAGCTGGTGGACCGACTGGGCGCCGTGGCTGGCAGCCCACGGCGGCCGCCAGATCCCGGCTCCGCGCAGCTACGGCAACCGCCGCTACCGCCCGATCGAGCCGGCCCCCGGTCGCTATGTGCGCGTCAAGGCCGACGAGGCCCTGGCCACGCTCGTCACCACCCCGCTCACCCCCGTCACCTCCGCAGCGAAAGGATGATTTCTATGGACGACATCGTCATCGTCGGTGCCGTGCGCACCGCCATCGGCAAGTTCGGCGGCACGCTCGCCAAGACCCCTGCGATGGATCTCGGCGCCACCGTGATCCGCGCCCTGCTGGAGCGCACCGGCGTGCCGGCCGAGCGGGTCGGCGAGGTCATCATGGGCCAGGTGCTGGCGGCCGGCTGTGGCCAGAACCCGGCGCGCCAGGCCGCGATGAAGGCTGGCGTGCCCAAGGAAACCCCGGCGCTGACCATCAACGCCGTGTGCGGCTCGGGCCTGAAGGCCGTGATGCTGGCCGCGCAGGCGGTGGCCTGGGGCGACAGCGAGGTCGTCATCGCCGGCGGGCAGGAGAACATGTCGCTCGCTCCGCACGTGCTGATGGGCAGCCGCGAGGGCCAGCGCATGGGCGACTGGAAGATGATCGACTCGATGATTGTCGACGGCCTGTGGGACGTCTACCACCAGTACCACATGGGCATCACGGCCGAAAACGTCGCCAAGGCCCACGGCATCACGCGCGAGATGCAAGACGCGCTCGCGCTGGAGAGCCAGCGCCGCGCTGCCGCCGCGCAGGACGCTGGCAAGTTCAAGGACGAGATCGTGCCGGTGACGATCCCGCAGCGCAAGGGCGATCCGCTCGTCTTCGACACCGACGAGTACCTCAACCGCAAGACCAGCGCCGAGGCCTTGGCGGGCCTGAAGCCCGCCTTCGACAAGGCCGGCACGGTGACCGCCGGCAACGCCAGCGGCATCAACGACGGCGCGGCTGCCGTGATGGTCATGAAGGCCTCCAGAGCCGCGCAACTCGGCTTGCAGCCGCTGGCGCGCGTCGCCAGCTTCGGCACCAGCGGGCTGGATCCGGCCACCATGGGCATGGGCCCGGTGCCGGCCTCGCAAAAGGCGCTGGCGCGCGCCGGCTGGTCGGTGGCCGACGTCGACCTGTTCGAGCTCAACGAGGCCTTCGCCGCCCAGGCCTGCGCGGTCAACCAGGCGCTCGGGGTCGATCCGGCCAAGGTCAACGTCAACGGCGGCGCCATCGCGCTGGGCCACCCGATCGGTGCCTCTGGCTGTCGCGTGCTGGTCACGCTGCTGCACGAGATGCAGCGCCGCGACGCCCGCAAGGGCCTGGCCGCGCTGTGCATCGGCGGCGGCATGGGCGTGGCGCTGTGCGTCGAGCGCTGAGTCCACCGTCCCCTGGTTTTTGCCACTCCACCCACGTCCAACACACAGAGGAGCAGTTTCATGAGTCAACAACGCGTCGCATACGTCACCGGCGGCATGGGCGGCATCGGCACCGCCATTTGTCAGGCGCTCGCCAATGCGGGTTTCAAAGTCATCGCCGGCTGCGGCCCCACGCGCGACTATCAAAAGTGGCTGGACGAGCAAAAGGCGCTCGGCTACACCTTTTATGCCAGCGTGGGTAACGTCGGCGACTGGGATTCCACGGTCCAGGCCTTCACCAAGGCCAAGGCCGAGCATGGCCCGATCGATGTGCTGGTCAACAACGCCGGCATCACGCGCGACCGCCTGTTCCTCAAGATGACCAAGGAGGACTGGGACGCCGTCATCAACACCAACCTGACCTCCATGTTCAACGTCACCAAACAGGTCGTGCCGGACATGGTCGAACGGGGCTGGGGGCGCATCATCCAGATCTCGTCCGTCAACGGCGAGAAGGGGCAGGCTGGCCAGACCAACTACTCGGCGGCCAAGGCGGGTATGCACGGCTTCACCATGGCCCTGGCGCAGGAGCTGGCCTCCAAGGGCGTGACCGTCAACACCGTCAGCCCGGGCTACATCGCCACGGACATGGTCAAGGCCATCCGCCCCGACGTGCTGGAAAAAATCATCGCCACCATCCCCGTCAAGCGCCTGGGCGAGCCGCGCGAAATCGCCTCCATCGTCGCTTGGCTGGCCAGCGACGATGCGGGCTTCACCACCGGGGCTGATTTCTCATGCAACGGCGGTCTGCATATGGGCTGACGGGCCTGAGCGCCATCGCGAACCGCCCCAGCGCCCGCCTCTGGCGGGCGTTTTTCTTGGCGTCGGGGATAATCGCCGCCCCATGAGTGAGTCGCTGCCCAACCCTGGCCACAACCCCTGGCGCCTGAGCGTCGCGCCGATGATGGAGTGGACCGATCGCCACTGCCGCTGGTTTCACCGCCAGCTCACCCGCCATACGCGCCTGTACACCGAGATGGTCACCACCGGCGCGTTGCTGCACGGCGATGTCGCGCGCCATCTGCGCTTTGGGGCGGAAGAGCATCCGGTGGCGCTGCAACTCGGCGGTAATGTCCCGCGCGAGCTGGCCGTGGCGGCCCGCATGGGCGAGGCCTGGGGCTACGACGAGATCAACCTCAACTGCGGCTGCCCCAGTCCGCGCGTGCAGCGCGGCGCGTTCGGCGCCTGCCTGATGGAGCACCCGCGCCTGGTGGCCGACTGCGTGCGCGCGATGCGCGACGCCGTGCGCGTGCCCGTGACGGTCAAGCACCGCATCGGCATCGACCGGGTGGAGGATTACGGCTTCGTGCGCGACTTCGTCGGCACGGTGGCGCAGGCCGGCTGCGAGGTCTTCATCGTGCACGCGCGCAACGCCTGGCTCGATGGCCTCAGCCCCGCCGAGAACCGCACCGTGCCGCCGCTGCGCTACGAGGTGGTTCATCTGCTCAAGCGCGACTTTCCGCATTTGACGATCGCCATCAACGGCGGCATCACCACCGACGCCCAAGTGGCGGAGCACCTGGCCCAGGTCGACGGGGTGATGGTGGGCCGGGAGGCCTACCACAACCCGTGGTGGCTGGCCTCGTGGGACGCGGCGTACTTTGGCGCGCCACACGCCGTGCCCGACCGCGACACGGTGGAGGCGCGCATGGTGGACTACATGGCGCGCGAAGGGCCGTCGTTGCCCGGCGGCTGGTACGCCATCGCGCGCCATATGCTGGGGTTGCGCCACGGCCAGCCGGGGGCGAGGCGCTGGCGCCAAGTCTGGAGCGATCACCGGCTCAAACGCCGGCCGCCGCACGAGGTGGCCGAACTCGCCCGCTCGGCGCTGCGCGCCCCTGCCTCCAGCGCCGCGTGATGCGCGCCCGGCGCGCGCCCTTGTTCACACCGCCGCCTGCAACCCGTTGGCAAAGTGCACCCGCACCGCTTGCGCGGCCCCGGCGGCGTCGCGCCGGCGCAAGGCGTCCAGGATGGCGCGGTGTTCGGCCAGCGACTCGGCGATGCGCCCCTGCTTGAACAGCGAGCCGTGGCGGTTGAGTTTCATGACCTTGCGCAGGTCGTTGACGAGTTGCTTGCGCCAGCGGTTTTGTCCGAGATCGAGCAGACGCAAGTGAAACGCCTCGTTGAGCTCGAAAAACCGCTCGCGTGACCCCGTCTCGGGGTCGGCGGCGGCTTCCAGATCGGTGTGCATCCGCTCCAGCGCGGCAAGGTCCTCGTCGGTGGCGCGCCAGCAGGCGGATTCGGCGGCGTCCGCCTCCAGCAGCGCCAGCAGCTCGTACACCTCGCGCAAGTCCTGCTGCGACACCTCGGTCACGTAGGCGCCGCGGCGCACCTTCATCGTCACCAGCCCCTCGGCCGCCAGCACCTTGATCGCCTCGCGCAAGGGCGTTCGGCTGATGCCCAGCTCCTCGGCGATTTTGAGTTCGTCGATCCAGGCGCCGGGGGGCAGTTCGCGGCTGAAGATGCGTTGGCGCAGCAGCTCGGCCACTTCCTCGTACAGTGCGCGCGACAGCAGGGGAACGGCAGTCATGGGCGCGATGATAGCGTCAGAGAGATTCTGCATCAATAATTATGAATGCGTTACACTCGGCGTTGTCCGGCGTTTGCGCCATCATCGCATCGGTTTGCGCGGGATTGCGCACCACGTGCGCCCGCGCCGCACCGACCGTCATCCACCTGCCGACCTCGGGGGTTCCATGTCCAACACCGAATTCCGCACCGCCACGCTCGCCGACTGGGAGGCCGCCGCCCGCAAATCCCTCAAGGGCGGCTCGATCGAGCAGCTCCATTGGGTCACGCCCGAGGGCATCACGGTCAAGCCGCTGTACACCGCTGCCGATCTGCAGGGCTTGCCGTACACGGACACGCTGCCGGGCTTCGAGCCGTTCATCCGCGGGCCGCAGGCGACCATGTACGCGGTGCGTCCGTGGACCATTCGGCAATATGCGGGCTTCTCCACGGCGGAGGAGTCCAACGCCTTCTACCGCAAGGCGCTGGCCGCTGGCGGGCAGGGGGTCAGCGTCGCCTTCGATCTGGCCACGCACCGCGGCTACGACAGCGACAACCCGCGCGTGGTCGGCGACGTCGGCAAGGCGGGCGTCGCCATCGACAGCGTGGAGGACATGAAGATCCTGTTCGACGGGATTCCACTGGACAAGGTCAGCGTGTCGATGACGATGAACGGCGCGGTGCTGCCCGTGTTGGCGGGCTACATCGTCGCGGCCGAGGAACAGGGGGTGGCGCAGGACCAGCTCTCGGGGACCATCCAGAACGACATCCTCAAGGAGTTCATGGTCCGCAACACCTACATCTACCCGCCCGAACCCTCGATGCGCATCATCGGCGACATCATCGAGTACACGGCGCGACACATGCCCAAGTTCAACTCGATCAGCATCTCCGGCTACCACATGCAGGAGGCGGGCGCCAACCAGGCGCTGGAGCTGGCCTTCACGCTGGCCGACGGCAAGGAGTACGTCAAGACCGCGCTGGCCAAGGGGCTGGATGTCGACGAGTTCGCCGGGCGGCTGAGCTTCTTCTGGGCGATCGGGATGAACTTCTATCTCGAGATCGCCAAGATGCGCGCCGCGCGCCTGCTGTGGTGCCGCATCATGAAAGGCTTCGGTGCCAAGAACCCCAAGAGCCTGATGCTGCGCACCCACTGCCAGACCAGCGGCTGGTCGCTGACCGAGCAGGACCCCTACAACAACATCGTGCGCACCACCATCGAGGCGATGGCGGCGGTGTTCGGCGGCACGCAGAGCCTGCACACCAACAGTTTCGATGAGGCGATCGCGCTGCCCACCGAGTTCAGTGCCCGCATCGCGCGCAACACGCAGCTGATCCTGCAGGAAGAGACGCACATCACCAGTGTGATCGACCCCTGGGCCGGCTCGTACATGATGGAAAAGCTCACCCAGGACATGGCGGACAAGGCCTGGGCCATCATCGAAGAAGTCGATGCCATGGGCGGGATGACGCAGGCCGTCTCCAGCGGCTGGGCCAAGCTCAAGATCGAGGCCAGCGCCGCCGAGAAGCAGGCGCGCATCGACAGCGGCAAGGACGTCATCGTCGGCGTCAACAAGTACAAGCTGGCCAAAGAGGACCCGGTCGAGATTCTCGAAGTCGATAACCTGAAAGTGCGCGAGGCGCAGATCGCGCGGTTGCAGCGCATCCGCGCCACGCGCGACGCCGCCGCCGTGCAACGTGCGCTGGATGCGCTGACCGAGTGCGCGCGCACGGGTCAGGGCAACCTGTTGGCGCTCAGCGTCGAGGCCATTCGCCTGCGGGCCACCGTCGGCGAGGTGTCCGACGCGCTGGAAAAAGTCTTCGGGCGCCACCGCGCCGATACACAAAAGGTGACCGGGGTGTATGCCGCCGCCTACGACTCCGCCGAAGGGTGGGAAAAGCTCCAGCAGGAAATCGCTGCATTTGCCGAACAGCACGGCCGCCGCCCGCGCGTGATGATCGCCAAGCTGGGCCAGGATGGACACGACCGGGGCGCCAAGGTGGTGGCCACGGCCTACGCCGACCTGGGTTTCGACGTCGACATCGGCCCGCTGTTCCAGACCCCCGAGGAGTGCGCGCGCCAAGCCATCGAGAACGACGTGCATGCGGTCGGTATTTCGACGCTGGCGGCCGGCCACAAGACGCTGGTGCCCGCCATCATTCAGGCGCTGAAAGATCAGGGCGCCGACGACATCATCGTCTTCGTGGGGGGCGTCATCCCTCGGCAGGACTACGAATTCCTCTACGACGCCGGGGTGAAGGGCATCTACGGCCCCGGCACCCCCATCCCAGCCAGCGCCAAGGATGTGCTGGAGCACATCAAGAGGGCGGTGGCCTCAGCGGGTGCCGCGTGATGGGTGGTTTGGGTATATATTTTTAATATGTACTCAATCAAAGGAGGCGAGCCATGACCCCCCCAGTTGCCACTGCCAAAGTGTTTACCACCGGCCGCAGCCAGGCCGTGCGCCTGCCCAAGGCGTTTCGGTTTGACACGGCGGAAGTCACCATTGAAAAGGTGGGCGATGCCGTTGTTTTGAGGCCCAAGTTGACGCGCAAAGACGAATGGTGGGCTGCGATGGAAAGGGTGCTCGACGGTTTTGAGGGCATGCCCGAACACATCGAGCGCGACCGCTCAGGGCTGGGTGATCCGGTGCGCCTGGACTGATGGGCATGTATTTCCTGGACACCAACATCTGCGCCTACTTCATTTCGAGGCGCTACCCCGCGGTCACGGCCAGGTTTCGTGCAGTTGAGCCCCATGAGTTGGCCATCTCGGCACTGGTGGCGGCGGAGCTGGCCTACGGCGTCGAGCACAGCACGCGTGTGGAGCAAAACCGGCTGGCGTTGGAAGGTTTTATGCGGCTCATCACAGTGGTGCCGTGGGACGCATCCGCCATGTGGCACTTCGCGCAGCACAAAACGCGGCTCAAAAGGCTGGGCCAGCCCATTGGCGAGTTGGATTTGCTCATCGCCTCCCAGGCTCTGGCCTTGGATGCGGTGCTGGTCACCAACAACACCCGCGAATTCGAGCGCATCGACGGCCTGAAGCTGGAGAACTGGGCGGCATGAGCGCGCTGCAAGCATCCCGCCTTCTGGCCGACGTGCTGCACGGCACGCCCCCCCAAAAGCGGCGGGCGATGGCCAAGGCGATCACGCTGCTGGAGTCCACGCGGCCCGACCACCGGCGCGAGGCCGACGCCCTGCTCAACGCCTTGCTGCCGCACACGGGGCAGGCGTTTCGTCTGGGCATCAGCGGTGTGCCCGGCGTGGGCAAAAGCACCTTCATCGAGGCGCTGGGGCTGTACCTGATCGGGCAGGGGCACCGCGTTGCCGTGTTGGCGGTGGATCCGAGCAGCAGCGTCTCGGGCGGCTCTATCCTCGGTGACAAGACGCGCATGGAGCATCTCTCCGTGCATGAGCATGCCTACATCCGGCCCAGTCCCAGCGGCGGCAACCTGGGTGGCGTGGCGGCCAAGACGCGCGAAGCCATGCTGGTCTGCGAAGCGGCGGGCTACGACATCGTGATCGTCGAGACGGTCGGCGTCGGCCAGAGCGAAACGGCCGTGGCCGACATGACCGACATGTTCTGCGTGCTGCAGCTGCCCAACGCCGGCGACGACCTGCAGGCGATCAAGAAGGGCATCATGGAGCTGGCGGATCTGGTCGTCATCAACAAGGCCGATCTCGACCCCGACGCCGCCATGCGCGCCCAGGCCCAGATCACGTCGGCGCTGCGCCTGCTGGGCCTGCATGGACGGCCGGAGACGGCCCACCACGACGAGACACTGTGGCACCCGCGCGTCATCCAGCTCAGCGCCCTGCAGGGCCGCGGGGTGGATGCCTTCTGGCAGGCAGTCAGCGATTACCGGCGCCTGCAGCAGGCCAACGGACGGCTGGCCGCGCGCCGCCAACGGCAGGCCCGCGCCTGGATGTGGGAGCGCATCGACAGCGGCCTGCGCGAGGCGTTTGCCCACCATGCCGCGGTGCGCGAGCGCCTACCCCAGCTCACCGAAGACGTGCTGGCAGGGCGCATGGTGGCCTCGGCCGCCGCACGCACCTTGCTGGCCGCCTTTTTCCACGCCCTGCCGCTGGGCAGCGACGCGACCCCTTCACCTTCCCTGAACGACAGGAGCCTGTGACCATGCACGAAATACTCGAACAGCTCGAGCGCAAGCGCGCCGCCGCCCGCCTGGGCGGTGGGGTCAAGCGCATCGACGCCCAGCACGCCAAGGGCAAGCTGACCGCGCGCGAGCGCATCGAAGTCCTGCTCGACGAAGGCACGTTCGAAGAGTGGGACATGTTCGTCGAGCACCGCTGCACCGACTTCGGCATGGCCGAGCAGAAGGTGCCGGGCGACGGCGTGGTCACCGGCTACGGCATGATCAATGGTCGGCTGGTGTTCGTCTTCAGCCAGGATTTCACCGTCTTTGGCGGCGCGCTGTCCGAGGCGCACGCCGAGAAGATCTGCAAGATCATGGACCAGGCCATGAAGGTGGGCGCCCCGGTCATCGGCCTCAACGATTCGGGCGGCGCGCGCATCCAGGAGGGCGTGGCCAGCCTGGGCGGCTATGCCGAGGTGTTCCAGCGCAACGTGCTGGCCTCCGGCGTCATCCCGCAGATCAGCGTCATCATGGGGCCGTGCGCAGGCGGGGCGGTCTATTCGCCTGCGATGACGGACTTCATCTTCATGGTGCAGGACACCTCGTACATGTTCGTCACCGGCCCCGACGTGGTCAAGACCGTGACGCACGAGGAGGTGACGGCCGAGGAACTGGGCGGAGCGCTCACCCACACCACCAAGAGCGGCGTGGCCGACCGCGCCTTCGACAACGACGTCGAGGCACTGCTGATGGTGCGCCGTCTGTTCAACTACCTGCCGCTGTCCAACCGGGAGAAGGCGCCCGTTCGCCAAAGCGGCGACCCGATCGACCGTGCCGAGCTGAGCCTGGACACCCTGGTGCCGGACAATCCCAACAAGCCCTACGACATGAAGGAGCTGATCCTGAAGACCGTCGATGACGGCGACTTCTTCGAGATCCAGCCCGATTACGCGAAGAACATCATCGTGGGCTTTGCGCGCATGGACGGCCAGACGGTGGGCATCGTGGCCAACCAGCCGCTGGTGCTGGCCGGCTGTCTGGACATCAAGAGCAGCATCAAGGCCGCGCGCTTCGTGCGCTTCTGCGACGCCTTCCACATCCCGGTCATCACCTTCGTCGACGTGCCCGGCTTCATGCCCGGCACGGCGCAGGAATACGGTGGCATCATCAAGCACGGCGCCAAGCTGCTGTACGCCTATGCCGAGGCCACCGTGCCCAAGATCACCGTCATCACGCGCAAGGCCTACGGCGGTGCGTATGACGTGATGGCCTCCAAACACCTGCGTGGCGATGTGAACCTGGCCTGGCCCAACGCCGAAATCGCCGTCATGGGCGCCAAGGGGGCGGTGGAGATCATCTTCCGCGAGGACAAGAAGGACCCGGCCAAGCTGGCCGAACGCGAGGCCGAGTACAAGCGCCGCTTCGCCAACCCGTTCGTCGCCGCCGAGCGCGGCTACATCGACGACGTCATCCTGCCGCACGAGACGCGCAAGCGCATCTGCCGCAGCCTCGTCATGCTCAAGGACAAGAAGCTGGACAACCCGTGGCGCAAGCACGGCAACATCCCGCTGTGAGGCGAGGGGGGAGCACACACCATGTTCAAGAAAATCCTGATTGCCAACCGCGGTGAAATCGCCTGCCGCGTCATCGCCACCGCCCGCAAGATGGGCATCGCCACCGTGGCCGTCTATTCCGAGGCCGACCGCGAGGCGCGCCATGTGCGCCTGGCCGACGAGGCCGTCTGCATCGGCCCGGCGCCCAGCCGCGAGAGCTATCTGGTGGCCGACAAGATCATCGCCGCGGCCAAGTCCACCGGCGCCGAGGCCATCCACCCCGGCTACGGCTTCCTGTCCGAAAACGAGGACTTCGCCCGCCGCGTCGAGGAGGAGGGCCTCGTCTTCATCGGGCCGAAGCACCACAGCATCGCGGCCATGGGCGACAAGATCGCCTCCAAGAAGCTCGCCCAGGAGGCCGGCGTCAACACCATCCCGGGCTGGAACGACCCGATCGAGTCGGCCGAGCAGGCGGTGGAGATCGCGCGCGGCATCGGTTACCCCGTGATGATCAAGGCCAGCGCCGGCGGCGGCGGCAAGGGCCTGCGCGTGGCCTTCAACGACAAGGAGGCGCTGGAGGGCTTCACCTCCTGCCGCAACGAGGCGCGCAACAGCTTCGGCGACGACCGCGTCTTCATTGAGAAGTTCGTCGAGGAGCCGCGCCACATCGAGATCCAGGTGCTGGGCGATGCGCACGGCAACGTGATCTACCTGAACGAGCGCGAATGCTCCATCCAGCGCCGCCACCAAAAGGTGATCGAGGAGGCGCCCAGCCCCTTCATCAGCGACACCACCCGCAAGGCCATGGGCGAGCAGGCCGTGGCGCTGGCCAAAGCGGTGAAGTACCAAAGCGCCGGTACCGTGGAGTTCGTGGTCGGCAAGGATCAGAGCTTTTACTTCCTGGAGATGAACACCCGCCTGCAGGTCGAGCACCCGGTCACCGAGTGCATCACCGGGCTGGATCTGGTGGAGCTGATGATCCGCGTGGCCGCCGGCGAGCCACTGCCGCTGACGCAAGCCGATGTCACGCGCGAAGGCTGGGCGATCGAGTGCCGCATCAACGCCGAAGACCCGTTCCGCAACTTCCTGCCCTCCACCGGGCGGCTGGTGCACTTCAAACCGCCCAAGGAGACCATGTGGGCGGCCGACACCGCACACCGCTACGGCGTGCGCGTGGACACCGGGGTGTTCGAGGGCGGCGAGATCCCGATGTACTACGACTCGATGATCGCCAAACTCATCGTGCACGGCAAGGACCGCCTGGACGCCATTGCCAAGATGCGCGAGGCGCTCAACGGCTTTGCCATCCGCGGCATCAACAGCAACATCCCGTTCCAGGCTGCGCTGCTGGCGCATCCGGAATTCGTCGCCGGCCGTTTCAACACCGGCTTCATCGCCCAGCACTATGCCAGCGGTTTCCGCGCCGAAGACGTGCCGCACGACGACGAGGACTTCCTGGTGGCACTGGCCGCCTTCGTGCGCCGCAAGAGCCGCGAGCGGGCGGCCGCGATCAGCGGCCAGCTCCCCGGCTACGGCGTCAAGGTCGGCAAAGACTACACCGTCATTCGCCTGTCCGCCGACGGCCAGCACCGCCACATCCCGGTCCATGTGGACGAGTTCGCGGGCGAAACCGGCTACGCCTCAGTGCTGGTGGGGGACAAGCGCTACAAGATCAGCTCGCCCTCGCGCCTGAACGACATCATCATCACCGGTGAGGTCAACGGCCAGCCCTTCACCGCACAGATCGAACGCGGCAGCCCCCGCAATCCCCTGGCCCTGGTCGTGCAACACAACGGCACCAAGCTGGAGTGCTTGGTGGTGTCGCCCCGCATGGCGGAGCTGCACCGGCTGATGCCCTTCAAGGCGCCACCGGACATGAGCCGCTACGTGCTGTCCCCCATGCCGGGGCTGCTGGTCGATGTGGCGGTCCAGCCCGGTCAGAAAGTGCAGGCCGGCGAGCGCGTCGCCGTCATCGAGGCCATGAAGATGGAGAACGTGCTGTTCGCCGCGGCCGACGGTGTCGTGGCCAAGGTGTTGGCCAGCAAGGGCGAATCCCTCGTCGTGGATCAGCCTATCGTGGAGTTCGAAAAGTGAGCGTGCGCCCGTTTCAGGTGCTGGGCATCCAGCAAATCGCGATCGGCGGGCCGGACAAGGCGCGGTTGCGCCGCCTGTGGGTGGACCTGTTCGGGCTGGAGGTGACCGGCACCTTCGTCAGCGAGCGCGAGAACGTGGACGAGGACATCTGTGCTACCGGGAGCGGCCCGTTCAAGGTCGAGGTGGATCTGATGCAGCCGCTGGACCCGGAGAAAAAACCCGCGGTCCACGCCACCCCGCTGAATCACGTCGGCCTATGGGTGGACGATCTGCCGCGCGCGGTCGACTGGCTCAGCGCCCAAGGGGTGCGTTTTGCCCCCGGCGGTATTCGCCGGGGGGCCGCGGGCTTCGACATCTGCTTCATCCACCCCAAAGGCAACGACGAGTTCCCCGTGGGCGGGGAGGGCGTGCTGATCGAGCTGGTGCAAGCCCCGCCCGAGGTGATCCAGGCCTTTCGCGCGCTGGCGGCCGCCCATCGGTGACCGGCGCGCTCGACTAAGACGGTGCGGTGCGGGCTGCACGCGCCTTGGCGATGGCCGCCTCGATCAGGGCGCGCTTGCGGTCGAGAACGGCAGGGTCGGTGTGCTTGGAGTGGGCCGGCAGGTCGGCCAGCTTGGCCTCGGCTTTGCGCAAGCGGCGTTCGGCCTGCTCGTCGGCCGCGCGGGCCAGGCGAGCGAGCCGGGCTTGATAGCGGGTGCGGGCCTGCTCGGCCTGCCGGGGTGACCACGCGGCCCAGCCGCGCCGGTCTCCGCTGATGGGGACCATCGCGATGCAGTCCACCGGGCACGCCGGGATGCACAGCTCGCAGCCGGTGCAGTAGAGCTCGATCACGGTGTGCATGCGCTTGTGCGCACCGACGATGGCATCGGTCGGACAGGCCTTGATGCACAGGGTGCAGCCAATGCACCAGGTCTCGTCGATGACGGCCACACCCATCGGCCCCTCGGTTCCGTGGGCGGCGTTCAGGGGTTTGGGCGCGCGGCCGGTCAGTGCCGCCAGCCGGTGCACGCCTTCTTCGCCCCCCGGCGGGCACTGGTCGATGTCCGCTTCACCGTGGGCAATCGCCTCCGCGTAGCGGCGGCAATCCGGATAGCCGCAGCGTGTGCACTGCGTCTGCGGCAGGGCGGCATCGATGCGGTCGGCCAGCGTCGGGGCGCTGGCGTTTGCGTCGCCCGCGCTCATGCCCCCGGTTCGGTCTTGCGGCGACGGCCGCGCGTCGGCGCCGGCTCGTCCTGGCGGATGGCAGACGCCATCAAATCGGCCTCGGCCTGGGCAGCGGCCACATCGGCGCCACCCGCCGGCGGTTGGTGCGCCAGGATGAAGTCCCGCACCACGGGGTAGACCTTCTCGCGCCAGCGCCGCCCGCTGAAGATGCCGTAATGGCCGGCACCCGCGACTTCGAAATGACGCTGCTCGCGGGACTCGATGCCCGTGCACAGGTCATGTGCCGCGCGCGTCTGCCCGCTGCCAGAAATGTCGTCCAGCTCGCCTTCGACCGTCAGCAGGCCCGTGTTCCGGATGTCCTGCGGGCGCACCCGCTCCAGCGTGCCGTCGGGTGCGCGAACGTCCCAGGTGCCGTGCACCAGCTTGAATTCCTGGAATACCGTGCGGATGGTCTCCAGGTAGTAGTTCGCGTCCATGTCGAGCACCGCGTTGTACTCGTCGTAGAACTGGCGGTGCGCCTCGGCGCTTTCGTTGTCGCCCTTGATCAGTTGCAGGAAGTAGTCGTAGTGGCTGTTGACATGGCGGTCCGGGTTCATCGCAATGAATCCGGCGTGCTGCAAAAAGCCCGGATAAACGCGCCGCCCTTCGCCGGGGAAGCCCGCCGGCACACGGTAGATCACGTTGTTTTCAAACCATTCGTAGCTGCGCTGCACGGCCAGGTTGTTGACCGCGGTGGGCGAGCGGCGCGCGTCGATCGGGCCGCCCATCATGGTCATGGACAGCGGCGTTTTTTCGCCACGGCTGGCCATCAGCGATACGGCGGCCAGCACCGGCACCGTAGGCTGACACACGCTCATCACATGGCAGTTGCCGTACTGCCGTTGCAGGTAGCGGATGAACTCCTGCACGTAGTTGACATAATCGTCGAGGTGGAACTCCCCCTCGGACAGCGGGACGGTTCGGGCGTTTTTCCAGTCGGTGATGTAGACCTTGTGGTCACGCAGCATGGTGCGCACGGTGTCGCGCAGCAGCGTCGCGTAGTGCCCCGACAGCGGCGCCACGATCAGCACCACCGGCTGCGCCTTCAAGCGCAGCAGCGTCTGGGGATCGTCCGAATAGCGCTTGAAGCGGCGCAACTCACAGAAGGGTTTGTCGATCTCCACCCGCTCGTGGATCACGACATGCACCCCGCCGATGTCCACGCTGCGGATGCCGAACTCGGGTTTTTCGTAGTCCTTGCCCAGACGGTGCAGCAGGTCATAGGCGGCTGCCACACGCTGCGAAAACGGCGTCTGCGCCAGGGGCGAGGAGGGGTTGGCAAACAGCTTGGCCGTCACCAGCGCGAAGTCGGAAAACGGCTCCATCAACGCCCGTTGGGCTTCGTACAGGTGATACAGCATGGCGTCGGTTGGTTATGTTGCAGTGCAGCAAATATAGCAGGAAGTCGTCCAGGGCGCCATGCGGCCGAACCCCGAGGCGTCGTCGCCTCGGGGACAGTCATGCGGATCAAAGGATGGCCGCGATCGACTGGCAGACGTAGTCGATGTTGCGGCTGTTGAGGGCAGCCACACACATGCGGCCCGTATCGGTGCCGTAGACGCCAAACTCGGTGCGCAGGCGCACCATCTGCTCTTTGGTCAGCCCCGAGTAGCTGAACATGCCGATCTGCTGGGTGATGAAGGACATATCCTGCCGGACGCCGGCGGCCGCCAGCCCGTCCACCAGCCGCTGGCGCATGGCCTTGATGCGGGTGCGCATGGCGCCCAGCTCCTGTTCCCACAGCGCGCGCAGCTCGGGCGTGTTCAGTACCATGGCCACCACGGCGGCGCCATGCGTCGGCGGGTTGGAGTAGTTGGTGCGCACCACGATCTTGAGCTGCGACAGCACGCGCTCGGCCTCGTCCTTGCTGGCGCACACCACCGACAACGCGCCGACGCGCTCACCGTAGAGGCTGAAGCTCTTGGAGAACGACGTGGCGACGAACACGTCCAGTCCGGCCGCGACGAACTTGCCCACCGCCGCACCGTCCTCGGCGATGCCGTGACCGAAGCCCTGGTAGGCCATGTCGAGGAAGGGCACCAGGCCGCGCTCGCGCACCACGGCCACGACGGCGTCCCACTGCTCAGGCGTCAGGTCGTAGCCGGTCGGGTTGTGGCAGCAGGCGTGCAGCACGACGATGGTGCCCGCCTCGGCCGCGCGCAGGCTGGCCAGCATGCCATCCACGTTCACGCCGCGCTTGGCCGCGTCGTAATAGGTATACGTGTCCACCGCAAAGCCCGCGTTGGCAAACAGGGCTCGGTGGTTCTCCCAGCTCGGGTCGCTGATCAGCACCTTGGCGGCCGGGGTGAGCTTTTTCAGGAAATCGGCGCCGATCTTCAGGCCGCCCGTGCCGCCCAGCGCCTGCACCGTGGCCACGCGGCCGCTGCGCACCACGTCGCTGTCGGCGCCAAACACCAGCGCCTTGACGGCGTTGTCATAGGCCGCGATGCCGTCGATGGGCAGGTAGCCGCGCGGGGCGGGCTTTTCCATCAGGTGCTGCTCGGCCGCCTGCACGCATTGCAGCAGCGGCAACTTGCCGTTGTCGTCGTAATAAACGCCAACGCCCAGGTTGACCTTGTTGGGGCGGGTGTCCGCGGCAAACTGTTCGTTCAGGCCCAGGATGGGATCACGAGGGGCCATTTCGACAGCGGAGAAAAGCGACATGTGCAGTCCTTCGGGGGCGGTTAGATAATCCGAAATTTTACCCGCGGCCTGCCCGCGGCCCGCCGCCATGACCACCGAGACGATCGTCGACGCTGCCACCCAGGACGGCCATGCCGCCCCGGGGGCGTTCGTGACCTTTCCCGGCTCACCTTTCGAGCTGTATCAGCCCTATCCGCCCGCCGGCGATCAGCCGCAGGCCATCGCCCGCTTGGTCGAGGGGGTGCAGGACGGCGAGGCTTTCCAGACGCTGCTCGGGGTGACGGGCTCGGGCAAGACGTTCACGATGGCCAACGTCATCGCGCGGCTCGGACGGCCGGCCATCGTGTTTGCCCCCAACAAGACGCTCGCGGCGCAGCTCTACAGCGAATTCCGCGAGTTCTTTCCCAAGAACGCGGTCGAATACTTCGTCAGCTATTACGACTACTACCAACCCGAGGCCTACGTCCCGCAGCGGGATCTCTACATCGAAAAGGACAGCGCGATCAACGAGCACATCGAGCAGATGCGCCTGTCGTGTACCAAAAGCCTGCTGGAGCGGCGCGATGTCGTCATCGTCGCCACCGTCAGCGCCATCTACGGCATCGGCAAGCCCGAGAACTACCACCGCATGATCCTGACACTGCGCACCGGCGACCGGCTGGGGCAGCGCGACATCATCGCGCAACTGGTGCGCATGCAGTACCAGCGCAACGAGCAGGAGTTCGTGCGCGGCAAGTTCCGCGTGCGCGGCGACACCATCGACGTCTTCCCCGCCGAGCATTCCGAGCTGGCGGTGCGCATCGAGCTCTTTGACGACGAGGTGGAGTCTCTGGCCCTGTTCGACCCGCTGACCGGACGGGTCCGGCACAAGCTGCCGCGCTTCACCATCTACCCCAGCAGCCACTATGTGACCCCGCGCGAGCAGGTGCTGCAGGCGGTGGAGGGCATCAAGCACGAGCTGGACGCCCGATTGAAGGAACTGGTCAGCATGGGCAAGCTGCTCGAGGCCCAGCGGCTGGAGCAGCGAACCCGTTTCGACCTGGAGATGCTGGTCGAAGTGGGGCACTGCAAGGGCATCGAAAACTACACGCGTCACCTGTCGGGGGCCGCGCCCGGCGAGCCCCCCAGCACGCTCACCGACTACCTGCCGCGCGATGCGCTGATGTTCCTGGACGAGAGCCATGTGATGATCGGCCAGTTGGGCGGCATGTACAACGGGGACAGGGCGCGCAAGACCACCCTGGTGGAGTACGGCTTTCGCCTGCCGAGCGCGCTGGACAATCGGCCGTTGAAGTTCGAGGAATTCGAGCAACGCATGCGGCAGGTGATCTTTGTCTCGGCCACCCCGGGGGAATACGAGCTGCGTCGCTCCTCGCAGGTGGTGGAGCAGGTGGTTCGCCCCACCGGTCTCGTCGATCCCGTGGTGGAGGTGCGGCCGGCCACCCATCAGGTGGACGATGTGCTGCAGGAGATCCGCCTGCGCGTGCAGCGGGACGAGCGCGTGCTGGTGACCACGCTGACCAAACGCATGGCCGAACAACTCACCGATTACCTGTCCGAAAACGGTGTGCGTGTGCGCTACCTGCACT